>NZ_CP134227.1:2416129-3020161 GCF_031656915.1 Nocardioides marmorisolisilvae | reverse complement strand
GATCTCGACCGACTGGCCGGCCCCACTCGAGGTTCCGTAGTCGACCAGCACCGCATTGCCGGTGCCGCCATCGGGCATCCGAATCCAGCCCTCCACGGTGCGCGCACTCTTCCCTGAAGGCAGACCGGTGTCGGAGGCCGTGGTCACCGGACCCGTGCCATCCGTGGCCGCGGCGGTGTCGTCGTCGGTGGGCAGCGCCCCGGTCGTGCCCAGAGTCGCTGCGGGTTGGTACGTCCCGTCGGTGTCGCTGTCGGAAAGGTCCTTGGCGATCGTGGCACCGGCGGCCTCGCCGAGCCGGTAGTAGCGAGCCGGGTGGTCGCTGAGAACGGCCGCGGGATAGCCGCCGAGGATCGTGTAGTGCGGGCTCGCGACGTCGCCACTGCCGTTGTCCGCATTGAGGTAGAGCACGCAGTCGCATCCGGCCGGGTTGGTGACGTGGTCGATCGTCATCGTCAGGGTCGTCGAGGCGGGCAGGTAGTGACCGGTCTGCACGAGGATGTTCTCGGTGCTTCCCGAGCTGCCCACAGCCGCCTGCTCCACGGCGTAGGAGGTGGTGCCGTCGGTGATGGTGTAGTCGCTGGCGTCCGAGGGCAGGGTGGTGCCGTCCGGTGCGTGCATGGAGAAGCCACCCAGCACACCGTCCGAGGGCGTGGTGAAGCCGATCGTGTACGTCGCGTCGGCGCCGCCATAGCTCGGCGAGGTGTGCACCGTGATGCTCGTGAACGGCGCTGGGTCGGCGCCGAGAGGTGCCGCCTGGGCGTCGGCCGGCGTCCCCGACCAGCATGCGACGAGCGCCGCGGCCATGGCCGCGCTGAGGAAGCCCGCAGTGATCAGTCGGACGTGGGATCGGGTCGGTCGCGCCATGGCGATGCCTCCGGGAATGTGATGCCAACACCAGCGCGCTGACTCGCACGGACCACCGCCGCGAGCTCGCCTGCACCGCGGATCACCCGGATCTCACCGCTCTGCACGTCCTCGACCTCGCCCACGAGCCTCCCCTGGGCAGCCTCGGAGGCGACCAGGCGGAGAACGTAGGAGACCAGCACGGCCGGGACGCTAGGCCCGACCCGTGACACGGGCGCAACAGGACCGTGTCACGCCGGCTCGCCGCCCTCCGCCACCCGCCGACGAAGATCACGCACGACCGGCGACACCGGGACGCCGAGCTCGTCGGCCGCGCGCTCGGCGTCGGACAGAACGGCCAGCGCACCCACCCGGTCGCCGCCTCGAATGAGGATCTCCGCGAGCCGCGCACGGCGCGACTCGTCCAGGGGTTCGTCGTCGATGGCCCGGCGCAGGTGATCGGCGGCAGCGCTGAGCCGCCCGTGACGCAGGTGGTCGGCGGCGAGCAGGTCCAGCAGCGCCAGCCGCTGCTGGCGGTGACGCTCCCGGGCGACGACCGCCCAGTCGGCGTACCGCTCGAGCGGCAGCACGTCGCCGCGCACCAGCTCCATGGCCGCCCGGGCATGGTCGATGGCGGCATCGTCCTTGGACAGGGCGAGCCGGGCGAGCTCGCCGAACTCGTCGATGTCGACGCTGACGCCGGACGCCCAGCGGATCGTGGCGCCGTCGCGGACGACGATCGGCCCGAACCTGCGACGGGCCCTGGCCAGCAGCGTGCGCAGCCGCTCCCCGCCGCGGCTCAGCTCGGCGTCGGGCCACAGGTCGTCGATCACCTTGTCGACGTGGGCCGATCCACCGACGGCGACCAGATAGCGCAGCAGCCCACCCGGCCCGCCCATCGGCACCCGTTCGCGGAGGTCGTCGCGCACCAACGTGATCGGCCCGAAGGCCTGAACGCGCACCGGACCCGAGTCCTGGACCACCCGCAGTCGTGCACCGTCGGCCACCTTCGGTGAGCAGGCGCGCTCGAGCAGCGCGGCGGCTCGGTCCCGCCACCCTCGCGTGTCCAGCTCGGCGAAGACCGCCCGGGCCGCCCCGAGCTGCGCGGTGGCCTCCTCGGTGCGGCCCGCGTCGAGCAGCCACTCACCGAAGCAGAGCTGGGTGCGGGCCCGCTCGAAGGGCGAGGCAGCGTCTTCGTGCAGGGTCAGCGCGCGGCCGAAGAGCACCTCGGCGTGCGGGGTGTCGTCGACGAGGGCAGCAGCGCGCGTGACCACCGCCTGCTCCCACGGTCCCTGCAGCTCCACGCCGTCCTCGGCGACGCGCAGCGCCTCGCGGGCGCGTTCGTGCGCGCCCGAGCGCCACAGCGCCTCGAGGCGATCCGCGTGCCAGTGCAGCAGACCGCGCGGCGTCGGCACCTCCGCGAACAGGCGCGCCAGCTCGTCGTAGGCCGCGACGGCCGCGTCCCAGTCCGCGAGGCCGAGCGCGGCCAGCCCGCGGGCCGACCAGGTCGTGGGCACCAGCACCGCCAACCCCACCTCGTCGAGCACCGCCGCTGCGGCCCGGGCATGCTCCTCTGCCTCGACGCGGGCGCCCCGCAACGCCAGCACCAGCGCCAGGCAGACGCGTGCGAAGGCCTCGCCGGAGGCCAGCCCACGGCTGCGCGCGAGGTTGAGCGCCTCGGAGGCGGCGACCTCCATCTCGTCGAGCTCGGCGAGGAAGAACGCGGTGTTGGCGGTCAGGCACAGCACCGTCGGCAGCAGGCCGTCGGCGGCAGTACGGCGTACCACCCGCACGTAGCGCCGACACAGGGTCATCGCGTCGGCGTACCTCTCGATGCCGGCCAGCGCGACGACGACGTGCTCCAGGGTCTGCAGCATCTCCTGGGGCGGGCCGCCGATGCGCAGCAGCTCGGTGCTCCGGGAGAGGTGCCCCAGGGCCCGGTCCGGGTCCCCGGCCACGACGAGCGCCAGGCCAAGCATCGTCTCGACCCGGGCGTGCATGGCTTCGTCGGCGGGCTCCACCAGGGCGAACGCCTGCTCGGCGACCGGCACGGTGTCGGGCCGCCACGCGTAGAGCATCAACAGCACCGCCTGGACCAGCAGCGTTCGCGCCGCCGTCGGATCGGTGTCGATCACCTCACCTGCCTCGCGGCGCAGTAGCGCGATCAGGTCGGTGGTCTCTCGCCCGGCGAGCAGAGCGAGGCGTGCCTGCGTGCAGCGGGCACGCACGCGGTCCTCGAGGTTGGACACCTCAGTGAGCGCGTCCGTCACCAGCGCCTCCGCCTGACGAACCTCACCAGCCGCCATCGCGGCCTCGGCGGCCGTGCACAGGCGCTCGGCTGGTGAGCTCATCGGCTGCTCCGAAACACGTGCTCGACTCGTGTGCCCGGACTACGTCGGGGCCACGAGCCACGATAGGTCCTCGGAGTCTTGGTGAAGGGTGAATCCGGCAACTGAGCGCCGGCGTCACTCCCTCGGGTGGACGGTCGTTGGGATTGAGTGCACCCACGGACAGCCGCAGTCGGGCTTGCGATCGCCGGTCTGCTGCTGACCGCTGCGCCGGCCCACGCCGTCGCCAAGCCAGAGCCGGGCTCTGCGGCGTATGAGTTGCGTGACCTGCAGAACATCGCCGCGGCCTATGGCCGGATCACCGGACCGGGCGGTCAGCTGCGCAACCCGGCGTACCTGCCGGCTCTGATCGCGCAGGGCAACGCGACGAGCACCGCACAGCTGCTCGCGCAGGCCGCGACGCCCACGCACCCCGAGCTCACCACCGGGGCCCTGGTGCCGGGCTGGAACGTCGGCAACCCGCTGCGCGCGGGCTGGGCGGGGACCCGCGGGCAGATGCAGAAGGTGGCCTTCACCGACAGGTACGGCGCGCTGCTGCATGGCACCGTCTACCGTCCGATGCCGCACGCCCGCGACCCCTACAGCCACCGTCGGCTGCGTGGCCCGTTCCCGGGCGTGGTCATCACCGAGGGGTCCGTGCAGGGAAGCGAGGGGATGTATCGCTGGCTCGCGGAGGACCTGGCCGAGCGTGGCTACGTCGTCCTCACCTACGACGTCCAGGGTCAGGGCACCAGCGAGACGCTGCCGCACACCTCGGGCTCCGCCCTGCCGTTCTGCAACGTCCTCTCCAAGCCGCTCGCCGGTGAGATGACCCCGTGCCCCGGCGTGCCCTTCCAGCAGCTCGCCAACTTCGTGGTCGGCACCCGGGACGCGCTCAGCTTCTTCACCTCAGACCCGCGCCGTCACTATCCGAACCCGCGCGCCGCGGCCGCGAAGGTCGACGCGTTCAACCCCTACTGGCGATCCTGGAACCGCACTCCCGACCGGCGCACGGTCACTGCGGGGCGCACGACCCGGATCGCGATCATCGGACACTCGCTCGGCGCCGCCGCGGTGTCGAAGGTGCAGGGCATCGACAAGCGCGTCGAAGCCGTCGTCGCGCTGGACAAGCTCACCGGGCCGGACTCGACCGGCGCGCTCGACGGGGCTGGCAACCGACCGAAGGTCCCGGCGCTCGCGGTGCAGTCCGAGTACGGCTTCACGGTCACGCCCTGGCAGCTCAGCGGCGGCTCGTCGCTGGTGCCGGGTCCCTCACCGCAAGGCCCGGACCCGATGCGCGAGCGACGCACGGGCTATGACGCGTGGGCCAGCCGTGGACTGGACACGATGCTCGTCGTACCCCGTGCATCGACGCACCTGGAGTACACCGACATCCCGCTGGTGCTGCCTGCGAGCCGGTACGGCCAGGACCTCGCCAGCCACTACACACAGGCGTGGCTGGACCGTTACCTCAAGCATCGCGACAACGACCAGGCCCTCACCGGTACGGCGTTCCGCTACCTCGAGCCCGTGGGCCACGGCCGCTGGTCACCAGTGACCCTGCATCGTGGGTCGCTGCTGAGCTTCTACTACTGCTCGGCCTGGCACTTCCGCGACCATGGCCGCTGGCGGGTCGACGGCGACGTCGCGCAGGTCGGCGGGTGCTCGGGCTGAGCGAGGATGGGGCGAGGCAGTCTGCGCTCAGCGACTGATCGAGGCTGCCAGCGCGGCGAGGTGCCTGAGGCGAGCGAGCTCGGACTCCAAGAAGACAGGGCCGCCACGTCGGGCGATCACGATCGCCTCGTCGCCGCCGATCCGCGCGCCCGCGACGATCAGGTCACCGAGGTTGAGCTGGTGCACCTTGTCCTCGGGCCACTCGATGTCCTGGGGCAACTCGGAGGGCGCGGCGGATGTCCGGTGCAGAACTTCCATGCCCTCATCGGTACGCCGGATCCGCAGACCCCAGTCGACACGGAACACGTCGGGGACCAGGTCGACGAGCGTGTTCGCGGCGGTGGCCGGGTCCTCGGTCATCGACTCGACCGCCTCCAGGTCGAGGAAGAGGTTCGTGCCGGCGGCGTACCGCGAGATCCACAGGACCGTCACGCCCTCGATCTGCTGACAGGCCGACACGATGCTGTCCGGCATCACCCCGCCGTCGGCGGCCAGGAAGACATCGTCGACGGCGAGCCCGCCGTCGCGGGAGACGATCTCGATGGCGTCGATGTTGCCGCCGGCCATGCCGACGGCGGACGCCAGGCGGCCGAGAGATCCGGGCACGTCGGGCAGCTGCACACGCAGCAGGTAGGACATCGTCACTCTCTCGGATCGACAAGTCGAACGCGGTCACCGGCGGCGCACCGGCCGGGCGAGACGACCCGGGCATAGTGTCCGAACCAGATCTCACCGGCCTCTCGACGATATCCCGCCAAGGTTTCCAGCAGGTGTCGATTGCGTTGCCCGGTCCACGGATCCAGGTCGATCACGGCGCAGCGCGGGATCGGTCGGAGCAGCTCGATCGTCGCCGTCCCGACCTGCACGCGGACTCCGGTGGCGTCGGTCGGGAGCGGATCGCTGCCGTCGTCGAGGGTCAGGGTGGCGCGGAACCGTGCGAACTCCCCGAGCAGGTCGGGTACGCCGGCCCGCGACCCGAGCTCGGCCAGATCGCTGGTGGTCACGATCGTCACCGGTGCGCCGTACACGACGTCGGCGGGGGTGGTGACCCGCGCCAGCCGGACCGGGAGGCCGAGGAGGTCCGAGAGCGCGGCCGCGTGGACGCTGCTCTGCAGACGCAGGGCCGGCCGGCGACCCCAGTAGTCGAAGTCCAGCACCTCACCCGGGTCGAGCTCGCCGGTCACCTCGCCGCCGGGCAGCTCCAGACGGAGGACGGGATCGCTCCAGTGCGCCCGGGTCCGGAGCAGCATGGGGTTGGCCACCGTGCGCAGCACCGCGCGGGACTCGACGTCGACCACGCAGAGGATCCGGTCGTCGACCGGCCCGCTCGCGGCGAGCTCGACCTCGTCACGCTCCTCGTGCCGGGCGCCCTTCATCGTCGACAGCCCGACCCGATGGACCCTCATCCGGTGGCCCCCAGGTCGAAGGTCTCGAGCACCTCGTGGCGCGGGCGACGCCTCGGCCCTTCGCCGAGGTGGCTCTCGACGAGGGCGATCCGGTCGATCGTCCACTCCGGTCCGCGGTAGCCGTCCAGCAACCGCACCCACCGGGTCGCCTCGACCGGGTGCCCGATCCTGGCCAGGGTCAGGTGCCCGCGGAAGCGTTGGCCGTCGACGGGGGCGCCCGCCTTCGAGGCGGCGGCACGACACCCGGTGGCGAGCCGACTCAGCTCGACCGGGTCATCGGTCTCGACGCCGGCCCAGAGCACCTTCGCACGCGCGGCATTCGGGAACGCTCCGCCCCCGGCGAACCGGCAGGCCATCGGGTGCCGACGCGCGGCCGCACGGCCGAGCCGGGCGACAAGGTCGTCCAGCTTGCGCTCGGCCAGGTCGGCCATGAAGGCCAGGGTCAGGTGCCACTGGTCCGCCGAGGTCCACCGGAAGTCGGCTGCTCCGCGTCGTACCTCGAGGAAGCCGTCGAGGTCCTCGACCGCCCCCTCCGGGGGAACCACTGCCACGAACATCCGCACCCTTGCAGTCTGCCGTCCGCGGAAGGTGCCGGATGGAGCGGGTTACGACTTCGGGGTGTTGTCCACCTGGATGTCGAAGTTGACATCGGAGCCGTTCACCTTGGTGACCGTCACCGACACGCCGTACTCGCGGGCGCCGTCGGTGAGGGTGCAGCGGGCCTTCGCCCCCACCTTCGCCTTCAACGACGGGCAGGTGACCTTGTCCGGGACCTGGCCGACCTTTTTGGCGAGCTGACTCGACACCTGCTTGGCCAGGTCATTGCCGGAGACCGAGTCCGAGCCGACCGATGCAGAGCAGCCGGCGAACGCCGACAGCGCGAGGGCGAGAACGATTGGGACGGTCCGGGCCATGGTGCTCCTCAGGGACAAGGTGACGGGGCGAGATCCCGGGAGCTGCCGAGGCTGATCTCCTCACGACCGTACCGGCCCAGGTCGCGCCCTGTGCCCGGTTTCCGATCAGAGGCCCAGGTCGCGGCCGATCAGCATCTTCATGATCTCGTTCGAGCCGGCCCAGATCTTCGTCACCCTGGCATCGCGCCAGGCGCGGGCGACCCGGTACTCGTTCATGTAGCCGTAGCCGCCGTGGACCTGCACGCAATGGTCAAGGATCTCGTTCTGCACCTGCGAGCTCCACCACTTGGCCTTCGCGGCGTCCACCGGGGTGAGCCTGCCGGCAGCGTGCGCGGTCACGCACTGGTCGATGAAGGCCTGGGTGACGTCCGCCTTGGTGACCAGCTCGGCAAGCAGGAACTGGGTGTTCTGGAACCTGCCGATCGGCTGGCCGAACGCCTCGCGCTCCTTGGCGTACTGGATCGTCTCGTCGAGGATCTGCCGGGCGTGCGCCAGGTTCGCGACAGCGCAGTTGAGCCGCTCCTGCGGCAGGAACTGCATCATCGAGACGAACCCGGTGTCGAGCGGCCCGATCAGGTCGTCGTTGCTCACCCTCAGGTCGGTGAAGGACATCTCGGCGGTGTCGGACTCGTCCTGGCCGACCTTGTCGAGCTTGCGACCCAGCGCGAAGCCGGGGTTCGCCGTCTCGACGCCGAACAGCGAGATCCCCTTCGCCTTCTTCTCCGGCGAGGTGCGGGCGGCCACCACGACGAGGTCCGCGCTGAAGCCGTTGGTGATGAACGTCTTCGAGCCGTTGATCACCCAGCTGTCGCCGTCCTGCACGGCCGTGGTCCGCAGGTTCGCCAGGTCCGAGCCGACGCTCGGCTCGGTCATCCCGATCGCGCCCAGCAGCTCGCCGGTGGCGTACGGGGGCAGCCAGCGCTCGCGCTGCTCCTCGGTGGTCAGGTGCACCAGGTACGGCGCGACGATGTCGGCGTGGATGCCGACGCACGAGGCGAGCGCCATGTTGACTCGCGCGAGCTCCTCGGTGAGCACGGCATTGAACCGGTAGTCGCCGGCCCCTGGCTCCAACTGGCCGCCGTACTGCTCGGGGATCTCCAGTCCGAGGAACCCCTGCGCGCCGGCGGCGCGCCAGAACTCGCGGTCGAGCCCGTGGTTCTGCTCGTACTTCTCGAGGTGGGGCTCGACCTCGCGGGCGAGGAACTCGCGGACGGACTCGCGGAAGGACTCGTGGTCGGCGTCGTAGATGGTGCGCTCCATGCGCACATCCTAGTTACCGACAGGTAGCCCGCACGATGAGACTGCTTGATCCCGGGATTGCATGGCCCCGACTGTGCGCTGTCCGAGGCACCATGGGGACGTGCGCACGAATCCATCGACTCTCGGTCGTCGGGCCCTGCTGATTGCGGGCGCCGCCGGCCTGGTGGCCGGCTGCAGCGGCGGCCCCGGCGCCACCGTGGCGGCTCCGGCGGCAGGGTCCACCCCGCGGCTCCCTTCGTCGCCCCCGTCGAGCACCGGTCCGGTCCCCTGGGGCGATCTGCGCCGGCATGTCCGGGGCCTCCTGAGGCGTCCGGGCGACGCTGGCTACAACAGGGTCCGGCGCACCGAGAACCCCCGGTACGACGACAACCACCCGCTGGCCGTCCTCACCGTCGCCTCCGCCTCTGACGTGGCGATTGCGGTCACCTGGGCGCGGGACCACGGCGTACCGGTGGCGGTGCGGTCGGGCGGCCATAGCTATCCGGGCTGGTCCGCGGGCGGCGCGCCCGGAACCGGGATGCCCAGCGCACTGGTCCTGGACTGCCGCGACCTCGACCGGGTCGCCGTGCACCCCTCCGGGACAGCCTCGATCGGCGCCGGTGCCGCGCTGGCCCGGGTGTACGACGTCCTCGGGAACCGGGGACGGGCCCTGGCCGGCGGCTCGTGCGCGACCGTCGGGATCAGCGGGCTGGCCCTCGGCGGCGGCGTCGGCGTACTGACCCGGGCGATGGGACTCACCTGTGACGCGATGCGGTCGCTGGAGGTGGTCACCGCCGACGGCAGGTTGCGCGTCGTCGACCCGGACCGGCATCCCGACCTGTTCTGGGCGCTGCGCGGCGGCGGAGGCGGGCACCTGGGCGTGGTCACCTCACTGCGGTTCGCGACCACGGCGGCGCCGACGCTGACCACCTTCTACCTGGGCTGGCCGTTCTCGGCCGCTGCTCGGGTGATCGAGGCCTGGCAGGACTGGGCCCCTGATGCGGACCCGCGGTTGTGGTCGACCCTGAAGGCGCTCGGCGGGGGCGCTCATCCGGGCGGTCCCACGCTGCTGCTCTCGGGCACCTGGACCGGGCCCACAGGAACGCTCGACCGCCAGCTCGCCGGGCTCCTCGCGCACGCCCCGGCCCCGTCGGTCCGGACCACGCACGTGCGTGGCTACCACGAGGCGATGATGACCTACGCAGGCTGTGCGACCATTCCGGCTTCGCGTTGCCATACCGGGCCGGGTGGCTCGCTCACCCGCGAGGCATTCGCGGCCACCTCCCACGTCGGCTACGAGGCGCTGCCCTCTGCAGGCATCGCGGAGTTGCTCGGCGAGGTCGAGCGGGCCCAGTCCTCCGGGCTGCATGAGGCCGGGATCTCGATGGACGCCCTCGGCGGCCACGTCCGCGACCTGTCCCCCACGGAGACCGCGTTCGTGCACCGGCGGGCCCTGATGACCGTCCAGTACACCGCGACGTACTCCGGCCAGCGCGGACACGACGCCAGTGCCTACGTCCGACGGTTCCGGTCGACGCTGATGCCGTACTGGGGAGACCATGCGTACGTCAACTACGCCGACCGTGCGGTCCGGCACCACCGGACGGCGTACTTCGGTGCGAACGCCGCCCGACTCGCCGCGGTGAAGCGGGCCTACGACCCGGACAACTTCTTCGACCAGCCCCAGGGATATTGATGCCACGGCTGCTCCGCCTGCCTCTCGTGCTCGGCCTGCTGTGCGTGGCGCTCGTGACCGCGGGCTGCGGCTCGGCTCCGCACCAGGGCAGGGATACGCAGCCACACCCGTCGACGTCCGCACAGGTCTCAGCCTCGCGCGCTCCGCACCGGACTCACCGGATTCACCGGACTCACCGGACTCACCGGGCCGAGCGCACCCCGCACCGGCAGCGGTCCGCACCCGGGACCGTGCCGCCGTCGTGGCTCGGGACCCGGGTGCTGCCGCACCAGCCCGGCGGCTTCGGCAGGATCGAGCCGACCCCGAAGGTGCTCCGTGACCGTCGGTTCACGCTTCCGGACACGGTACCGATGCTGCCCGGCCACGGCTTCGCCTCCCGGATCGAGCGCGCGCCCGCCCGGGTGCTGGCCCGCTCCACCTGGCGACCCGCCTGTCCGGTAGCCGCTGCCGACCTGGACTGGGTGCGGCTGACCTTCCGTGGCTTCGACGGCTCGCGGCACACCGGGGAGCTGCTGGTGAACCGCACGGCGGCCGCCGATCTGGTGCGGGTCTTCCACCGGCTGTGGGACCTGAGGTTCCCCCTCGAGCAGATGCAGATCACCACGAAGGCCGAGCAGACCGCGCCCCCGACCGGAGACGGCAACGACACCGGCGCCTTCAACTGCCGTCCGGTGCGGGGGGCGACCATCTGGTCCGAGCACGCCTACGGTCTCGCCGTCGACGTGAACCCGTTCCAGAACCCCTACATCAAGGGCCACCTGGTCCTGCCCGAGCTCGCCTCGGCCTACCTGGACCGCTCCTGGCACCGTCCCGGGATGATCCTGCCCGGCGGGCCGGTGGTGCGCGCCTTCGCCTCGATCGGCTGGGGCTGGGGCGGTAGCTGGCACTCGCTGAAGGACCTGCAGCACTTCAGCGCCAACGGTCGCTGACGGCGGACGCGGAGTTCGCCCCGCTCGTCGTACGCCACCGGGCCGTCCTGTCGGGCCCTCCCCCGCGTCGGGTCTTGTGCGCGAGCCGGGACAGGAGTTTGTTTGGGTTCATGGCGGACAAGCACTCCCGCAGAGCGACCGAGCAGGACCTCGGCGTCGAACGGCCCGACCGCATCCGCAACGTGGTGCTGGTCGGGCCGACGCAGTCCGGGAAGACCACGCTGGTCGAGGCGCTACTCGCCACCGCCGGCGCCATCCCGCGGGCCGGCTCGGTGGAGGACGGCACCACCGTGTCCGACTTCGAGGAGGGCGAACACACCCACCACCGGTCCACCTCGCTCTCGGTCGCGCCGCTGGTGCACGCCGAGGTGAAGATCAACCTGCTGGACACCCCCGGATACGCCGACTTCGTGGGCGAGGTGCGGGCCGGGCTGCGGGCCGCCGACTGCGCCCTCTTCGTGATCGGCGCCAACGACACCGTCGACGACGCCACCATGGCGCTGTGGCGGGAGTGCGGCCAGGTGCAGATGCCGCGGGCGGTGGTGGTCAGCAAGCTCGACCACGCCCGTGCCGACCCCGACGCCGTGGTGGCGCTGGCACGAGCCTCCTTCGGCGACAAGGTGCTTCCGGTGTACGTCGTCGCAGCGGACGGATCGTTGACCGGCCTGATCACCGGGGACGGGGTGGAGGGCGACCCGCGGCGGGGCGAGTTGATCGAGGGAGTGATCGAGGAGTCCGAGGACGAGACCCTGATGGACCGCTATCTCGGCGGCGAGCAGATCGACGAGGCAGTCCTCGTCGACGACCTGGAGAGGGCCGTCGCTCGGGGCTCGTTCCACCCGGTCGTCCCGGTGTGCGCCACCACCGGCGTCGGACTGGCCGAGCTGCTGGACCTCTGCGTGCGCGCCTTCCCCGCGCCCGGCGAGCACACCTGCCCCGAGGTCTTCACCCCCGCCGGCGCCACGGCGGACCCGCTCGCGTGCGACCCCTCCGGCCCGCTCGTCGCCGAGGTGGTGAAGACCTCCAGCGATCCGTACGTCGGCCGGGTGAGCCTGGTCCGGGTGTTCTCGGGCGCGCTGGACGCCGACCTGCCGGTGCACGTGTCCGGGCACTTCTCGTCCTTCTTCGGTGCCGACGCCGGGCACGACGACCACGACGAGGACGAGCGCATCGGCGTGCTCGGTCACCCGTTCGGCGCCCAGCAGGTGCCGGCGGCCCGGGTCCTGGCCGGCGACGTGGCGGTCGTGGGCAGGCTCTCCCGGGCCGAGACCGGCGACACGCTCTCCGACCCGGAGCGGCCCCTGGTGCTCAAGCCGTGGACGATGCCCGAGCCGCTGCTGCCGATCGCTATCGAGGCGGCCACCCGCTCCGACGAGGACAAGCTCTCCTCCGCGCTCTCCCGGCTCGCCGCCGAGGATCCCAGCCTGCGTGTGGAGCACAGCGCCGAGACCGGTCAGCTGGTGCTGTGGGTGCTCGGCGAGGCACACGCCGAGGTGGCCCTGGATCGGCTGCAGCATCGGTACGGCGTGGCCGTCGAGCAGTGCGACGTCGTCGTACCGCTCCGGGAGTGCCTGGCCGGCCCGTCGAAGGGACACGGGCGGCACGTGAAGCAGTCCGGCGGCCACGGTCAGTACGCGATCTGCGATCTCGAGGTCGAGCCGCTCCCCCAGGGCGGCGGCTTCGAATTCGTCAACAAGGTCGTCGGCGGCGCGGTGCCACGGCAGTTCGTCCCGAGCGTGGAGAAGGGGGTCCGCCACCAGATGGAGCGTGGCGTCCGCGCCGGCTTCCCGCTCGTCGACCTGCGCGTCACTCTGGTCGACGGCAAGGCGCACAGCGTGGACTCCTCCGACATGGCGTTCCAGTCAGCCGGCGCACTGGCTCTCCGCGACGCTGCGGAGGGCACGACCGTGTCACTGCTCGAGCCGTACGACGAGGTCGCGGTGCTCGTCCCCGACGACCAGGTCGGGGCGGTGATGAGCGACCTGTCCGCCCGACGAGGTCGACTCCTGGGCAATGACAAGGTCGGCGAGGACCGCACCCTGGTGCGCGCCCACGTGCCGCAGCGGGAGCTGGTCCGCTACGCGATCGACCTGCGCTCGGCGACCCACGGTGCCGGCGCCTTCACCCGCTCCTTCGCGCACTACGAGCCAATGCCGGAGGACCAGGCCAAGCAGGTGGTCGCGGAACGCTAGCCGCGGGCGTCGGGCGCCTGTCGGAGCCGGGCTGCCAGGCCGGACGCCCGCTGCACCGGCCGCTCGACCGCGGCCCGGAACGCGGCCGCGCTCCCGACCACGGTGACCTGCTCCCGCGCCCGGGTCACCGCGGTGTAGAGCAACTCACGGGTCAGCAGCGGGGAGTCCTCCGGCGGCAGCACCACGGTCACCGCCCGCGCCTCCGAGCCCTGACTCTTGTGCACGGTCATCGCATACACGGTCTCGACCGCGGACAGCCGGGTGGTGGCGTACGGCACGATCGCGCCGTCGACCCGGAAGACCACCCGGAGCCGGCCGTCGGGAAGCCGCGTGGTGACGCCCAGGTCGCCGTTGGAGAGCCCGAGCACGCTGTCGTTCGCGGTGACCAGCACCGGTCGCCCGGCGTACCACTCGGCGTAGCGGGTCAGGCCGGTCCGCTCCGAGACCAGCCGCTCGACCAGCCGGTTCCAGCCGCCGACGCCGTAGGGCCCCTCGCGGTGCGCGCACAGCAACCGGTGGTCGTCGAGCCCCGCTAGGGCGGCCGCGCGATCGTCGTGCTCGGCAGCGACCGTCACGTCGTAGGCGGCCCGGGCGACCTGCTCCTGGACGACCGCCATCGCGGTGGCGTCCTCGGGGTCGACCATCCGGGCCGAGCCGGCGTCGGAGGCGAGCAGGTGCAGGGCTGCCTCCGCGTCGCCGTCGCGCAGCGCCTGGGCCAGGTCGGCGAGAACGCTGGTCGGGGCATCGCGCGTGCGGTGCACCTCGGTGAGCCGCACCACCGGAGAGTCGGCGCGTCCGGCGAACCCTGCGACCACGTCCGCGAGCACAGCACCCGCCTCGACCGACGCGAGCTGGTCGGGGTCGCCGACGAGCACCAGCCGGGCCTGGGGGCGCAGCGCCTCGAGGAGCCGTGCCATCAACGAGAGCGGCACCATGGAGACCTCGTCGACGACGACCAGGTCGTGCGGCAGGTGGTTCTCGCGGTGGTGCCGGAAGCGCGTGGTGTTGTCGGGTCGCCAGCCCAACAGCCGGTGCAGCGTGCTGGCCTCGAGGCCGGTCACGGCGTTCCGGTCGGCGCCGGGCATGGTCGCGGCCTCCCGGGCCACCGACTCCTGCAGCCGGGCGGCCGCCTTGCCGGTCGGGGCGGCCAGCGCGATCCGGGGGGCCTGGCCGGTGGCCAGCCGGTGCTGCTCGGCGACCACGGCGAGCATCCGCGCGACCGACGCGGTCTTGCCGGTGCCCGGCCCACCGGTCAGGACGGTCAGCCACTGCCCGGCGGCCTGCCGGGCGGCGGACCGCTGCTCCTCCCAGCCCTCGGCGAACAGCCGGTCGAGGGCGGTCCCCAGGACCGCCTCATCGACGTCGGGCGGCCGGCGGCCCACGCGGGCGAGCAGGTCGGCACAGACGTCGCACTCCTCGCGCCAGTAGCGGTCCAGGTAGAGCAGCGTGCCCTCGAGGCGGAGCACCCCGGCATCGGTCAACCCACTGCTACGCGCCGCCTCCACCCAGGTCGTCGGCTCGGGCCAACCGGGCTCCGCGGCGCCGTCGGCCAGCTCGATCGGCTGGGAGGCGACCGCCGCGAGGTCCACGCACACCGAGCCCAACCGCGCGGCCCGGACCGCGAGGGCGACGGCGAGCAGCACCTCGGGGGCCGCCTCTCCGCCGAGGGCGCCGAGTCGCCGCGCAACATGGACGTCGGCGCTGTCGAGCACGCCGCTGCGGTTGAACTCGGCGAGCAGTCCGGTGGCGCGAAGCGCCTGGCGCGCGGAGAGGTCGGGGTCGGGACCGCGGACGGTGGTCATCGGGGCGCCTCCTCGCCGGCGAGCAGCTGGGACAGCTCCTCCACGAGCGCCACCGGCGGACGCCAGGAGAACACGCCGCAGGGGACGCCGTCCACGGCCGGCGTCGCAGGCCCGCACATGCCGCGCAGGTAGAGGTAGAGCACGCCACCGAGATGCCGCTCGGGCTCGTACGCCGCCCCGAGACGCCAGCGCAGGTAGCGGTGCAGCACCACGGTGTAGAGCAGCGCCTGCAACGGATAGTGCGAGTGCACCATCGCCGCCGCGACCGCCTCGGCGCGATAGTCCCACGCCGTCGACGGGCGTCCCGGCTCGCCGAGCTGGTTGGTCTTGTAGTCGACCACGACGAACCGGGCACCCCCCGGCGCGGACGCGTCTGGGACCCGGAGCACCACGTCGATGGAGCCGCTGAGGTAACCGCGCAGCCGCTGCTCGCCCAGCCCGGGTGCCTCGAGGCGGTCGGCGTAGCCGCGCAGCGGGTCGCCGGCCGGAAGGTGTCGGCGCAGGGCCGTGGCGAAGGCGGCCAGCGGTAGGTCCGTGGGCCCTGCCGCGTCGCCTCCGGCCATCGGGAACTCGAAATCGAGCTCGCACAACCGGTCTGCCCGACCGATCCGGCGCAGTGTCAGGTCCTCGGCGAGCGGGCCGAGCGGGGTGTCGTGCAGCGGCAGCAGCGCGGCCGCCACGTCCTCGCTCGCCGCGTCGACCGTCCACCAGCGGCGCTGCTCCTCGACGTGGCCGCGAAGCTCGGCGAGCAGATCGGGGGCCGACGGGTCGGCGTGCTCGAGGACCGCGTGCACCAGCGACCCGAAGGTCGCCCCCGCCGGCATGTCCGCCATCGGGGAGACGGGCCCTTCGGCCGCCGGCTGCGGGAGTACCGGGACGGCCGCCCCATCGATCGGGGGCAGCTCCTCGTCCACCGTGCCGACGTCCTCCGGCTCGCTCGCCGCAGTGATCAGCTGCTCCTCGGCCCGGATCAGCCCGGAGTACGACGTACGCCGCCACTCGGTGTCGAGGGTGCGCTCGAAGCTGCGGCACGCCAACCGCTCGCGGGGCGGGGCCAGGCGCAACGGCGGCTCCCCCGTCGGCTGGGCCCGCTCCAGGCTGAACGCGCCCCGATCGGCCCAGCGTTGCAGCACCACCTCGGCATTCGCGTCGTCCGCGGGCACCTCGACCTGCTGGGAGACCTCGGCCCGGCCGTCCTCACGGCCGAACAGCAGCCGGCTCAGGCCGCCGTTCCCCGCGTTCCAGGTCGGCGCCCACCACGCGACGACCAGCGAGGTCGCCCGCGTCAGGGCGACGTAGGCCAGCCGCAGGTCCTCCTGCGCCGTCTCTCGACGGGCGGCGCGGGCGGCCGCGGGAGTGCCCGCGACGTCGAGGCAGCGGTCGTCGCCGTCGTGGTAGGCGTGGATGGTCTCGCGGTCGTTGACCCTGCGCTCGTAGAGCTGGGGCAGGTAGACGACCGGGAACTCCAGGCCCTTGGCTCCGTGCACGGTCAGCACCTGGACGGCATCCGCGTCGATGTCGAGCCGTCGACGCCGGGCATCGCTGCGTCCGCCCTCCTCGATCGCCTCGTCAAGCCACCGAAGCAGCCCGGTCACGCCGAGGTGCCGGTCGACCGCGGCCTCGTGGAGCAACTCGCCGATGTGGTCGAGGTCGGTGAGCAGCCGCTCGCCGCCCGCCTGGGTGAGCACCCGGCGCGCCATCCCGGCGGCGTGCGCCGCCGCCACCACGGCGGCGACACCCCGGCTCCGCACGAGGTCCAGCCAGCCGCGGACCCGCTCGGCAAGGTGGTCGACGAGGTCGTCGCCCCCGGCGTCGAGCTCCTCCGGGGTCACGCCGAGGAACGGCGTCAGCGCCGCCGCACGCACCCGGCCGGGCCGCTGCGGCTGCTCGAGCGCGAGCAGCAGGGTCGTCCAGTGCTGGGCCGCCGGACCGCCCATCACCGTCTCGGCGGTGTTGACCACGAACGGGATCCGCTTGTCGCGCAGGGCGGTGAGGATGCGGCTGCCGTCGTACCTCACGGAGGGCAGCAGGATCGCGACGTCGCCGGCCCGGAGCGGACGACCGTCATAGGTCGCGCCCGAGCTGAGCAGGCGCGCCAGGTCGTCGGCCACGTCGAGCGCGATCTGCTGCGGCGCGGCGGGCGCCTTGAGGGTGCCGTTGCCGTTCAGCGGGTGCCCGGCGCGGTGGAGGTGCCGGAGGCGGACGCCGGCGGTCACGCCGGCCAGTCGCGAGGTGGTGCGGTGCGCCGAGACCGGGTGCACGACGATGCCCTCGTCGCCCAGCGCAGCCCCCCGGGTGAGCACCTGCAGCGCCTCGACCACCGCGGGATCGCTGCGCCAGTTCACCGCGAGGGTCTGCTTCGTAGCGCCGCGGACCGCCCGGAGGTAGGTGGGGGTGTCGCCGCCGCGGAACGCGTAGATGGCCTGCTTGGGGTCGCCGATCAGGACCAGGCGCGAGTGCTGGGCGAACGCGGCCTCGAGCACCCGCCACTGCACGTCGTCGGTGTCCTGGAACTCATCGACCAGGACCACCGGCCACCGCTCGCGCATCCGCTGCGCAGCCGGGGAGTCGTCGCCCTCGACGGCGTCGGCGAGCCGGGTGAGCAGGTCGTCGAAGGTCAGCAGCCCGCCCGATCGCTTCCGGGCGTCCACCTCCGCGACGACGGCGCGGGCGAAGGCGACGAGCGCGCCGGCGCGGGGATCGACGCTGGCGTCGGGCTCGATGCGACCACGCAGGTGGTGGACCGCGGCACGGGCGGCCGCGCGCGCGTCGCCGACCTCCACCGGCGGCTCCTCGGGACTGTCGGCCCACCGGCGCAGGTATTCGTCGACGACCACGTCCTCGACCAGGTCGTCGACGTCCTCCACCAGCCGGTCGGTCACGTCGGTCTGGCCGGCGACGCCGAGCGAGCGCAGCACCAGGTCGCAGAAGCCGTGAGTGGTGAGGATGGTGGCGGCGTCGTACTGGGTCACCGCGGACTGGAGGCGGTGCCGGCGCGTTGCGCACTCCTCCTCGGGGAGCGGCGCCCCTGTGGCGTCGTGGGTGAGCACGTCAACGAGCACCTGGTCCGTCGCGGCGTACGGGTCCTCGAGGGCCTTGACTGCTTCGGTGAGCCGGAACCGGACCCGGTCGCGCAGCTCCTGAGTGGCGGCGCGGCTGAAGGTGATCACCAACAGCTGGTCGAGCCGGGTGCCCTCGGCGACGTACCGCGCCGCGAGGGTCGCGACCGCCCAGGTCTTGCCGGTGCCGGCGCTCGCCTCCAACGCGCTCACCCCGACCCTGGGGAGCGGCGCGGTGATGTCGAAGGTGGGCATCGCGGTCCCCGTCGCCGTGCCCGTCATCGGCTCTCCCTGTCCAGCGCGGCCTCCCAGAGGACCCGCGCCCAGCGGTCGAAGCGTGGGTCCTCGGCGACCTCGTCGAAGGCCGGCGGCCGCCCCCAGGTACGGCGGAACTCGCGGCTGCGGGACTCCCGTCGCCACTCCTTCTCCGCGTCGCGCCGGATCTGCCAGGGCTTCATCGCGGAGCGGTGCCCGCGGACCCAGACCCGCGCCGTGTCGGGGGCCAGCGGCAGCGGCGCGGTGAGGGCGGCGTCGTGCAGGGCGACGAGGTCGCGCAGCACGGCGGCAGGGTCGTCGGGAAGGCGGTACGTCGCGCGCTCCGCGCCACCGCTGCCCCGGCCGACCGTGCCCGCGATCGTGCCGTATCGGCCGGCGACGCCGAGCGCGACCAGTGCGACCCAGGCCTCCAGCCGCTGCTTCGCACGCAGGCGCGAGAACCCGACCCGGACTAGGCGATCGCCGTGCAGGCCGGGGACCGTGCCGACCAGCCGGCGGCCGTCGCCCAGGTCGACGTCGAGGTCCACCGCAGACGGCGCGATGCCCTGCCGGCACGCCTCGGCCACCTCCACCAGCGGCCCGGCCTGGTCGCAGACCCGCTTGGCGATCCGCCAGCCGTAGCGGCCCGGCGGCAGGGCACCGCGGCGCCACTCGGCCTGCAGGGCGTCCTGCGGGGTGCGACCGGCGAGGAGCTCGTGCAGCATCCGGTCGCCGACCTGCCATTCGTCGAGGCCCCGCAGATCGACGGGCAGCGCGTCGCGGACCTGCTCGTCCTCCCAGGGCAGCTCGAGCCGCAGCCGGCGGCGCAGGAATGCGCGCACCGGGTTGACCACGGCGTCGACGAGGTCGGCGACGTCGATGTCCGTCACCGGAGCCGTGCCGAGGTCGAGGTCGGCCAGGGAGGGCACCGCGGCGCGCTCGCCGGTCGCGGCGGTCGCCGCGCCGGCGGCCCCGGGGTCGAAGGAGAAGGTGCCGTGCCGGCCGCCGCGCTCGACCAGGCCGTCGGGCCGGAGGTAGTCGGGGTGGAAGGACTGGGACCGGTGACAGGTCACCGGCTCTCGGTCGGGCGCGGTGGTGCGCAGCACGTCGAGGAGTTCTTGCAGGGGCACCGCCGGCGGCCGGGCGTGACCGGTGGCCTCGTGGAAGCCGGTGTAGGTGATCACCAGGTGGCTGCCCGCGGCCATCACCGCGTCCAGCAGCAGTTGGCGGTCCTGGCTGCGGGGGTCGCGCTCGCCCGGTCGGCGGTTGCGGACGAGCAGGTCGTCGCCGTCGCGGCTGGGCCGCCGCGGGAACACCTCGTCGTCGAGCCCGAGCAGGCACACCACCCGGTGCGGCACGGACCGCATCGGCGTCAGCGTGCAGACGGTGAGCGCACCGGTGCGGAAGCTGGCCCGGGTCGGTCGGCCGGCCAGCTTGCGGTGCAGCAGCGCCCGGACATCGGCGAGGGAGAGGTGCAGCCGGTCGCCCGCCCCCTCGGCGGCCTCGGCGATCCCAGCGAGCTCGCGGTGGAGCTGAGCCAGCTGCCACTCCTCGCCGCGCGACGCGGCGGTGAGCTGCTCGACGCCCTGGGCCAGCAGCAGCACGAGGTCGCTGACGGCGTGGTCGCCTCGAAGTGCCTCCGTGAGGCCCTGCAGGCGGTCGAGCGCTTCAGCAAGCCGGCCGGCCAGGCCGATCGACGTGCTCGCGACGTCATCGAGCGGCAGCGTCGACCCCAGCCACAGGTCGGAGTCGTCGGAGAGCGCGACCCCGGCCAGGATCCGGTCGAGCCCGAAGCGCCAGGTGTTCTGCTTGATGCCTGGCAGGCCCAGCTCGGCCCGGTGCTCCTCGTCGTAGGCCCAGCGGATGCCGGCACGCCCCACCCAGCCGGTCACCGTCTCGAGGTCGGACTCGGTCAGCCCGAACCGGCGTCGCACCGGCTCGGCCGCGAGCAGGTCGAGCACCGCGCTCGCGCTGACCCGGCCGTCGGCCAGGTCGAGGACGGTGCCGAGCACGCCCAGCAGCGGGTTGGTCTGCACCGGCGACCGGTCCGCGAGCATCACCCGCAACTGTTGCCCGGGGTGGCTGCCGGCGACCGCGTCGCCCAGACCGAAGGCGGCGCCCACCAGCGGTGCGTAGCGCTCGACGTCGGGACACATCACCACGATGTCGCGGAGCTCGAGGTCGGGATGGTCGGCGAGCAGCCCGAGCACCACCTCGCGCAGCACTTCGACCTGGCGGGACGGGCCGTGGCACGCGTGCACCTGCACGGTGTCGTCCTCGGCGCGAACCGGCACCGGCACCGGCCGGGTGTCCGTCGCGATCGCCGACTGCAGGTGGCCGAGGAGCGTGTCGGGCAGGGGCGGGACGGCGCCGCCGTCCTCGTCGACCGCGCCGACCCGGTCGAGGCCCTGCTGCAGCTCACGCACGTCGCGACCGAGGGTCGCCAGCAACGGGTGCCGCGGCTCCCGGTCGTCCCAGAGCCCAGGGGAGGGATGCGGCAGCCACAGGTGCACGTCGCGGTGCTCGCCGAGCGCCGCGAGCAGCTCGAGCTCGGTGGCGGTCATCGTGGTGTGCCCGAAAAGGGAGATCCGGGGCGGCAGCCCGAGGGGTCCCCGGCCCTCGCGGAGCGCTGCCACCGCAGCCCGGTGCCGGGCGCAGGGTGTCGGCACACCGACGGTCGCGACGGTGCGGCGCCACAGCTCGGCCTGCCAGCGCAGGTCCTCGGGCAGCGGGTCGCCGCAGCCGTCGGTGTCGCGGCCCGACTCCCAGTCATCGAGCAGGGCCGGCCGCTGCACGGCGTACGACGCGAAGATGCCAGCCAGCCGCCGCGCGACGGTGAACCGGCGACCCCGCCGCAGCGCCGCCTCGCGCTCGTCCGCCAGACCGTGACCGAGGTGCGTGGCGAGCACCTGCGCCCACTCCTGCCCGGAGGCGTCGTCGATCACGCGCAGCAGCGGCCAGACCAGGGCGTCGGGCGTCCACGGGTCGGCATCGGTGGTGCCGGTCAGCTCCGCGACCAGGCTGTGCGGGGTGCGGAAGTCGACCGCCGCGCAGACGCCGTCGTCGCGACCGGACGTGCCGAGGTAGTGGGAGAGTCGCTGGCTGAGCCACCGCTCGACGCCCCTGGCCGGGACGATCACCAGCTCGCGCGCGAACGGGTCGGGCAGCGGGTCGCCCAGCAGCTGCGCCAACCCCTCCGCCAGCAGGTCGGCGCGAACTGCCCGGTGCACCGTGAACGCCACGCCGTCACCCTAGGCGGTGCCGCCGACGGTTCAGCCCAGGCCCGGCAGGGCTGCCAAGGCCGGTCTGAGCATGCCGAGATCCTCGCGCGCCAGATGGGCCGCCCCGGCCGCCCCCTGGCCTTCGGCAGAGCCGGTGCTGGTCAGCAACGCCCGGCCCGACCGGTGCAGCAGCACGGTCTGCGTGCCGACCGCCGGATGACCCTCGAGCCGCCGCCAGCTGAGCACCTCGACGGTGCCGTCGGGGAGACGATGGACCCTGCGCAGTAGCCGGGAGCCGTCCTCGGAGCGGCTGCGTCGCGATTGCCGGGCATCCCGTACGACGGTGGCGATCACGTGCCGCGCCGCCGCCGGGCTCCCGTAGACCGCCACCTCGCGTCCGCGGACCCACTCGGGCAGCTCGAAGAGCATCGTCCGTCTGCCGAGCGCACCGGTGGGCACGTAGACGTCGACACCGTGTACGTCGAGACCAAGCGGGTGCCGCAGGACGCGCGGCCGGCCGTCGCCCCCACCCCGGCCCCAACCCGCAGCGAGCGGGAAGGACGCCGGGATCCGCACACGTCCCGCCGGCGCGGGTGTCGGTGTGGGCGCGTCGCTCTCGGGCGGGCTCGGGCTGCTCTGAGCGCTCGTGCGCACGCCTGCGGGGTCCTGTGTGGCGTGGGTCGACGGGTGCTCCCCACTGCCACATCCGGCGACCAGGACCCCGAGCACGACGATCGTCGCTGTCAACCTGCCCACGTCACACCTCCGAGCGGCTCGTGCCCCTTCGACGCCGCACCCGGGCGAAAGGTTGCCTGCACAGGCTGGCACCGCGCCGGCGGCTCCGCCAGTGTCAGGTGCCGAGCAGCGAGGCGAAGTCGGTGAAGTCCTCGGATCGGTCGTCGAAAGGATCAGTCGCCGAGCGCAGCGGGCCGGGCCCCACCAGCAGGTCGACGAGCTGGCCGGCAGCCCGCTCGACGCGCTGGTGCAAGGCTCCCGTGCCGCCTGCTCCGAAGTCCTCGGTCGCAGCGAAGACCGCGGTCGGCACCACCACCGCCTTGAGGTGGGCGAACAGCGGCCGCAGCGCGTGCTCGAGGACCAGGCTGTGCCGTGCCGTCCCGGCGGTGGCCGCGATCAGCACCGGGAGGCCCTCGAGGAGGCCGGGCTCGAGGACGTCGAAGAACGACTTGAACAGGCCCGAGTACGACGCGGAGAAGACCGGTGTGACCACGATCAGCGCGTCGGCCCGACGTACCGCCTCGACGGCGTCGGCCAGCGGGCCGGCGGCGAAGCCGGTGAGCATGGCATCGGCGATCGGGTGCGCGAGAGCCCGCAGCTCCACCTGGTCCAGCGCTACTTCACGGCCTGCCGACTCCAGCCGCTGCCGGGTCGCCGCGCCGAGGCGGTCGGCGAGCAGCCGGGTCGAGGAGGGCTCGGACAGGCCGGCGGTGACCACGACGATCCGGGTCATCGGGCGCTCCTGCGAATCTGCGCCGCCTCGAGGTCCTCCGGCTGCAAGATTGCGCCGCCTCGGCGGACCAGGGAGGCGTGGGTCGGCGCGTCGGGTACGTCGGCTGGGCGGCCCTCGGCGAAGCCGGCTCGCAGGTCGGGCAGGATCTCGCCGAGCAGGTCGAGCTGCTCGAGGACGGTCTTCTGCGGCAGGCCGGCGTGGTCGACCAGGAACAGCTGACGCTGGTAGTCACCGACGTACTCCCGGAACCCGAGGGTGCGCTCGAGGACCTGCTGCGGCGACCCGACGGTCAGCGGGGTCTGCGCGCTGAAGTCCTCCAGCGAGGGACCGTGGCCATAGACGGGGGCGTTGTCGAAGTAGGGACGGAACTCGGTGACCGCGTCCTGGCTGTTGCGCCTCATGAAGAACTGACCGCCGAGCCCGACGATCGCCTGCGCGGCGGTGCCGTGGCCATAGTGCTCGAACCGGCGCCGATAGAGCGCGACCATCTGTGCGGTGTGCGACGACGGCCAGAAGATGTGGTTGGAGAAGAACCCGTCTCCGTAGTACGCCGCCTGCTCGGCGATCTCCGGCGAGCGGATCGAGCCGTGCCAGACGAACGGCGGGACCCCGTCCAGGGGCCGTGGCGTCGAGGTGAAGCCCTGCAGCGGGGTGCGGAACCTGCCCTCCCAGTCCACGACGTCTTCACGCCAGAGCCGGTGCAACAGCGCGTAGTTCTCGATCGCGAGCGGGATGCCGTCGCGGATGTCCTTGCCGAACCACGGGTAGACCGGGCCGGTGTTGCCGCGACCGAGCATCAGGTCGACGCGGCCGTCGGAGAGGTGCTGCAGTTGGGCATACTCCTCCGCGATCCGGACCGGGTCGGTCGTGGTGATCAGCGTGGTGGCGGTGGACAGCACGATCCGCTCGGTCTGTGCGGCGATGTGGGCCAGGGTCGTGGTCGGCGAGCTCGCCGCGAACGGCGGGTTGTGGTGCTGGCCGAGCGCGACCACGTCCAGGCCGACGTCCTCGGCCTTCCTCGCCAGCTCGAGGGTGTTCTTGATCCGCTGGTGCTCGGTCGGGGTGCGGCCGGTCGTCGGGTCGGCGGTCACGTCGCCGACGCTGAAGATGCCGATCTGCATGTCGCCTCCAATGTCGTTGACTGTTCAACGACACGGGGCTGTTGGCTATTCCGGCGGCCCACCGGGCCGGGGCCAGGCCCCGGTCACTCGCGCGGGCGCTCGGCTCGAACCTCGACCTGGGGCTGACGCAGGGGCCAACCGGGATGCCACGGCGAGCCGGCGTACTCATGCGGGTCCGGCCCCAGCACGGCCCGGCGAGCCCTGCGATCGTCGCCGTAGACGGTCGACGACTGCCCCCCGCCGGACCAGCGCGCACTGGTGGTGCCCGCCTCCACCCGCATCCGCAGCGACCCGTCGAGCACGTGAAGCAGGGTCTCGTCGACGACCTGCAGCAGCGGGTCGGAGCCGTCGTCGCAGGCGTCGCAACCGCAGTCGGGGACGTCCTGGATCGGCACTGCGGGCGATCCCGCGGCGAGCAGCACGCCCGCCGGACGGTCGTCGGTGGCGTCCCAACTGCCCACCACCAGGGGCAGCCCTGGCGCGAGCAGCGGCTGCACCCGCCGCGCCCGACCGAGAGCGAGGTGCGGCACCAGCAGCCAGTCCGGGTCGCCCACCTCGTCGGCAGGAGCCGGTCGGATCGGTAGGCCGAGCTCCACGACTTCGGCCAGTCCGCGCTCGACCAGGCAGCTCACCCAGGCCTCCACCCGATCGAGGACCACGGCGTACTTCCAGGGGTCGAGGCAGCGGGAGTACTCGTCCTCCGTCGACTCGCGCCGGCCATAGGGAGAAGCCGGGTCGGCGTGCGGGTCCGGCCACCCCGGCATCGTGGCCAGCGCGAGGTAGGACTCCTCGACCGCCTCGAGCAGCTCGATCAGGTACGGCGGCACCCGCTCGCCGGCCAGCTCCGGCCCGACCAGCTCGCGGTTGCGCCTTTCCCACCAGGTCACCGTCCGACGCTAGCCCCGGGGGCGCCGGGCCCGGTAGCAGTTCGGAGAGCCGACTCCGGCCAGCTCCATGCTTGCCGGGCATCCGCAGTGCGCGACCCTGGTCACGCCGCCAAGGCGCGGTGAGCCGCAGGCCGCCCGGCACATCGATCCGCGGATCGTGGACAAGTACGGCGGTTCGGGGTCGACGTTCGACCGGTCCTTGAACTCCCGACCCGTGTCAGCGGCTCTGCCAGAGTCCCATCAGGTTGCCCTCGACGTCCTTGAAGTACGCCGCCCAGCCCATCTCACCGACGTCCTGGCGACCGAGCACGGTCATCCCGCCGAGCTCCTCGATTTTGGCCAGCGCCGAGTCGATGTCATCGACGTCGACCGTGATCACCGGCCGGTCGGTGGGGCTCTCCCGCTTGAGCATGCCGCCGCCGACGTACCCCTTCTCCGCGGGGAAGCCATCGCCGTCGACCGGCCCGGTCTGCACGATCGAGTAGTGCATCTCCGGGATCTCGGTGATCGTCCAGCCGAAGGCCTCCCGGTAGAACGAGTGGGCCCGCTCGGCGTCATCGAAGGGGATCTCGAAGTGCACGACCTTGCCGCTCATGCACGGGAGCCTAGCGCGGTGACTTTTCCCAGGTTAAGCACCCATAGTCACTCTTCACACACGATCTGCGGTGTGTGAACGTGACCGATGGGTTCCTAACCTGGGAAAAGTCAGCCCCGCGCGATCGCCCGGCCGGCGGCGCGACCGGAGAAGATGCAGCCGCCGAGGAAGGTGCCCTCGAGGGCGTTGTAGCCGTGCACCCCACCACCGCCGAAGCCGGCGACCTCGCCGGCGGCGTACAGGCCGGGGAACGCGCTGCCGTCGGGGCGCATCACCTGGGAGTCGAGGTTGGTCTCCAGCCCGCCGAGGGTCTTGCGGGTCAAGATGTTCAGGCGTACGGCGATCAGCGGGCCATGAGCCGGGTCGAGGATCTTGTGCGGCTTGGCCACCCGGATCAGCCTGTCGGTGCGCGACCTGCGCGCGTTGTGCACCGCCATCAACTGGATGTCCTTGGAGAACGCGTTGTCGACCTCGCGGTCGCGGGCGACGATCTGACGCTCGAGCTCGTCGAAGGAGACCACCGCGCCGTCTCGCCCGAGCGCGTTCATCCCGTCGACGAGCTCACGCAGCGAGTCGGCGACGACGAAGTCCTCGCCGTGCTCCTTGAACGCCTCCACCGGGCCCGGGGCACCACCGGCGAGCCGGGACTTCACCATGAAGGCGATGTCCTTGTCCGTGACGTCGGGGTTCTGCTCGGAGCCCGAGAGCGCGAACTCCTTCTCGATGATCGTCTGGGTCAGGACGAACCACGAGTAGTCGTAGCCGGTCGCCAGGATCGCCTTCATGGTGCCGAGGGAGTCGAAGCCGGGGAAGTTCGGCGACGCGAACCGACGGCCGGTGGCGTCGAACCACAACGAGGAGGGGCCGGGGATGATCCGGATCGCATGGTCGGGCCAGATCGGGTCCCAGTTGTGGATCCCCTCGGTGTAGGCCCACAGCCGGTCCCGGTTGACGATGTTGCCGCCCGCGTCCTCGGTGATCTTCAGCATCCGGCCGTCGACATGTGCGGGGACCCCGGAGATCATGTGCTTCGGTGCCGGCCCGAGCCGCTCGGTCGGCCAGATCTCCCGGATCAGGTCGTGGTTGTGACCGATGCCGCCCGACGAGACGACCACGGCGGGTGCGCGCAGCTCGAACTCGTCGACGACCTCGCGCGACGACTTCACGCCGCGGGCCTCTGCCGAGGGGGCGAGCACCGCACCGCGGACGCCGACCACCACACCGTCCTCGACGACGAGCTCGTCGACGCGGTGCCGGAATCCGAACTGCACCAGGCCGCGCTCCTCGCCGGCGAGTACCGGCTCGGCGAACACCCGCACCACCTCCGGTCCGGTTCCCCAGGTCAGGTGGAAGCGCGGCACCGAGTTGCCGTGCCCGGTCGCCGAGCCGCTGCCCCGCTCCGCCCACCCCACGATCGGCACCGAGCGGAGCCCCAGCTCGTGCAGGTAGGCACGCTTCTCGCCGGCCGCGAAGTCGACGTACGCCTGGGCCCAGCGGTGGCCCCAATGGTCCTCGCCGTCCAGCCGGTCGAACCCGGCCGAGCCCAGCCAGTCCTGCCAGGCCAGCTCCCGGGAGTCCTTGATGCCCATCCGGCGCTGCTCGGGGCTGTCGACGAAGAACAGCCCGCCCAGCGACCAGAACGCCTGACCGCCGAGGTTCGCGCGGTTCTCCTGGTCCAGCATCAGCACCCGGCGCCCGGCCTTGACCAGCTCGTGGGTGGCGACGAGCCCGGCCAGTCCGGCGCCGACGACGATCGCGTCCGGGTCCACAAAGTCCATGAAGGGCAGTCTGCCCGACGTCTAGAGTTGCCCGGGTGGATCTCGACATGCGCGACCCGGTGCACCGGGTCTCGCCCCGGGCCATGGTCGTCTGGGCGGCCGGCGCCCTCCTCCAGGGGATCGTCGCGGCCGCCGCGCTGACCGTGGCTGCGGAGGTCTGGCACTGGTTCCCGATGCCGTGGTGGGCCTGGTCGGTGTACGTCGTCGTGGCGCTGGCCTACCTCGCGGTGATGCCGACAGTGCGCTACCGGATCCACCGGTGGGAGACCACCGACGTCGCGGTCTACACCCAGACTGGGTGGCTCACCCGCGAGCGCCGGGTGGCACCGATGTCGCGGGTGCAGACGGTCGATCTCGGGCAGGGTCCGGTCTCCCGGCTGCTCGGGCTGGCCAGCGTCACCGCCACCACCGCGTCGGCCGCCGGTCCCTTGGAGATCCAGGGGCTGGACCGGGCCGTCGCCGAGCACCTGGTCGCCGAGCTGACCCGCCGCACGGCGGACCTGGCCGGCGACGCGACATGACGCAGACGCAAGGGCTCGACTCCGTCGGACCCGTCGGGGTCGGACCGGCCGGGGTCGACTGGAGGCGCCTGGACACGAGGATGCTGTTGGTGCACCCCGCCGGCGAGGTGGTGCGGTTCCTGCCCGCCCTCGTCGGCGTCTTCCTGATCGGCTCGCACAGCAACGACAACGCCTGGTGGCACGTCGCCGGGGTCGCGGTGCCGGTGGTCCTCGGGCTGCTGCGCTACCTCACCACGAGCTTCCGGATCACCCCGACGCAGCTCGAGCTTCGTCGCGGCCTGCTCAACCGCGTCGTGCTCACCGCGCCGCTCGACCGGGTCCGCACGGTCGAGCTCACCTCCTCGCCCATCCACCGGGTGCTCGGGCTGGCCAAGGTCCGGATCGGCACCGGCTCGGCCCACACCCGCGGCGAGGAGAGGCTCGAGCTCAACGCGCTCTCCCTGGTCGAGGCCCGCACGCTGCGTGCCGCACTGCTCCACGATGCCCCCGGTGCCACACCCGTGCCGACGGCGTCACCGACGCACGACGACGTGCTGCTGCGGCTCGATCCGTCCTGGGTCCGCTACGCACCACTGACCACCGGCGGCCTGGCGATCGGCCTGGCCGCCCTCGCGGCCGGCAACCAGCTGCTCACCCCGCTGGTGACCGACGCCGTCCATCGGTACGACGGCAGCCGGGTCAGTGTCCCGCTCTGGGCCGGGATCGTCGGCGCGGTGGTGGTGTTCGTGGTGGTCATCTCGGTGCTGTCCGTGCTCGGCTACCTGCTCGCCAACTGGGGGTTCGTGCTCTTCCGCGACGCGTCGGGACGCAGCTTCCACGTGGTCAAGGGGATGCTGACGAACCGCGAAACCAGCATCGAGACCCGACGGATCCGTGGCGTGGAGGTGCATGAGCCGCTCGGCCTCCGACTGGTCGGCGCCGGCCGGCTGGCCGCGATCGTCACCGGGCTGAGCCGCCGCGAGTCCAGCAGCACCACCCTCGTGCCGCCTGCGCCCACCGCCGCGGTGCGCCGGGTCGCCGAAGAGGTCCTCGGTGATGGGGCGCCCCTGAAGGTCGCGCTCACCGGCCACGGACCGGCTGCCGTCCGACGCCGCTACACCCGGGCGCTGGCCGGCGGCACCGTGGCGAGTGGGATCGCCGCGATCGTGGGGTTGGCGCTCGGGGTGCACGGCTGGCCGTTGCTGCTCGCGCTGGTGGTCCTGGTGCCGGTCCCGTTGCTGGCCCACGACCGGGCGAGGCGGCTCGGGCACGCGCTGGCGGGTGCCCACCTGGTGATCCGGTCGCACTCGTTCCACGGCCGACGGGTGGTGCTGCAGTGTGACGGGATCATCGGCTGGAACCTGCACCAGAGCTGGTTCCAACGGCGGGTCGGGCTGACCACGCTGGTGGCCACCACGGCTGGTGGCAAGCAGGGCTACCCGTTGCTCGACGTACCCGACGCGGAGGCGTTGGGGCTGGCTCGCGCGGCGACACCCGGGCTGCTCGAGCCGTTCCTGCGCTGACGGCTCGCGGGCCGGCACCAGGGGGCTCAGACCAGCTTTCGGTAGACCGCCATCGGCGCATGCTTGAGCAGCAGCGACATCGGCGCCCACGGAAGCCGAGGAACACAGGCCGAGTCGACCCGCTTCTCGATCGCCGCCACCATCGACCGGACGCCCTTCTCGGTCGACGCCATCATCGGGGTGCGCTGGGCGACCTTCGCGTTCATCTCCGAGGCGATGTAGCCCGGGTAGAGCACGGTGACGTCGATCGGCTTGCCGTACATCTCCGCGCGCACGCCCTCGGCGAGGTGGGCGACGGCGGCCTTGGTGGCGGCGTAGGTCGTGAGGTTCTTCGGCAGCCCGCGCATCGCCGACATCGAGCTGATCATGACCAGGTGACCGGAACCCTGGGCTCGGAAGATCTCCATCGCGGCCTCGACCTGGGCCAGCGCGCCGATGAAGTTGGTCATCGCGGTCTGCCGGTTGGCGTCGTAGCGTCCGGTGCCGAGCGGCTGGCCCTTGCCGAGGCCGGCGTTGACGACGACCCGCTCGATCGTGCCGAAGTCGGTCTGGAAGGCGGCGAAGACCGCGAACAGCTGGTCGTCGTCGGTGACGTCGAGCGCGCGCACCTCGATCCGTCGCTGCGGGTGCGCGGCGAGGATCTCCGCCTTCAGCTGGTCGAGCCGGTCGGTACGACGCGCGCACAGCGCGAGGTCGTAGCCCAGGACGGCGAACTGCCGTGCCATCTCCGCGCCCAGTCCGCCGCTCGCGCCGGTGATCAGGATCGTGCCCTTGGTCTCGACCATGGCAGCAGTCTGCCGGAATGAACCCTCCCGATCGTCAGCGGTAGGTCAACAGGCGTCGGTCGTGCTGTAGGTGGGCGTGCTCGTTGAAGCTGACCAGGGTCAGGCCGCGGCGCCCGCTGACCACCCGGGTGACCGAGGTGTTCACCACCACGGGAGCAAGCAGCCCATAGGTCGCGACGTCGGCGCCGAGCAGCTCGGTGGTGGCCGAGGCGATCGGGCCGCCGGAGGTGAAGACCACCGCCGTGCCGCTCCCGGCGATCTCGGCGAGCGCCGCACCGACCCGACGGACGAACGCCGGATAGGGCTCGTCGTACTCGTGGTCGTGGTCGCCGGCCGTCCAGCGGTCGGTGGCGGCCTCGAACCAGGCCTGGAACTGGTGCCGATCGGGTTCGCCGTCGAACTGTTGCGGATGTGCGGCAAGGATCGCCGGGTGGTCCATCTCGTTCCAGCGCTCGTCGACCGACAGCGGGGCCGACCAGCCGGCCGCCTCGGCGGCGATCTCGGCGGTGCGCTGCTGTCGCTTCATCGTCCCGTGGACGATCAGTTCCGGGGCCAGGGCGGTCAGGAAGCGACCCAGCACCGCGGCCTGCTCCTCGCCGGTCGGCGAGAGCACGTCGTAGTCGACCGCACCCCAGGACGCCTGGCCGTGCCGGACCAGCAGGATCTGTCCCATCAGCGCGGCCCCATCAGTCGGCGAGGCCGAGGATCTGCACACAGCGGCTGCGCAGATACTGCGTGGCCGGCCCAAAGACGGCGAACGCCTCGTTGTGGGTCTGGCCGTGGAAGTAGCGGTAGTAGATCTGCTGGGAGATGACCCCCAGCCGGAACAGCCCGTAGACCTCGTAGAACCGCCACCGGTCAGGGGTCATCGGGAGGCCGGTCGCGTCGCAGTAGTAGGCGACGACCTCGTCGCGGCTGAGCATCCCCGGCAGGTGGGTCGGCTGGCGGCGGAACTGGCGGAAGAACTGGTCGTCGTCGTCGCGTACCCAGTAGGCGAGGGTCCCGCCGAGGTCCATCAGCGGGTCACCGAGGGTGGCCATCTCCCAGTCGAGCACGCCGATCACCCGGGTCGGGGCGGATCGGTCGAGCACCAGATTGTCGAACCGGAAGTCATTGTGGATCAGGCAGTTGCCGACGTCCTCGGGCTGGTGGGCGTCGAGCCAGCCGATCACCGCCTCGAAGTCCGGCGCGTCCGGCGTCACTGCCTGCCGCCAGCGGGTGGACCAGCCGGCGACCTGCCGCGCGACGTACCCGGTGCCCTTACCGAGCGCGGCCAGGTCAGGTGCGGAGACGTCGACCCGGTGCAGCCTGATCAGGGTGTCCAGCGCGTCCGTGCACAGCCGACGCACCTCGGTCTCGGTGAGCTGCACCTCGGGCGGGAGGTCGCGGCGCGGGATGATCCCGTCGAGGCGCTCCATGACGTAGAACTCCGAGCCGATCACGGCCGGGTCCTCGCACAGCGCCACCATCGTGGGCACCAGCCCGAACGGCTCGGCGAGCGCCGCCTGGATCCGGAACTCGCGGCCCATGTCGTGGGCTCCGCGTGCCTTGTGCCCGCTCGGTGGGCGGCGCAGGATCAGGTCGCGGCCACCGTCGGGTCCGGTCGAGCGCAGGGAGTAGGTCAGGTTGGAGGCGCCGCCGCCGAACTGCCGGACCATGACGTCGCCGTCGATCGCCTCGCCCTGCGCACGCAGCCAGCCGAGCACCGCGTCGACGTCGAAGGCGTCCTCCGCGCGGACCGCGCCGGCGCCCTCGATCTCGATCCCGTCCTGATCAGCCACCGTAGGCCTCCAGCCGGGCAGCCTGGTCCCGCATCACCGCGTCGTACGCCGGGCGGTCGGTCAGCTTCAGCCGGTACGCCGCCCGTGCGGCCTCGTCCGGGAGGATCAGCTCGTCCCCCCGCTCGACCCCCTCGATCACCGCCGCCGCAATGTCGTCCGCCGAGACCGTCGAGGTCTCGACCAGTCGGCCGATGACCGCTCCGACGGCCTGGTCGCTCCCGCGCATCGAGGCCATCAGGTTGGTCCGGAAGTACGACGGACAGACCACGCTGGCGCGGATCCCATGGCCGGCCAGCTCGTGACCCAGCGTCTCGGTGAACGCGACGACGGCGGCCTTGACCGCGTTGTAGGAGCCCATCCCGGCCGGGTGCACCAGCCCGGCCAGCGAGGCGGTGTTGACGATGTGTCCCGAGCGCTGCCGCTTGAGCATCGGGGTGAACGTGCGCGCGCCACGGACCACCCCGAAGAGGTTGATCGCGGTGATCCACTCCCACTCGTCCATCGTGGCCACGTCGACTCGACCACCGCCCGCGACACCGGCGTTGTTGATCAGGATGTCCAGGCCGCCCCAGTGCTGCTCCACCCAGGCCAGCGCCGCGGCCCAGTCGTCGTCGGAGCGGACGTCGAGGTGCAGGTCACCGCCATTGATGTCCGCGGTGACGACGTCGGCGCCCCGGTCGCCGTACCCCCGGGCGAGTGCGGCGCCGAGTCCGGAGGCGCCGCCGGTGATGAGCACCCGGGTCATCAGCGTTGCTCCGCGGCGATCCGGCCGATCTCGAGGCGGGCGACCACGCCGCGGTGCACCTCGTCGGGTCCGTCGGCCAGCCGCAGCGCCCGGGCGTTGGTCCACATCGCCGCGAGCGGGAAGTCTTGGGAGAGCCCGGCGCCGCCGTGGATCTGCATCGCCATGTCGATCACCTGCTGGGCCATGTTCGGGACCGCCACCTTGATCTGGCTGACCTCGCTGATCGCGTGCAGCGGCCCGCCCTCATCGAGCTTCCAGGCGGCGTTGAGCACCAGCAGCCGGGCCTGGTCGATCGCGATCCTGGCCTCGGCGACCCGCTCGGGGTTCCCGCCGAGCTTGATCAGCGGCTTGCCGAAGGCGGTGCGGGACAGCCCGCGCCTGATCATCAGCTCGAGGGCGATCTCGGCCTGGCCGATGAGCCGCATGCAGTGGTGGATCCGTCCCGGCCCGAGCCGTCCTTGGGCGATCTCGAAGGCGCGGCCCTCGCCGAGCAGGATGTTGCTCGCCGGGACCCGCACGTCGGTGAAGCTCACCTCGCCGTGCCCCACCGGCTCGTCGTACACGTTCATCGTCGACAGCAGCCGCTCGACCTTGACGCCCGGGGTGTCCAGCGGCACCAGCACCATGGTGTGCCGGCGGTGCCGGTCGGTCTCCGGGCTCTCCCCCGGAGGCGTGCGCAGCCCCATGAAGACGAGCACCCGGCAGTCGGGGTGGCCCACGCCGGTGGAGAACCACTTCGTCCCGTTGATCACGACCTCGTCTCCGTCGACGACGGCGGTCGCCGCCATGTTGGTCGCGTCGGAGGACGCCACGCCCGGCTCGGTCATCGCGAATGCGGAGCGGATCCGGCCGTCGAGCAGGGGCTCCAGCCACTCCTCCTTCTGCGCCGGCGTGCCGTACTTGAGCAGCACCTCCATGTTGCCGGTGTCCGGGGCGTGGGAGTTGAAGACGTACGGCGCCAGGAACGTGGCCCGACCCATGATCTCGGCCAGCGGGGCGTAGTCGGTGTTGCTCAGGCCCGCCCCGCCGTGGGTGCCGAACTGCTCGGCGTACGGCCGGTCGTGGCTGGCGGGAAGGAAGAGGTTCCACAACCCCTGCTCGCGCGCCGCCGCGCGCAGCTGGCCGAGGATCGGGCTCTCCTGCCAGGCGTCGCCGGCCGACCGCTCCGCCACGTCCCGGTGGTACTGCTCCTGGATCGGCTCGATCCGATCGGTGACGAAGGCGCCCACCAGGGCGGCGAGTTCGGCGGCACGGGGCGACGGCGCGAAGTCCATGGCCCGAGACTAGTGCTGCTCAGCCGCACGCCGAGGGGAAGGTGGCCGGGTCGGGCTCGGTCTCCATGCCCGGGGTGCTGGTCACGTGGACGTCCCCGGGCTGGCGCGGGCCGCTGACCATGGTGCCGGTCACCGTCATCGACTGCCCCGGGCGCAGCTGCACCGGCAAGATGCCGACCTGGTGCCCGTCATGCAGGTTTCCGGTGACGGTCACCGGGCGGCCGTTCACGCTCAGTGAGGTGATCGAGCCATGCCAGGGGCCGTAGACGAAGAGGCTCATCAGCATGACTCCGGGCTTGGTGATCGCTCCGGTGCCGGTGACCCAGATCGGGTAGCCGGCAACCGCCGGCGTCGCGGCGGACCGGAAGGTCGCCGAGAACTGCAGGTGCTGGGTGCCGTTGTCGGTGCAGGACGTCGCGGTGGCGGTGGCCGACTGTCGCAGGTAGTACTCCATCTTCCCGCCGCCACCGTCGTTGAGGTAGACGCCCACCTCCGGAGAGCCGGTGCTGGTGGGCAAGGCGCCGGAGAGCTTGTTGCGGCCGATCACCCGCGCCACCCGCGGGATGTCGGACCAGGCCAGCACCCGGTGCTGGCTCGCCGCGATCACCAGGCCGCGGATCGCCCTGACCTGGTCGCCCCGCCCGGCCACCAGCGCATCGAAGGCCTGCCGGGCCGCGGACGCGTAGAAGTCGTTCTGCGCCGCCGGCGAGTCGACGGTGCGGTAGACCCCGTTGAGGAGTGCCGGTACGGCGTTGGCGGCATTGAGGACCGCGCCATTTGCCAGCCTGACCGGGCCGGTCCCCTGCAGCACCTGGGACAGCGCCACCGGGTCGACCGCGAAGACTCCATCCACACGGTGCCCGTGGCTGGCCGCGAGCCGGGCGGCGATGCGCGCCACCGTGGGGAAGTCGGGGTCCATGGTGATGTCACGGGGATCGAGGCCGAGCTGGCTGCCGAACAGCGCGCTCTCCTCCGCACTGAGCTTGAGCGGGCTGCGGCCGATGGTGAACTTGGCGGCATCCCCCTGGTCCCCCATGGTCAGCTTGCCGTTGCGGGCGTGCAGCACCGACCACGAGCCCGGCATCCCCCCGGTGGACCTGATCTCCGCGTTGTTCTGCACCAACAGCAGGTAGCTGCGTGGACCGTCCGCACCGAGCATCGTGGGCAACACCTCGAAGGCATCGGCCGCAGCGTCGATGGCGGTGTGGGCATCGGCCACCTTCGTGCGCAGCTCGTCGACCAGACCGTTGAGCGGGTAGACGAGCCCGTCCGGATCGACCTGGGCCATCCGCGCGGCCGGGCCATCCACCGCGGCCGCGGCCCGCTGCACCGACGGGGTGAGCCGACGGATCTCGGCCAGGTCCACCCGGCCGTGGCGCGGCCGGAGCCGGCCGTGGTCGACCTCGCCGGCCAGGCTGAGCAGGGTGGGCAGGCTGTGCGCGGAGATCGCGTCGAGTACGTCCGCCGAGGTCTGCACGGCACCGATGTTGCGGCCGAGCCACGGCACCTTCGAGCCGATGCCCCACAGCACACCGTCGGTCTCGCCGTGGGCGCGCGCGGTCGACCGACGCAGATCAAGGGCCGCCGACTCGGCGCCACGCAGGTCGCCCGCGTTGAGCGCGCTGGTCAGGCTGCGAGCCTGCGACTGGGCATCCATCAGCGCGGACCCGGCCCGCCAGGCCTGGTAGGCGAAGAGGATGACGGCGAGCAGCACCAAGCCGCCGAGGAGCAGCAGCAGCCGGCGTACCCGCGAGGATCCGGACGCCGAGACCGGCGTCAACGAATCACCGCGGTCGGATCAGGCAGGCGGGCCGGCCGAGCGGCGACGCGACCGCAGGACCGCACCGCCACCTCCGATGATCAACACGATCGCAGCGATGAGGATCCAGAAGCTCGGTCCACCGGTGTTCGGGAGCAGGCCACCGCCGGCGCCGGCACTGTTCGCGGGCGCCGCCTGGCCGTGGGACTTCTGCGGCAGCAGCGTGATCGGGACGGTGCCGGTCCAGGTCTGGTCGGCCGCCCGGGGAGAGGAGCCAGTGGCCCCCGCATCGACGCTGTAGACGCAGCGGGCGTGCATCGGGTAGGTGGTCTTCGTCTGCACGACCGGGGTGTCGAAGCGGTGGTTGAAGGTCTTGCCGGGGCCGTGCGCCGACTGCTCGAGGAAGGTGAGTGTCCAGTCGTGGCAGCGGACGCTGGCGTGGGCGTGGCCGACGAACGTGTGGCCTCCGACCACCACCTGCTGGCTCACGCTGATGTCGAAGACGGGCGACGGGTAGGCCTGGGCGGCGGGTGCGCTGAGCGCGACGGCGAGCAGGGTGGCGATCATGGCCGCGGCCACACCGAGGATCTTCTTCATCGCTTCTCCTGTACGTCTACCCGAGAACTACGCAACAGCCTATCCGCTCAAACGACCGTGCGTGTGCCGAGTTACGCGCAGCCGCCCATGGCGACTGTCAGCGGCGGATTCAGATTGGCACCTGGCGGACTCCTTCCGCAAGGTCATCCGAGTACCGAGATGATCACGCCCGCCCGTACCGACGGCTCTCGCCAGGCCCGGGCGACGGCGATCAAACGGTGTCCGGCGCGGGCGAGCAGCGCGACCGCGACCAGCACCGGGACCTCCCAGTCGGGCTGACGCGAGAGCAGGCCGAAGAGGAGTCCGGTCAACGTGGTCCAGCAGGCCAGCCGGGCGCTGTAGCCCACCATGACCACCGGTGGGGCGGGCGTTGCCCGGGCGCTGCGCAGATCGGCGGCGAAGGGCCTGGCGACCGACCAGCGCATCGACGTCGCCACCACCTGGGCGGTGACGACCACGACGACGCAGCCCAGGGACGCGGCCTCGCTCGCCGTCGGCGCCCCCGCGCGGACGATCGCAAGCAGCGCAGTGACGCCCGCCGCCGCGACCAGCACTTCAGCCAGCACCACGGCCCGCGCCCAGTAGGCCAGCGCCGGGTCCCCGGGAAGGCTGTCCCGCCAGAGCGCCCCCCGACCATCCAGGCACCACGCGTTCACGCCGAACAGCAGCGCGCCACCGGAGACCACCAGTCCCGGCAGCACCGCGAGGCTCTCCCAGGGCAGCGCACCGGCCAGCGCCACCGCCCCCGGCATCAGGGCCAGTACGGCGATCCCGCGACGCAGCGGAACCGACCGCCAGACCGAGGCCCGGTCCACGCGCACCATCGCCGCGAAGGCGGATCGAGGCATCGGCCGGGGCCGTCGACGGCCGGACTCCAGACGCAGCTCCTCGCGCTCCTGCCGGCCGAGTGCCCAGCCTGCGGCCGCCGCCCCGGCATACAACACGACGACGCCGGCCGCGACCAGGGCGGCGACGTTGCTCAGCCAGAGCCGCCACTGCCCGTCGGGCCCAGCGGTGACCACGAAGACCAGTCGTTGCGTGGGCCCGCGGTCCAGGAATGGCGCCAGCTGGCCGGACACCACCAGACCGACCGCGCCGACGCCGGCCATGGCCAGCAGCAGCCGGAACGCCAGGAGCCCGTGCCGACCCCGGCGGAGGCCCTCGATCAGCCAGCCGAGCAGCTGGGCGGCCGTCGTCGCGACCAGGATCCACACGATCATCGGGATCTCGACGGACCAGAGCCGGTGGGGGCCGACCGCGTACGCCGCTGTGCCCAGCAGGGCCCATGACTGCAGCAGCCACGCGATGTTCAGCGGCGCCATCAGCAGCGCACCGAGATGCTCCGTGGTGGCCGACACGGGGAAGGCCACGGCCTGGTCCCGCGGCACCACCTCGCGGCCCCCGCCCGAGGCCACCGCGGAGACCACGGTGAGCAGCAGGAAGCCGACCATCGCCGACGGCAGCAGCGCCATCAACGCGCCGGCATGAGGACGGTCGCCGGTCCCGGGCAGCCAGGCCGCGCCCGCGACCAGCCCGACCGTGAGCAGGCCGACGACGGCGAGGGCCGCCAGCAGCCGACGCCGACCGGACGAGCTCAGCGTGGCCGACCGGAAGCGCAGCAGCACCGCCAGGTCCGGGACGGCCGTACGGAGCTCAGCCGAGGAGGGCGCGGTAGGCACCGGCGCCACCCTCCCCGAGCAGGCTGGCGGCGGGCAGCGCGGCCACGCTCGCTCCGCCGCGAAGCACCAGAGCCTGCTCGCACACGCCCATCGCGAGCTCGCGCAGATGGGTCGAGACGAGTACGGCGGCGCCGCGCGCGCACGCGTCCGCGATGACCTCCTGGGTGGCCTCGACGCCCAGCGGGTCCACGCCGTCGAAGGGCTCGTCGAGCAGCAGCACGTCGGGGCGGTGGAAGGAGGCGAGCAGCACCGAGAGGCGGCGTCCCATGCCGTGGCTGAAGCCGGCCGTGACCCGGTGGGCCGCGTCGGTCAGGTCGAAGCGCTCGAGCAGCAGCCGCGCGCCGTCCTCCCAGTCGTCCAGACGCCGGAGCGCGGCCGCGAGCTGGAGGTGCTCCCAGGGAGTGGCGCGCGGCACCAGCCCGCCCACGTCGGGGCAGTAGCCGACCCGTCGTTTGACCTCCCACAGGTTCTCGCCGACATCGAACCCGGCAACCCTGGCCGTCCCGGCGCTCGGTGGCACCACCCCGGCCAGCACGCGCATCGTGGTCGACTTCCCGGCTCCGTTGCGTCCGAGCAGCGCCGTCGCCCGGCCCGGCCCGACCGTGAGGTCCAGCTCATGGACGGCCTCGACCTCGCCGAAGTGCACGCACAATCCGCGCACGTCGACACGCCCCGATCCTGCGCCACCCTCCGGCGCCCCCACTCCCATGCACCCGAGTGTCCCAACGATGCCGAGGCGGCGCGGATTTTCAGTGAAATCGCCTCGAGGCGGCGCAACCTTGCAAAGACTCTGCAACGTTGCGCCGCCTCGATCGGGTACGACGAGGGCAGCCGGGTCCCTCAGGCGGGGAAGGACTCGCCCTTCTCCGCCATCTCCACCAGGCGGGGAGTCGGGGTGAAGCGGTCGCCGTACTTCTCGGCGAGCTGCTGGGCGCGGGCAACGAAGCCCTTCAGGCCACGCTCCGTGATCCGGGCTGCCTGCCCTGAGCCTGTCGACGGGTCGAAGTTCTGCATGTACTGCACGGTGCCGCCGGTGAGTGCCGGGTAGCCGATGCCCATGATCGAGCCGATGTTGGCCTCGGCTGCGGACTCGATGACGCCTTCCTCGAAGCACTTCGCGGTCTCGAGCGCCTCGACGACCAGGTAGCGGTCCTTGAGGTCCTCGATGTCGGCGGGCTCCGGGTTCGACGGGAACAGCTCGGCCAGTCCCTTCCAGAGGCCCTGACGCTTGCCGTTCTCGTCGTACTCGTAGAAGCCGGCACCACGCAGGCGGCCCGGACGGCCCGCCTCGATCATCGTGTCGACGACGTTGGTGCCCGGGTGCTCGACGTAGGCGTCGCCCTCGGCCTCGCGGGTGGCCTTCGCGATCTTGGCCATTAGCTCCATGTTCAGCTCGTCGGAGAGCTGCAGCGTGCCGACCGGGTAGCCGGCCTGGGTGGCCGCGCGCTCCACCGACATCGGGTGCACGCCCTCGCCGAGCATCGCCAGCCCCTCGTTGACCATCGTGCCGATCACCCGCGAGGTGTAGAACCCACGGCTGTCGTTGACCACGATCGGGGTCTTGCGCATCGCGAGCACCACGTCGACGGCGTGCGCGACGGCCTTGTCGGAGGTCTTCTCGCCCCGGATGATCTCGACGAGCGGCATCTTGTCGACCGGGCTGAAGAAGTGCAGCCCGATGAAGTCCTCGGGCCGGCTGACGCCCTCGGCCAAGCCGGTGATCGGCAGGGTCGAGGTGTTCGAGCACAGCAGGGCGTCGGCGTTCACGACGTCCTGGATCTCAGCGAAGACCTTGTGCTTGAGGCTGGGGTCCTCGAAGACCGCCTCGATCACCAGGTCGCAGCCCTTGAGGTCGTTCGGCTCGGTGGTCGGGGTGATCCGGTCCAGGATCTCGGCCGACTTCTGCTCGTCCATCTTCCCGCGCTCGACGGCCTTGGCGAGGATCTTCTCGGAGTAGGCCTTGCCCTTCTCGGCGGCCTCCTGCTGGACGTCCTTGAGCACGACCTCCATGCCCGCACGGGCGCACGAGTAGGCGATGCCGGCGCCCATCATGCCTGCGCCGAGGACGCCCACCTTGGTGGCGGTGAACTTCTCGACGTCCTTGGGACGCCGGGCACCGCTGTTGATCGCGGACAGGTCGAAGAAGAACGCCTGGATCATGTTCTTGGAGTTCGACCCGGTGATCAGCCCGGCGAGATAGCGCGACTCGATCCGGCTGGCGGTGTCGAAGTCGACCTGGGCACCCTCGATCGCGGTCGCAAGGATCGCGCGCGGAGCCGGATACAGCGCGCCCTTGGTCTGCTGGCGCAGCATCGACGGGAAGGCAGGGAGGAAGCCGGCCAGCGCCGGGCTGGACGGCGAGCCGCCGGGCATCTTGTACTTCTCCCGGTCCCACGGGTTCTTCGCGGCGTCGGCGTCGTCCTTGTGGGCCTCGATCCAGTCCTTCGCGGCCGGCACCAGCTCCTCGCGGGTAGCCACCAGCTCGTCGACCAGGCCCTTCTCCTTCGCGGCAGCAGGCTTGAAGCGGGTCCCGGTGAGCAACACGTCCATCAGCCCGCTTTGGATGCCGAGCATCCGGACCACGCGGGTGACGCCACCGCCACCGGGCAGCAGGCCGAGGGTGACCTCGGGCAGGCCGAGGTCGACCTTGGGGTCGTCGACCACGATGCGGTGGTTGCAGGCCAGGCAGATCTCCAGGCCGCCGCCGAGCGCGGCGCCGTTGATCGCCGCGACGACCGGCTTCTCGAACGTCTCGAGGCGGCGCAGGTCCGCCTTGATGCCCTCGGCCATCTCGAAGACGGACTGGGCGTCCTCCGGCCCGGCCTTGAGCATGTTCTTCAGGTTTCCGCCGGCGAAGAAGGTCTTCTTCGCGCTGGTGATCACCACGCCCGTGACGCTGTCGGCCTCGGCGTACAGCCGGTCGACCGCGGCGTGCATGGAGTCCTTGTAGAGGTCGTTCATGGTGTTGGCGCCGGCGGTGGGGTCGTCCAGGGTGAGTACGACGATCCCGTCCTCACCGCGGTCGTAGCGGACGGCGGTGCTGTCCGCGCTCGTAGTGCCCTGGGGCGTTGCGGTCTCGGTCATCTGTGCTCTTGCCTCTCGTCTTCGTGTCTGTCGGGCCGCGTCAGACGCGCTCGACGATGGTCGCGATGCCCATGCCGCCACCGACGCACAAGGTGGCCAGGCCGCGCTTGAGGTCGCGGCGCTCGAGCTCGTCGACCAGGGTGCCGAGGATCATCGCGCCGGTGGCGCCCAACGGGTGGCCCATCGCGATCGATCCGCCGTTGACGTTCGTGATGGAGTCGTCGATGCCCATGTCGCGCATGAACCGCATCGCGACGGCGGCGAACGCCTCGTTGATCTCGAACAGGTCGATGTCGTCGACCTTGAGGCCTGCCCGGGCGAGCGCCTTGCGAGCGGCGGGCGCCGGGCCGGTGAGCATGATGGTCGGGTCGGAGCCGGAGACGGCCGCCGAGACGATCCGGGCGCGGGGGGTCAGGCCGAGGTCCGTGCCCACCTGCTCGTTGCCGATCGCGACCAGGGAGGCACCGTCGACGATGCCGGAGCTGTTGCCGGCGTGGTGGACGTGGTCGATCCGCTCGACCCAGTGGTACTTCTCCAGCGCCACATCGTCGAATCCTGCTTGGGCGCCGATGCCCGCGAAGCTCGGCTTGAGCCGGGCCATTCCCTCGACCGTGGACTCGGGCTTGATGAACTCGTCGTGGTCCAACACGGTCACGCCGTTGCGGTCCTTGACCGGGATGACCGAGCGGGCGAAGCGACCGTCGGCCCACGCCTTGGCGGCGCGGTGGTTGGACTCGACCGCGAAGGTGTCGACGTCCTCACGGCTCCAGCCCTCCAGGGTGGCGATCAGGTCGGCGCCGATGCCCTGCGGGACGAAGGAAGCGGCGAATGCGGTGGCCGGGTCGGAGGCCCAGGAGCCGCCGTCGGACCCCATCGCCACCCGGCTCATCGACTCCACGCCGCCCGCGAGGATCAGGTCCTCGAAGCCCCCTCGCACCCGCGACGCGGCCTGGTTGACGGCCTCGAGGCCGGAGGCGCAGAAGCGGTTCAGCTGGACGCCGGCCACCGTCTCGGGGTAGCCGGCAGCGAGTGCGGCGGTCTTGGCGATGTCGCCGCCCTGGTCACCGATCGGCGAGACCACACCGAGCACGACATCGTCGACGCGATTCACGTCGAGCGAGGGGTTGCGCTCCTTGATCTCGTCGAGCAGGCCGATCACCAGGTCGACCGGCTTGACCTCGTGGAGGCTGCCGTTCTTCTTCCCCTTGCCGCGGGGGGTACGAATCGCGTCGTACACGAACGCTTCTTGGCTCATCTTTCGATCCCAACTTCCTCGGTACAGCGGTGGTCCGGGGCATGCCGACGCATGCACTGCCATTGTGACAGTAGAACTGTCAGGGTCAATGGTGTCCGCGGTGTGGGCTGGGTCACCCGATCGCCGATCGGCTACGTCGCCTGGACGGCCACGCCCTCCGCGATCAGGGTGTCCACGTCGTCCACACCCCATGCCGTCAGGGCGTCCCGGGTGTGCTGGCCGGCGACGGCGGGGCCGGTGCTCAGCGTGGCTGCCGTACGGGAGAAGCGCGGCGCCGGGGCCGGCTGGGTCAGGCCGTCGCGCTCGACGAATACCTCGCGGGCGACGTTGTGCGGATGGTCGAACGCTTCCCTGAGCGGCAGCACGGGGGCGACGCAGGCGTCGGATCCGTCGAAGACCGCGGCCCACTCGGCGCGTGTCCGCTGCCGGAAGGTGTCGGTGAGCAACTTCCTCAGCGCCGGGAAGTTGGCCGGGTCATAGCGGTCCGGCGCCTCGTCGGCGATGCCGAGCCGGTCCAGCAGCTCGGCGTAGAACTGCGGCTCGAGGGCACCGACCGACACGTGCTCGCCGTCCGCAGTCTCGTAGAGGTCGTAGTACGGCGTCCCGCCGTCGAGCAGGCCGGACACCCGGCCCTCCCCCTGGAGCCCGCTGGACAGGAACGCCGCCCCCATCGCGTTGAGGTGCGCGGTTCCGTCGACGATCGCGGCGTCGACGACCTGCCCGGTCCCGGACACCCGCGCCTCGAGCAGCGCGGCTAGCAACCCGATCACCAGGTACGTCGAGCCGCCTCCGAAGTCGCCGACCAGGTTCATCGGGAAATGCGGGCGAGCCTTGTCCTGGCCGAGCCCGTGCAGCGCGCCGGCGATCGAGATGTAGTTCATGTCGTGGCCGGCCATCTGCGACCACGGGCCGCTCTGTCCCCACCCCGTCATCCGGCCGTAGACCAACCGCGGGTTCCGGGCGCGGCAGTCCTCGGGGCCGAGGCCCAGCCGCTCGGTGACCCCGGGCCGCATCCCCTCGACGAGGACGTCGGCGTCCTCGACCAGCCGCAGCACGGTCTCGATGGCGCGCGGGTCCTTGAGATCCAGGGCGACGCTCGGGCGCCCCCGGTTGAGGATGTCGCTGGTGCCACCGCCGATGCTCGCGCCGGTGGGCCGGTCGATCCGGATCACGTCCGCGCCGAGGTCGGCGAGGATCATGCAGGCGTGCGGACCGGGACCGATCCCGGCCAGCTCGACGACCCTGATGCCGCGGAGCGGTCCGGTGCCCTGCCCAAGCTGAAGACTCATGCGCCCGATCATGACAGAACCACTGTCACGGTTGCTGCGCGGGCCTGCACGGAGAGTCAGGCGAGCGGTACACCGTTCTCGTCCACCCGCTGCAGCGTGACGGTGTAGTCGCGGGTCACCTTGTGGTCGGGGTCGTCGAAGGTGCCGTTGACATGCACCGTGAACGGCGCCGTCCCGGTGAGCGCGGACCAGGCAACGTCCGTGTCGATGGTCGGGTGGGTCACGCCGGTGGTCTCGCCACCGTCCTTCGCCGTGCTGGAGCAGTCGTTGTAGGGCTGCGACAGCGCATGGAACTTCAGCTTGGCGGTGGCTGCGCCGGGGACGTGTTCGATGTCGAGGTAGTAGGACCCCTCGTCGTCGAGGACCCGGTCGCAGCTCTGGTTGTCGAGTGGTGCTCCCGGACAGGTCACCGACCCGCTCGCGGTGCCGTGCTTGTGCAACGGGACGCTCATCGTCCCACCGGTGTCACCGAAGCTGCCGTCGTACCCGGTGTCGGGCTCGGTCGACGGAGTCGTGACGTAGTGGTCATGGGACGCGTAGGTGCAGTTCGGCCCGCTCGTCGTGCGGTTGTAGGTCATGTCGTAGGAACCGCCGACACCGGTGACCTTGAGGAACTTGTCGCAGGTGCTGCGCAGCGTGAGGGTGGGCTCGCGCGAGGGCTTGATGGTACGCCGGTCCCGGTCGGTGACGGTCTGGACGCTGATGGCGGGGTCGGCGATGCCGTACATCACCACCAGATCGGTGACGTCCTGGTCGGGCTGGTCCCGGCACAGGTCGACCGTGGGCCGCTTGCTCCAGTCCTCGGTGTGCCACTTCCCGTCAGCCATCTTGAGGAAGGCCTGGACGCTCGCGTGGCGCCGACCGGCAACGGTGTTGTCGAAGATCAGCTCCCGGATCTTGCCGTCGGCGAGGTGCAGCGGGCGGTACTCGTGCGCCAGCGGCCACAGGTCGAACGGCAGGTTCAGCGTGCACTGCTCGAGACCGCCGATGCGCAGGTCCATCGCCTTGACGGGGACTCCGTCGGTGACGTCGGGGACCTGGTCGAACCGGTCCCAGGCCCGGAAGCCGCCGGTGACCGGCTCCTGGTTCCAGGCGTAGCGGATGAACTCCTTCCAGCGAGCATCCAGCCCGCCGGGGACCACCGCGTCGAGGGCATCCCAGGGCTTCTGCCTCTTGAACGCGGCGTAGACCGCGGGCATCTGCCGGTCGCCGTAGAGCGTGGTGAGGTAGAGGTCGAACGCCCAGTTCGGGTATGGGTAGTTGGTGTAGCTCATCGAGTAGTAGCGCGGCCACTTGAGCAGGAAGCTGTCGCCGTGCTCGAGGTCGTCGCGCGGGTAGACGTAGTTCGCCCCCCAGTGCGCGGCTCCCTCGTCGAAGTTGGTGTAGAGGTCGGGTTTGGCCGCGTAGTGGTAGGCGAACTGGAAGGCGTGGAAGAGCTCGTGGGCCAGCGCCCAGCGATTCGGTGGGGCGCCCCAGGTGCTGAAGGCGATGAACGAGGGACCCCCAGTTCCGCCGTGCCCCTTGTAGATCCCGGTCCAGCCGCTTCCCCCCACGTTGTAGTCGAGGTAGATGTCGTAGCGTCCGTCGCCGCCGTTGCCGCACTTCTCGTGGGCGTCGGACGGCGGGGTGCGACCCATCAGGGCGGCGTACTTCTTCCAGATGTGGGCCGCGTCCCTCGCCAGCTGGGGAGCGGCCTTGGCGTCGGCACGTGCGTAGTAGTCGTCCGACTTGCTGTACCAGATCCGGATCCGACCGCCCAGGGCATCGACGTGACCCGCGTCCGCGAGATGCTGGGGCTTGCAGACGCTCTTGGTGGAGGTCGGCACCACTGCGCGGCCGGCCGTCCGAACCCTCCCGTACGACGGGCCCTGCAGGTACGGACGGATCCACCTTCGCTGCTTGCCCGAGAGCGTCGACCAGGCGGCGTCGGCAGCGCGCAGCGCATCGGCGGCCTCGTCCGCCCCGGGGTCACCGCGGTAGCGGGCGGGAAGGTGGGGGTCTCCCACGGCTGCGAGCGCGCGGTAGGTGACCGCCCGGGCGTTGCCGATCTTGTGTGCGGCGAGCGCCGCGGTGATCAGCCCGTCGCTCGAGGTCACCGACGTGGTGCCCACCCGCACCTTCGTCCGCTGCGAGACACACGCGGCGTGCTTGGCACACGCGAGCAGGTGGTACTTCCCGGTGGCACGCCCCGGCACGGTGACCAACCCTTGCACCCGGGTCGAGTGGTCGGCCCGCAGCCGCGGCACTCGCGAAGCCGGCGTGAGGCGCAGGTCGCCGTGGCTGTGGTGCCGGTCACGCGACAGGTACCAGTGGACCTTCGTCGCGCGGCTCTTCACCCGGGCGCGCACCTTCACCGACACCGCGACCATGCCGGTCGCGTGGGCGAGGCGCGGCCCGGAGATCCCGGTGAGTACCAACCGGTGCCCGGTCCTCGCGGATGCCTGCGCACCCGGCCCGGCCTGCACCAGCGTTGCCGCGGTCAGTGCGGCCACCGCCAGGCCCAGAAGCCTCTGTGTCCCCATGCGTGCGTCTCCCGCCGACGAGCCCGATCACGCAAGAGCGTACGGCGGCGCCGCCCTCGCGGCGTCCACTTCAAGGATGATTGTGGGGTGGCGTGAACGACCTCACTTGTGCAACTAGTTGCACATCTAGAGCAGGGCCGTCAGACTTCCGAGCATGGCCCTCGAGCACGCATTGCTGGTGTCGCTGCGGGAGCAGCCGGCCGCGGGACTCGAGCTGGCCCGTCGCTTCGACCGCTCGATCGGCTTCTTCTGGTCCGCCACCCACCAGCAGATCTACAAGGTGCTGCGCCGGATGCAGGCCGACGGCTGGGTCACGTCCGAGGTGGTCGGACAGGACGGTCGTCGAGAGAAGACCGTCTACACCGTCACCGCGACGGGCGAACGGGCGCTCGCCGCGTGGATCGCCGAGACCACCCCACCGGAGGCGTTCCGCAGCGAGCTGGCGGTCAAGCTTCGCGGCGCGTCGTACGGCGACCGGCGCGCGCTGCTCACCGACGTGGAGAAGCGGCTCGACGACCACCGCGTCCGGCTGGCGCACTACGAGTCGATGCGCGACCGCGACTATCCCGATCCGGACCAACTCGCCGCGCAGCAGCTCGACCACTACCTGGTGCTCCGCGGCGGCCTGCTGATGGAGCAGTTCTGGATCCAATGGCTGACCGAGTATCTGGAGGCACACCAGCGATGACTCACGGCACGGCATACCCGCGCCTCTTCGAGCCGATCACGATCGGCGACCTGACCCTGCGCAACCGCGCGGTGATGGGGTCGATGCACACCGGGCTGGAGGACCACTTCTGGGACCTCCCCAAGCTGGCCGCCTACTTCGGCGCACGCGCCCGCGGCGGCGTCGGCCTCATCATCACCGGCGGCTATGCGCCCAACAAGCAGGGCTGGCTCAAGCCGTTCGCCTCACAGATGACGACCCGGCTGCAGTCCGAGCGGCACAAGCAGGTCACCGAGGCCGTCCACGAGGAGGGCGGCGCGATCGCCCTGCAGGTGCTGCACGCGGGCCGGTACGCCTACGTCCCCTGGTCGGTGAGCGCCAGCGCGATCAGGGCGCCGATCAACCCGTTCAAGCCGTCCGCCCTCTCGACGAAGGGCGTCGATCGCACCGCCTCCGACTTCGCCCGCGCGGCCGGACTCGCCCAGCGGGCCGGGTACGACGCCGTCGAGGTGATGGGCAGCGAGGGCTACCTGATCAACCAGTTCCTCGCCGAGCGGACCAACCAGCGCACCGACCGGTGGGGCGGCTCGGCGGAGAACCGGATGCGCTTCCCGGTCGAGATCGTCCGCCGCACCCGCGAGACCGTCGGCGACGGCTTCCCGATCATCTACCGGATCTCGCTGCTCGACCTCGTCGAGGGCGGTCAGACCTGGGACGAGGTGGTCGAGCTCGCGCACCGGATCACCGACGCCGGCGCGACCGTGCTCAACACCGGCATCGGCTGGCATGAGGCGCGGGTGCCCACGATCATCACCCAGGTGCCCCGTGGCGCCTGGACCTGGACCACGGCGCGGCTTCGCAAGGAGGTCGGCATCCCCGTGTGCGCCTCCAACCGGATCAACACCCCAGAGCTCGCGGAGGGGCTGCTCGCGGACGGCAGCGCCGACCTGGTCTCGATGGCGCGACCGCTGCTGGCCGACCCGGACTTCGTGAACAAGGCGCAGGCGGAGCGTGCCGACGAGATCATCACCTGCATCGCCTGCAACCAGGCCTGCCTGGACCACGTCTTCGCCAACCAGAAGGCGTCCTGCCTGATGAACCCGCGAGCGGGCCGCGAGACGACGCTGGTGCTGTCCCCCACCCGGCGTGCGCGCGACGTCGCCGTGGTGGGCGCCGGGCCGGCAGGGCTGGCCGCAGCGACGTCGTACGCCGAGCGCGGGTTCTCGGTCACCCTCTTCGAGAAGGACCAGCAGATCGGCGGCCAGTTCCGGCTCGCGATGCAGGTGCCGGGCAAGGAGGACTTCGCCGACGCGCTGCGCTACTTCCGGCGCCGGCTCGAGGTGCTCGGGGTCGACGTTCGCCTGGGAGTCGAGGCGGGCGTCGCCGATCTTTCGTCGTACGACGAGGTGGTGGTCGCCACCGGTGTCGTGCCCCGGATCCCCGACATCGACGGGATGGATCACCCGAAGGCGGTCTCCTACGCCGATGTGCTGAACGGCTCGGTCGTGCCGGGCGGGAGGGTCGCGGTGATCGGTGCCGGCGGCATCGGCGTCGATGTCGCGGTGTGGCTCACCCACGTGGCCGAGACGCAGCAGGAGTGGCTGGCGCACTGGGGCGTCGGGGATCCGTCCCTCGCGCCCGGGGGGCTGACCCCGGCGAAGCCGCGAGCCACGGCGCGCGAGGTGTGGCTGCTCCAGCGCAAGACGTCGATGATCGGCAAGCACCTCGGCAAGACCTCCGGCTGGGCGCACCGCACGGTGCTGCGCCAGAGCGGCGTGCACCAGTTGAGCGGTGTGACCTACCGGCGCATCGACGACCGCGGCCTGCACCTTCTCGTCGACGGCAAGCCCCGTGTGCTCGACGTCGACCATGTGGTGGTGTGCGCTGGGCAGGACTCCGTTCGCGGCCTGTACGACGCCCTGCGCGCCGCGGGTCGCACCGCGCATCTGATCGGCGGCGCGGACGTCGCCGCGGAGCTGGACGCCAAGCGCGCCATCGAGCAGGGCACCCGGCTCGCGGCCGGCGCCTGAACGGTGGTCGTGGACCAGTGAGACTCAAGCTCGGCCGACCGGACCTGGCGAGTCACGCCGACCTCTTCGACGTGCCCGCCCACTCCCCCGGCGGCGGACCGTCGGTCACGTTCCTGGGGGTGAGCACGCTGCTGCTCGATGACGGCGACTCGGCGCTGCTCACCGACGGCTTCTTCAGCCGACCGGGGATGGCCCGAGTGCTGCTCGGTCGGATCGCGCCGGATCGCGCCCGGGTCGACGACTGCCTGGCCCGGGCCGGGATCTCTCGTCTCGAGGCCGTACTCCCCGTGCACAGTCACTACGACCACGCTCTCGACTCGGCGTACGTCGCGGAGCGCACCGGTGCCCTGCTCGTCGGCGGCGCCTCGACCGCGAACCTGGGCCGCGGTCACGGACTGCACGAGGAGCGGATCCGGATCGCGACGCCCGGTGAGCCGATCGGCCTCGGCGCGTGGTCGGTGACGCTCGTGGCGTCGACCCACTGCCCACCGGACCGCTACCCTGGCGTCATCGAGGAGCCCGTGACCCCGCCCGCGAAGGTGCGGCGCTGGCGATGTGGCGAGGCCTGGTCCATGCTCGTCCGCCACCAGGGCGGCCGCTCCGCACTGGTCCAGGGCAGCGCCGGCTTCGTCGCCGGTGCGCTCGACGGCACCCCGTGCGACGTCGCCTACCTCGGCGTCGGCCAGCTCGGAGTCCAGCCCGACTCCTACCTCCACGACTACTGGCAGCACACCGTCCGCGCCGTGGGCGCCCGCCGGGTGGTGCTGACCCACTGGGACGACTTCTTCGCGCCTCTCGACCGACCGCTCCGGGCACTGCCGTACGCCGGCGACGACCTCGACCGCACCCTCGCGGTGCTGCTCGCGCTGGCGAGGGCGGACGACGTGACCCTCTCGATGCCGACCGTCTGGCGCCGGGAGGACCCCTGGGCCTGATCGACCGACACTTCGGCCCGGCTCAGGAGTGCGGCTCGCCGAGGTCCTCGTGGGCGCGGTGGGTCTGCGGCTCGATCTGGAACGTGGCGTGGTCGATCCCGAACTCCGCAGTCGTGCACCGGCACAGCTCGTCGAGGACGCCGCCGACCCCGCGCTCGGCCAGGGCCGCGTCGCTGACGGTCACGTGCGCGGACAGGGCGGGCATCCCGCTGGTGATCAGCCACGCGTGCAGGTCATGGACGTCGACCACCCCCTCCACGCGGGCCAGGTGGGCCCGCACGTCCTCGACGTCGAGACCCGGGGGGGCGCCCTCCAGCAGCACGGCCAGGGTGTCGCGCAGCAGCTGGGCGGACCGGGGCAGGATCAGCACGGCGATCAGCAGCGAGGCGACCGGGTCGGCGCGCAGCCAGCCCGTGCCGAGGATGACAAGCGCGGCGGCCAGCGCCGCCGCCGAGCCGAGCGCATCGCTGGCCACCTCGAGGAACGCGGCGCGCATGTTCAGGGACTTCTCCCGCCGTGCTGCCAGGAGGCCCATCGACCCGAGGTTCGCGACCAGGCCGATGGCTGCGAACACGACCATCTGGGAGGCGTGCACGTGCTCGGGAGTGACCAGGTGACGGATCCCGACGTAGGTGATGTAGCCACAGATCCCCAACAGCACAAGGGCGTTGACGAGAGCGGCGAGGATCTCTGCACGGTGGTAGCCGAAGGTGCGCCGAGGACTGGCCGGCAGCGTTGCCATCAGTGACGCGGACAGCGCCAGCACGATCGAGGAGGCATCGGTCACCATGTGGCCGGCGTCGGCGAGCAGCGCCAGCGACCCGGAGAGCGCGGCACCTACGATCTCCACGACAGCGACGGTCGCGGTGACCAGCAGCACCATCCGCAGCCGCGACCGATCCTCGACCCGATCGGCCGCGTGCCCGTGGTCGTGGCCGTGACCGGTGTCGGGGAGCCCCATGGCCGCCAAGCCTAGTGACCGGTGGACACGTCGCTAGGCTGACCGGCTGTGACGGCAACCGACCTCCCGGCGATCACCGGGATCGTGCTGATGGTCGAGGAGGCACGCCACCTCGCGCCGCACGCGCACATCACTCTGCTGGCGCCGTTCGGACGGGACAACCGGCCCAGCCGGGAGGAGATCGCCGAGGTGGAGCGGTTCTTCGCCGACATCACCCCGTTCGACTTCGTGCTCAACGGTGACTCCCGATTCCCCGAGGGTGCCCGCTACCTCTCCCCCGAGCCGGCCGGCATCTTCACCCGGCTGACCCACGGCCTGCACCAGCTCTTCCCCGAATACCCTCCCTACGAGGGCAGGTTCGACCTGGTCGTGCCGCACCTGACCATCCCCGACGACGTGCCGGCACCGGGCGAGCCGTTGGCAGCGCACGCTCGTGAGGCGGCACTGCTGCACTTTCACGGCGAGTTCACCGAGCTGGCCACCTTCCCCTTCGGAACCTCGGCGGCCTGAGCCGGTGTCCGTGCACGTGCGCCGCGCACAGCAGCGGTTCCGCACCGAGGTCGAGGGTCGCACCACGTGGCACTCCTTCTCCTTCGGCGCCCATTACGACCCGGACAACGTCGGCTTCGGAGCCCTCGTCGCCCACAACGACGAGTGGCTGCAAGCGGGCTCCGGCTACCCCGACCATCCGCACGTCGACGCCGAGATCGTCACGTGGGTACTCAGCGGGTCGTTGCGGCACACCGACGACCGCGGACACACTGCGGTGGTCGGGCCCGGCCAGGTCCAGCGGCTCTCCGCCGGATCGGGCGTGGTGCACTCCGAGAGCGCGGACGGCGGACTGCCGGCACGATTCGTGCAGGCTTGGGTCCGGCCCGACGAGTCCGGGCTGGCGCCGTCGTACGCCGTCGCGGACGTGGCGATGGGCGAGGGCTGGACCACCCTGGTCGGCGAGGGGGCTGTGCCGATCAACACCCGAGGTGCGTCCCTCCACCTCGGTGTCCTCGGCGTCGACGACGACCTCGAACTCCCCGCGTCCCCACGGCTGCACGTCTTCGTGACCGCCGGGAGCGTCACGCTGGCCGACGAGGTGCTGGTCGACTCGGACGCCGCCCGGCTGGTCGACGAGCCCGGTCGTCCGGTGCGCGGCCGAGCACCGGAGACCCGACTGCTGGTCTGGTCCCTTCCCTGACCGACTGTGGCAGGGTGAGGGCATGAAGCCGTTCACCGCTCGGCTGCTGCTCGTGCTGCTGTTGCCACTCGCGGCAGCCTGCGGCGGGACCGACACCACCTCGGGGATCGCCGCCGTCGAGAGTGCGCACAGCGCGCCCGCGGTCGGCCACGTCTTCGTGATCAATCTGGAGAACAAGGGCTTCACGCGGACCTGGGGGAAGAGTTCGGCGGCGCCCTACCTGGCGCACACGCTGCGCGGCAAGGGAGTGCTGCTGACCCGGTACTACGGCACCGCGCACCACTCGTTGGGCAACTACCTCGCCCAGGTGTCCGGGCAGGGTCCCAACCCGGCGATCCAGGCCGACTGCCGCAGGTTCACCGCCCTGCACACCCGGCGGATCGAGGCCCCGCAGCAGCGGGTGGGCACCGGCTGCGTCTTCGACGCAGCGACCCCGACGCTGATGAAGCAGATCGACAAGCGGCACCTCGGCTGGCGGGGCTACCTGCAGGGCATGGACCGCTCCTGCGAGCACCCCCGGATCGGGGCGCTCGACAACGCGTTCAAGGCCCGGCCGCACCACGAGTACGCGACCCGCCACAACCCGTTCGTCTACTTCCGCTCGGTCATCGACCGCCCCACCTACTGCCGGCGGCACGTGGTCTCGCTGCCGCACCTGCGCACGGACCTCCAGAAGCGGTCGACGACCCGGTTCCTCAGCTACATCACCCCGGACCTGTGCAACGACGCACACGACTCGCCGTGTGCGGACGGCCGTCGCGGCGGACTGCCCCAGCTCAATCGCTGGCTGAAGACCTGGGTGCCGCGGATCCTGAAGTCACCCGCCTTCCGTCACGACGGGGTGCTGGTCATCACCGCCGACGAGTCCGACGGCCCACGGCAGGACTCCACCGCGTGCTGCGGTGAGGGGCCGAGCGCCAACGCCGAGGAGCCCGGGATCGACGGACCGGGCGGCGGCCGGGTGGGCGCTCTGGTGATCTCGCGCTGGACCGGCGCGGGCACCCGCAGCTCCACGCCGTACAACCACTACAGCCTGCTCGGGTCGATCGAGGAGATGATCGGCGCGCGGCCGATCGGCTACGCCCGCACGCCCGGTCTGCACTTCTTCGGCGCCGACGTGTTCAACCGCTGACCCCACTCGATCCGTAGGCGGTCACTTCCCACGCAGGAACGACTCCAGAACAGGGCCGGCGGTGCCGGCGCCGGTGTGCCCACGGTCGACGAACACGGCGACGGCCAGGTCGCCCTGGCCGGCCACCATCCAGGCGTGGGTGTCCAGCGGCGGGGTGCTGCCGAACTCAGCGGTGCCGGTCTTCGCGATCACCGGCTTGCCCGGCACGTCGGCGAGCCCCGCGCCGGTGCCGGTCGGCGTGGTGACCACAGCGCGCATCATCGCGCGCAGCTCACCGGCCTCCTTCGCGGTCAGCGGGTGCAGCGGAGCTGGCTTCTGTACGTCGATTCCCTGCACCAGCTCGGGTAGCACGGCGTGCCCCGCCACCACCGACGCCACCACTGTCGCCATCGCCATCGGCGATGCCAGCACCTTGCCCTGGCCGATCATGTCGGCGGCGCCCTCGGTCTCACTGGCGGGCTTCGGCGCCTGGCCGAAGTACGCCGGGAAGCCGACCTGGTGGTCGACACCGAAACCGAGCGCGGCCGCCGCGGTGGTCAGGTCGCCGTTGTGCAGGCGACCGTGCTGCGAGATGTAGCCGGTGTTGCAGGAGTTGGCCAGCGCCAAGGTCAACGGGATGTCGCCGAGCCCGCTGGGTGGGTACTCGGAGTCGTTGGTGAACCTCTTGCCGTCCACCGACAGCTCCGGCACGCAGTGCACCTTCGACTGCGGCGTCAGCCCCGAGCGCAGCAGCGCCAGGGAGGAGACGATCTTGAACGTCGACCCGGGGGCGTAGCGGCCGTAGGTCGCGGTGTCGTAGCCGTGCGAGCCGGGACCGCTGGCCGCAGCCAGGATCGCACCGGTCGACGGTCGGATCGCGACCAGCGCCGAGGCGGGTCGAACCGGCGCCAGCACCTGCTCCGCGAGGCGCTGCAGCCTCGGGACCAGAGTGAGGCGCAGCGGCTTGCCGGGCACCGGCGCGGACTCGAACAGCTTCCGGGTGCCGCCCTTGGCGTCGACCGCATCGATGCGGGTCCCGGGACGGCCCGCGAGCTGCTCGTCGTAGCGCAACTGCAGGCCGGACAGCCCGACGACGTCGCCGGGACGCACCCGACCCTTGCTCCTCTTCACGATCTCGGCGGTGGCCTGCCCGACCGTGCCGAGCAGAGGCGCGGCGAAGTCCTTGGTCGGGGCCAGGGGGAGGGTGCCCGGCACGCCGACCGCTCCGGGGATCCCGGAGACCCCCGACCGCACCGAGGCGGTGACGTCCTGCTTGCGCAGCGTCAGCGCGGGGATGAAGGCCCGTGGGCCCGAGGACCTCACCAGCTTGGTGTAGCGCCCGGCATCGATGCCGAGCAGCGCGGCGAGACGCCGTGCCGAGGTCACGGACGCGGCCTTCTTCACCCGCGTCCTGTCGATGCCGTAGCGGACCACGGCGCGGGGCTTGACGAGGGGCGCTCCACCGGCGCCGAGGATGTCACCACGGCGAGCATCGACGCGTACGGCGACCAGCCGGTCGCCGCTGGACAGGCCGGGCACGACATCGCGAGGTGACCACGTGGCCAGCCAGGCGTCGCCGGACCGGTGCAGCGGGACCGTGCTGGTGTAGGTCCAGGACTTTTCATCGAGGGGCCAGGACCAGGACAGTGTCGCCGTACCGTTGTTGCCGCTGGTGTTGGTGCCCTTGACCGACACCATCGGCTTGAGGTCGTTGCCCAGGCCCGCGACGAGGTGCCGGTAGGCCTGCTGGGCCTTGTCGGAGTCGTTGAAGACGGCGTCGGTGAACTCTCCGGTGGCGAACTCGTGGGCCACCTTCGTGGCCGCGTCGCCCGCGCTCGGCCCGCCGCCGGGCAACGAGCAGCCGGCGAGAGTGCCGAGCAGCAGCGTGGTCGCCGCGACTGCCGTGGTGCGCACCGATCGTCCCGAGACCGACGCGGTCATCGGGCCAGCTCGGCCTCGATCGGCTCGGCCAGCTTGGCCGGCGTGGTCGCCGAGGCGTACCGGTCGACCACCTGCCCGTCCCGTCCGACGAGGAACTTGGTGAAGTTCCACTTGATCGCGCTGCCGAGCACGCCGCCCTTCTCGCCGCGCAGCCACTTGTACAGCGGGTGGGCGTCGGAGCCGTTGACGTCGACCTTGGCGAACATCGGGAAGGTCACGCCGTAGTTCTCCTCGCAGAAGGCGCCGATCTCATCCTCGTCGCCGGGCTCCTGGTGGCCGAACTGGTTGCAGGGGAACCCGAGCACGACCAGCCCCTGGTCGGCGTACTGCTCGTAGAGCCGCTCGAGGTCGGCGTACTGCGGCGTAAAGCCGCATTTCGACGCGGTGTTGACCACGAGGACCACCTTGCCGAGGTAGTCGGCAAGCGACTGCTCGTCGCCGCCGAGCGTGGTCGCCGTGAAGTCTGCGATGGTCGTCATGGTCCGAGGGTAGCGACCAGTACCCGGCCGGACCGCAGGTCAGTCCGTCGCGTAGGCCTCCGTCTCGGTGGCCTTCGCGGTCAGCCAGACCGCCGTCCCCGGACGCAGATCGAGCTCGGCGACCGCGGCCGGGGTGACGTCGACCAGGGCGTCGGGCGGACCGGTCACCTGCAGCCGGACCCGGTCACCCAGCATCTCGAGGTGCCGGATCGACCCCGGCCAGGCGTTGCGGGTGCTGGCCCGGTCCGGCTCGCCGGTGTGCACCGTGATCGCACTGGGACGCAGCGCGACCAGCACCCGGCCGCCGCCGGGAGTCCCGCTGGCATGCAGCACGCCGCCTCCGTCGAGCCGCACCCCGTCCGGCCCGGGGACACCGGCGTAGAGGTTGAGGCCCATCAGACGCGCGACGTACGGCGTTGCCGGCCGGGTCGCCACCTCCGCGGGAGTGCCGCGTTGGGTGACGTGCCCGTCCTCGACCACAACGAGCCGGTCGGCCAGCACCATCGCCTCAACGGGGTCGTGCGTGACCAGCACCGTCGGGCCGGCGTACTGAGTGAGGTGGCGCTGGAGCTCGGTACGGACCACGGTCCGGGTGTGCGCGTCGAGTGCGGACATCGGCTCGTCGAGCAGGAGGGCGTCCGGCTCCTGGGCGAGCGCCCGGGCCAACGCGACCCGCTGCGCCTGGCCTCCGGACAGCTGGTCGGGTCGGCGTTCGGCGAGGCCGGTCAGGTCGAGCCGCTCGAGCCACGCGGTGGCCCGGGTGCGGGCCGCGCGACGGTCCAGCCCGGTGGAGCGGGGGCCGAAGGCGACGTTGTCCCGCACGTCGAGGTGCGGGAACAGCCGGTGGTCCTGGAAGACCAGGGCGACCCGGCGCCGCTCCGGTGGGACGAACGCCGTCGCCCCCTCCGGCGCGGCGGCGTCGAGCAGCCGCCCGGCCAGCTCGACCCGGCCCGAGGTGACCGACGTCAGCCCGGCGACGGTGCGCAACAAGGTGGACTTGCCGGCGCCGTTGGGCCCGAGCACACCGACCCGCTCCCCCGGCTCGACCCGGAGCGCGACCGCGAGGTTGAAGCTCCCCCGACGCACCTGAGCGTCCACGCGCAGCGTCACCGGAGCGTCCTCGGGGCGAGCTCGACAGCAGCCGGCGTCCGGGGCAGGCGGCGACCCGCCGACCACCAGCGCCCCCGAAGCGCGACCAACACCACCATCGAGACCACCAACAGCACCAGGGCCAGCGCGGTCGCGGCCCGGGGGTCGGTCTGGAGCTGAAGGTAGATCGCGATGGGCATCGTCTCGGTGCGTCCCGGGAAGCTGCCCGCGAAGGTGATCGTGGCGCCGAACTCGCCGAGCGCCCGGGCCCAGCACAGCACCGCGCCGGCGATCAGCGAGGGCCGGACGAGCGGCAGCGTGACCCGACGGAAGCGGGTGAGGGCCGACGCACCGAGCGTCGCGGCAGCCTCGTCGTACCCGGTATCGGCGGCACGGAAGGCCCCTTCGACGGTGACCACGAGGAAGGGCATCGCCACGAACGTCTCCGCCATCACCACCGCCGTGGTGCTGAACGGGATGGTGACTCCGAACCACACGTCGAGCGGCCGCCCGAGGAGACCCGTTCGCCCGAAGGCGTAGAGCAGCGCCACGCCGCCCACCACCGGCGGCATCACCAGGGGGAGGGTCACCAGCGCTCGCAGCAGACCGACCCCCGGGAGCGTCGACCGGGCCAGCACCCAGGCCAGCGGCACCCCGAGCACCAGCGCGATCACGGTCGCGCTGGTGGCGCTGATCAAGGAGAGCCGCAGCGCCTCGAGGACGGTCCGGTCGTCGAGCAGGCGGCCCAGGTCGCGCCACGGGGAGCGCCAGACCAGCGCGACCAGTGGCACCACCAGGAAGGCGGCACCGAGCGCAGCCGGTACGCCGAGCGCCCAGGGCACCCGCCGGACGGCGGCACGGTCACGGCCTCGCAAAGCCCGCCGCCGTCATCGCTCGCCGGCCGGTGGGCCCGAGCACGAACTGCTCGAACTGCTCGGCGAGGTGCTGGTGCTTCGTCGACCCCAGCACGCTGATCGGGTACGACGTCACCGCGTTGACGCTCTTGGGGATCGGCACCCCCCGGACTCCGGACGGCGCGGTCCGGACATCGCTCGTGTAGACGAGGCCGGCGTCGACCTCTCCGGTGTCGACCTTGGTGAGCACGGATCTCACATCGGCCTCCTCGGTGACCGGCCTGACGCTGAGGTGCGCACGGGCGAACACCTTCGCGGCGACGACCCCGCACGGCACCTTGGCCTGGCAGACCGCCACCTTCACGCCGGGGCGGGTCAGGTCGCGCAGCGAGGAGACGTGGCCCGGGTTGCCCGCCGGGACCGCGATCTCCATGGTGTTCGACGCGAAGAGGTGCGCGTCCTCGGCGTCGTTGGCCAGGTCCATCGTGGTGGTGCTAGCGGTGGCGAGGAGGTCCGCCGGGGCGCCCTGGTTGCTCTGCTGGGCCAGCACGTCGCTGGCCCCGAAGCTGAGCACCACCCTCGTGCCGGGGTGGTCCTTCTCGAACTCTCGGGCGATCGCCGTGAAGGGCTCGGTGAGGGACGCGGCGGCGAGCACGGTCAGCGTGCTGTCGCCGCCGGCGCCGCCTCCTGCGCCGCAGCCGGTCAGGACGACCAGCAACGCGACCGCAAGGGGCACAGCGAGCAGGCGGGGGGTCCTCATGGGTCTCCTCGCGGCGTCAGGTCGCCGGGGTCTCGACCACGACGTTGGTCGACTTGATGACGGCGGTGGCGAGCACCCCGGGCTCTAGTCCGAGCTCGTCGGCCGCCTCACGACTCATCAGCGAGACCACGCGGTAGGGGCCGCACTGCAGCTCGACCTGCGCCATCACGGTGTCGCGGGTGACCTTGGTGACCAGTCCGACCAGCCGGTTGCGCGCGGAGACCGTCGCGCCGGGACCAGCCTCGGCGGCATGGCCGGGCTCGGCCTGCGCCTGGGCGAAGGCGGCGAGCGAGGCGCCGTCGACCACGTGCCGACCGGCGTCGTCGGTGGCGGTGTCCAGCCGTCCGGCGTCGGCCCAGCGGCGCACGGTGTCGTCGCTGACGCCGAGGAGCTCGGCTGCGTCACGGATCCGGTACGTCGGCACAGCGCGATCCTAGCCGCATCTGCGGTCATGTCCAGCGGTCTAGTCTCCGCATCTGCGGATTCGCTGTGCCTCGGTCAGTCCGTCCAGTGCGCCGGCCGACCCAGCCGTTCCGGGATCCGGGTGCGCACGTCCCCCGTCGCCGCGTTGAGCTGCGCCTGCGCGAGGAACAGGCTGGCGGAGAGGTCGGCGCCGCGGACGTCGGCACCGCGGAGGTCCGCGCCGAGCAGGTCGGTGTCGGTGAGGTCGACACCGCGCAGGTCCGCCCCGACGAGCAGCGCACCGCGCAGGTCGGCCGCCCGCAGCACGGCGCCGCGCAGGTCGGCGCCCGCGAGATCGCCACCCTGGTGCGGGCCGTCACCATGGCCGGATCGGACCACCCGGCTCGCCTCGCGGAGTCTGTCGCCGACCTCGCAGAGCACGGCGTCGACGTCGAGGGCGAGGAGGTCGTCCGGGGCGCCGCCGGCCTGATCGACGATCCGCGCCCGCAGCGCGGCGAGGTCGGCGTCGCCGGTGCGCGCCACCGCCTCACCGAGGTGGGCCAGGGCCTCGTGGAGCAGCCGCACCACGGTGAACACGGCCGCCATCTCGCCGCGGTTCACGCCGTCGCGCCAGGATCGGCCCGCATAGGTGACCTGGGAGACCTGCTGGCCGGCGCCGAAGCAGTCGAAGACCGTGCATCCGGGCCAGCCGTCCGCCCGCAGGGTCGCGTGGATCCGGCAGCGGTCGTCGTCGAGCAGGTTCAGGCACGGCGTACCGCCCGGCTTGTCGACCCCGAAGCCGGCGTCGGCCGTGAACGGCAGCAGCACGCAGCACAGCCCGAAGCAGCGTGCGCAATCCGCGGTGAGGTCGACGTCCGCCGTCACCGGATCGGCAGGTCCTGCTGCCAGGACTCGGTGATGTAGGAGGTCTCCCAGCCCAGCGAGCGGTAGAGCCCGTCGGCCCCGGTGGGCGAGTCGGCGTCGACCTCGAGGGAGACCCGGTTTCGCCCGCGCTCTGCGGCGTCGGCGAGGACGGTGTGCAGCAGCGCCTTGGCCACGCCGCGGCCGCGCGCCCGTCGGTGGACGCCGATGTAGTCGACGTAGCTGCCCGGGACGCCGGTGTCGTCGGGAGGGGAGACCGAGCTGACCAGCGCACCGCCCGGTACCCACGCGCCCTCGTCCTCGACGAGGGCGAGCCACCAGTGGTCCCACCGATGGCCCGGGTCCTCCCGCAGCCGCTGGGCGAACTCGGCGAAGCTCTCCCGGTAGGAGTTGAAGTGATCCTCGAAGGACTCCTCGAGCATCCGGTGCACGGCGTGCAGGTCCTCGGCGACCGGCAACGTCGTACCGTTCGGGAGGGCGTGCACGCCGACCCGACGCACCTCGACGCCGTCGCGTGGCTCCGGGAAGGTCTCCTCGCTGGCGACCCGCCGAGTCATGTTCAGCCAGGTCCGGGTGTGCCGATAGCCGGCCTCGCGGAACCACTCGGCCAGCTCGGTCGCGCCCTCGTCGAGGAGGGCGTCGAGCTGGGTGACCTCCAGTCCGCGGTGTGCGCCGATCATGCCGGCCGCGGCCGCGATCCAGTCCAGCAGCGGTACGGCGAGGGTGTCGTGCTCCGGGGCGAGGACCATCTGGACCATGGTGCGCCCGGCCGCGCGGTCGTGCACCGACGCCCAGGCGACCAGGCCGCCGGCGGCCGCCTCGACCACGATCTGGCGCCGAGTCCAAGAACCGGTGCCGACGACCTCCTGGGTCAGCGTCTCCACGTTGGCCGCCCCGCTGCCGCGCACCCGCCGCCTCTCGGCGGTCACCAGCGCCGCGATCCGCGCCACGTCGCCCGCCTCAGGGACCCGGGCGGTGTATCCCTCGGGCAGCGCAGGATCGGGGTCGAGCGGCAGCGAGGTCACCACTCGATTCAATCAGAACGCGTCGGGCAAGCTTCGGCCGTCGCGCGCCGCAGGCCATGACCTTCCCCCACGCACGTTCTCAGTACGGCGCGGAGACCACCTGCCGGGAGATCTCCTGGCGGCGAATCTGCCGAGGCGTGAAGGCGAAGTGCACCCACCGCTTCTTGCCGAACATCCGGGTCTGGTCGCTCGACCACGGCGACCGCGGGTCCTCGGACTGGCCGTAGGTCAAGATGGTGCGCGCAAGCAGGCCGCCGTGCGGCAGGAACGCGATCGCCTGGATGTGTGACGAGCCATAGTCGATGGCCTTGTAGCGGCTCTTGTTGGACTGCGGCCCGGGCGCCTCCGACTGGAGCGCGTTGGCGTTGCCGGCCTGGTCGCCCAGACCTCCGCCGAGCGGGATCGGCGGGGCGCCCCGGTCGCCCGCCACCTGCAGCGAGCCCCAGGTTGCGTCCATCGGGATGTGGTGGGCGCGCAGGTAGGCGATGCCGTCCTTCATCGCCTTGATCGCGGCACTGCTCTGCGGGTTGAGCTCCCGTGGGGTGCCCACCGGGTCGGACTTGTCGAAGGGGACCTTCCAGATCTGCGGGCCGGGCAGCAGTCCGAGCAGCCCGGAGGTGGGGATCCGCTTGACGAACTCCTCGAAGATCTGGTTGCCGCGGCTGGACGTGTTCGAGTGCAGGTCCCAGTGGGCCAGCACCGGGCAGGCGTCACCGCCGTCGGCGTTGCGGCACAGCTGCACGAGCGCGCCGCCCTTGCTCATCAGCTCGGCGCCGTAGACCCGGTTCTGGTGCTCGGTGCCGCGGAAGCTCCTCGGGGTGATCAACTTGCCGGTCGCGAGCCGGTCCATCACGTAGTGGTCGACCATCCGGGTGCGTAGCGTCCGCACGCACTGCTCGCAGCCGATGATCCGGGCGTAGCCCTCCAGCGGCTGCGCAGGATTGGGCAGCCAGTAGGAGTCGTTGGAGTTCATCACCCAGTCGTCGCGGACCTCCAGGGGGAGGTTCTTCGGCCCGAAGATCCCGGGACGCTCGGCGTCGGAGTCGGTGCCCCATCTGCAGGCGCCGGCGGCACGCGAGCCGTCCAGGCCCGGCAGTCCCGCGATCTTCTGCAGCACCCGGCCGATCGGGGTCATGCACTTCTGGGCCAGCGCGTCCGAGACGTTCGGCACGACGGAGTGGTCGGCGTACAGGACATGACCGGCACGGTCCGCGGCGATCGTGTTCACCCACGGCATCCCGCCACCGGCGTCCTGGCGCTTCAGGAGTCCACGAACGGTGTGCGCCTTGGCCATGTTCAGGAACGTGTCGATCGTGCGCAGCTGCTCGCCGTTGGCATCGCGGATCGCGAAGAACCCGAGAGGAGTCCAGCCCATCAGGTCCGCGGGGTCGTCGATGACATAGCCCTGCGGGGTGCGGTACATCCCAGCAGTGACGGTCTTCCCACCCTTGACCCGCACGTGCACGACGTCATGGGTGAGCGTCCTGAGCCCGCCGCCGTAGAGGTACGTCGCCGGGCTCACCACGGTCTGGTACTCGTACGGGGTGAACCGGTAGGCAGTGGAGACGGTATGGCTCCAGGCGACGTCGTTGTTCCAGCCGATGTTGACCACCGGCGACCCGATCAGGCTCGCACCGGCGATGTCGTAGCGACCCGGGATGGTCAGCTGCTGCTGGGTGAAGCGGTAGCGTCCCACCCAGGGGAAGTGCGGGTTGCCGAGCAGCATGCCCTTGCCGGTGCTGGTCACGGCGCTGCCGACGGCGGTCGCGTTGGAGCCGAACGCGGAGTCGGGGTCCTTGCCGAGGCCCTTGAGCAGGGCGGATCGGGAGGGCAGCCTTGCGGGCACCGTGGCGAACGCGGCGGACGCGAGGTCGATCGGCAGTCCCGGGTCGCTCGGGGTCGGGGGGCTGGCCCCCACGATCTGCGGCAGGAAGTGGCCGGTGGAGGCCAAGATGTTGGCCAGGTAGACGCCGTACCAGATGTCGATCGGGCGGACGTTCGGCTTGATCCAGGCCGCTCCGCGGCAGGCGCGGTCGTGGTAGTGCCGCACGCCGCCGATGTCGCGCAGATAGGTGTTGATCCCGGCGGCGTAACCGCGCACCATCGCCCGTGCCTGTCTGCCGGGCCCGGCCACCGGGTCGCGGAGCAGCTTCTCGACGACGTGCCGGTTGTGCAGGTCGGTGACCAGCGCGTCGGACTGCAGGTTGGTGCCGGCCATGGACACCCGGTCGTCGTAGTGCTTGCGAGGACCGAGGTAGTAGGACCGCTCGGCGCGGGCGGTCAGCAACACGTCTGCCAGGGTGCAGCCGTCCGTCCGTGCGGTGGCGTATCCGGACCCGAAGCCCAGCGAGCCGAAGCTGTCCGCGGTGATGTGCGGGATTCCGTGCCGGGTCCGCACGATCGTGGCCCGGTAGCGGGGATGGCCGGCTTGGAGCTGGTCGGCTTGGAGCACCGCCCCTGACGCAGTCCTGCCGGCGGTCGGCTCGGCGTGTGCCTGCGTCTCGACCACGAACAGTGCCGGCAGCAGGCCGAGCGCAGCCACCGATGCCAGCATCCGGACTCGCGCGTTCCCCATGTGGGGCAGAACGGTCGGCGGGGCTCTCGGGTTACGGCCCGACGCCCCCACGTAGGTTGGGTCCATGGGTCTCGTGACGATCATCGGAGGACACGGCCAGGTCGCCCTCCTCACCGCTCCCCTGCTGGTCGCCGACGGGCACCGGGTCCGGTCGGTGATCCGGAATCCCGCCCAGGCCGATGACGTGCGGCGTACCGGTGCCGAGCCCGTGGTGGCCGACGTCGAGACGATGACGGTCGAGGACCTGGCCGCCCTGATCGAAGGGTCCGACGCGCTGGTCTGGTCGGCCGGTGCCGGTGGCGGCGACCCCGACCGCACCCGAGCGGTCGACCGTGACGCCGCGGTCCGGTCGATCTCGGCGGCGGGCGCAGCCGGCGTCGATCGCTACGTGATGGTGTCCTACTTCGGTGCCGGACCCGATCACGGCGTGCCGCCCGAGGACCCGTTCTTCACCTACGCCGAGGCGAAGGCCGCAGCCGACGAGCGACTGCGCGCCAGCAGCCTCGCCTGGACCGTGCTGGGCCCGAGCCGGCTGACCGACGACCCGGGCACCGGCCGGATCGAGCTCGGGACGGATCCTGGCGTGGGTGGGGGCAGCGTCAGCCGCGCCGACGTCGCGGCGGTGGTCGCCGCGGTGGTGTCGCGGCCACGAACGACCGGGCGCACCATCGAGTTCAACAACGGACCGCGGCCGATTCCGGAGGCGCTGGGCGCTCCCGTCTGAGCCGCCCGACCGGTTCAGGCCTGGTTGCTGCCGGCGATGTCCACGAGCCAGGACACGCCGAACCGGTCGACGCACTGGCCGAACTCGTCGCCCCACATCTGCGGGGCGAGCTCGACCTCGACGGTGCCCCCGTCGACCAGGCGCTGCCAGAAGCCGCGCAGCGTCTCGGCGTCGTCTCCGCTCAGGCTGATCGTCACCGCACGGCCGGGGTGGAACTCCATGCCCGGTGGGGTGTCCGCGCCCATCAGGGTGAAGCCGTCCGGGGTCTGGAGCATCCCGTGCATGATGAGGTCGGCCTCGGGGGCGTCCGGATCGCCGAAGTCGCCGAACCGGCTCAGCGTCAGCTCACCGCCGAAGATGTCGTGGTAGGCCTCCAGGGCCTCGCGTGCGTTGGAGTCGAAGTGCAGGTAGGGGTTGAGCCGCAGGGCCATGGTCGCTCCAGGATCCGCAGGTCGTGCCGGACTGCTCGACCCTACGCCCGAGGGTGGCCGGTGGGAACGCTTCAGTCGCGAAGCCGGTCGAGCCGGTGTCGCAGCAGCTCGACACGGTGGCTGTTGAGATGCAGGCCGACGTACCTTTCGCCGTACGCCGCGAGCAGGGCGTCGTCCAGGCGTCGCACCGCACCGGGCGGGTAGCGGTACTGCATCCGGCTGTTCAGCGCGTCGCTGTCGACGTCCTCGAGGACCTCGCCGAGCTCGTCGAGCGAGGCGATGCCCAGCTCGAGGAGGAGGCCGGCGATCCAGGTGTAGTGGTCGGTGCGCGACCAGCCCGCCTCCGGGAACTGACCGGCCAGGAAGGCAGCGAGCTCCTGGGCGCTGATCCGCGGGTCGTCGTCCGCGGCCGAGGCCGGCTGGGCGCCCATGTCGACCTGGAGCCGGTCGCGGATCTTGGAGAACTCCCGGTCGGCGAGCTCCAGCAGGCCCGCGGCCAGGGTGAACCGGCGGTCCAGGTCGGGCGCGTGCTCCTCGGGGATCCGGCCCTTGTAGCGGATGTCGTGCTCGAACTCGGCCCACGCATGCTGGAGCACGGTGCGGATCTGCACCGAGGCGACCAGCCCGGCCAGCGTCGGATGCTCGATGGCGACCGCGCTGCCCGGCTCGGGGGCAACGAGGAGGTGTCGGCTGGCGTAGCCGAAGCGGCCCTCCGAGGCCGTCTCCTGGCCGAGGTCACGGTCGTCGAGGACCTGCATCTGGTCGTCGATCAGACCGGCGACGGCGGCCACATCGCTGTGCAGGTAGGTGACCACCCGGACCCCGATCTGGTCGGTGATCTCACGCAGCGGGTCGGCGTACAGCGGCTTGCCGTCGCGCTGCCGCACAGCCTTGGCCGCGAAGGAGGTCACGGTCTTGGTGCGTCCGCTGACGCTCAGGTAGTTGATGCCGGCGTCGTCGAGGATGCCGGTGATCAGGGCGACGTACTCCTCGCCGGCCGCCCGCAGCATGGCGTGGCGCGCGGCGTACACCTGGACGGCGGCACGACGGATCTCGTCGAACGGGGTCTCGTCCGGTTGCCGCTTCACGTCCCGCAGTCTGGCAGGTCGCCCGGGGCTCGGCGCACGACTATCGTCGGCACGGAGAGGACTGGTGCCCCGTGGACTACCCGCTGACCCCCGACTCGGTGGAACTCGACGAGCTCGGCGGCCTGCTCGACCGACCGCCGCGACTGGTCGGCCACCTCCACCCCGAGCGCGGCGAGATCCTCTTCGAGCTCGAGGACGACCCGCTGGAGCTCGACGACGAGCTCGAGGACGAGTGGATCCCGATCGAGGGCGAGGGCCCGCGCGCGGCGTACGCCGACATGGCGGACTTCGCCGACGCGGTCGGAGATCCCGCCCTGGCCCGAGAGCTCTCCCATGCGCTCGACGCGAAGGGCCCGTTCCGCGAGTTCCGCCGGCGGATGCAGGACGCCGACGACGAGACCGGTCGGCTGTGGCACGAGTTCTCGCACGCCCGGGCGTCGCTGCGCGCGCTCGAGTGGCTCCTCGACCGTGACCTGGTGGACCCGGCGCAGGCACGGGAGACCGAGCGCGCGCTCGAGGAGGTGTGCGACGACTCCCTCGAGGCCGTCGCCACCGTGCCCGTGAGTGCCGACGCCGGCAGCTCCGCCGCGAGCGTCAGCGTGCGCTACATCGTCGACGACGTGGATGCCGCGATCGCCTTCTACTGCACGCATCTGGGGTTCGTGGAGGTGATGCACCCTGCTCCGACCTTCGCGATGCTGCAGCGGGGCGCCCTGCGACTGGTGCTCAGTGCCCCCGGCGGCGGTCCCGGCGGCGGGCAGGCGATGCCCGACGGCTCGCTGCCCCGACCCGGTGGCTGGAACCGCTTCTCGCTCGAGGTGGACGACCTGGACGAGACGGTGGCCGGGCTGCGCAGGTCGGGCGCGACGTTCCGCAACGAGATCGTCGACGGGGTCGGGGGGCGACAGGTCCTTGTCGACGACCCGGCCGGCAACCCCGTCGAGCTGTTCCAGCCGACGATCGCCGAGGCCTGGCTGGGCGGGAGCGGCGTACGCAGCGGTTCCTGATGGCCGGGGAGCGCAGAGCGCGCTGCGCCGCGGTGTTCCATACTGACCGGGTGGCGGGAACGACGCACTCGAGCACGCCAGCGCGCGCCGAGGTACGGATGGTGGCGCAGCCTGCCAGCGTCCCCGCGGCCCGCCGGTTCGTCAACGACCTCCTCGAGGAGTGGGGGTGGGAGGCCGTTGCGGAGGACGTGTCGCTCTGCGTCAGCGAGCTGGCCACGAACTCCACGCTGCACAGCGGCAGCGTCTACTTCCAGGTGGAGCTGGAGCAGCGGCCGGACGCCGTCCGGCTGGCGGTCGCCGATGCCGGGATGGGCTCGGTCGAGGTGCTCGCCCAACAGCCCACGCTGAGCGATGCCCTGCTCGACGACCTGTCCGCCGATGACACCTGCGCCACCGGGCGCGGGATGTTTCTGGTCTGTGCGCTTGCCGCGAGCTGGGGCATCGATGAGCTGGCCTCGGGCACCCGAATCTGGGCGGACTTCCTGCCGTCCGGCCCCGCCAGCGAGGACGCGGACCCCACGGCCGCCGAGGTGACCCGAAGCGAGGCGCGACCGCCGACGCCGCTCGACCCCGACGCGTGGGCCGTGGTGCGGTTCCGGGACTGCCCGGCCGCGCTGCTGGTCGCCCACGACGACAACCTCGCCGAGTTCACCCGGGAGCTGCAGCTGCTCGGCGACCGGCTCGCTGAGCCGGCGTACCAGCGCCTCGCGCAGCAGATGGCCGGCTACGTCCAGGAGCACGCCGCCAACTGGGACCCCGCCCGGATCGCAGCCCGGGAGGCGGTGCGCGAGGGCCGGGACCTGATCGACGTGGATGTGCTGTGCAGCCGCGAGGTCGCCCCAAGCCTCCGGACGCTGCGTGGGCTGATCCACCAGGCGGAGGAGCTGGCCCGCCAGGACAGGCTGATGACGCTGCCGGCGCCGGAACCCGTCCAGCGGCTGCGGAACTGGCTCGAGGGGGAGTTCATCGCCCAGGTGCACGCAGGCGCCGCGCCGCTGCCGTTCGGTGACTGGCTGGCCGGCGTACGACGCTGAGCCTCACGCGCGGGGTTGGCGACCCATCGCGTAGAACTCCGCGTTGGGCTGCAGAGCGGTCAGGTGGGCGATCCGGTTCGACAGGCCGAACAGCGCGGTGATCGCGCCGACGTCCCAGATCTCCTCGTCGCTGAGCCCTGCTCGTCGGGCGGCGTCGAGGTCCGCATCGCCGAACCTGGCCGACTCGAGGCTGATCCGCAGCGCCAGGTCGACGATGGCGCGTTCGCGCCCGCTCAGCTCGGCGCCGTACGGGTTGGAGGCGACCCGGTCGGCGATCGTCGGATCCTTGGTGCGGATCCGCAGGATCGCGCCGTGCGCGACCACGCAGTAGGTGCAGTGGTTGGCCCCCGAGGTTGCCACCACGACGAGCTCCCGCTCGGCCCGGGTCAGGCCGATCTCGGTGCCCTCGTCGTCGGTAGTGGGCTCCATCAGCGCGTCGTGGTAGTCGAGGAAGGCGCGCAGCTCGGCAGGACGCCGCGCCATCGCACGGAACACGTTCGGCACGAACCCCGACTTCTCCGCGATCGGGGTGATCCGCTCCCGCAGGTCCGTGGGGAAGTCGGCCAGCTCGACGTGCCCGAACCTGCTCACGCTCTGATCGGTCACTGCGTCCTCCTCGCGCGTGTCGGCACCGCTCCGTGCACGGCACCGTCGTGGTCACTCAGCACAGTAGTTGGCGTGCCGGTCGGCAGCCGTGCCCTCTGTCGGTCCTCTGTCGGTCCACTGTCGGCCCGCTGTCGGCCCGATCCGGTCGCAGGTCGCGGGCGGGGAATCAGGGTTCGCGGTAGTGCGCGTCAGGCACATCGGTGACGAACATGTGCCCCGGCGCGTGCGTGATCGCGAACGGCGGCCTCGAGGCCATCAGTGCCGCCTGGGGCGTCACGCCGCACGCCCAGAACACCGGAACGTCACCGTCGTGCAGGTCGACCGGGTCGCCGAAGTCGGGCACGGACAGGTCAGCGATGCCGAGGGTCTCCGGGCTGCCGACGTGCACGGGCGCGCCGTGCACCTGCGGCATCCTTGCGGTCACGGCGACGGCAGTGGCGACCTGACCGGCGGGGATCGGTCGCATCGACACGACCAGCGGACCGGACAGCCGCCCGGCGGCCCGGCAGTCGATGTCGGTCCGGTACATCGACACGTTGCGGCCCTGCTCGATGTTGCGGACCGGTACGCCGGCCTCGAGCAGCGCGCTCTCGAAGCTGAAGCTGCAGCCGATCAGGAACGAGACCAGGTCGTCGCGCCACACGTCCCGCACGTGGATCGGCTCGTCGACCAGCTCGCCGCCGCGCCACACCCGGTAGCGAGGGAGGTCCGTGCGCAGGTCGGCGCCCGCGGCCAGGGTCGTACCCGTCGCGCCCGGCTCGGTCACGTCCAGGATCGGAACCGGTGCCGGGTTGCGCTGCCCGAAGAGCAGCATGTCGTAGGCCCAGTCACGCGGCAGGGAGATCAGGTTGGCCTGGGTGAATCCCGGTGCCCAGCCGCTGGTCGGTGCGTCGAGGCCGTCGCGGTAGCGCTCGCGCGCCTCGGCCGGGGTGCCGCTCACGGGGCTGCCACGGTCTCGGCCACCGCGTCGGTCTCATCGGCCGCGTCGCCGGTGTCCGGGCGCTCGAGGCTCGGTCCCTCACGCATCGCCGCGAGTAGCTCGGCCAGCGAGTCGTCGAGGTAGCGGTCCAGCTCCCGCGCGGCGACGTCGTACCGGCCCTCGACCAGGAGCGCGAGCAGGGACCGGTTGCGCTCGACGTACGGCTCGTGCAGCCGGCGGGGGCTGGCGGCGGCGTGGAAGGCGAGGCGCACCTCGGCGAGAAGGTGGGCGACGACCTGGTTCGTCCGAGGACTGCCCGCCAACCCGACCAGGCCCGCGTGGAAGCGCATGTTGGCCGTGCCGACGGCTACCCAGTCGCCCCGCGCGGCGGCAGCCGACGCGGTCTCCACGTCGTCGGCGAGCCGCTCCATGCGGCCCGGATCCAGCCCTGCGAGCCCCGCGACGACGTTGCACTCGATCAGCCGTCGGAGCCGGTAGAGGTCGACCAGGTCGTCCTCGCCGAGCTCGCGGACGAAGACTCCCCGGTGCAGCTCGTGCTCGAGCAGGCCCTCATGGGTGAGCAGCCGGAACGCCTCGCGCAAGGTGTTCCGGGAGACCCGGAGCACCTCGATGAGCTGCTCCTCCGGCAGCCGCGTGCGCGGCGGCAGGTCGCCGGCAGTGATCCGCTCCCGCAGCACGTCCGCGACTCGCTGCGCCGTGCTGGTCCGGTCGAGCAGGCGTACGTCGTCCGCCACCGCACCCAGCCAGCGTCCCTCGGTCACGGTGTCGTCCCTCCAGTCAGGTCCAGCCCTGCGGCCCCATCATCGGCCACGATCGCGGCGAATCCAAGACTTTTGTTGGATCAACCTCTTGTGGGATCGTTCAACAATCCTTTACGTTGCTGTGGTCCACGACACACTCTCCCCCCGGAGCACACGATGTCCTCTTCACCGGCGTCCTCTTCACCGGCCCACTCCGCCCTCGACGCCGGCACCGGCGCCGCACCGGTCAGCGGCCAGCTCAGCGGCCGCGCGAAGTTCCTCGGCGCGATGTTCCTGATGGCGACCTCGGCGATCGGCCCGGGCTTCATCACCCAGACCACCACCTTCACCGCCCAGCTGCGCAGCGCCTTCGCGTTCGCGATCCTCGCGTCGATCCTCTTCGACATCGCGATCCAGCTGAACGTGTGGCGCATCGTCGGCGTCGCCGGCCGACGCGCCCAGGACCTGGCCAACAGCGTGGTGCCCGGCGGCGGCTACGTGCTCGCCGCGCTCGACGTGCTCGGCGGCCTGGTGTTCAACATCGGCAACGTCGCCGGCACGTCCCTGGGCCTCAACGCGATCTTCGGCCTCGATGTCCGGATCGGCGGCGCGATCTCCGCGGCGATGGCCATCGCGATCTTCCTGGTCCGACGGGCCGGGGTGGCGATGGACCGGGCCGTGGTGCTGCTCGGCGTGGTGATGATCGGGCTGACCACGTTCGTCGCGATCAAGACCCAGCCCCCGGCGGGAGAGGCGCTGCGCCAGACCGTCGCTCCGGACCAGATCAGCTTCCTGATCATCACGACGCTGATCGGCGGCACGGTCGGCGGCTACATCGTCTACGCCGGTGCGCACCGGCTGGTGGACAACGGCATCAGCGGCGAGCGCTACGTCGGTCAGATCACCCGCAGCTCCATCACCGGGGTGATCATCACCGGTGTCATGCGGGTGCTGCTGTTCCTGGCGATCCTCGGCGTCGTCGCGGCCGGCAAGAGCCTGGACCCGGCCAACCCCACCGCGTCCGCCTTCGACCAGGCCCTCGGTACGGCGGGCAAGATCGTCTTCGGCGTGATCATCTGGTGCGCGGCGGTCACGTCGGTGATCGGTGCGTCGTACACCTCGACGTCGTTCCTGAAGGTTCTCGGCGGCTGGGTGACCCGGTGGGAGCGCTGGGTGGTGTGCGGCTTCATCGTCGTCTCCACCGCGATCTTCCTGGTGGTCACCGCCACCCCGGTAAAGCTGCTGATCTTTGCCGGAGCGTTCAACGGTCTGATCCTTCCCTTCGGCCTCGGTGTGCTGCTCTGGATCGCGGCGCGGCGTCGCGACCTGCTCGGCGGGTACCGCTACCCGGCATGGTTGCTGGTGATCGGCGTGGTCGCCTGGGTCCTGACGATCTACCTGGGATACGACTCGATCACCGGGCTCAAGGACCTCTTCTAGGAGGAGCGGCGATGACCACGATCGACCTCAACAGCGACCTCGGCGAGGGCTTCGGGCACTGGCCGCTGGGCGACGACGACGCGCTGCTGGAGGTGGTGACGAGCGCCAACGTCGCCTGCGGCTTCCACGCCGGCGACGCCGCCACCATGCGACGGGTCTGCGACCGGGCCGTCCAGCGGGGCGTGGCGATCGGGGCTCAAGTCGGTTACCGGGACCTGCCCGGCTTCGGGCGCCGGTTCATCGACATCGAGCCCGAGGTGCTCACCCAGGACGTGATCTACCAGATCGGCGCCCTGGACGCCTTCGCCCGGGTGGCCGGCTCACGGGTGCGCTACGTCAAGCCGCATGGCGCGCTCTACAACGCGATCGTCCACCACGAGGAGCAGGCGGCCGCAGTGGTGCAGGCACTCGTCGAGTACGACGCCACCCTGCCGGTGCTGGGGCTCCCCGGCTCGGCCTGGCTGCGACGGGCCGAGGAGGCCGGGCTGCACGTCGTACCGGAGGCCTTCGCGGACCGCGGCTACACCGCGGAGGGGACGTTGGTGTCCCGCCGCCTGCCGGGGGCACTGCTCCACGACGCCGACGAGATCGCGAGCCGCTGCGTCCGGATCGCCCGCGGGGAGCCGATCCGCGACGTCGACGGCGGCGAGCTGACGGTCGTGGCCGACTCGATCTGCGTCCATGGCGACACCGCCGGCGCCGTCCAGATCGCCCGGTCGGTGCGTGACGCGCTGCTCGCGGACGGAGCCACACTCGCGCCGTTCGCCGACCGATGAGGATCCTGCCCAGCGGCACCACCGCGCTGCTGCTCGAGGTCGACGAGCTGGACGAGGTCCTGGGGCTCTTCGCCGCACTCACTGCTGACCCACCGCCGGGCGTCGTCGACGTCGTGCCCGCCGCGCGCACGCTGCTCGTGGTGACCGATCCGGCCGTCACGACACTCACCGAGGTCGCCGAGCGGGTGCGCCGCACCGAGCCGCGACCCGGAGCGCTGCGCGCGGGCGACCTTGTCGAGATCCCGGTGACCTACGACGGCGAGGACCTCGAGGACATCGCCCGGCTGCTCGGCTGCGACGTCACCGAGGTGGTCCGCCGGCACACCGACGTCGAGTGGACGGTCGCGTTCTGCGGCTTCGTCCCAGGCTTCGGCTACCTCACATCCAAGGACTGGCCAGACCAGGTGCCACGGCGATCCTCCCCGCGCACCAGCGTGCCCGCGGGCTCGGTGGGCCTCGCGGGCGAGTTCAGCGGGGTCTACCCGCGGGCGTCGCCCGGTGGTTGGCAGCTGCTCGGGCGGACCGACCTGGAGATGTTCGACCCGACCCGGGATCCTGCCGCCGTACTCCGGCCGGGCGCCCTGATCCGGTTCGTGGAGGCGTGATGAGCGGAACCGTCACGCTGCTCGCCACCGGTGTGCTGACCACCCTCCAGGACGAGGGCCGCCGCGGATACGCCGCGCTGGGCGTCGGCCGCTCCGGCGCGTGCGACCGCAGCGCCCACCGGCTGGCCAACCGGCTGGTCGGCAACCACGAGGACGCCGCGACGCTCGAGGTGACCTTCGGCGGGCTGGTGCTCCGGGCTGACCGGGACCTGCTAGTGGTCACGACCGGCGCCCGCTGCCAGGGCGACTGGCCGCACAACGCCCCGGCAAGGCTGCTCGCCGGCCGGGAGCTGCGACTCGGCGCACCGGTCAGCGGGTTGCGCACCTACGTCGCGGTCCGCGGCGGCTTCGCTGCCGAGCGGGTACTCGGCTCCTGCTCCACCGACGTGATGTCCGGCCTGGGCCCGGCGCCGCTCGAGCCTGGCGCGACATTGCCCGTCAGCGGCGCCGACCAACCCTGCCCGGGCGTGGACCTCGCGCCTGTCGCCGACCCGGTGGCCGGCGACCTCACCGTGCGGATCACCGCGGGACCACGGCGCGACTGGTTCGGCGACGAGGCCTGGGCCCTGCTGACCGGCCAGCCGTACGTCGTCAGCAACGACAGCAACCGTGTCGGCCTCCGACTCGAGGGCGATCCGCTCGAGCGGCTCCGGACCGACGAGCTGCCCAGCGAGGGCCTGGTGCGCGGTGCCCTGCAGATCCCGCCCTCGGGTCGGCCGGTGCTGTTCCTCGCCGACCATCCGGCCACCGGCGGCTACCCGGTGATCGGCTACGTCGATGACGGCGACGTCGACGCCTGCGGGCAGCTCCGGCCGGGACAGAGGGTGCATCTGCGGGGGCGCTGATCTGGCCGGCGCCGGTGGCCTAGCATCCGCTGCATGCCACTGTCGCCCGAGGAGTTCCACCGCCATGCCCTCGCCGCCGCCGACGCCGACCAGCGGCTGCCGCTGTCCAGGATGACCGGCTGGGACGTCAGCCCGTTCGAGCCCGACGGCCTGCGCGTGTCTCGGTTGCGGGAGCCGGTGTTGCCCGAGCCGCCCCGGCACGGCGACGACCCGTCCGACTGCGGGTCCTGTCGGGCCCGCGACGAGGGGATCTGGCTCGACGACCACTGGCGGCTGACCAGGGTCGGCGGCGTCGGCGTACCACTGGTGCTGATGCTGCACCCGCGCGACCACCACGACCTCGCCGACCTGCCCGACGACCGTGCCGCCGAGCTCGGCGTGCTCAGCACGCACCTCGCCCGCCACGTCGAGGCGCTGCCGCACATCGGCCGCTGTCACGTCTACCGGATCGGCGATGGCGGGGCGCACCTGCACGTGTGGTTCTTCGCGCGGCCGGAGGGCCAGAGCCAGCTCTACGGGTCGTGGCTGGTGGTCTGGGACGACCTGCTGCCGGAGTATCCCGCCGAGGTCGCGCAGACCGACGCCGGCGCCGTGGCCGACGCCCTGGTGGCGTCGTACGGCGGCCGCCGCGGTGACGGCTAGCCCGATGCGCCGTTGTCGGCTGCACGTGATGGGGGCGAGCGGCACCGGCACGACGACGCTGGCCCGCGCCGTGGCCGACCACTGGTCGGTGCCACACGCCGATGCCGACGACTACTTCTGGGTGCCCACCGACCCGCCGTACACGCAGAAGCGGCACGAGGACGTGCGACTGGCGTTGATGCGAGACGTGTTCGTGCCGCGTGAGGCCTGGGTCCTGTCGGGGTCGATGGTCGGCTCGGGTGACCCCGTGGTGGCGCGGTGCGACGCGGTCGTGTTCTTGACCCTCGATCACGAGGAGCGGCTGCGCCGGCTCGAGCGCCGTGAGGCGATCCGGCAGGAGGGAAGGGATCCCGACTCCGCGGGATGGCGGGCCTTCGTGGACTGGGCGCGCGGCTACGAGGACCCGATGTTCGAGGGACGCAGTCGGGTCCGGCACGAGCGGTGGCTGGCGGGACTGCCTCAGCCGGTGCTCCGGCTGGACAGCGCCGGGGCCGTCGAGGAGCTCTGCGACGCCGTCCTCGCCTGGGAACCCGCCGGCTGAGTCGGGGGCTTGCCGCGCCGCGGCAGCAGCGCCGGCGTGGCGAGCAGCAGCACGCCGGCGGCGGCGATGCCGACGCGCGGGCTGGTCACCGTGGCCAGCACGCCCCACAGCGCGGTCACCGCAGCGATGCCCGCACTGGTGGTCACCGACCACGCAGCCAGCACGCGCGCGAGCCGATCCGGGTCGACGACCTGCATCCGGTAGGTCCCGACGACCGGGTTGTGCAGGCTGATGCAGCCGATCAGCGCCAGCTCCACCGCCATCACGATCACCAGGCCGGACCAGCCCGGCCGGACGAAGGCCAGCCCGATCGGCCACAGCGCACGCACCGCGCCGAGCCGCAGCAGTACGGCGGTCTGCCCGTAGCGCGCGACCACCCGGCGGGCGAGCCTCGAGCCGACCAGCCCGCCCAGGCAGGGCAGCGCGAAGGCCAGGCCGTACTGCCAGGGCGGAAAGCCGAGCGGGCCCAGCATCATGAAGGTCAACAAGGGCTCGGCGGCCATGATCAGCGCGTTGACCGCGACGACGTTGAGGAAGACCCGCCGCAGCGTCCGGTCCGCCCAGATCCATCGCCAGCCGAGCAGCAGGTCGGCGAAACGGGTCCGCTCCGCGCGGGTGGGCACCGCGGGCTCGTCGCCGCGGATCGCAGTGATCCCGAGGGCCGAGAGCAGGTAGCTGGCGGCGTCGGCCAGGACGGTCGCCACCGGGCCGATCACCCCCATCGCGGCGCCGCCCACGACCGGCCCGACGACCGTGGCCGACCAGGTCGTCGACTCGAACCGGCTGCTCGCCGTCAGCAGGTGCTCGGGCGGCACCAGGCCTTTGAGGTAGCTGCCGCTGGCGGCGTTGAATGCGATCTTCGCGGCCGCGGTGACGACGCTGACCACGAGCAGTTGGACGAGGGTGAGGACGCCGAGCCACAAGGCCAGCGGGATCGTGGCCAGCGCGAGGAACCGGGCCAGGTCCATCGTGATCATCACCGGTCGCTTGCGTCGGAACTCGACCCACGGACCGAGCGGTACGGCAAGCACGGCGCCGGCCGCCAGCCCGGCGACCGACAGGGCCGACACCTCGCCCGCGCTCGCCCCGAGCACGGTGATCGCGACGTAGGAGAAGGCGCCGAAGCCCAGGCCGGTGCCATAGGCACTGACCGCGTAGGCACTCCACAGCCAGCCGAAGCTCCTGCCCAGCCTGGCCCGCTCGAGCACTGTCGCCACGCCTCCTTGCGCGCTCCGGGGCCGGATGGATGGCATGATCACCGCGGTTGTCCGACAGTGACCACGCGGGGGAGGAGCGCCTGATGGGCCCGGAACACACCGAGGATCTCGTGCCGACGGGCGGCGAAGACGGCGACACGCTCACCACGGAGCTGCTCCTCCCCGGAGTCGACCCGTTCCACGACGCGCCGGCCGACCTCGCGATGCTCGCTCCGGGCACGGTGATCCGGACCCGCCGGGTCAGGCTGGGCTTCCTCGGGCTGGTTCCCCAGCGACGGCTGCGGGCCTGGCAGATCGCCTACCGCAGCACCAGCCTGCATGGAGAGCCCGAGCTCGCAGTCAGCACCGTGGTCGTCCCGGGCGGCGCGCAACGGCGTACTCCTCGCGGGCTGATCGGCTACCAGTGCGCCATCGACGCCGTGTCCGACCGCTGTTTCCCGTCGTACGCGATGCGCGCCGGCGCCCGACCCTGGGGCGCGCTCCCCCAGTTCGAGGTCATCCTCGTCGCGGCCCTGCTCGCCCGCGGCTTCGCGGTCAGCATCGCCGACCACGAGGGGCAGGCCGGCAGCTTCGCAGCACCGCGCGAGCCCGGCTACCGGGTCCTCGACGGGCTCCGCGCGGCCCTCGCCGTACCCGCGCTGGGTCTCGATCCGGAGCTGCGCATGGGGCTGATCGGGTACTCCGGCGGCGGGATGGCGACATCGTGGGCGGTCGAGATGGCCGGGGACTACGCCCCGGAGCTGCCGCTGGTCGGCGCCGTGCTGGGCTCACCGGTCGGTGACCCCGGCGAGGCGTTCCTGAAGCTCAACGGTGGGCCGTTCGCCGGCCTCCCCGCGCTCGTGGTCGCCGGGCTGCGGCACGTCTACCCCGGGCTGGCCTCGATCGTGCGCACGCACACCGATGTACGCGGCGTGCGCCGGCTGGACGCACTGGAGCGTCTGACGACCATCGGCGCGGTGCTGCGCTACGCCTTCGACGACTTCGACAGCTACGTCGACGCCCCGCTCGCCGACCTGCTGGCCACCCCCGAGGTGCTCGAGGTCTTCGAGGACCTCCGCCTCGGCAAACATTCACCGGCCTGCCCGGTGCTGGTGCTGCAGTCGACCAACGACCAGGTCGTCGACGTCGCCGACGTCGACGACCAGGTGCAGCGGTACGTCGACCACGACGGCGAGGTGCTCTATGTGCGCGACCGGATCAGCGAGCACATCAGCCTGATGGTGCTGGGCTTCCCGACGATGCTCGGCTGGCTGGAAGATCGGTTCCGGGCGTACGACGAGCCTGCGCCGACCGGGGTCCGCACCACCGTCTCGGTGGCGCTCTCACCGCGGTCGTGGCCGGGGTTCGCCCGGATGGGTGGCGCACTGGGCCGGACCGTGTTGGGGCTCGCAGGCTGAGCCGCGAAAGCCCGCTCGTCCGAGGTCACGAGCGCACGGAACCTCACCGCGGAGCGTGCTCGGCCGGTACGCCGAGCCCCTCGAGCCACTCGATCACGTTGCTCCGCTGGGTTCCGTGTGAGCGGGCGACGTCAAGCACGGTGCCACTGCCGTACTCGGGGCTGAAGGCGAGGTCGGCGCCACGGTCCAACAAGAGCTCAGCGCAACGACGCTGCCCCGCGGCACACGCGTGCCAGAACGCCTGGTCGACCGCACCCGGCCCTGGGTCCGCCCCACCCAGCAGGTCCACCAGCTGACCGGTCAGGCCCAGTGCCGCGGCCTGCCAGGGCTTGTCGATCTCGGCGCCGCTCGCGACGAGGAGGCGCGCGACGTTCCAGCAGCCGTAGCCGATCGCGTTGTCCAGCGGAGTGCCGATCGAGCCGTCCGGGGCGGCCACGTCGGCGCCGGCATCGATCAGGATCCTGGCCACGTCGGCGTCGTCGCTGCTGGCCGCCCAGTGCAGCGGGGTCTCGCCGGTGCCGTCCTTGCTGCGGGCATCAAGCTCGGCGCCGGCGTCGATCAGGATTCGAGCGATGCGCGGACCGTTGCGGAAGAAGCCGGGCCAGTCGGCGACGACGTGCAGCGACGTGCGACCCCCTGCGACCTCGAGGCGGTCGCGGGCCAGCCCGGGACGGGCGGCGAGCAACTGCGTGAGCGTCTCGACGTCCCCGGCCCGGATCGCCAGGACGACGTTGACCTCATCGGCTTGCTGGCTGGCATCGGTCACGTCCTGAATCTATGCGGTGAGCGACTGCTCGTCAGGGATGGGTGGCTGCCGGGTGGGCTCCCTCGGGGCTGACGTGGATGACGGCAGTGGTCAGCCGCGGCAGTGCCTCGAGCAGGTGCGCTTCTGCGTGATGTGCAATGTCGTGTCCGAGGGAGACGGGGAGCTCGGCGGGCACGGTGATGTCGCCATCGGCGTGGAGGGTGTGTCCGATCCAGCGCAGTCGGAGACTGCGGACGGCAAGCACGCCGTCAACGGTGCTGACCGCGTCTCGGGCGACGTGCACGAGGTCGGGACTCACGGCGTCCATCAAGCGAGCACCGACTTGGGTCAGGGCGGAGCGCAGTACTCCGAGGATCGCGATCGCGATGAGGAGTCCGACCACCGGGTCGGCCCACGGCAGCCCCCCGGCGACGCCGGCCGCTCCGAGGACGACGGCCAGCGAGGTAAAGCCATCGGTACGCGCATGGAGTCCGTCTGCGACAAGTGCGGCTGAGCCGATCTGCCGGCCGACACGAATCCGGTAGCGCGCCACCAACTCGTTGCCGATGAAGCCCACCAGTCCGGCGGCCGCGACTGCCCAGAGGTGGGCGACGTCGCGGGGGTGAACCAGTCGATCGATGGCTTCCCAGCCGGCAAGGAGACTGGAGAATGCGATCATGGCGACGACGAAAAGACCAGCGAGGTCCTCGGCACGGCCGTATCCATAGGTGAAGCGGTCGTTGGCCGGCCGCCGGGCGAGCCAGAACGCCGCCAGCAGTGGCACGGCAGTGAGGGCGTCCGCGACGTTGTGGAGGGTGTCTCCCAGCAAGGCCACCGAGCCGGTGAGCGTGACGACGACCCCCTGGAGCAGAGCGGTGAGGGCCAGGACGAGCAGGCTGATCCACAGGGCTCGTCGGCCGCGCGCGTCTGCCTCGAGTGCTTCGTCGACCTGATCGGCGGCATCGTGGGAATGCGCCCCGAACATCTCCGAGACCCCGTGCAGAACCAGTGACCACCACGGCTCGCGTCCGTGGCTGTGCCCGTGGCCATGGGCCGGGTCATGCGTGCGCTCGTCCGTGTGGGCGCCGAGATCGCGCAATCTGTGGGTCATGTCGACCCCTCCCCTGCTCGGTGGTGTGCCGGGGCCTGGTCCAGCAGGTGCTCCACGTGCCCGATCGTGTCGATGACCAGCTGCCGAACGTGGCCGTTCTCGATCCTGTAGAGAACCGAGGTGCCCTCCTTGCGGGTGGTCACCAGCCGCGCCATCCTCATCTTCGCCAGATGCTGCGAGACCCCAGGAACAGGCTTGTCCAACAGCGTGGCGAGCTCCGAGACCGACCGCTCCTCGTCGAGCAGCATTCCGGCCACCTGAAGACGGGTGGGGTCGGCCAACATGCGCAGCACCTCGACGGCGAGGGTCACAATGTCGTCGCCCCACCTTGGAGGTTGCGTATTTGCATGCATGCGCAAATTATACGGCCGCCATCGGCGCAGACGAAGGTCGCCCGGACTCGGACGGGCGCATCACACGAGGGGTCCGTTGATCTGGGTGCGAACGCACGCGCGCCCGTTGGCGAGATCGGATGACACACTCGTGGCATCTCGGACAGGAACAGGGCATGGGATCCTCGGCGTCGACGCAGGAACGTGAACAACGGTTCCGCGGTGTCTACGACGCGGCGTACGGCGACCTGCTTCGTTTCGTTCGCAGACGGGTGCATCCGACTCACGCCGAAGACGTCGTCGGTGAGGTCATGCTGGTCGCGTGGCGCCGCCTCGACGACGTACCGACGGACCTGTCGGCGGCGCGCGCGTGGCTGTTCGGCGTTGCCCGCAAGACCCTCCAGAACACCCGGCGCCGCGAGGACAGGCACGATGCCGTCGCGGTCTGCCTCGCCGAAGCCCGGCATGGTTCCGCGGATACAGGCGACCACCCCGATCTGGTCGCCTGCCGGGTCGACCTCGCGGCAGCCTGGCCGCTGCTGAGCGCGGTCGACCAAGAGGCGCTCGCTCTCTCCGTGCTGGACGGGCTCACCGGGCCCGAGGCGGCCGCGGTGCTGGGCATCTCCTCCACTGCCTTCCGCCTGCGGTTGTCTCGTGCCCGACGCAGCCTGCGACGCCGCCTCGACTCCACCTCTGCGGACGACCGCCTGCGCAGCCACCCTGCATCCGAGAGGAGCACGCGATGAGGAGGCGCCCAGCCGATGCCGTGATCACCGAAGCCCTGCGACACCTCGATCCCGCACGGGGGACCCACCTGACCAATGCGGAGGTCGAACGCGCCAACGCGGCATTCGCCCGCATCGTTGCGGCGCCGGAACACGGAGCCGTCCCCGTGGAGCCGGACCGACCGCGGCGTGGCCGGGGTCGGCTGCTGGTGGGTGTCGGCGTGGTCGGTGCCGGCATCGCCATCCCCTGGCTGCTTCTCGGTGGAGGGACCGCCTACGGATCGTGGACGCCGAGGCCCGAGCCCCTGACGTCGGTCACCGCGGCCAGGGCCGCGACAACGTGTCGCGTCGCCCTCGGCGTACCGGACCGGGGAGAGCATGTCGCGGTCGCAGAGCGGCGTGGCGAATGGACCTACCTACTGCTCGCCGGGCCAGGCACGGAGGCCGTCTGCCTGATGCCTCGCGAAGTCGTCGGGCGCGAATCGGCTGGCGGGGAGGACTTCTTCGGGAGCTACGACACGGACGCTGGCGCGCCGCCGACCGTCGCACCCGACCACGTCGCCGAGACCACCAGCATGGAGGGCAGCACCCACGAGGGTTGGTTCAGCTGGGTCCAGGGCTATGTGGGCAGCGACGTCACCGGTGTCACCGTGCACACCTCTTCGGGTCTGGACATCGAGGCCTCGGTGGCCGGGAACCGGTTCGCCGCATGGTGGCCGTCGCACCAGCAGAGCTCCGACCATCCCGCCGAGACGTGGTCCTACACCGTCCACCTCGCCGACGGGAGCGCGCGGCCCGCCAGATGACGTACGACGCGCTCCGGGCCCGCGCACGTCAGCGGACGCTCGTCGTCCTCGGGCAGCATCGCCGGATCGTTCCGAACTCGCCGGCTTAGAGTGCGGACATGCTGCCAGCACCGACGCCGCGTCTACGGTTTCGCGAGATGACCGAAGGCGACCTGGCCGCGATCGCGACTCTGGAGACCGGCGGATCGCGGGGCCCTGAGGGCTGGATCGAGTGGACCGTACGAAACTACGACCAGTACGGATTCGGCCTCTGGGTGATCGAGACCCACGCGGGAGACTTCGTGGGCGACTGCGGTCTGACGATGCAGGACGTTGAAGGAGATCAGCTGGTCGAAGTCGGTTGGCACGTGCGCACGCCTCTTCGGCGCAAGGGCTACGCATCCGAAGCGGCGGGGTCCGTACGCGCCGCGGCACGCGACGCCGGCGTAAGTCACCTGATCGCCATCATCCGGCCGAGCAACATCGCCTCCCAGCGGGTTGCGACCAACATCGGACTCACGCTCGAGCGCGAGGTCCACGCCCACGGTGGCCCAGCCCTGGTCTTTGGGGCTGACCTCACTGCGCAAGGCGAGCCGACATGACTGCGCTGTCGCGCGACGTGGAAGTCGCTTTGGCGGCAGTCGGAGCAGGAGCGGCGACCGTGCGCGCTGCATACGGCGGAGCTCTGACCATCCATACGAAGTCCGGCCTCGACTTCGCTACGAACGCAGACATCGAGGCAGAGGCCGCGATCCTCGAGGTGATCACCGCCGCGCTCCCCGACGATGCCTTCGAGGGCGAGGAGACAGGCCGCCGCGGTGGCAGCGCACCCACACGCCGGTGGCTTGTCGACCCACTCTGCGGGACCCTCAACTTCGCCGCTCAGACGCCGTTGGTGGCCGTCAACATCGCTCTGGTCAACGGCTCACGCACCATTGCTGCGGCGGTGGCCGATCCGATCGCCGGCGAAGTGTTCTGGACGGACGCTGAGCAAGCCATGCTCAGAGCTGCCGACGGGGCGGACGTCGCGACATCTCCTTCGCCGGGATCTCGGCTCGTCGACGTCAACTGCGATGGTCCCCTTGACCGCCCGTTCCTTGGCGCGCAGGTGATCGACGCTGCGTTCCGCGCAGCGTTTGGTCCTCGGGTCATGTCGAGCACGCTCGCGGTCGCGTGGGTAGCGGCCGGGCGGCGCGCCGGCTACGTCAGCGACGGCCATGTCGTCGACAACGTGCACTTCGCCGCAGGGATCGCGCTCTGCCGCGCCGCAGGGTGCATCGTCACCGACCTCAGCGGGGCCGAGGTCGGAATGGGCCGCGGCCTCATCATCGGAGCCGATGCCCCGACTCACCACCACCTGCTGAGCATCGTGACGCCTCACGTGGAGGCACTGGAGCAGCAGTGAAACTGGCCGCAGCCTTCATCGCCCGGGCGTTCCTCATGATCTGCGCAGGATCCAGTCGACGGCTCGACATGACGTGAGTTGTTCATCAACACGGAGGCAATTTCCAACTTCACTGCATCTCGACAACAACTGGCGCCGTCGGCGAGCCATGCGGACGAAGCGTGAGTAGTGGCCCTGGACGAGCACGGTAACGTCCCGGGTGGGGCCGTTGCGGTGCTTGCCCATGAGGACATCGGCCTCGCCGGGGCGCGTTGACTCGCGCTCGTAGACGGGATCGTTGATGACAGATCAGAAGGCTCCCTCGCCGATCGCCCACATTGCGGCAGTGATCCTGCGTACCCGATGCTTCGTGCGTGCTCCGATCCTGCTGTACCGGGCACGTCTCGGCTTCCTGCTCGGCGGGCGCCTGCTGATGCTCGAGCACCGCGGACGCAAGACCGGTCGGCGGCGTTACGTCGTCCTGGAGGTGGTGGACCGATCCGGCGATGAGTACACGGTCGCGGCCGGATTCGGCGAGCGAGCCCAATGGCTGCACAACCTCGATGCCCATCCCCAGGCACGCATCTCGATCGGCAGGCAGGTGCGCTTGCCCGTCGTCGCCCGCCGGCTCACCGACGCCGAGGTGCAGGAGTCACTCCGCCGCTACGCGTTGGCGCACCCGCGGGCGTGGCGCAGCCTCGCGCCGGTCTTCGAGCAGACCCTCGGCGCACCGATCAGTACCACGGGGACGACCCTGCCGATGGTCCGCCTCGTCCCCGCCGAGCCGCGGCCGGGACTGTCCTGACGGACCTGCCAGGCCATCGACCCGGCAACGCGTCGAGGGCCGCGCCGATAAGGGACATCGGCGTGCTTTGTGCCCGATGGGTGAGGGACACATGCAGCGACGCTTCGACCCTCGCTGGTGGCGCGCGATGGAGCGTCCGCGGCCGAACTCTGAGAGCCGGCGAGGGACGTGGTCGGCTGTCGTGAGGTCCTGAAGCGAGTGGCCGGATCGACTAGGTTCGCCACGTGGATCTGCGGCAGCTCATCTCCGAACGCAAGAGCGAGTTCCTGCTGTTCGCCGTGACGCCCCCGCGGGCTGCAGCGTCGGGGCAGCGGGCCCAGGAGGTCGCGGACGTCACGCGTGAGCGCCTTGAGACGCTCGATCTGGACGGTCTCGTGCTGTACGACATCGACGACGAGAGCGATCGCAACGAGGAGGAGCGACCGTTCCCGTTCCTTCCGACGATGGATCCGGCGAGGTTCCTCGACAAGCACCTCGCCGCGTTGCAGCTACCGGCAGTGGTCTACCGCGCCGTGGGCAAGTACCCGGAGCCGGAGCTCCGGTCGTGGATGGCCGCCCAGGATCCCGACCGGCTCATGACGGTCTTCGTGGGGGCGTCGTCGCGCGACAGGCACGTCACCACGTCGTTGGCACGTGCCATGCAGCTGCGGGCCGAGATGAGGCCCGACCTGCTCCTCGGTGGCGTGGCGATCCCGGAACGCCACACCAGACGCGGTCAGGAACACCAGCGGCTGATCGCGAAGCAGTCCGCAGGCTGCTCGTTCTTCGTCACACAGGTCGTCTACGACGTCAACGCCGCGAAGAACCTCGTGTCGGACTATCGCTACGAGTGCGAAGCCCGGGGCATCGCCCCGATGCCGATCGTCTTCACGTTCTCGGTCTGTGGATCGATGAGGACACTGGAGTTCCTCCGCTGGCTGGGCGTCGACGTCCCCCGCTGGATCCAGAACGACCTGCGGCACGCAGAGGACACCCTCGCGGCGTCGTACCAGCTCGCCCTTGCTGCCGCTCGGGAGCTCATCGAGTACTGCCGCCGGCTCGGCGTGCCGTTCGGGATCAACGTGGAGAGCGTGTCCATCCGCCGCGCCGAGATCGAGGCCGCCGTGCGCCTTGCTGCCCAGTTGCGCGCGGAGTTGAGCCGGTAGCACCGACGGCGCAGGTCGCCGGCTCGACGCCACCTGGCGGTGTTCCTGCGCCGATCGGGTCAGGCCAGCAACCGCTCCTTGATCTCGGTCTTGAGCACCTTGCCCACCTTCGAGCGCGGCAGGTCCACCCAGATCTCAACCTGCTTGGGTGTCTTGACGCTGCCGATCCGCTCCTTCAGGAACGCCCGCACCTCCTCGGGCGTGACCGTCTGGCCCGGGCGCAGCTGCAGCACGGCAGTGAGGCGCTCGCCCCACTTCTCGTCGGGCAGCCCAACGACCGCGCAGTCGGCGACGGCCGGGTGGGTCATCAGGGCCTGCTCGACCTCGGTGGAGTAGACGTTGAAACCGCCGGTGATCACCATGTCCTTCGCCCGGTCGACGATGTGCAGGAAGCCATTTTCGTCGAGGTAGCCGATGTCGCCCGTGTGGTGCCAGCCGTACGCCGACGCCTCGGCCGTCGCCTCCGGGTTCTTGTAGTAGCCGCGCATGACCAGCGAGCTGCGGACCACAATCTCGCCGCGCTCGCCCTGCGGGAGCAGTTGCCCGGAGGAGGACATCACGGCCACCGTCACGAGCGGCGCGGGCCGGCCGGCCGACGACAGCCGCTCGACGGCGATCGAGCCGTCCGCCCGGAAGTGGTCCCGCGGCGCCATCGTGGAGATCATCATCGGCGCCTCGGTCTGCCCGAACAGCTGTGCCATCACCGGGCCGATCCTGGTCAGCGCCTCCTCCAGCCGCTGGGCCGACATGGGCGCGGCGCCGTACCAGAAGCACTGCAGAGACGAGAGGTCCGTCGACTCCAGCGCCGGGTGGTCGAGCACCATGTAGATCAGCGTCGGCGGCAGGAAGGTGTGGGTCACCCGGTGCTCGGCGATCGCCGACAGGAAGCCGTCGACGTCGGGCGTCCGCATCACCACGATCGATCCGCCGGAGGACAGGACCGGGAAGCAGAGCACTCCGGCGGCGTGGGTGAGCGGCGCCAGAGCGAGGTACGTCGGCCGGTCGGGTCGGGTGGGCCAGGGATAGCCGATCAGGGTCAGCGCCGTCATCGTCTCGAGGTTGGTGCCGCTGAGCATCACTCCCTTCGGCCTGCCGGTGGTGCCTCCGGTCCCGACGATCATGGCCAGGTCGTCCGCGGCCGGCCGGTCGACGGTCCCGTCGACCTCCTCGCTCCCGACCGCCAGGAAGTCCTCCCACCCGAGCGCCCAGTCGAACGATCCGTCGAGGCACACCAGCGTCGTCACGGCCGGCAGGTCGCCGCGAATCTGGTCGACGAGGGCGGCGTACCGCGACTGAAAGATCAGCGTCGTGCAGTCGAACAGGTCGAGCAGCTCACGGTTCTCGTCGGCCTCGTTGCGCGGGTTGATCGGGCACCAGACCGCTCCGGCCCGGCTGATCCCGAACACGCAGGTGAAGGCCACGGGGTCGTTCGACGACAGGATCGCGACCTTGTCGCCAGGCCGGACGCCCCGTCCTGCGAGGGCGGACGCGACCTGTCCGGCGAGGTCTCGCACCTGGTCGTACGTCCACGTCCGCCCGTCGCAGACCAGGCAGGGGGCGTCGCCCCCCAGCGACGCACCCTTGTCCAGGTAGTCGACCAGCCGCACCGGCCCGCCTCCTCAGCCCTCGACCGTGAGGACCGGCTCGGCGACCAGGCCGAAGGCCCGCAGCTGGCCGAGGAGCGCGCGGTGTCCGAACGCCTTGCAGCCCGACGCGAACCCGACCCGCAGCGGCGGCTGCTGGAGGAGCGAATACGCTGCGTACGCCTGCAGCAGCCCGGTCTGCTTGTAGTTCTGGTTGCCGTGGATCACGCAGTGTGCGCGACCGAGGGGGCCGGAGGCGTGCACGGAGTCGAGCGACTTGTTGAGGCGGGGGTTCTCGCGCGGGGGCATCTGGTTCATCACCTGCGCCGCGGTCGCGGTCAGCGCCTCGTCCCGCTCCGCCTCCGACATGTCCTTGGTCGCCTCCAGCGCGCCGGCAACGATCTGCGGGACGCCGTTCATCAGGGCCGCGTTGAAGACGCCGCCCTGGGCCTTGCAGTTCGCGATCCGCGGGTCCGTGCGATACCAGACCGGGTGCGAGGTGCCGCCCCACGGCAGCGACAGTGCGAGCTCGTGCTGGCCGGGTACGACGAGCGGCACCAGACCCTGGGTCGGGTCGAACTCGACGTACTGGTTCTGCTGGAGGTAGTGCGCCGTCGACGTCGCGGCGTTGACCAGGATGGTCTGCGTGGAGGCGATCGTGGGGGATCCGCCCCAGAAGACCGCGATGTCGAGGGTGTCCAGTCCCGGCTTCTCGAGGCAGAGCTCGGCGGCGATCTCGCCGGTCGTGTACATCTGGGCGAGGCCGGGGGAGAGCAGCAGGCCGGCGGCGGCGAAGTCCGCGGCCCAGCGCTCGTCGCAGGTGATCAGCCAGTCCTGCTCCCCGGTGGTGTCGAGGTAGTGGGTGCCGGCGGCGAGGCAGGCCTCGACGACCTCGGGTCCGTGCTTGCTGAACGGTCCGACCGTGTTGCACACGACCGAGGCATCGCGGAACAGCTCAGTGAGGGAGGCGACGTCGTGGCCCACCTCGGCGATGTCGTAGTCGGCGGTCTCGATGCCGGGGACGTTGGCCTCCATCGAGGCCTTCAGCTTGTCGGCCGAGCGGCCCGCGGCGACGAAGGGGACGCCGAACTCGCGCAGGTACTCGCAGATCAGCCGGCCGGTGTAGCCGGAGGCGCCGTAGACGATCACTGGCTTGGTCATGGTGCTCACATCCCCATCCCGCCGTCGACCGGCAGGCCGGCGCCGTTGACGAACTGGGCGCGGTCGGAGGCCAGGAAGGTGACCGCGTCGGCGATCTCATCCTCGGTGGCCAGCCGACCCGACGGGGTCAGGGCGACGACGCCGGCCACCGCCTCCTCGGCCGAGGGGAACAGGCCGAGCGTGGTCATCTCGTTGGCCAGGCCGGCACCCATCTCGTTGGGGACCAGGCCGGGGTAGACGCAGTTGACCCGGACGCCGAGCCCGAGCTTGCCGCTCTCCATTGCGGCGACCCGGGTGAGCCGGTCGACCGCCGACTTCGACGCTGAGTACGCCGACAGTGCGGGGAACGCGATGGTGGCAGCGACGGAGGCGATGTTGATGACGACGCCGCCCTTGCCGGCCGGACCGCCCGGGCCCATCGTTCGGAAGGCGTGCTTGATGCCGAGCGAGGTGCCCACGACGTTGACGTCGAGGATCCGCCGGACGACGTCCGGGTCGAGGTCGACGAAGAGGCTGGCGATCTCGATGCCGGCGTTGTTGACGAGGACGTCGAGGCCACCGGTCTCCTCGACCGCGCCGGCGACGGCGGCCGCCCATGAGGCGTCCTCGGTGACGTCGAGGTGGACGTAGTGGCCGCCGACCGCCTCGGCGGCCTCCTTGCCCTTGGTGTCCTGCAGGTCGGCGATCACGACGGTGGCACCGGCCGCGGCGAGATGCTCGGCGAACTTCCGGCCCAGGCCCTGGGCACCTCCGGTCACGAGCGCCGTGCGCCCGGAGAGCTCTGCTTCGGTCATGGTGTGCGACTCCTTCGTCGGCGTGAGTGGTACGCGGTGACGTGGGCCACACAATCGGCTTCCTTGACGACTGTCAAGACTTCTCTGGACAATCGTCAAGAAAAATCTGGACGTTCGTCCAGAGATCCGCAGCAGAGGCGGTAGGGTCGGGCCTCATGACGACAGCGACCTCGCGTCGCTCGCCCGCCGACAAGCACGACGAGCGGCGCCGCGCCTTGGCCGATTCGGCCCTGCGCACCCTCGGTGAGCTTGGCTACGCCCGCGCGAGCCTGCGCGAGATCGCCAACAACTCCGAGTTCTCACATGGCGTCGTCCACTACTACTTCCACGACAAGCTCGAGCTGATCGTCTACTGCGTGCGCCAGTACAAGGCGACCTGCGTGCACCGCTACGACGGCGTCGTCGCCGACGCGACCACGCCCGACGGCCTGGTCGAGGCGTTCGCAGACAAGCTGGTCGAGACGATCGTGGACGAGGCGCCGATGCACCGGCTCTGGTACGACCTGCGCTCCCAGAGCATGTTCGAGAACAGCCTGCGCGAGGCCGTGCTCCAGATCGACCAGACGCTTGAGGACATGGTCTGGCGGGTCGTGTCGACGTACGCCGAGCTCGCCGGGCGGCCCGCCGCGATGACCCCGCGCGTCACCTATGGCCTGCTCGACGGACTGTTCCAGCAGGCACTCCTCGGCTACCTGTGCGAGCGCGAGGGCGTGCTCGACGACCTGCGGACCCAGGTCCGTGAGCTGATGCCGGTGCTGCTCGCGTCGGCACCTGCCCGGCGGGCGAAGTCGAACCGGTAGCGGGTCAGTTCAGCCCGAGCGCGGGCGGCGAAGTGGGTCCGCAGCCGCGCCACGAGGCAATCTGAACCTCCGAAGCGCCTACTCCGACGACCATCCTGGCCATGTCGTGACTCCTCGCTGTCAGTAGGTCGGGTGCGGCGCGGCTCTCGTCTGCTGCTGGGCCATGCGCCGGTCGCGCGCAATCGTGACAAGGATGATCGCGATGCCGAGCAAGGCGACCGAGGCGTTCGCGGCGGTGAGAGCGACGGCCTCACCGACGGTGGCGCCCTGGAGATGCGCGACGTGGAAGAAGAAATGCGGCACGGCGAAGAACGAGTAGGCCAGCGCCGCGGGGGTGACGAAGTGTGCCTTCGGCTTGACCATGGCGACGCCGAGCAGGAGCGCGATGCCGAGGGTCGCGCCGCCGAAGTCTCGGGCGTAGTGCTCACTGAACGGCGGGGTCAGGTCGACGGTTGGGAAGTAGCGGTAGAAGGTCTCAGGAGAGATCGCGTTCCACGCGCCGACCACGAGTTCGTCGAGGAACAAGATGGCGAGTCCGATTCGGATGAAGACGGTCATTGGGGTTTGTCCTTCGATCTGGGCGGCGCGGTCAGTCCGAACGCGCTCCGCCGGGCTCCGCGTCGTGCGCGGGTGCTCCCGCACTCCTGCACGTCAAGCACGAGGGAAGCCCTCGCGCCAGGTCGGGTACATCGGTGTCCAGCCGGCCGAGCGGGCCTTCGTGTTGGAGGCCCCACGGCCCAGTGGAGCACCTTCGGGCACTTCCCCGATCGTCGGCGCGGGGGCGCCGAGACCGGTGGCGTATGCGGGGAGCCATTCGGTGGCGGGCGCTGGCTCGTCATCGACGACGTTGTAGGCCCCATCTGGCCAGTCGATGGCCTGGACGGTCGCGACGATCACATCGTCGATGTGGACGAACGAGGTGATCGCTGGGGTGGCAGGGACAAGTCCGGCTGTGACGGCGTTTGCCATGCGGGCGCCCGGTGCGTACCACGTGTCCGGTCCGTAGAGCATGCCGTAGCGGAGCACGGTCGCGTGGGGAAGGCGACACACGAGGTCTTCCATCACCTCGATCGGCGAGCCAGCCTGAATCGGGTCGTCCTCGACGGCCGGCGTGCTGCCGTCTTCATAGGCCCACGCGATGCTCTGGACCATCATGCGACCCACGTCAGCGGCCTGTGCCGCGGCAACCAGGTTCGCGGTGCCCGCACGTCGGAGCCGGGCGTTGGCCTCGGTGTCGAAGTCGTTCAGGTCGGTCAGCTCGTGCAGGATGAGGTCCGGCGCGGCGTCCGCCACAGCGACTGTCAGGTGGGGGGCGTCGTAGACGTCGACCACGACGGGTCGGGCGCCTCGATCTCGGATGTAGTCGATGTTCTCCGCGCGACGCGTCGTCGCGGTGACGTCATGTCCCGCCTCGGCAAGAACCGGGATCAGTCTGCTTCCGATGACGCCGGAGCCGCCGGCGAGGAAGATGCGCATTGGTTGTCCATTCTCCTCTGAGGTCTGAGGCGTCAGATGCACTGACCTTGCGGTGATGCGAGGTCAGCGGGTCTGCGTGACGAGCCATTCATCGAAGGTCTGCCGTCCAAGACGCGTCCCCGCCTTCGGCAGCAAGGAGCCGTCCCGCATGCCACGGCCCCAGTCTCCGGGGATCGAGACCTCGAGGACCGGCCGGCGCCTGCCCGGCGCGGCAAGGTATCGCCGTACCAGGTCGGCCATCCTCTCCTCCTGCGGTCCCGCGAGCTCGGGCTCGATCCCGCGAGGATCGCCAGAGGCGATGGCGACGAGCTCGGCGGCGACCTCGGCGGCGGCGATCGGCTGCGACCGCATCTTCGGCACACCTTGGAGCGGGCCGAGCTTGCCGTGAGCCACGAGCTGCCTGGCGAACTCGTGGAACTGTGTCGTGCGCAGCAGCGACCAGCCTCCCGGCTCTGCTTGCAGGATCGCCTCCTGAGCAGCCTTGCCCGCGTAGTAGTTCGCGTTGACCTTCGCCGCGCCGATGATGGAGATCGCGACGTGATGGGGCACCCCCGAGGCACGCTCGGCGGCCAGCAGGTTCCGCGTCACGGTCGTGAAGAAGTCGATGGATGCCTTCGTGGAGGTGCTGCTCGTCGCGGACGCGTCGATGACCGCCGTCGCGCCCCGCAGTGCTTCCGTGAGTCCGGCGCCGCTGATGAGGTCGACGCCTGTCTCTCGGCTGATTGACACCGGCTCGTGACCGGCGGCGCGAACCGCCTCGACGACCCGTGTTCCCAGGGAGCCGGTCGCACCGGCGACGACGATCTTCATCGTGTCACCTTCGCGACCTCAGCGTGCTTCGGGAGCGGGAGAGGATGGGAGTGAGGCTTTGCGTTCATACCCTCCAGGACAGCGCAGGCGACCCGGATGTGAGGTTTCTGCCTCACACATCGGTCAGCAGCCCGGTCAGACAGTCGAAAGGAGGACGCGATGACCCCCGAAGAACGTGACGCGCTGCATGCCGAGGTGCTGGGCGAACGACGACATCTGATCTCCCTTGCGTTCAGGATGCTCGGCACCGTCGCCGAGGCCGAGGACGCGGTGCAGGAGACCTACATCCGGTGGTACCGGCTCAGCGAGGAGGAACGTGATGCGATCGAGGTGCCACGAGCCTGGCTGACCCGCGTCGCCAGCCGCGTCTGCCTGAACGTCCTCGATTCCGCGCGACACCGGCGCGAGCGATACGTCGGCCCGTGGCTTCCAGAGCCGGTCCCGGCCTACGCGTTCCCTGCTGCGCCGGACGCCGGCGAAGACCCGCTCGAACGCGTCACGCTCGACGAGTCGATCAGCACCGCTCTGCTCGTCGTGCTGGAGGCCATGACAGCGGCCGAGCGGGTCTCGTTCGTCCTGCACGACGTGTTCGCGATGCCCTTCGCCGAGATCGCCGAGATCGTCGGCCGCACCCCTGCGGCATGTCGGCAGCTCGCCACCTCGGCCCGCCGGCGTGTGCAACAGAGCCGAAGCCGTCGCGTATCGCGTGCCGAGCACGACGAGGTGGTCAGAGCGTTCGCCGCGGCGGCTCGGACAGGCGACATCGCCAGTCTCATCACTGTGCTCGACCCGGACGTGGTGCTTCGCTCCGATGGCGGCGGCATCGTCACGGCGGCACGCAACCCGGTCGTCGGCGCGGACAAGGTGGCTCGATTCCTGTTCGGCGCGCTGCAGAAGAATCCGACGGCCGTGGTTCTGGACCAGGAGACCCCCGACGGGCTCGGGTTCGCACTCTGGGACGACGGCCGGATCATCGGCGTCGTCACCCTCGACGTCGTTGCCGGGCTCGTGACCGATGTGCGTCTGATGATGAACCCGGACAAGCTCACGCTCTGGAACTGAACCTCACATCCCGTCGGGGTGTCCGGTCCTGTTCATGGATGGCGCCTCTCCGCGCGCCGCGATGGGAGAGCCGGCGCGTTTGGAAAAGCTCGCTGCATCTCGACAACAAACGAGCACTCAGTGGGCCATGTCCACGAAGCGTGAGTAGTGGCCCTGGAAGAGCACGGTGACGTCGCGGGTCGGGCCGTTGCGGTGCTTGCCGATGATGATGTCGGCCTCGCCGGGCCGGGTGGACTCGCGCTCGTAGACGTCGTCGCGGTGCACCAGCATCACGATGTCGGCGTCCTGCTCCAGGCTGCCGGACTCGCGCAGGTCGGAGACCATCGGCTTCTTGTCCGAGCGCTGCTCGGAGCCGCGGTTGAGCTGGGCGAGCGCAACGATCGGGACCTCGAGCTCCTTGGCGAGCAGCTTGATCTGGCGGGAGAACTCCGAGACCTCGACCTGACGGGACTCGACCTTCTTGCCCGAGCTCATCAGCTGCAGATAGTCGATCACGATGAGCCGCAGGTCGTGGCGCTGCTTGAGCCGCCGGGCCTTGGCCCGGATCTCCATCATCGTCATGTTCGGCGAGTCGTCGATGAACATCGGCGCGCTGGACACCTCGCCCATCTTGCGGGCGAGCTTGGTCCAGTCCTCGTCGGACATCGGCCCGTTGCGGATGTGGTTCAACGGCACCTTCGCCTCGGCGGAGAGCAGCCGCATGGTGATCTCGGAGCGCCCCATCTCGAGGCTGAAGATCACCGAGGCCAGGTTGTTGTGGATCGACGCCGATCGGCAGAAGTCCAGGCCGAGGGTGGACTTGCCCATGCCGGGTCGGCCGGCGACGATGACCATCTGGCCCGGCTGCAGCCCGTTGGTCAGCTCGTCGAGGTCGGCGAAGCCGGTGGGGACGCCGCGCAGGCTGCCGTCATGGTTGGAGATCGCCTCGATCTCGTCGAGGGTGCCCTCCATGATGTCGCTGAGCGGCGCATAGTCCTCGCTCTGCCGCTTCTCGGTGATCTGGTAGATCTCGGCCTGGGCCCGGTCGACGGTGTCATCGACGTCGCCCTCGCCGGCGTACCCCATCTGCGCGATCTTGGTGCCCGCGTCGACCAGTCGACGCAGGATCGCCTTCTCGCGCACGATCGCGGCGTAGTAGGCGGCGTTCGCGGCGATCGGCACGCTCGCCGACAGGGTGTGCAGGTACGTCGCACCACCGACGCGCTGCAGCTCGCCACGACGCTGCAGCTCGGCCACGACCGTCACCGGGTCGGCCGGCTCGCCGCGGCCGTAGAGGTCGATGATCGCGTCGTAGATCGTCTCGTGCGCGGGCTTGTAGAAGTCCGTGCCCTTGACCTGCTCGTTGACGTCGGCGATCGCGTCCTTCGAGATCAGCATCGACCCGAGCACCGACTGCTCGGCGTCCGGATCCTGCGGCGGCATCCGCCCCGACCAGGCCTCCTGGTTGCCACCCTCCGACCCGTGCCCCGGCATGGTGAAGTAGTCGCCCGCCGACGTCTCGAACCCGGCCTCCGAGATGCTCATCCGCCCCCACTCTCCTGCGTCTCGTCCTGGCTCGCACGGTAGGGATGGCCACCCCCGGAAACCGCGCCGACCCGCACCGGACCGAGTGAGGTTAGGCCCCCGACCCGAGGTCCGCACAGCCCGCCGTCCACAGGACCCTGTGGATAACCCTGGGTGGCATGTGGAACACGCCGAGCAAGATGTGCACCGACCGGCGAGGTTCTTGTGGACTACATCGGACCCACGCCCCCAAAACCCACGCTGACCTGCGGTTTCATGCGTCCACCGGCTGTGGACAAAAGTTTTCTGGCAACTTTCTTGCGCCCGTTTCGCCATCTGGGATCGGCCGATCTGTTTGTCGACAAAGGTTCACAACGGACCTGAAACCACAACCTCAGGGCAGTTATGCACAGGCGCGGGCCAGCCCATCGGAGGCTGCTGGCCTACGCTTCGGCCCATGCCGGACCGCTGGGGGAGGGAGATCTGGCACCTCAGCGTTGCGGCGTTCTTCGCGCTGGTGACCGAGCCGCTGTTCCTGCTCGCCGACACGGCGATCGTCGGCCATCTGGGCACCGCCCAGTTGGCCGGCCTGGGCATCGCCGTCGCCATTCTCGGCGTGATCCAGAGCCTGTGCATCTTCCTGGCCTACGGGACCACCTCGGCGGTCGCCCGGGAGATCGGCGCCGGCCGCACCTCCCGTGCCCTGGCCCAGGGTGTCGACGGGGTCTGGCTGGCGGTGGGAGTCGGCCTGCTGATCACCTTGGTCACCGAGCCGCTGGTACCGCGGATCGTGGGCCTGTTCGGCCCCACTCCCGAGGTCGCCGGGTACGCCGTGACCTACCTGCACGTGAGCCTGCTCGGCGTCGTGGCGATGCTGGTGATGCTCGCCGCGGTCGGCGTGCTCCGCGGCGTCAAGGACCTGCGCACGCCGCTGGTGGTGGCGGTCACCGCGAACCTGGCCAACATCGCCCTCAACCTCCTGCTGGTGTACGGCGTCGGCGGCTGGAACGGCCTGGGCATCGCCGGAAGCGCACTCGGGTCGCTGATCGCGCAGGTCGCGGCCGCGACGGTCCTGCTCGTGGTCCTGCTCCGCGGCGTACGGCGGGCCGGCGCGCCACTCGCCCCGGACCTGACCGGGATCCGGCGGGCCGGGACTGCCGGGGTGCCGTTGATCGTGCGCACCCTCGCGCTGCGGGCGGCACTGCTGCTGATGACCTGGGGCGCCACCCGGTTCGGCTCGGTCGACCTCGCCGCGATGCAGCTGGCGCTGACGATCTGGAGCTTCCTGGCCTTCGTGCTCGACGCGATCGGGATCTCGGCGCAGACGATGGTCGGCACCGAGCTGGGCGCCCGCCGCTGGACCGCCACCCGCCGACTCACCGGCGCGTTGGTTCGCTGGGGTCTCGCGCTCGGAGTGCTCACCGGATTGGTGCTGCTCGCCTGTGCCACCGTCCTCGGCCGCCTGTTCACCGACGACCCCCGGGTGCTGCACGCCCTCGCACCTGCCCTGCTGGTCGCCGCGATCGCCCAGCCGGTCGCCGGCCTGGTCTTCGTCCTCGACGGCGTCCTGATCGGCGCGGGTGACAACCGCTACCTGGCTGCGGCCCAGGTGGTGGTGCTGGCGGTGTTCGCACCGGTCGCGCTCTGGGTGGTTCTCGGGGGCCACGGGCTGACCTGGCTGTGGGTCGCCTTCGCGGTCGCGTTCATGGGGGGCCGCGCGGTGGTGCTCGGGCTGCGGGCCCGCGGTCAGGCCTGGCTGGGCGCGCCACGCTCCGCGGCCGGCGGCTCTACGCTGACCGGGTGACGCCGCTCCAGAAGATCGCCATGGGCCTGGTGATCGTGATCCTTCCGGCGAACTTCCCGGCGCACCCCCATCCGGCGTGGCGCTTCTACGACGCGCTGCCCGACCCGATCGGCTGGGTCCTGGTGGTCGCCGGGGTGTGGGCGCTTGGCCGGTCCAGCGGCCTCGAGCTGGCGAGCGTGAGGTGGCTCGCGGCGCTGGCTCTGCTGGTCAGCGTCCCGCTGTGGTTCCCCCAGCTCAACCATCTGCTGGTGCCGCGCTACAACCCTGACATCACCATCTCCGGCCAATGGGCGATCAGCCTTCCGCAGACCCTGTTCAGCCTGTTCCTGGCCCGCCGTATCCGCGCGGCCGGCGCAGCGGCCGAACCGCGGGACCGCTACGTCGTGAGCCGCTTCGGCGTCCTGTCCTGGGGACTCGTCGCCCTGGTGGTCCTCCCGATCGTGGCGTACGGCGGCGGCGCCAGCCGGCTCGAGGGACCGACGCTGGTGCTGATCGGGTTGGTCAACGTGGCGTTCGTGTTCTACCTGTTCATGGTGCACCGACGGGAGTTCCTCGGTGGCCCCGGCCCACGCGAGTGGACGCTGCGTGAGCGACTCCCCGAGGATGCACGAAGGCCGCCCCCCGACGGGGAGCGGCCTTCCTGACGGCGCGTGAGTCGGATGGATCCTGCGGATCGACCCTGCGGATCGACCTGGGTCAGTCGGACACCACGTTGAGCGAGACGGTGGCCTCGACCTCGTCGTGGACCTTCACCTTGACGGTGTGCGCACCGAGCGACTTGATCGGGCTGCCGACCAGGATGGTCCGCTTGTCGACCAGCTCGGTCTCGCCGCCGGCGTTGATGGCCTCGGCGATGTCCCCGGGCGTGACCGCACCGAAGAGTCGACCGCCCTCACCGGCACGAACCCGGACGTTGAAGGTGCCGCCCTCGAGCCGCGCCTTCACCTCCGCGGCGTGGTCGGTGTCGCGGACCGCGCGTGCGGACCGGGCGGACTTGATCGCGTCGATGGTCTTCTCCCCGCCACGGGTCCAGCGGATCGCCGAACCCTGCGGGATCAGGTAGTTGCGGCCGTAACCGTCCTTCACCTCGACGATGTCGCCGGGGCCACCGAGGCCGGAGACCTCCTGGGTCAGGATGAGCTTCATAGTCTTCTCGAATCCCTTGCTGTGCTCTTCTAACGAGCGGTCGAGGTGTAGGGGAGCAGGGCGACCTCACGGGCGTTCTTGACGGCCGTGGCCACGTCGCGCTGGTGCTGGACGCAGTTGCCGGTCACCCGGCGGGCACGGATCTTGCCGCGGTCGGAGATGAACTTGCGCAGCAGGTTGGTGTCCTTGTAGTCGACGTAGGACACCTTGTCCTTGCAGAACTGGCAAACCTTCTTCTTCGGCTTGCGGATGACTGCCTTGGCCATTGTGGTGCTCCTTTCGAGCCCGGCCCGTGCAGTTCGTCGGGGCCGGAATGGGTGGTTGGTTGGATGATCAGAAGGGGGGCTCGTCCGAGCCGGGGGTGTTCCACGGGTCCTGGCCGCCCTGCTGGGGAGCGGACTGCTGCCCGCCCCAGGCGCCGCCCTGGGAGGGCTGCTGCGACTGCTGCGACTGCTGCGGTGTCTGCTGCTGGGCGGGACTCGACGCCCACGGGTCGTCGCCGCCCGCGCCGCCACCGGAGTAGCCGCCACCGCCGCCGCGGGATGCGCGGGTGACCTTCGCGGTGGCGTACTTGAGGCTGGGACCGACCTCGTCGACGTCGAGCTCGACGACGGTGCGCTTCTCGCCCTCACGGGTTTCGTAGGAGCGCTGCTTGAGGCGGCCCTGGACGACGACGCGCATGCCCTTCTGCAGGGACTCGGCGACGTTCTCCGCCGCCTGCCGCCACACCGCACAGGACAGGAACAGCGCCTCGCCGTCCTTCCACTCGTTGCTCTGACGGTCGAAGGTGCGCGGGGTGGAGGCGATCCGGAAGTTGGCCACCGCCGCGCCCGAGGGGGTGAAGCGGAGCTCCGGGTCGTCGACCAGGTTGCCCACGATCGTGATGACGGTCTCGCCTGCCATGCGAAGTCTCCCTAGGTCCGTGTGGTTCGGTGCCGGAACGTCAGCGAACGTCCGGTCGAATGACCTTAGTGCGCAGTACCGACTCATTCAGGCCGAGCTGACGGTCGAGCTCCTTGACGGTGGCCGGCTCGGCCTGCAGCGACACGACGGCGTAGATGCCCTCGGCGAACTTGTTGATCTCGTAGGCCAGTCGGCGACGACCCCACACGTCGACGTTGTCGACGCTGCCGCCGTCCTTGCGGACGACGTTCAGGTAGGTGTCCAGCGAGGGGGCGACGGTGCGCTCCTCGAGGTTCGGGTCGAGGATGACCATCAGTTCGTAGGCACGCAAGATGCGCCTACCTCCTTCGGACTTGAGCGGCCACGGACGTTCCGTGACAGGAGGGCTCCGGCTGCACGGGCAGCGAAGCGACAGGCAAGGGTAACAAGCGCAGGGCCGTCGGCGCGAATCGTCGTGGCGGCCGTCGAGGGCGGGGTGGTCCTGCTCATAGGGTGTCCCCATGTCCTCCCAGTCCGCCCTGGTCCGGATCGGCGCGCACGTCGACCAGAGCGACCCGGTGGCGCAGGCGCGTGCGCGCGGCACCGACGTCGTGCAGTTCTTCCTCGGCGACCCGCAGGACTACAAGGGACCCGAGGTCCGGTACGCCGGCGGCGCGGAGGCGCTGCGGTCCGCGGCCGAGGAGGCCGGGGTCGACCTCTATGTGCACGCGCCGTACGTCATCAACGTCGCCAGCACGAACAACCGGATCCGGATCCCGAGCCGCAAGCTGCTCCAACAGCACATGGACGCGGCCGCGGCGATCGGCGCGAAGGGGATGGTCGTCCACGGCGGCCATGTGACCGCCAAGGACGATCCCGACAAGGGGCTGGACAACTGGCGCAAGGCGATCGAGGCCACCGACCTGAAGATCCCGATGCTCATCGAGAACACCGCCGGCGGCGACCACGCGATGAGCCGCCGGCTGGACCGGATCGCGGCGCTGTGGGAGTCCATCGCACGGGCGGACGGCTCGGAGCAGGTCGGCTTCTGCCTGGACACCTGCCACGCATGGGCCGGCGGCCTGGCGCTGACCACCGCGGTCGAGAAGATCCGCGCGATCACCGGCCGCATCGACCTGGTGCACGCCAACGACAGCCGGGACGACTTCGGCTCCGGTGCGGACCGGCACACCAACCTCGGCAGCGGACACCTCGACGCCGAGGAGCTCGTCGCGGTGGTGCGTGCGGCCGCGGCGCCAGTCGTCTGCGAGACGCCGGGCGGAGCGGAGGAGCACCGCGCCGACATCGCCTGGCTCAGGGAGCGCCTGTGACGGGTCCGGTGGATCGGCCGGCGGGCGACCCGGCCGGCACGAACGACGGCTCCAACGCCGGCAGCAACCCCGGCAGCAACGAGGAGACCGAACCGGCCCGACGGCCGATCGGACCACCCCCGCCACCGCCGCCCACCCAGACCCTGGACCCGGCCACGTTCGACTGGGAGCACCCCGACTACAAGGGGCAACGCCGACCGTCACGGTCCTCAAGGTCGCCGTCCGGGTCATCGTCGGGGTCATCGTCCGGGTCGTCCGGCCGCTCCCACGGCCGCTCCCACGGGACGTCGCGGGGCAGGTCCCACGGCAGCACGAGGAGCCGGCACCACAGCCGGTGGCGCCGGCTGCGTCGCAAGTACCGCCGCTGGCGGCACAAGTGGCGCCGGCCGCGCAACATCGTGCTGGGCGCGCTGCTCGCGATCGTGCTGGTCGTGCTCGCCTACGCGCTCTACCTCAACGCCCAGCTGTCCGCGATCGGACGGGCGCCGATGCTCGCGGACTACTCCGGCCCGAACAGTGCCGGCACCAACGTGCTCCTGGTCGGCTCCGAGGCGCCGGGCCAGACGCTGGAGGCCGACGCCCGCACCCTGGTGATCCAGCTGGTGCACCTCGCCGCCGACGGCAGCCGGGCCGACGTGGTCGACTTCCCGCGCGACCTCTATCTGAGCACCCCCACCGGCGACCCGAAGGTTCGTGACCAGCAGACCCTCGAGGCGACGTACGAAGCCGGCGGGAACCCCCTCGTGGCGAGCACCCTCCAGGACGACCTGGGACTGCGCATCGACCACGTCGCGCAGGTCTCGTTCGACGGGTACGTCGCGGTCACCGACCGGATCGGGGGCGTGACCGTCCCGACCGGCCAGGGCGTGCGGCACTACACCGGCCAGGAGATGCTGCGCTACGCCGACGCCACCAAGGGTCTGGTCAACGGCGACGTCGACACCGGGCAACGGCACCAGCAGTGGCTCAAGCAGATGCTCGTCGGGTCGGTCACGCCCGGCATGCTGATCAACCCCGTCAACCTCGTCGGGCTGCTGCACGACACCACCCGGAACCTCGTGGTCGACGACACCTTCACCAACGGCGACATGCGCAGCCTGATGTGGCGCGCCCGACACCTGCGACCGGACGCGATCCGCTACCTGACCGCGCCGTACCGCAGGTTCGCGCACCGCGGCACCGCCGGTCGAGTGCTGCTGCCCCAGGACACCGCGCTGCGCCAGCTGGGCAGCGCGCTGCGCACCGACAACGCCTCGGGGATCGCGACCTTCGACAACTGAGCGCGTCGTCACGGTCGGGCCGACCCGGTCGATCGGGGCCAGTAGGGTCGGGGCCGTGAACACGCCCGTCGCCGTACGCACCCTCAGCACGGACGAGCACCTCGCCTTCCTCGCCGAGCGCGAGTCGGCCGGCTTCCTGCAGACACCCGGCTGGGCCGCGGTCAAGCGCGAGTGGCGCGCGGAGTCGCTCGGCTGGATCGCCGACGGACGCGTCGTGGGCGCGGCGCTGGTGCTCTATCGCCAGCTCCCGAGGCTGCGCCGCTACCTCGCCTACCTCCCCGAGGGGCCGGTGCTGGACTGGGAGACCGACGACCTCGGGGCGTGGCTTCGGCCGATGGCCGACCACCTGCGCGGCCAGGGGGCGTTCGGCGTCCGGATCGGCCCGCCGGTGGTGGTGCGGCGGTGGAGCGCGGCACAGGTCAAGGAGGGCATCGCCGACGACGCCGTACGCCGGCTCGACGACCTCCCGCCGACCCAGCGCGACCGGGTCGGCGCCACGGTGGTCTCCCAGCTGCGGGAGCTGGGCTGGCGACCGCAGGCGGCCGAGGGCGGGTTCGCCGCGGGCCAGCCGCAGTACAACTTCTGGGTGCCGCTGGCCGACCGCACCGAGGACGAGGTGCTGGCCGGGATGAACCAGCTCTGGCGGCGCAACATCAAGAAGGCGGCCAAGGCCGGGGTCGAGGTCAGCCTCGGCGGAGCAGCCGACCTGCCGGCGTTCCACGACCTCTACGCCCACACGGCCGAGCGGGACCACTTCACCCCGCGGCCGCTGTCGTACTTCGAGACCATGTTCGCCGAGCTGGGCGCGCCCGGCGCCGCCACTCAGATCCGGCTCTACCTCGCCCGGCACGAGGGCGACCTGGTGGCCGCGACGATCTGGATCCGGGTCGGCCGCCACGCCTGGTACTCCTACGGCGCGAGCTCGACCGTCAAGCGTGAGGTCCGCGGCTCCAACGCCGTCCAGTGGCAGATGATCCGCGACGCGATGGCTGCCGGGGCGGAGGTCTACGACCTGCGCGGCATCACCGACACCCTCGACGCCGACGACCCGCACCTCGGCCTGATCCAGTTCAAGGTCGGCACCGGCGGCGAGGCCGTCGAGTACGCCGGCGAGTGGGACCTGCCCCTCAACCGGGCGCTCTACGCCGCGTTCGCCCTCTACATGGCGCGGCGGGGCTGAGCGGTGAGCCTGGTCCTGCACGTCGACGGCGACCGCTGGCGCGACCACCTGCGCCGGTTCGCCGCCGCCCACCCCGGCCTGGTGCCGGTGACCAAGGGCAACGGCTACGGCTTCGGCAACCACCGGCTGGCGCGGCGAGCCGGCTGGCTGGGTGCCGACACTCTCGCCGTCGGCACCTATGACGAGCTCCCCGACGTCGCACAGCGGTACGACGGGGACCTGCTGGTGCTCACCCCGTGGCGACCGTTCCTGCCCGCGGCCGTCACGGCCGTCGCCGACGACCGCGTGCTGCACACGGTCGGACGGCTCGACGACCTGGCCGCGCTGGCCGCAGCACCGGAGCGGCCCCGGGTCGTGCTGGAGCGCGCCACCTCGATGCGCCGGCACGGATTCGGGGCGCGCGAGCTGCGGGAGGCCGCCGACCTGGCGCGGCGGGGCGGCGTCCGGCTCGAGGGCGTGTCGATGCACCTGCCGCTGCCCGGGCGCAGCCATCTCGCCGAGATGGAGACGCTGCTCACCGACATCGTCGCGGCGGGAACCGGCGGCACCGGCACGGTCTGGGTCTCGCACCTGGGTGACGACGAGCTGGCCGGCCTCGCGAGGCGACACCCGGACCTGCGCTTCCGGCCACGGGTCGGCACCGATCTCTGGCTCGGCGACCGCGGTGCGCTCCGGGTCGCCGCGACGGTCCTCGACGCCCATCCGGTCGCACGCGGCGACGTCTACGGCTACCGCGGGCGCACCGCGCCACGGTCCGGCACGATCCTGGTCGTCTCGGGGGGCACCGCCCACGGCATCGGTCTGGAGGCGCCGACCGCCGGCTCCGGGCTGCGCGACCGGGCTGCGGCCGTGGCGCGGGGCGGCCTGGACGCCCTGGGGCTGGTGCGCTCGCCGTTCACGATCGACGGCAAGCCGCGGCTCTTCGCCGAGCCACCGCACATGCAGTGCTCGATGCTGTTCCTACCCGCCGGCGCCGAGGTGCCCGCCGTCGGCAGCGAGGTCGGCGTGCGCGTGCGGCACACCGCCACCACCTTCGACTCCGTCGACTATCGGTAGAGCGACTCCGTCGACTATCGGTAGAGCGACTCCGTCGACCGTCGGTAGAGCGACTCCGTCGACCGTCGGTAGAGCGACGCCGTCGAGATCAGCTGAGGTCACCGGGTCCTCCTCCGGGTGCCACAGGTCCCGGACGATCCGCCCCGCCAGATAGAGCTCGCCGAGCACGCGCACCACGATCGCGATCGAGTACACCGGTGTGCTGCTGCCGTCGGCCGCGACCAGCCAGCCGCCGAGATACATCCACACCGCGGCGAAGTAGAACAGCTCGCACGCCTGCCAGATCAGCAGGTCGCGCCAGCGCGGCCGCGCCAGCACGGCCAGCGGGAGCAGCCAGAGGACGTACTGCGGCGAGTAGACCTTGTTGACGATCAGGAACGCCATCACGACCAGGTAGCCCAGTTGGGCGACCCGGGGGGTGGCCGGCGCCCGCAGTCCGATCAGCAGCACCACCAGGCAACACCCGCCGAACACCAGCCAGGAAGCCAGGTTCAGGGCGTGCACGTCGACCGTGTGCCCGGCCTGCTGGGCAACCAGCCACAGCGATCCGAGATCGGCGCCGCGGTGCTCGTTGAACGTCCAGAACCTCGTCCACCGGCTGACGTCCCCGAGCCAGGCCGGCGCGTTGACCAGCACCCAGGACCCCACCGCACCCGCCGTGGCCAGCGCGAAGGCGCGCACCCGGTCGCGCCGGTCCGGCCCGGCCCGCAGGGCCAGGACCAGGAAGACCCCGAGCAGGAACAGCGGGTAGAGCTTGCTCGCCGTACCGAGCCCCACGAAGATGCCGGCGAGCAGCGACCGTTGCCGCGACCACGCGAACAGGGCGCCCGCCACGCAGGCCACGGCGAGCAGGTCCCAGTTGATCAGCCCGGTCATCAGCAGCACCGGGGACAGGGCGAACGGCAGCGCGTCCCAGGGTCGGCCGCGGTGGGTGCGGGCCAGGAAGTACGCCGCCACCAGCGCCAGCCCGAGCAGCAGCAGCGCGGTGATCACGAAGTTCTCGTTGATCTCCGAGGCCATCCCCGGCAGGCCCCACAGGTCGGCGACGCTGGCCGCGGCACGCAGGTTCTCCGGTGGCCCCTGCGGCTCGATCGCGGTCAGCGCCGAGGCGAACCAGGCCAGGTAGGAGATGCCGACCGGGTACTCCATCGCCGGGTAGCGGCTGCTGGCGGCGTACGGCCAGTGCTGCTCGGCGAAGCCGCGTCCGGTGTAGAGGTACGGGATGTCGGAGTAGCACATCTTCGAGTAGCGCACCGACGAGCTGTTCCAGTGGGTGTCCATGCACGGCGCGTGCTGCACCATCCCCAGTGCGAACACGACCGCCACGCAGGCGAGGACGACCCGGACCGGGGTCCACCACCAGTGCGGCGACCCGTGCTCGCCGTACCGCCCGCCGATCCTCGCGGACAGGCTCGCCGCCACCGGGTCCTCCCGGGTCGGCGCGACCGGTGGCTCGCTCACGGGCCGGGGCTCAGTGCTTCGGGGGCTTCGGCGCCGGCGATCCGCAGTCCTGCACCGGGCTCGGAGTACAGCTCGGGCTGCTCGACGGCGAGGGCGTCGGGGTCGGCGTCGGCGTCGGCGTCGGCGTCGGCGTCGGCTTCGGCGTGTTGCTCGGCTTCGGCTGCTTGGTCGGCTTGGCCTTATGGGTCTTCGGCGGCGGCGGCACGTACGGCGCGTGGCCGGTGGCGGGCGCCGTACCGTCGACGTACGCCGGCGGCGGGAACTGCACGACCGGCAGGCCCGACATGATCTGCTGCATCGCCGCGGTCCAGGTGTGTGCCGGGAAGTCGGCGCCGTAGTAGGACGGCAGGTAGCCCTGCAGCGGCTGGCGGCCGTTGCCGCGGACGTACATCACCGAGGTGGCCACCTGCGGGGTGAAGCCGCTGAACCACGCGGTGACCACGTCGCCGTTGTCATTGGTCGCGGTGCCGGTCTTGCCGGCCGCAGGGCGACCCAGCGCCAGGGCGGCGACACCGGTGCCCGAGCGCACCACCTGCTGCATCGCGTAGCTGACGTCGGCGGCCACGCCGGCGCTGATCGCGCGGCGGTCGTGCGAGTGGTGCCTCCAGAGCACCTTGCCGTCGACGCTGGTCACCTTCTTGATGAAGTAGGTCGGGTGCTCGATGCCGTGGTTGGCGATCGTGGCGTAGGCGTTGGCCATGTCGACCGGGCTCTCCGGCGCGCTGCCCAGCGCGATCCGGGAGTTGGGCTCCAGCGACTTGCGCGCCGGGATGCCCATCCGGATCGCGGTCCGGCGGATCTTGTCGGGTCCGTCCGGCGTCGACGCGGTCAGGTCGATGTAGACCGTGTTGATCGAGTCGATCAGGCCGGTGAGCAGGCTCACGTGGGAGCCGTAGGAGTGGCCGTTGGGCTCGCCCGACCGCTCGCCCTCGTTGTGCACCTCGGTCCCGTCCGGGAAGGTGTACGGCGAGTTGCCGTCGAAGGTGTCCTTCAGGCTCCAGCCGTTGGACAGCGCCATCGCCAGCGCGAAGGGCTTGAAGCCCGAGCCCGGCGAGTCCGTCGCCGTGGCCCAGTTGAGCTGGCTCTTCAAGAAGTCCTGCCCGCCATAGAAACCGGTGAGCGCACCGGTCTTGACGTCGACCGAGGCCACTCCGACATGCAGCTGCTTGAGGCCCTTGGGTGCCTGGGCCAGCACCGCGCTCTTGTCGGCCGCCATCACCTTGCGGTTGAACGTGGTGGTGACCCGCAGGCCGCCGCCCTCGATCTGCTCGTCGGTGAAGCCGAGACTGAGCAGCTGGTTCTTGACCATGGTCAGCATGAAGCCGCGCTGGCCGCCGTACATGTCGTCGGTGCGCTGCTTGACCACCTTCGGCAGCCGGGGACGGATCCGGTCGGCCTTCGACGAGTCGAGGGTGCCCATCTTGACCATGCCGTCGATGACGTACTGGTAGCGGTCGAGCAGCGCGTGACGCTGGGCCGCGCTGCCGCTGGGGGACAGATAGCTCGGCGAGTTGACCAGCGCGGCGAGCATCGCCGACTGGGCCGGCTTGAGCTTGTCCGCATTGATCCCGAAGTAGGCGTTGGCGGCCGCCTGCACGCCGTACGCACCGCGACCGAAGTAGATGGTGTTGAGATAGCCGGCCATGATCTGCTGCTTGGACTCCTCCTGCTGGATCTTCAGCGAGAGGAACGCTTCCTTGATCTTGCGCTTGAGCGTGCGCTGCTGGCTCAGGTAGAGGATCTTGACGTACTGCTGGGTGATCGTCGACGCGCCCTGGGTCGCGTTGCCCTGGGCGTTGGAGAAGGCCGCGCGCAGGATGCCCTTGGGGTCGATCCCGTGGTTGGTCCAGAAGGTCCGGTCCTCCGCGGCGACGGCGGCGTTCTGCATCGACTTGGGGATGTCGGAGAGTGGGACGATCTCGCGGTTCTGGGTGGCGAAGGTGCCGATCTTGTCGTGCCCGTTGCCGTAGTAGATGTAGGAGGCCTGCGCCTGGTAGGCGCTGTTGGGATCCGGGATCGTGGTGCGCTGGTAGGCGAAGTAGAAGATCGCCGCCAGCAGGACCACGCCGACGATGCAGCCGATCAGCGTCCGCTGGACCAGCCGGCGCCAGTCGATCTTGCCGCGGCCCTTGCCGGGCTTCGGGCCTGATGCACTCTTGCGGGTGCCACTCACGTCGAGGGTCTCCGTTGCTCTCGGGCGCTGTGTGCTGCGCTGTGTCTCGGGGGTCTCGGGGCCGCGCTGCTGGCGCTGTCGGGGGACCGCGGGCTCGCGGCGGGACGCGACAAGGTTACGGCTTGATCCTGAGGGTTGGCCGAGGAGAGCGCCTGCGAATGTGACCGACGCGACCCCTCGGACGCGCCCGGGAAGCGTGCCGAACTTGACTCCTCGATATATCGAGTTGATAGATTGCCTCGATAGAACGCGGCGACACATCCACGCCGCCACACCATCCACGAGAGAGCAGGACCATGGCAAGCAAGGGCGCGACCCTCGAGCTGGCAGTCCTCGGACTGCTGCACGAGTCGCCCCTGCACGGCTACGAGCTCCGCAAGCGGCTCAACCTGCTGCTCGGCTGGGGCCGGCTGCTCTCCTACGGCTCGCTCTATCCCGCGCTGAAGCGGATGCTCCGGGCGGGCTGGATCACCGAGGTCACCACGGTCTCCCCCGGCGTCTCGCGCCGGCAGCGGATCGTCTACCAGATCAGTCCCGCCGGCACCGAGTTCTTCGCCTCGCAGATCACCGACGCCGGACCGGCCGCCTGGGAGGACGAGAACTTCAACATGAGGTTCGCGTTCTTCTCGCGCACCGATGCTGGCGTACGCATGCGGATCCTGGAGGGTCGACGGTCCCGGCTGCAGGAACGCATCGACCGCGCCACCACCGCGCAGGGCCGCGGCACCACCAAGGGCGCCGACCGCTACGTCACCGAGCTGCAGCGCCACACGCTCGAGTCGATGGAGCGGGAGGTCCGTTGGCTCACCGAGCTCATCGACGCCGAGCACGGCCAGCCGACGCCGCCCCGGAACTCCCCGCCCCGGACACCGTCCGGCGGCACCACCCCGACGTCCCGGTCCAAGGGAGCAGCCGCCACCACGGCCCCCGTCCGGACCGAGGCCAGCTGAAGAGAAACCGCACAAGAAGGAGCGAACCGATGGGTTCCGTACGAGTAGCGATCGTGGGAGTGGGCAACTGCGCCACCTCCCTCATCCAAGGTGTCCACTACTACAAGGACGCCGATCCGGCCGCCGTTGTCCCCGGCCTGATGCACGTCACGTTCGGTGACTACCACGTCTCCGACGTCGAGTTCGTCGCCGCGTTCGACGTCGACGACAAGAAGGTCGGCAAGGACCTGTCCGAGGCCATCAACGCCTCGGAGAACAACACCATCAAGATCTGTGACGTGCCCACCATCGGCGTCGAGGTGCAGCGCGGCCACACCCTGGATGGGCTGGGCAAGTACTACCGCATGACGATCGAGGAGTCCGCAGCCGACCCCGTCGACATCGTCCAGGTCCTCAAGGACACCAACGCCGACGTGCTCGTCTCCTACCTCCCCGTGGGATCGGAGGAGGCCGACAAGTTCTACGCCCAGTGCGCGATCGACGCCGGCGTGGCGTTCGTCAACGCGCTCCCCGTCTTCATCGCCTCCGACCCCGTCTGGGCGAAGAAGTTCGAGGACGCGGGCGTCCCGATCGTCGGCGACGACATCAAGTCCCAGGTGGGCGCCACCATCACCCACCGGGTGATGGCCAAGCTCTTCGAGGACCGCGGCGTGGCCCTCGACCGCACCTACCAGCTCAACGTCGGCGGCAACATGGACTTCAAGAACATGCTCGAGCGTGAGCGGCTGGAGTCCAAGAAGGTCTCCAAGACCCAGGCCGTCACGTCCAACCTGACCGGGTCGCTGGCCGGCCTCAAGGACGACCGCAACGTGCACATCGGCCCGTCCGACTACGTCGCGTGGCTCGACGACCGCAAGTGGGCCTACGTCCGCCTCGAGGGTCGCGCCTTCGGCGACGTGCCGCTGAACCTCGAGTACAAGCTCGAGGTCTGGGACTCGCCCAACTCCGCAGGCATCATCATCGACGCGATCCGGGCGGCGAAGATCGCCAAGGACCGCGGCATCGGCGGGCCGCTGCTGTCGGCGTCGTCGTACCTGATGAAGTCCCCGCCGGTGCAGCGCCCCGACGACGAGGGTCGCACCTCGGTCGAGGCCTTCATCCGCGGCGAGGTCGAGCGCTGATCCAGCGCCGAACTGCCTGAGCGCACTCTTCAGCTGACCGACGGCGGTCGGGGCCCTCGTGCCCCGGCCGCCGTCGGCGCGTTCGGGCCAGGCGCGGGCCGCCCTACGATGAGGGAGTGAGCGACCTCTTCTGCGCGGCCACGCTCGTGGTCGCGCGGCACGCGGACGCCGAGTACGTCGAGACCTGGTTCTCCGACGAGGGCGGCACCTTGACCACGCTCGGACGCAAGCAGGCACTCGAGCTCGGCGATTCCCTGGCGAGTGCACGGATCTCTCGAGTGTGGTGCAGCGACAGCAGTCGCGCAGTGCAGACAGCCGAGCTCGCCGCCTCGCGGCTGGGCACCGGCGTGGTCGCACGCAAGGAGCTCCGTGAGATCGGCATCGGCGACCTGCTCGGCAAGCCGTTCGACGTCGAGGCCGTCCGCGCGGTCACCGACCGCTGGGCCGACGGCGACCTGGATGCTCGCTTCACCGGCGGGGAGTCAGGACGGGACGTGGTCGACCGCTATCGCGACCAGCTCGGCGCCATCGCCGACCAACACCGCGGCGAGACCGTCCTGGTGGTCGCGCACGAGAGTGCCGCCTGTGTCGCACTCACCACGCTGGCGGGCAACGTCGCCCCGCCGTACGACGACCGGCTGCGGCGGCTGCGCAACGGGGAGACCGCCGTGCTGATGCTGGACGCCGACGGCGGACGGCTGCTGCGCTGGGGCGACCTGAGTCTGGACTGACGGGGTGATGATGCCTCGCCGCCGGCGTCAGTCGGGAAGCAGCGGCACGGTCAGCCCCTGGTCACGGCCGATCAGCGAGGCGCGGGTGACGGCGCCGGCGCCGTACCGGTCACGCAGGCCGTCGAGCGCGGCGTCGAGGCCGTCGACGTCGCGGCGGGCCAGCGGCAGCATCGGCTGCTCGGCCACGGCGTCCTGAAGGTTGCCCACCGCGATCCCGATGAGGGTCAGGCCACGCTGCCGGACCTGGGCGCTCTCTCGGTGCAGCAACGTACGGGCGACCTCGAGGACCAGGCTCGTCCGCGCGGTCGGAACCGCCAGCGTGTGCGAGCGGGTCGCCCGGGTGAAGTCGCCGAAGCGCAGTCGCAGCGTCACCGTTCGGCCGGCGCGATGGGCGGTGCGCATCCTGCGGGTGACCCGGTCGACGAGACCCGCCAGCCGTGCGTCGATCTCCTCGGCGGGCCGCGGCCGGGTCCCCAGCGCGCACTGGGAGCCGATCGAGTGCCGCCGCCGCCCGACCTCGACCGGTCGTGGGTCGCGGTTGTGGGCGAGCGCGTGCAGGTGCCTGCCGCCGGCCTGCCCCAGCATCGCCACCAGGGCCCCCTCCGGCAGAGCACGGACGTTACCGACGGTCACCAGCCCGCGTCGGAGCAGGGCGGCCTCGGTCACCGGGCCGACGCCCCACAGCCGCCCCACCGGCAGCGGGTCGAGGAACTGCCGCTCCCGATCGGGCTCGACGAGGAGGAGTCCGTCCGGCTTGCCCACCCCACTGGCGACCTTGGCCAGGAACTTGGTTCGGGCGATGCCGACCGTGATGGGCAGGCCGACCCGCCGGCGTACGTCGGAGCGCAGCCGGCGGCCGATCTCGACGGGGTCACCGGCGATCCGGCGCAGTCCACCGACCTCGAGGAACGCCTCGTCGACCGACACCGGGTCGACCAGCGGAGTGGTGTCGTCGAAGACCGCGAAGACCGCCCGGCTCGCCTCGAGGTACGCCGACATCCGGGGCGAGACGACCACCGCATCGGGGCACAGCTCGAGAGCCTCCCGGCAGGGCATCGGCGTGTGCACCCCCCGCGCCTTCGCCTCGTAGCTGGCGGCGAGCACGACGCCGGCACCGACCAGGACCGGCCGTCCGCGCAGCCCCGGGTCGTCGCGCTGCTCCACCGAGGCATAGAACGAGTCGAGGTCGGCGTGCAGGATCGTCGCAGCACCGTTCATCGAACATATGTTCGCACGGATGGTGACCGCGCGGAAGGTCGCGCAGACGCCCCGCGCCTCTGATCGCCGAGCCTGGCGACGAGCTCAGCCCTCGGCCTCGGCCCTGATCCGCTCCAAGGTCTGGGCCATCCCGGCACGGAGGTCGCGGGTGAACCTGTCCTGCCCGCCCATCACCGTGTCGGTCAGCCTCGCGGACACGTTCGAGATGCCCTGCGGGGTCTCGCGGGTCTGCACCAGCCGGGTGCCCGTCGTACCCCCGACGTCGGCGGGCTCGAGTCGCAGGCTCAGATCGCGTAGTTGTCCTTGACCCGCCAGGCGATCTCCTGCTCGGGGACGAACCGGACCACCTTCGAGCGGGTCGGCCAGACCAGCACGCCCTTGCGGTTGATGTTGAGGAAGCGAGATCCCTCGCGGATCTCACCCGGCGTACGCAGGAACGACCTGCTCGTCTGCGGGCTCCACCTGGTCATGTTCCGCGGGTCGCGCACCAGCCCCCACACGGTCGCCGGCGGCGCCGCGATCTCCACGCTCTCACTCAGCTCCGGTACGTCGTTCCTGTTGCCCATTCCTGGCCTCCTCTTCCTCGCCGAGACGTCACAAATATCCGTCGAAGCGTCCCGTATGACGACCGAGTCGTCACATCTGGCGCACCATGTGGGACCAATCGCGCGTCATCTGGGACCACTCGCGCGTCATTTCCGACCACTCGCGCGTCATGTGGGACCACTCGGGGGGGTCAGGGGTGGGATCAGGGGTGGGTGCTGCGCCACCAGTCGAGGAGGGCGGCGCGGGCCCGGTCGGGGGACATCGGGCCGTGGTCGAGGCGCAGCTCGAGCAGGAAGCGGTAGGCCTCTCCGACCTCCCGGCCGGGCGGGATGCCGAGGACCTCCATGATCTCGTTGCCGTCGAGGTCGGGGCGGATCGAGGCCAGCTCCTCCTCCTCGCCGAGCCGGGCGATCCTCGCCTCGAGGTCGTCGTAGGTACGGCGCAGCCGGTCGGCCTTGCGCTGGCTGCGGGTGGTGCAGTCGGCCCGGGTCAGGATGTGCAGCCGCTCGAGCTGGTCCCCGGCGTCGCGCACATACCGGCGTACGGCGGAGTCGGTCCACTCACCCGAGCCGTACCCGTGGAAGCGCAGATGCAGCTCGACCAGCTTGGCCACCGCGTCGATCTCGTCGCCGGAGAATCGCAGCGCCTGCATCCGCTTGCGGGTCAGCTTGGCGCCGACGACGTCGTGGTGGTGGAAGGTGACGGTGCCGTCGCCGACGAACCGGCGCGTCCTCGGCTTGCCGACGTCGTGCATCAGCGCGGCGAACCGGGACACGAAGTCGGGCCCGCCGCCAAGCCGGTCCTCCTGGTCGATCGCCTGCTCGAGCACGGTCAGGGTGTGCTCGTAGACGTCCTTGTGCCGGTGGTGCTCGTCACGCTCGAGCGCCAGCGCGGGCAGCTCGGGCAGCACGTACGCCGCCAGCCCGGTGTCCACCATCAGGGTCAGGCCGGCCCGCGGGTACGGCGCGCAGATCAGCTTGACGAGCTCGTCGCGGACCCGTTCGGCCGAGACGATCGTGATCCGCTCGGCCATCTCCGTCATCGCGCGGACGACGTCGGGGTCGACCTCGAAGCCGAGCTGGGCGGCGAACCGGGCGGCCCGCATCATCCGCAGGGGGTCGTCGGAGAACGAGTCCTCCGCACGACCGGGGGTCCGCAGCAGGCGGTGGGCCAGGTCGACCACGCCGCCGTAGGGGTCCTCGAACTCATGTCCGGGCAGCAGGATCGCCATCGCGTTCACGGTGAAGTCGCGGCGCCGGAGATCGCCGGCCAGGCTGTCGCCGTACTGCACCGCCGGCTTGCGGCTGGACGGGTCGTAGGCCTCGGTGCGGAAGGTGGTGATCTCGATCTGCCAGTCGCCCCGGCGGGCGCCGATCGTCCCGAACGCCCGGCCGATGTCCCACACCGCGTCCGCCCACCCGCTGAGCAGCTGCTCGGTGCGCTCCGGCGGGGCAGAGGTGGTGAAGTCCAGGTCGTAGAGGTCACGCCCGAGCATCGCGTCGCGAACGGGGCCGCCGACCAGCGCGATCTGCTCCCCGGCGTCGGCGAACCGGGCGCCGAGTGGGTCGACCACCGGTGCCAGCCGAGCGAGCTCACGGGCGACCCGGTCCTGGACTTCGGTCATCAACAACGGCGGCTCGGACACGGGAGACCACTCTATCCGGGCCCGACCCTTAGCCTTGGCCCCGTGACCCGAGCCCGGCCTTTGATCGCGCTGCTGGGGCTGCTCGGGCTGCTGACAGCGCTGCTGGCGCCGTTCGCGACCGGCCCGGCGGCCGCAGCCGGCGACGACGACCCCGCGTTGACGGTCCGGATCACCTCGCTGAACCCCGCGGTCATCCCCCGGCACGGCCGGATCACGATCGACGGGGTCATCCGCAACGACTCCTCGGTGACCTGGAAGCGGCTCAACGTCTATCCGCTTACCTCGCCCTCCCCGATGACCGACCGTGCCGCCGTCGAGGCGGCCGCGCTCACCGACCCCAACTCCACCGACTTCGGCCAGCGGCTGCTGCCGCTCGGCGTCCCGGTCGGCAACCTCGTGCCGGGCGCGAGCACGACGTTCCACCTGAAGGTGCCGCGCAGCCAGTTGCAGATCTCCGGGGCGCCGGGCGTCTACTGGCTCGGCGTGCACGTGCTGGGCGAGAGTCCCGCGGGGCGTGACGGGATCGCCGACGGGCGCGCGCGCACGTTCATCCCGCTGCTGCCGCACAAGGCCCAGGCGTCCGTCGCGATGGTGCTGCCGATCCGAGCTCCGGTACGGCGAGCCGACGACGGCACCCTGCGCGACGTGCAGGACCTCGCCCAGTCCTTCTCCCCCTCCGGACGACTGGGCCGGATCGCGGCCTTCGGGCAGGCGGCCTCCGGCAACACGCTGACCTGGCTGGTCGATCCTGCCGTGCTCGACGCCGCCCAGGACATCGTCGACGGCAATCCGCCCCTGGGGATCGGGGCGGCGAAGCCCGGCCAGCGATCCTCGCCGTCGCCCTCTCCGTCGAGCAGCACCTCCGGTGCCAACGGCGCCGCGGCACCCGAGCTCACCGACCAGGACCGGGCGAACGCCCGCACCTGGCTGCGCTCGATGACCACGCTGATGCGGAACGGCACCACCCTCGCCCTGCCGTACGGCGACCCCGACGTTTCCGCGCTCGGGGACCACCACCACGTGGGGCTGCTCAAGCAGGCCCGGGCCCTGTCCACTGCAGCGTTCAGGACACGAGGCATCCCGGCGACTCCCGCGGTCGCGCCGATCGATGGCTACCTCGACCCGGCCGTGGTCCGGCACCTGGCGGCCGGTGTGACCGTGCTGCTCTCCGACCACGGCCAGGACGTCCGCCGGCCGGTCGTGTCCAGCGGTGGCCGCCGGTTCGTCTCCACCGACGCCCGCACCTCCGCGGGTGGGCCGCTGCCAGCACCGCAGCTGGACTCGCTGTCGCTGCGACAGCGGATCGCCTCCGACGCCGCGATCGAGTCGCTGCAGCGCACGTCGCGGACCCTGATCGTCTCGCTCCCGGCGAACTGGAACCCCGACGACCCCAGCGCCTACCCGGCGTTCTACGCGGGGCTCGACCCGAGTTGGCTGCAGCTGCAGTCGCTGCCGGCCGGCGAGCCGGTGCGCCGGCCCACGCTGAGCTGGCCGCACGACGCGGTCCAGGACGAGATCCCACTGACGAACGCCCGGTCAGCGCGCCAGCTGGCCCACCTCGGGTCGGTGCTCGGCCAGCTCGTCGACGTGGGCGGGCCGCAGCCCGACTCCGACGCTGGCGCGCACCGCTCGGTGACGGATCGCGTCACCGGCGCCGCGCTGGCCGCGGTGTCCTACGACGCCCGCGCGGATCCGATCGCGGCGAGGCTCGAGGCCACCGAGCTCGCCGACGCGCTGCGGATCCTGCTGGCCGGGGTCCGACTGATCGGTACCCAGTTCGTCACGCTCTCGGGCGAGTCCGGTGTGCTGACCGTCTCGATGCTCAACGGGCTCGACGTACCCATCAAGGTCACCGTCCGTGCCCGGACGGGCAACCCGGACATCACCATCGAGGCTCCGCACGCGATCCAGCTCGCCGCCGGTCAGCGGACCACGGTCCGACTGGTGGCCCACGCCCGCGCGATCGGGGTGCACGAGGTCGCGCTCACGCCGATCACGACCGCGGGCCAGAAGGTCGGCACCGCACTGGTGTTCAACCTGCGCACCAGCCAGGTGGGCATGGTCTTCTGGGTGATCATGGGAGCCGGTCTGGCCCTGCTGGTGGTGATGGTGCTGCGTCAGGTCCGCCGCCGGCTGCGCGAGAGGAAGGCCGCCGGATGAGGGGGCCGGTCAGGGCACGGCTGCGGCCCCGGGGCGGCGACGGCGGCTCGGTCCTCGGCTCCAGCGCGGTGATGGCGTCGGGGACGGTGGTCTCCCGGCTCAGCGGGTTCGTCCGCAACGGCATGCTGATGGCCGCGATCGGCAACGGGCTGCACGGCGACGTGTTCAACATCGCCAACACGGTGCCGAACATGCTCTACATCCTGCTGGCCGGCGGGGTGTTCAACGCCGTCCTCGTCCCGCAGCTGGTGCGTGCCCAGAAGACCGACGCCGACGGCGGCGAGGCCTACACCAACAGGGTGATCACCCTCGCCGGGCTGTTCCTGGCCGGCGCCTCCGCGGTGCTGGTGGTGCTGGCACCCCTGCTCATGCACCTGTTCCTGGACGGCTCCTACTTCACCAGCGTGTGCACCGACCAGCGCGAGTCCGTGTTCGCGTTCGCCCGCTGGTGCCTGCCCCAGGTGTTCTTCTACGGGATGTTCGTGCTGGTCGGGCAGGTGCTCAACGCCCGCGGCAGCTTCGGCCCGATGATGTGGGCGCCCATCGTCAACAACGTGGTGGCGGTCGCGGTGCTCGCGACGTACCTCGGCGTCTTCGGCGCCGCCCCGCGCAACGCGACGGGCGGGTACGGCGGTGGCCAGGAGGCCCTGCTCGGCCTCGGCTCGACCGTGGGCATCGCCGCCCAGCTGCTGGTGCTGATCCCCTACCTGCGCGCCGCGGGCTTCCACTTCCGGCCGCGGTTCGACTTCCGGAACAGCGGCCTCGGGCACACCTTGCGGCTCGGGGTGTGGACGGTGCTGTTCGTGGTGGTCAACCAGATCGCCTACGCGATCGTCGTCCGGCTGGCCTCGAGCGGCACTGCCCAGGCCGCCGGCGCGGCCTGCGGGGGCGGCGGCACCCAGGGCACCGGCTACACCATCTACTCCTACGCCTTCTTGCTGGTGATGGTGCCGCACTCGATCATCACGGTGTCGCTGGCCACCGCGGTGCTGCCGCAGCTGTCGCGTTTCGCCGCGGCCGGCGACCTGCGCGCCCTGGGTCGGGAGTCCAGCGCCACGCTGCGCACCACCTTGTCGATCGTGCTCCCGCTGATGGCCGTCGTACCGGTGGTGGCCACCGATCTCTCGGGGCTGGTCTACGGCTGGGGCGCGTCGTCGTCGACGTCGGGGCGGTTCGCGCCGACCCTGTCGCTGTTCGCCCTCGGGGTCGTCTTCTACACCGTGCACTACCTGTCGCTGCGCTCGTTCTACGCGCTGGAGGAGACCCGGAGGGTCTTCCACATCCAGTGTGCCGTGGCGCTCACAAACATCGTGGTCGCGCTGTGGCTCACCCACGGCGCACCGGACCGGGAGATCGCGCCTCGGCTGGTGATCGCCTACTCGGCGTCGTACCTGGTCGGCGCGACCCTCTCGCTGACCCAGCTCTCCCGGCGCCTGGGCGGCATCGATGGCAGCCGCGTCCTCCGGTTCCTGGTGCGGCTGGCGATCGCCACGGGCGTGGCCACCGTGGTGGCCTGGCTGGTCATGCACGGCCTGCACCAGGTGCTTTCCGGGGTGGGCAAGCCGGAGGTGCTGCTCCGGCTCGCGGTGACCGGCGGGGTGGACGTCGTCGTGGTGCTGGTCCTGGCGCGGCTGATGCGGATCAGTGAGCTGGACGGCCTGACCCGCACCGTTGTCGGCAGGCTGCGCCGATGACGGCGCGGTCCGCCCTACGATTGGCCACGCAGGCTCCGAACGGGAGCCGAGCACGGATGGCACAGCAGCCGGCGGGAGGGACGTGACCACTGACGCGATCGGTCCGGGCGTCCTGCTCGGCGGCCGCTACCGCCTCGACGACCTCCTCTCGGAGACGGACGGGGCACGCTTCTGGCGAGGTGTCGACACCGTCTTGGGGCGGAGCGTGGCGATCCACACCGTGGCCGGCGACGACCCGCGCGCCGAACGGCTGATGGCCGCAGCCCGTGACTCCGCGACGGTCAGCGAGACCCATCTGCTCCGGGTGCTCGACTGCGACGCCGGCGACGAGGTCACCTGGGTGGTCAACGAGTGGGGCTGGGGCACCTCGCTGGACGTGATGCTGCAGCAGGGCCCGCTGCCGGCGAGCCGGGCCGCCTGGCTGGTCCGCGAGGTCGCCGAGTCGATCGCGGCCGCGCACGCCGCCGGGGTCAGCCACGGCCGGCTGACCCCCGAGAGCGTGCTGGTCACCGAGGCCGGCGCGGTCAAGCTGATCGGCTTCGTGGTCACCGCCGCCGTCGAGGGGCCGGCCACTGCCGAGCCCTGCGTCCGCGAGCGCGGGTACGGCGACCTGGACGGACGCCAGGCCGACGTGGTCGACCTCGCGTCGTTGCTGTACGCCGCCCTCACCGCTCGCTGGCCCGGGATCTCACCCAGCGCGGTCCCCCGGGCGCCGACGGACCACGGCGGACCCCTGCGGCCCCGACAGGTCCGCGCCGGCGTGCCCCGGATGCTCGACGCGATCTGCTCCCGGGTGCTGCGCAAGGAGGCGCAGAGTCACGCGCTGCCGATCGAGTCGGCGCACGAGCTCCTCGCCGCGCTCGAGGACCAGGTCGGCGACCCGCTCGCGTCGGCCCCGCTCGACGTGCAGAGCATGCACACCGAGCCGACGGTCGCGATCCGGCGCGACCAGCTGCCCGCTCCGTTCGGGCCCGAGCGTCCCGACGAGCGGCCGACCGGCCGGCCCGACGAGCCCGGACCGCCGGCCCTGCTCGACACCCAGCCCTCGCTGCCGCCGTACGAAGAGCATCCCGACCGGCCGCTGTTCGCGGGCACCGAGCGGCGTACCCCCCTCCCCGACGCCGACCGGGGCTCGTCCGCCTGGCTCTTCGGCGACGACACCGGGTCCGCTCCGCCGGCCGACGACACCGCGGTCCCCACCGACGGCCGGCACCCACTGCGCACGATGCTGATCGCAGCGGGCGTGGTGGTGCTGCTGGTGGCGATGGTGCTCGCCTTCGAGCTGGGGCACGACCACCACACGCCCAGCGCCAGCACGCACCCGACGCCGTCGGGGTCCGCCCGACCCACGGACCAGGTGCTCACACCCGTGGCCGTCCACGACTTCGACCCCGAGGGCCGCAACGCCAAGGGGAAGCCGGACCCGTCGGAGAACCCCCAGGAGGTGCCGCTCGCGATCGACGACCGGGGCAACACCGGCTGGACCACGATGACCTACGCCACTGCCGCACTCGGCGGGCTGAAGTCGGGCGTCGGACTGCTGCTCGACTTCGGCACCGACCGCTCGGTGGGATCGGTCCGGCTGACCCTGCGCGGTTCCCCCACCTCGGTCGACCTGTACGCCGCATCGACGGGCTCGGACACTCCCCCGACATCGCTTACCGGGCTGCGCAAGGTCGCCTCGGTCACCGCCGACCAGCGCGAGACGACGCTGCGACCGGGCTCGCCGGTGAAGACCCGGTTCGTCGTGGTCTGGCTGACGAGGCTGCCGCCGTACGGCCATGGCTTCCGCGGCGAGATCGACCAGGTCACGGTCTTGTCGTGACCGTCCCGCGCGACGAGCGGTCCGACGCCGACCTGCTCGCCGCCCATCGCGACGGCGACGAGCAGGCGTTCGGCGTGCTGTTCACCCGGCACCGCGACCGGCTGTGGGCGGTCGCGTTGCGGACCACTGGGAACCCCGAGGATGCCGCGGACGCCCTCCAGGACGCGCTCGTCTCCGCGTTCACCCGCAGCGACGGCTTCCGCGGCGACTCGGCCGTCACGACGTGGCTGCACCGCATCGTGGTCAACGCCGCACTGGACCGGCTCCGGCGCAACAAGGTACGCCGCGCCGACCCACTGCCCGACGACCTCGACGACCTCGCCGCCCGGGGGGCGGTGCTCGCCGCGACCGCCGGGGACACCGAGCCCGAGGCCGGTGCGGTCGCCGCCGAACGCCGACGCACCGTGCTGGGCGCGCTCGAGCAGCTGGCGCCGGAGCAGCGCGCCGCACTCGTGCTGGTCGACATGGAGGGCTACCCGGTCGCCGAGGTCGCGCAGATGCTCGACTGCCCGGTCGGTACCGTCAAGAGCAGGTGTGCCCGGGGCCGGACCCGGCTGGCCGAGCTGCTGAGGGGAACCGGCCTGCTCGACGGCGCGTCCCATCAGCGAGGAGGTGAGCAGCCATGACCGATCGTCCGAACGACCCGTTGTCCGAGGACGACGCCCGGGTGCGTGCTCTGCTCGCCGACGCCCGGACCGACGAGCCGATGCCGGCCGACGTCGCCGCCCGGATGGACGACGTACTGGCCGGGCTTGCTGCGGGTCGCAGCAGCGCCGGCGCGCAGCACACCCCATCGGCCACCGAACCGGCCACCGAGCGGACCACGCGAGGGGGCACCGGACGGGGCACCGTCGTACCCCTGCGGCGCCGGGTGCTCGGCGGCCTGGTCGCGGCAGCCGCGGTGGTGGCGATCGGCGGCGGCATCGCGATCGCCCAGCGTGGCCAGGCCGGCCATTCGGGCTCCGCAGCCGCCACCTCCGACTCAGGCGCCGCCACCAGCTCGGCACCCGCCGGCGGCCGGGTGATCCTGCCTTCGCCCTCCGGCTCGCTGCTGCGGGCTCCGGCGTCCACCAAGCAGCCGGATCGGCACACCCCCATGCTCGCCGGCACGCTCCCGGCGCTCACCACGGCGGCGTTCGGCGAGCAGGTGCGCTCGCTGCTCGGCCTCGACAACGGCCTGTCGACGTTCTCCGCGGCGACACCCGCCCCGACAGGCGACTCACGGGCGCGCGAGCCGCGGCACTCGGGGCGTGCGGGGAATCTGGACGATCGCGCAGCGCAGGCCGTGCGGACCTGCACCGCTCCGTCCCCGGCAGTCGGGCCCCGGGAGGACGTCCGGCCGATCCTGCTCGACGGGGTGCGAGCCACGCTCGTCGTCGACCCCGTCAGGGCTCGACCCAGGCTGGCCAGGGCATACTCCTGCGACGACGGCGCGGTGCTGGCCCGCACCACGCTGGCCCGCTGACCGGGCCGATCCGGCGGGAATCTCTGGCCCGTAGGATCGGTTGAGCCCACTGTCGGCCGGACCGGTCGACCACCCGTCGAGAGCAGGCAGCATGTCGGACGCGAACACCCGCAACGTGATCATCATCGGCTCCGGGCCGGCCGGCTACACCGCCGCGGTGTACGCCGCGCGCGCGAGCCTCGAGCCCCTCGTGCTCGAGGGCGCGGTCACCGCCGGCGGCGCGCTGATGAACACCACCGAGGTGGAGAACTACCCCGGCTTCCGTGACGGCATCCAGGGTCCTGCGCTGATGGACGAGATGCGCGCCCAGGCCGAGCGGTTCGGCGCCGAGCTGATCGCCGACGACGCGGTCGAGGTCGACCTCACCGGCGACGTCAAGGTGGTCCGGACCGCGGACACGACGTACCACGCCCGTGCGGTGATCCTGGCCATGGGCTCGGGCTACCGCAAGCTCGGCCTGGCCGGAGAGGACCGGCTCTCCGGGCACGGCGTGAGCTGGTGCGCCACCTGCGACGGGTTCTTCTTCCGCGAGCAGCACATCGCCGTCGTCGGCGGCGGCGACTCGGCGTTGGAGGAGGCGACTTTCCTGTCCCGCTTCGGGTCCAAGGTCACCTTGATCCATCGCCGCGACGCCCTGCGCGGCTCCAAGATCATGCAGGAGCGCGCCCTGGCCGACCCGAAGATCGACGTCGCCTGGAACTCCGAGGTCGCCGAGATCAACGGCGAGGACAAGCTGACCGGACTGACACTCCGCGACACCGTGACCGGTGAGACCCGTGAGCTCGACGCCACCGGCCTGTTCATCGCGATCGGCCACGATCCGCGCTCGGAGCTGCTCGGTGGCCAGGTCGACCTCGACGACGCGGGCTACGTGCTGGTCCAGGGCCGCACCACGCTGACCAACCAGCCCGGTGTGTTCGCCTGCGGTGACCTGGTCGACCACACCTACCGCCAGGCGGTCACCGCGGCCGGCTCCGGTTGCTCGGCCGCGCTCGACGCGGAGCGCTACCTGGCCACCTTGGAGCACACCACGGCGCAGACGCCCGAGCCGGTCCCCGCGGAGACCTCCGAGGCAGCGGTTGTCTGACGTCGTCGGCTCGACCCATCGTTGGCCCGCGTCCTCTGCCGGGAAGAATCGTCGGCACCGCGGTGTTCAATGAGTGCAAGAGGTTCCACGAGGCAGCAGGCCTCGTCCACCCGTCCGACCCGAGGAGCGACATTCATGGCTGATCTCAAGGCAGTCACCGACGACACGTTCGAGGCCGAGGTGCTGAAGTCCGACAAGCCGGTGCTGGTCGACTTCTGGGCCGAGTGGTGCGGTCCCTGCCGCCAGGTCTCCCCGATCCTGGACGAGATCGCCGCCGAGCACGGCGACAAGGTCACGTTCGTGAAGATGAATGTCGACGAGAACCCGGTCACGCCCTCGCAGTACCGCGTCACCGGGATCCCGGCGCTGAACATCTACCAGAACGGCGAGGTCGTCAAGCAGATCGTCGGCGCCCGCCCCAAGTCGGTCCTGCTCAAGGAGCTCGCCGACTTCATCTGAGGCCGGATCCCCTGTCCAGCGCGCCCGGATGCCGAGCCGGCTTGGCTCGGCGTCCGGGTTCTGTTTCAGTGGACCAGTGCAGGGGAGCGCTCAGACCAGCTATGGGCCCGGTGACGACGGTGCCGCGGTGGCTCACATCGTCGACCTGCTCGGTCGGATCGGGCTGCTCGATGGTGAGCCGCCGGCGAACTACGACTCCCGGGTCGAGGTCGCCGTTCGCGCTTTCCAGCAACAGCGGGGTCTCAGCGTCGACGGGGTCGTCGGCCCGCTGACCTACCGCCGCCTCGACGAGGCTCGGTGGAGCCTGGGCGACCGGATCCTGACCCACCTGCCCGGCGCCCTGATGGCCGGCGACGACGTGTTCGCGCTCCAGCAGCGGCTGCTGGGGCTTGGCTTCGACACCGGCCGGATAGACGGCTACTTCGGCGCCCGCACCGAGGATGCGCTGCGCGAGTTCCAGCGCAACGTCGGCATCCCGCCCGATGGCACCTGCGGCCCGGCCACCCTCAAGGCACTGGGCCGGCTGGCCCCGATCGTCAGTGGCGGCGAGCCCAACGCGATGCGGGCCGCCGAGCGGATCCGCGAGGCCGGTCCGCAGCTGGGCGGCAAGATCGTGGTGATCGACCCCGGTCGGGGCCACGCCTTCCCCGCCGAGCTGGCCGGTGAGTCGGACCAGGTGGTCACCGACCTGGCGCGACGGATCGAGGGCCGGCTGGTCGCCATCGGCGTCCAGGCCTATCTGTCCCGTCCCAGCACCGGGGACGACGGCGATGAGGCGGCCCGGGCCGCCTTCGCCAACCGCGCCGACGCCGACCTCTGCGTCTCGCTGGCCCTCGACAGTTCGACGAACCCGGACGCGAGCGGCGTGGCGACGTACTACTTCGGCGCCGGCCACCACGGCACCGTCTCGACCGCGGGCCAGCGCTTCGCCGGGCTGGTCCAGCGCGAGATCGCCGCCCGCACCGACCTGGTCGACCTGCGCTCGCACGCCAAGAGCTGGGACCTGCTGCGGCTGACCCGGATGCCTGCGGTCCGGGTCGAGGTCGGCTACCTGACCAACGGCGGCGACCGGCAGCGCCTGTCCGACCCGGGCTTCCGCGACGTGCTCGCCGAGGCGGTCGTGGTCGCCATCCAGCGCTTCTACCTCAGCCCCGACGCCGACGCGCACACCGGCGTACTCCAGGTCAGCGAGCTACGCGCCGGCTTCGTGCCGGAGTAGCCGGCCCCACCCGGCCCGGGCGCAGTCGACCCGGCACCGGCAGCAGCCGCTCCAGGGCGGCCTCGAGCTCGCTGCGCCAGGTCACTGCACTGCGCAGCTCCATCCGCATCCGGGGGTACGCCGCGTGCGCACGCTGGGTGGCGAACCCGACCGCGAGCAGGAAGTCGGCCGGGAGCACGCAGCGCCCCCGCGAGCCGCGGGTGTCACCGAACGCCTCGACGGCGCGGATGCCGCCGCGCTTGATCAGGTCCTTGGCCATCGACTGCACCAGCACCCGGCCCAGGCCGCCGTGCCGATGGCGGGGAACCACGAAGCCGGTGCTCAGCAGGACCGCATCGGCGCTCACCGGGGCGGTCGGGAAGCCCGCGGCCGCGGGCAGGAAGACCGGGGGCGCCCACACCAGGTGCCCGGCGTACTCGTCATCGACGTACACCACGCGTCCGCAGGAGCCCCACTCGCGGAGCACCTCGGAGAGCCAGCTCGCCTTCTCCTCGCGCTCGTGCCCGCGGGCCGCCTCGCGCCGGATCGGGTCGAGCTCCCAGAAGACGCAGTCCGCGCAGGGCAGGTCGGCGAGGTTGTCCAGCGTCAGCCGGACCACACGACGTCCCATCGGCTCACTCCCACACTGGTCTGCCAAGCCCCATCGTAGGCCCGTGCTGGGCGTCTGGCGCCGGTCAGGCGCGTTGGGTGGCCAGGAAGTCGGCGATCCGGCCGATCGCCTCGGTGAGCGTGTCCACGTCGGGCAGGGTGACCAGGCGGAAGTGGTCCGGGGCGAACCAGTTGAAGCCGGTGCCGTGGGTGACCAGGATCTTCTTCGCACGGAGCAGGTCGATGACGAACTTCTCGTCGTCGTCGATGCCGTACATGGCGGTGTCCAGCCGGGGGAAGCAGTAGAGCGCTCCCCGCGGCTCCACGCAGCTCACCCCGGGGATGTCGTTGAGCAGCTTGGCCGCGAGCTTGCTCTGCTCGTAGAACCGGCCACCGGGCCCGATGTACTCCTCGATGGACTGGTAGCCGCCCAGGGCGGTCTGGATGGCGTGTTGGGCGGGGACATTGGCGCACATCCGCATGTTGGCCAGCAAGGTGAGCCCCTCGAGGAAGTCCTCGGCGAGGTGCTTGGGCCCGGACACCATCACCCAGCCCGCGCGGTAGCCGCAGACCCGGTAGGCCTTGGACAGGCCGCTGAACGTCAGGCACAGGACGTCGTCGCCGGCGAACCTGGCGGTGTGGTGGTGCGTTGCCTCGTCGAACAGGATCTTCTCGTAGATCTCGTCGCTGAACAGCACCAGGTCGTGTCGGCGGGCGATGTCGACGAGGCCACGCACGGTCGCCTCGTTGTAGACAGCCCCGGTCGGGTTGTTCGGATTGATCACCACGAGGCCGTGGGTGTTCTCGGTGATCTTCGACTCGATGTCGGCCAGGTCAGGGTCCCAGCCGTTCTCCTCGTCGCAGCGGTAATGCACCGGGGTGCCGCCGGACAGTGCGACCGCCCCGGTCCACAGCGGGTAGTCCGGCGCCGGCACCAGGATCTCGTTGCCCTCGTCGACGAAGGCCTGGAGGACCATCGTGATCAGCTCGGAGACCCCGTTGCCGATGAACACGTCGTCCACGGCCGTCTCGGTGAGTCCACGGCCCTGGTAGTACTGCGCGACCGCCGTACGCGCTGAGTAGATCCCGCGCGAGTCGGAGTAGCCCTGTGCGTCGGGGAGGTTGTGCACGATGTCGGCGACGATGGCCTCGGGGGCCTCGAAGCCGAACGGTGCCGGGTTCCCGATGTTGAGCTTGAGGATCTTGTGCCCCTCGGCCTCCAACCTCTGGGCCTCGACCAGGATCGGACCACGGACGTCGTAGCGGACGTGCTGCAGCTTGCGGCTCTGGACGATGGGGCGCATGCGGTGATTCTCCCAGAGTCTCGGGCCGACGCCGCCACCATATTCACCACGTGATTCACCCCGTGGTTCCCCGGGGCCGACGTCGCCCGAGCACCACCCGTCGGCTCGCCTACGGTTGCGTAGGTTGTGGCACCATTCAGTGCATGCGCGACTTCGTCTATCCCGCGGTGATTGCCGCTGCCCGTACCTGGTTCAAGGTCGGTGATGTGCGGATCACCATGAACGGGCTCCAGCACATCCCGGAGAGCGGCGGGGCGCTGCTGGCGGTCAATCACTTGTCCTTCGTCGACTACGTAATGGCGGGCTATCCGGGAGCCGAGCGGGGCCGGTTGACCCGGTTCATCGCGAAGCGTGAGGTCTTCGACCACCCTGTCGGTGGTCCGGTGATGCGCTCCTTCCACCACATCCCGATCGATCGGTCCTCGGGTCGGGAAGGGATGGAGACCGCGCAGCGCTACCTCGCCGAGGGCGAGTTGGTCGGCATCTTCCCCGAGGGCACCATCTCGCGCAGCCTGCTGCTGCAGCCGCTGAAGTCCGGCGCTGCCCGGATCGCGGCTGCCGCCGGCGTACCGCTGGTGCCCGTCACGCTCTTCGGCACGCAACGCTTCTTGACCAAGGGCCAGAAGGCCGACTTCGGACGGCACAAGTGTGTGTCCATCGAGGTCGGCGAGCCGATGCACCCCGCCGTCGACGACGACCCGGCGACGGTGACCGCCGATCTGCAGCAGCGGATGGAGTCGATGCTCGCCGGGCTGATCGACTCCTACCCCGACGCCGACCGGGCCGCCGGCGCCTGGTGGATGCCGGCGAGCCACGGCGGCTCCGCGCCGACCCCCGAGCAGGCCGCACAGATGTACGCCGAGGAGCGCGCCGCCCGCGCCGCCCGGAAGCGTCGGGCCACTCAACCATAAGTCGACAAAGCGACCTATCGCTTCATCGATGAAGGGCTAGATCGGCCTGTCGGTACGGTTGCGCGGGTCGATGATCGACACGATCCGCTCGAGGTCGCCGAGGCTGGCGAACTCGATCGCGATCTTGCCCTTGGCCTTGCCCATCGTGATCTTGACGCGCGTGTCCAAGCGGTCGGAGAGACGGTCGCCCAAGTCGCTCAGCCCGGGAGCGGTCGGTCGGCGGTGCTGGACCCGCCTCCCGTCGGCACTGCCGGTGTCACCGACCGAGACGATCTCCTCCAGGCCGCGCACGGAGATGCCCTCGGCCACCACTCGGCCGGCCAGCCGGTCCTGGCTCGCCGGGTCGCTGACCCCGAGCAGGGCCCGGGCGTGCCCGGCACTGATCACCCCTGCTGCCACCCGGCGCTGGACGGCCGGGGTGAGTTTGAGCAGGCGGAGCGTGTTGCTGATCTGCGGTCGGCTCCGACCGATCCGTCCGGCGAGCTCATCGTGAGTACAGCCGAAGTCGTCGAGCAACTGCTGGTAGGCGGCCGCCTCCTCCAGCGGGTTGAGCTGCGCGCGGTGCAGGTTCTCCAACAGCGCGTCGCGCAGCATCGCGTCATCGTCGGTCTCGCGCACGATGGCCGGGATGACGTCCAGGCCCGCCTGGCGGGTGGCGCGCCACCGGCGCTCGCCCATGATCAGCTCATAGGCGGCCTGGTCGCCCTCGCCACCGGTCCGGCGGACCACGACGGGCTGCAGCAGGCCAATCTCGGTGACCGAGTGCACCAACTCGGCCATCGCGTCCTCATCGAAGACCTGGCGAGGCTGTCGCGGGTTCGGGCTGATCCGGTCGACCGGGATCTCGGCGAAGTAGGCGCCCGCGACTGCTGCCGGGGCAATGTCCGACGGACGGCCCTCGACAGTGGTCGGCTCCCCCGAAGCGGGCGCACCGGTCTGGGCCGTGGGCTCGACTCCGGAGGTCGACGGGGATGCGGACTGGTCCTCGGGGCCGGAGCCCGCGGCGGGCTGGGCAGGGGCCGTCGGGATCAGGGATCCCAGACCACGGCCGAGACCTCGACGGGGTGCCTGTGCGCTCATTGGTCTGCTCCCTTGTTCGCCAGCTCCCGCGCGGCCTCCAGATAGCTCAACGCGCCCGGCGAACCCGGATCGTAGGTCATCACCGACTGGCCGTAGCTGGGGGCCTCGGACACTCGCACCGAACGCGGGATGCTGGTCTTGAGCACCTGGCTGGCGAAGTGCTCACGCACCTCGTCGGCCACACCAGCGGCGAGCCGGGTGCGGGCGTCGTACATCGTGATCAGGATGGTGGACACCGACAGGCCCGGATTGAGGTGCGTGCGCACCATCTCAACGGTCTCGAGAAGCTGGCCGAGACCCTCGAGCGCGTAGTACTCGGCCTGGATCGGGATCAGCATCTCCTCGCCGCCGACGAGCGCGTTGAGGGTGAGCAGCCCGAGCGACGGCGGGCAGTCGATCAACACGTAGTCGAACCGGTCCTCCGACTCGCCGTGCACCAGCGGGTGGCCTGCGAGGGCCTTGCGCAGCCGGCTCTCCCGCGACATCACGTTGACCAGCTCGATCTCCGCACCGGCCAGGTCGATCGTCGCCGGGACGACGAACAGGCCGGCGATCTCGGGGTGCGGCTGGACCGCGTCCACGAGGGGGGTGGAGTCGACCAGCACGTCGTACGACGACAGCACGCCGCGGCGGTGCTCGATGGACAGGGCCGTGGACGCGTTGCCCTGGGGGTCGAGGTCGACCACCAGCACCCGGAGTCCCTGCTGGGCCAGTGCCGCGGCCAGGTTCACCGTGGTGGTGGTCTTGCCCACCCCACCCTTCTGGTTGGCGACGACCATCACCCGGGTGTCCGCCGGTCGGGGCAGCGGATCGTTGAAGCGCACCGCAGCACGCGCCCTCAACTGCTCGGCGACCGCGCGGGCCAAGGGTGTGTTGTCCTCGTCGAAGGGGACGATCGATGGCGTCTGCTCGGGCTGACGGGTCATCCGCGGCGTCTCCTCGGAGGTCTCGGCGCCCGACTTCGGGGCGGGCGTGGTTTCACGTGAAACGAGGGGAGCCTGTGGAAAACTTGAGTCTTCCTGTGGACCGACACGCTCAGGGGGCCAGCCGAGACCAGTGGATAACTTTGACCCGGTCCCCGCGGGCCAGCCCAGTCCGGGCTCTTCAGCGCTCACGCTCGACGACCTCCTGACTTGCCGATGCGTACCACGGTCACCAGGGTGTCGACCACCCCGGAACCCACGGACTCGACGGACCATCGGGTCGCGCCGAGCTTGCGCAGCGTCGGCTCCGCGGTGCGGACCTCCTCGGCTGCGGCCGAGCCTTTCATGGCCAACGTCTCGCCGCCACCCCGGGTCAACGGCAAGGACCAACCGACGAGCTTGGGCAACGGAGCGACCGCACGGGAGGTCACCACGTCGAACGTCGACGTCCCCTGCAGCTGCTCGGCGCGGGCACGCCGTACCTCCACGTTGTCGAGGCCGAGGATCGCGACCATCTCGTCGAGCAGGGTGGTACGACGCAGCAGCGGCTCGACCAGGGTCACCCGCAGGTCGGGCCGTCGGATCGCCAGCACCAGGCCCGGGAGCCCGGCACCGCTGCCGAGGTCACAGACTGTCGCACCAGGGGCGATCAGGTCGGCGAGGACCGCGCAGTTCAGCAGGTGTCGCTCCCACAGCCGCGGCACCTCTCGCGGACCGATCAGCCCACGGAGGGTGCCCTCGGTGGCGAGCAGGTCGGCGTACTGCTCGGCGAGGGCCAGCCGGTCAGCAAACACCCCCCGCGCCACGTCGGGAGCGGGGGGTGTTTCACGTGAAACGTCGGTCACCGACCGGTCACTCCTCGGCGCTGCTCACGTCGTCGCCGGGAAGCACCACCACGTAGCGGTGCGGCTCGACACCCTCGGACTCCGACCGCAGGCCGGCCGCCGCCACGGCGTCGTGCACGACCTTGCGCTCGAACGGGCGCATCGGGTCGAGGTCTTCGCGCTCACCGCTGGCGCGCACCCGCGCCACGACCTCGGAGGCCAACGCCTCCAGCGCCGTACGCCGGGCCGCCCGATGCCCAGAGACGTCCAGCATCAGCCGGGACCGCTCGCCGGTCTCGCGGTAGACGGCGAGCCGAGTCAGCTCCTGCAGCGCCTCGAGCACCTCGCCGTCATGGCCGACGAGCTGGGGCAGATTCGCGCCGACGATGGACGCTGTTGCGCGGTCACCCTCGACGTCCAGGTCGATGTCGCCATCCAGGTCGGCGATCTCGAGCAACTCCTCGAGATAGTCCGCGGCGATGTCGCCCTCCCGCTCCAGTCGCGCCAGACGACCCGGTCGTCCACCCTCATCGCCCTCATCGCCCTCATCGGCCGCACCGCCGACGACGGCGGCGTCGTCGGTGTCGGTCTCGCTCAGCGCCTCGGTGGTCGTGTCGGACTCCCCGGCCTCTGCGGGCGCAGCGTCGACCTCGACGTCCTGGATCTGCTCGCTCACTTGCTGTCTCCCTGCTTCTTCTGATCGCCGGCGCCGGACTCCGGTTTGGCACCGGTCTGTCTGCGCTGCTGACGCGACTGTTTCCTGGGTTGCTGTCGTTGGGCGGGCCGACGATCGGTGGCTGCCTGACCTGCGCCGGCGGCCGGGGCCACCGGGTCGTCGCTCGTCGCCGCGGTGGCCTCGACGGGCGGCGGCTTGCCCTTGGCTCGGTCCCGCTTCTGCTTGGCCTCGAAGGCCGGCGTTCCCGGTGCCGGATTGTTCCGGATCACGTAGAACTGCTGGCCCATCGTCCAGACGTTCGAGGTGGTCCAGTAGAACAGCACCCCGATCGGGAAGGCGATGCCACCGACACCGAACACCAGCGGCAGCACGTAGAGCAGCATCTTCTGCTGCTGGGCGTACTGGCCGGTGAGCGCATCGGAGGGCATGTTCTTCGCCATCAGCTGGCGCTGGGTAGTGAAGGTGGTGACGATCATCGCGACCACCAGGATGGCCGCCGCGATCTGGACGCTGGTGTGGCCGCCGTTGCTGGTGAAGCTGTTCTTGAGGCTGCCGCCGAAGAACGGGGCGTTCGCGAAGCTGACCGCCAGCTTGTCGGTGAGCACGCCGTGACCCTGGTTGTTCTTGGCGGCGTGGTCGATCAGCCGGAACAGCGCCCAGAAGATCGGCATCTGGATCAGCAGCGGCAGGCAGGACGCGAACGGGTTGGTCCCGGTCTCCTTGTAGAGCGCCATCGTCTCCTGGGCCAGGCGCTCGCGGTCGTGGCCGTACTTCTTCTGCAGCTCCTTGACCTTGGGCTGCAGCAGCTGCATGTTGCGCGACGACTTGATCTGCTTGACGAAGAGCGGGATCAGGGCCGCCCGGATCACCAGGGTCAGCCCCACCACCGACAGGCCCCAGGCCCAGCCCGAGCCGCTGCCGAACACCTTCCCGAGCACGTCATGGAAGCCGACCAGGACGACCGAGACCAGGTAGTACAGCGGCGTCATGATGAAGCTGCCGATTTCGCTGAGGAAGTGCACTCAGGCTCCTTGGTTGAGCGTGGAATTGCGTCCGGCCACCGGCGGCACCGGGTCATACCCTCCGGCCGCCCACGGGTGGCAACGGACCAGGCGACGCGCGGCGAGCCAGGTGCCGCGGACGCTCCCGTGCACGGTCACCGCCTCCAGCGCGTACGCCGAACAGGACGGGTGGTAGCGGCAGATCTGCCCGTAGAGCGGGCTGATGAGCAGGCGATAGAGACGAAGCAGGCCGATCAGTAGGTACTTCACGGCCCGACCCTCCCAGCGTGCTCGCCGCGCTGCCCTGTCAAACGGGCCAGGCCACGGTCGAGTTCCGCTCCCAGCTCGGCGTACGACGCGCCAGCGGCGGCCGGCTGGGCGCGCACCACCAGCAGGGAACCGGGCGGCAGATCCGCGATCCGGTCCCTCATCAGGTGACGGAGACGACGCTTCACAAGATTGCGGGTGACCGCCGGCCCCACTGCCTTCGACACCACCAGACCGACCTGGACGGGTCGCTGTTCGTCGGTGTCGCGCAGGTGCAGCACCAGGACCGGGCCACCGGCTCGGGTGCCACGGCGCACCACCTCACGAAAGGTGGCGCCGTCAGTGAGCCGATTGCCGGCAGGGAGCACGGCGGTCGCTCAGCTGCTCAGACGGCGAGGCTCTTGCGACCCTTGGCCCGACGCGAGGACAGGACCGCGCGACCGGCGCGGGTGCGCATCCGCAGACGGAAGCCGTGCTTCTTGTGCCGACGACGGTTGTTCGGCTGGTACGTACGCTTGCTCACGTGGTTCAACTCCCCTGACGGGTTTGCGGCCTGTGGAATGCGGCGAACCGGGCCACCGGTTGCGTGCGTTGCGTTGCGTCAACTGGCACCGCAAGTCCACGACGCCGGAAGTGTTGCGAGGTGAGTGCGTGGACATGCGGCACCGGTCGACACCGGTTCGACTGACCTACGGTACGCGGCCGCCGGGCAGAGGGTCAAACCGGCAGGCGATGACCAGGACCGTGGGACCCGGGTCGGGCGCACCGGACGTGAACCGCGCCACGTTGCCACGCTTCTCGCGGTGATCCGGGCACGACACGCCGTACCGACTCACAATCCTTGCCGAACCTGTGGAGAACCGGTTGATCCACAGGCCAATGAGTTGTTAGCGTCCGGCTACCGAGGGCGTCGTCCCGGACGGTCGACCGAGGAGCTCCGACAGTCCTTCGCCGGCCCCCTCACAACCTGGTGAAACGGGCTCTGAACTGGGAAGACGTGTCTCCTGCGAGCACCGAAACCGCTCTCGGCAACACCTCGGAGCCGGACCGGTCCCGGGTGTTGCACAACCTGTGGACAAACATGTGGATGGTCAAACAAGGGAGCGGGCGAAAGCGTGGAGGCATCGGACCGGGACAGGTTGGTAGAACTGTGGCCAGGGATCGTGGACCGGTTGGCCCCGACGCAACGGGTGTGGCTCGAGGACAGCAAGCCGCTGATGCTCGCCGAGAGCACCGCAGTGATCGCGGTGCCCAACGAGTTCACCCGCGGCCAGCTCGAAGGTCGGCTCCGCACTCGCCTTGAGGATGCGCTCAGCGACTCGCTCGGCCAGCCCATCCGGATCGCGGTCAGCGTCGACCCTGCGCTCGAGCCGGGCAACGACCCGGTGCCGGCGACCCCGACCGCCGCGGCAGGTGCCGTCGCGCCCGCCCAGCGCACGGACCGTCCGGTCGACAACCCGGCGGCACCGACCGCGCAGTCCCGCGGGCTCGCCCCGTGGCCCCCGCCCCGCCCCGCCGACGGCGGCCCCTTCGGTAACGATCGCGCTCGAGTGGGCCGGGGTGAAGGCTCCGGCGGCCGACAGAACGGCATATCGATAGATCACCAAAACGATTTGTCGACAGATCGACCTTATGCCGCAGCCACCGGACTCTCCCTGACCACCGGGATCCCGGACAGCCCGCTGAACCCGCGCTACACCTTCGAGACCTTCGTGATCGGCAGCTCCAACCGGTTCGCCCACGCCGCCGCGGTCGCGGTCGCCGAGGCGCCGGGCAAGGCCTACAACCCGCTGCTGGTGTACGGCGACTCCGGGCTCGGCAAGACCCACCTGCTGCACGCCATCGGCCACTACGTCCGCAGCCTCTACACCGGGGCGAAGATCCGCTACGTGTCCTCCGAGGTCTTCACCAACGACGTCATCAACGCGATCCGCGACGACAAGCGGGACGCGTTGCAGCGCCGCTACCGCGACGTCGACGTGCTGCTCATCGACGACATCCAGTTCCTGGAGGGCAAGCAGTCCACCCAGGAGGAGTTCTTCCACACCTTCAACACGCTGCACAACGCCAACAAGCAGATCGTGATCAGCTCCGACCGGCCTCCCAAGCGGCTCACCCAGCTCGAGGACCGGCTGCGCAACCGCTTCGAGTGGGGCCTGCTCACCGACGTGCAGCCGCCCGACCTCGAGACCCGGATCGCGATCCTGCGCAAGAAGGCGGCCGCCGAGCGGCTCTCCGCCCCGCCGGACGTGCTCGAGTTCATCGCCAGCCGGATCCAGACCAACATCCGCGAGCTGGAAGGCGCGCTGATCCGGGTCACCGCGTTCGCCAGTCTCAACAGCCAGGAGGTCGACCTCACCCTGGCCGAGATCGTCCTCAAGGACCTGATCCCCGAGGGCGGCGAGCCGGAGGTGACGGCCGGGCTGATCATCGCCCAGACGGCGTCGTACTTCGGCTACAGCATCGACGATCTGTGCGGACCCAGCCGCACCCGCGCCCTGGTCACCGCCCGGCAGATCGCGATGTATCTCTGTCGCGAGCTGACCCAGCTGTCGCTGCCGAAGATCGGCCAGCAGTTCGGCGGTCGTGACCACACCACCGTGATGAACGCCGACCGGCGGATCCGCAAGGACCTCGCCGAGCGCCGCAACCTCTTCCACCAGGTGACCGAGCTGACCACCCGGATCAAGCAGCAGGCCAAGCAGGCGTGACCGCCGCCGGCCACCCGATCCGCCCCGCTCGACCCTGTGCTTCGTGGCGCCCCGATCGGTGGACCGGCTGGGGATCACGTGTGGACAACCGGGTCGTACGACGCACAGCCGCTGCGACGAACCACAGGGTCGGCTGTACGACGCACGCTGCGTCCACACGCGGTCCACAGCCCCGAACCGGCACTGACCTGCATGAATCGGGGTTGTCCACAGAATCCACCGGACCTACTACGACTACTGAACCTGTCATTGCACCTTCGACCCCCGAACTCATCACGGCATCCCTTCTGGGGATGACGGTCGACGTGGCAGGATGCAGACCCGCGGATCGACCGGCTCCACGCCCCACGTCCGCGAGACGTCATCTGAGGAGATCTTGACTTGAAGTTCACTGTCGAACGCGACGTGCTCGCCGACGCCGTCGCCTGGACCGCCCGCACCCTGCCCATCCGCCCGAGCGCCCCGGTGCTGTCCGGCCTGCTGATCGAGGCCGGCTCCGGTGACGCCGGGGACGGGCTGCGCCTGTCGACCTTCGACTACGAGACCTCTGCCTGCGCGACGCTCAACGCGGCGGTCAGCGAGGAGGGCCGAGCCCTGGTGTCGGGTCGGCTGCTCGCCGACATCTGTCGCAGCCTGCCCAACAAGCCGGTCGAGGTCAGCATCGAGGGCACCAAGGTCAGCCTGACCTGCGGCTCGGCGCGGTTCAGTCTGCAGACGATGCCGGTCGAGGACTACCCGACGCTGCCCGAGATCCCCGCGTCCAGCGGCCGGGTCAGCAGCGAGGCGTTCGCGAACGCGGTCGCGCAGGCGGTCACCGCGGCCGGCCGCGACGACATGCTTCCGGTGCTGACCGGGGTGCGGCTCGAGCTCGACGGCGACGCGATCACGATGCTGGCCACCGACCGCTTCCGGCTCTCCCAGCGCGAGCTCCAGTGGAGCCCGGGGACGACCGACCTCACCGCGGCCGCGCTGGTGCCCGCCAAGGTGCTCGCCGACACCGCCAAGGCGTTGACCGGGGGGGCCGAGATCTCGATCGCGCTGTCCTCCGCCGGATCGGGCGAGGGCATCATCGGCTTCGAGGGCTCGGCCGGCGGAGGCGTACGCCGTACCACCACCCGACTCCTCGACGGGGAGTTCCCCAAGGTCCGGTCGCTGTTCCCCAGCGAGCACCTGACCGTGGCCCGGGTCGCTCGGGACACGCTGATCGACTCGGTCAAGCGGGTCTCGCTGGTCGCCGAGCGCAACAGCGCCGTGCAGATGGCCTTCTCCGACGGTGTGCTCACCCTGGATGCCGGCAGCGGCGAAGACGCGATGGCCAGCGAGTCGCTCGAGGCGCACGTCACCGGCGAGGACATCACCACGGGCTTCAACCCGCAGTTCCTGCTCGATGGCCTCCAGGCGATCCCCGACCCGTTCGTCCAGCTGGCCTTCACCCAGGCGTCGAAGCCTGTCGTAATGTCGGGGGTGGACAGCATCGACGGCGACGCCGGGACGGGGTCCGCGGCTGACGCCACGGACTTCCGCTACCTGCTGATGCCCCGCCGGCTGCTGTCCTGACGGGCACCGGCCCGCGACCGGGGCCGGGCAAGCCGGACCAACCAGGACCGGAGCACACCGCGACCAGGAGGCAGCGCATGGACATCGGACTCGTCGGGCTCGGGAAGATGGGCGGCAACATGCGCACCCGGCTGCGCAACGCCGGGCACACGGTCGTCGGTTACGACATGAACCCTGACGTGGCTGACGTGGCCAGCCTCCAGGAGATGGTCGAGAAGCTTCCGGCGCCCAAGGTCGTGTGGGTGATGGTGCCCGCCGGCGACCCCACCCGCGACACCATCAAGCAGCTCCGTGACCTCCTCGGCGAGGGCGACCTCGTGGTCGACGGCGGCAACTCCAAGTGGACCGACGACCAGATCAACGCCGACCTGCTCGCGCAGCGGAAGGTCGGGTTCGTGGACTGCGGCGTGTCCGGCGGCGTCTGGGGCCTGGAGAACGGCTACGCGCTGATGTGCGGCGGCTCCGACGCCGATGTCGCCAAGGTGCAGCCGGCCTTCGACGCCCTCAAGCCGCCGGGCGAGTTCGGGTTCGTCCATGCCGGGAAGAGGCCTGGCGCGGGGCACTACGCGAAGATGGTCCACAACGGCATCGAGTACGCCATCATGCAGGCGTACGCCGAGGGCTGGGAGCTGCTCGAGGCCGTCGACCTGGTCGACAGCGTCCCGGAGACGTTCAACTCCTGGCGCGAGGGCACGGTGATCCGCTCGTGGCTGCTCGATCTGCTCACCGACGCGATCACCAAGGACCCGCACCTGGACAAGATCCGCGGCTGGGCCGAGGACTCCGGCGAGGGTCGGTGGACGGTGCAGTCCGCGATCGACAACGCCGTACCCATGCCTGCGATCACCGCAGCGCTGTTCGCCCGCTTCGTCTCGCGCCAGGACGACAGCCCGGCGATGAAGGCGATCGCGGCGATGCGCAACGAGTTCGGCGGCCACGCGGTCAAGTCCGAAGGATGACGAACCGCCGTTGTACGTCGCCCATCTGACCCTCCACGACTTCCGCTCCTGGACCGATCTCGACCTCGAGCTCGGCGCCGGGACGACCTCGCTGGTGGGCCGCAACGGGCAGGGCAAGACCAACGTCGTCGAGGCCGTCGACTACCTCTCGCGGCTGTCCTCGCACCGGGTCGCGGCCGACGCGCCCCTGGTGCGCACCGGCTGCAGCCAGGCCGTCGTGCGTGCGGCCGTCGTCCGCGACGACCGCCGCGCGGTCCTCGAGGTGGAGATCAACCCGGGCCGCTCCAACCGCGCCCGGATCAACTCCTCCCCACTGCCGCGTGCCCGGGACCTCCTCGGGGTGCTGCGCAGCGTGGTGTTCGCGCCCGACGACCTGGCCCTGGTCAAGGGCGACCCCGGCGAGCGGCGCCGGTTCCTCGACGACCTGCTGGTCCAGCGCTCCCCGCGGTACGCCGGCACCCGGGCCGACTACGACCGGGTCCTCAAGCAGCGCAACAGCCTGCTCCGATCGGCCGGCGTCACCAAGGGCTCGCGGGACGCCGCGCTGGCCACCCTCGAGGTGTGGGACGAGCGCCTCGCTGAGCTCGGCACCGAGATCATGGCGGCCCGGACTCAGCTCATCGCCGAGCTGACGCCGCTGCTCGGCAAGGCCTACGAGGCGGTCGCGCGCGGGGCCCACCGCGACGATGCGCTGCTCACCTACCGGCCCTCCTTCGAGGACGCCCAGGGGAAGGTCGCGGCGTTCGTGGCCGAGCTCGAACGCCGCCGCAAGGACGAGTTCGACCGCGGCCTGACCCTGGTCGGCCCGCACCGCGACGAGATGCTCTGCTCGCTGGGCGACCTTCCGGTCAAGGGCTACTCCAGCCACGGTGAGTCGTGGTCGTTCGCGCTGGCCCTGCGGCTCGGGTCCTACGAGCTGCTGCGCGCGCCGACGTCCGGTGACGCCGACGATCCGGTGCTGGTGCTCGACGACGTCTTCGCCGAGCTCGACGCCGGCCGGCGCGGTCAGCTCGCCGAGCTCGTCTCCGGCGCCGAGCAGGTGCTGGTCACCGCGGCCGTGCCGGAGGACATCCCCGAGCAGCTGCGCGGCCGACGGCTGTCGGTGGCCGACGGCCAGGTGCGCGATGCCTGAGGAGCCCCCGGAGCAGCCGGCCGAGCACGACGCGGAGCTGCCTGAGGACTCGCCGCCCGAGCCCGACCACGACGACGGCGGCCTCGACCTGGCCCGCAGCATCGCCCGCGGCCTGGCCGGGTCGACCCGTGCGTCGGCCGCGACGGGCGGGGTGAGTCGCTCCGGCCGTACGCCGGGCCGACGGACCCGCGCGACCGGGTCCACGCTGTCCGGCGCGCACCCCGACGCCCGCGACCCGCAGACCCTCGACGCCACCGTGAGCTCGTTCGTCGCCGACCACGGCTGGGGGACCGAGCTGCGGGTGCACGGCGTCTTCTCCCGCTGGGAGGCGATCGTCGGGCCCGAGGTCGGCCAGCACGTGCTGCCGGAGTCGTTCGCCGACGGCCGGCTGGTGGTACGCACCGACTCGACGGCGTGGGCGACCCAGATGAAGCTGCTCGTCGCGGACGTCGTACGCCGGCTCAACCAGGTGCTCGGCGACGGGACGGTCGACGTGATCGACGTCCGCGGCCCCAACGCACCCTCGTGGAGCCGGGGCCGCTACCGGGTCCGCGGCCGGGGTCCACGGGACACCTACGGCTGACCGGGCGGCCGACCGGGTTCCGGGGCGAGCACCAGGCCCGCAGAGTCGATTCAGCAGCCCCGCAGACGTATGGGGACTAGGACGCGGCCCCACGAACCCGTCATGGGGCCACTCAACGGGCTCCTGGGGGCGCTCTGGCGTCGTTTCACCCCGGTCGCGCGGGCAGCCGCGCGTGATTGTGGGCCCTCAGCGGGTAGACTGGACGATGCGAGGTCGCCCCGGCACACGGGCTGTGAGGGGCGGCCACATTTGTGTCAAGAGTCGAACAGGAAGTCACCGGGTGTCGAGTCCAGAGCCGAGTCCCCAGACCAACGAGGACGCCGTCGACGGCGTCGAGGAGATGGCCGACGACGTCGTCACCGATCCGATCACGCGAGGGCCGGCCCACACCACGGTGGAGTCGACGTACGACGCCTCCGCGATCCAAGTCCTCGAGGGTCTCGAGGCCGTCCGCAAGCGCCCAGGCATGTACATCGGGTCCACCGGTGAACGCGGCCTGCACCACCTCGTGTGGGAGGTCGTGGACAACTCGGTCGACGAGGCGCTGGCCGGCTACTGCGACCGCATCGTGCTGACCCTGCGGGCCGACGGCGGCGTCAGCGTCGAGGACAACGGCCGTGGCATCCCCACCGGCATCCACCCGACCGAGGGCATCCCCGCGGTCACCATGGCGCTCACCATGCTGCACGCCGGCGGCAAGTTCGGCGGTGGCGGCTACAAGGTCTCCGGTGGCCTCCACGGTGTCGGCATCTCCGTGGTCAACGCGCTGTCCTCGCGGGTCGTCGTCGAGGTGAAGAACCGCGACCATCTGTGGCGACAGACGTTCTCCCTCGGTGTCCCCGACGGCGACCTCGAGGACGTTCGCCCGATGGAGGAGGGCGAGCGCACCGGCACCACGATCATCTTCTACGCCTCCGAAGACATCTTCGAGACCACGACGTACTCCCTGGAGACGATCACCAACCGGATCCGCGAGTACGCCTTCCTCAACAAGGGCCTGGAGATCGTCGTGCGCGACGAGCGGCCGGCCGCGGACGAGATCGTCGAGGCGGTCCAGGACGACACGATCGCCGACTCCGTCGACCAGGCCGGTCAGGACGCGATCCATCCGGCCGAGGGTGGCGGGCTCGAGCGCAGGTTCTGCTACGAGCGGGGCCTGGTCGACTACGTCGAGTACCTCAACCGCAGCAAGCAGGCCGCCAACCCCACCATCATCAACTTCGAGGCAAACCAGTCCGCCAACGGCGGCTCGGAGATGAGCCTGGAGCTGGCGATGCAGTGGAACGTCTCGTTCACCGAGTCGGTGCACACCTTCGCCAACACGATCAACACCCACGAGGGCGGCACCCACGAGGAGGGCTTCCGCGCCTCGCTGACCTCGCTGGTCAACCACTGGGGTGAGGAGTGGGGGCTGATCAAGAAGCGCGAGGACCGGGTCTCCGGCGACGACATCCGCGAGGGCCTGACCGCGATCATCTCGATCAAGCTCGCCGAGCCGCAGTTCGAGGGCCAGACCAAGACCAAGCTCGGCAACACCGAGGCCAAGGGCTTCGTGCAGCGGATCGTCAACGACCAGCTCGGCGAGTGGCTGGAGAAGAACCCCGCCGAGGGCCGCGACATCGTCCGCAAGGCGCAGGCCGCCGCCTCGGCGCGGATCGCGGCCCGCAAGGCGCGCGACCTGGCCCGCTCCCGCAAGGGGCTGCTCGGCGGTGGCGGGCTGCCCGGCAAGCTGGCGGACTGTCAGTCGACCAACCCCGAGGAGTGCGAGGTCTTCATCGTCGAGGGCGACTCGGCGGGTGGCTCGGCCAAGGGCGGCCGCGACCCGCGGATCCAGGCGATCCTGCCGATCCGAGGCAAGATCCTCAACGTGGAGAAGGCCCGGATCGACAGGGTGCTGGCCAACACCGAGGTGCAGGCGATCATCTCCGCGCTCGGCACCGGCATCCACGAGGAGTTCGACCTCGACAAGCTCCGGTACCACAAGATCGTGCTGATGGCCGACGCCGACGTCGACGGTCACCACATCCGCACGCTGCTGCTCACCCTGCTGTTCCGGTTCATGAAGCCGCTGATCGAGCACGGCTACGTCTATCTCGCGCAGCCGCCGCTCTACCGACTGCGCTGGAACAAGCCCCACGATCACGAGTTCGTCTACTCCGACGCCGAGCGCGACGCGCTGATGCGGTCGGGCCTGGAGTCTGGCAAGAAGCTCCCCAAGGACATGCCGGTGCAGCGCTACAAGGGTCTGGGCGAGATGAACGCCGACGAGCTGTGGGAGACGACCATGGACCCCGACCAGCGGCTGCTCCTCCAGGTGAACCTCGAGGACGCCGCCCGGGCCGACGAGATGTTCTCCGTGCTGATGGGGGAGGACGTCGAGCAGCGACGCAGCTTCATCCAGCGCAACGCCAAAGACGTCCGGTTCCTCGACATCTGACATGAGGAGCGATGCCCGCCCCTCGCACTTCCTGTGCCGACGTGAAAGTGACCAGTCATGACTGAACTCCCTCCCGAGAACCCTCGCGTGCGCGAGGTCGAGCTCCAGGACGAGATGCAGCAGTCCTACATCGACTACGCGATGGCGGTCATCGTGGGCCGGGCGCTCCCGGAGGTGCGCGACGGGCTCAAGCCGGTGCACCGGCGTGTCCTCTACGCGATGTACGACGGCGGCTACCGACCCGACCGCGGCTTCAACAAGTGCTCCCGCGTCGTCGGCGACGTGATGGGTCAGTACCACCCGCACGGCGACTCGGCGATCTACGACACCCTGGTCCGGCTCGCGCAGCCCTGGGTGATGAGCGCGCCGCTGGTCCAGGGACAGGGCAACTTCGGCTCGCCCGGCAACGACCCCGCCGCGGCGATGCGGTACACCGAGTGCCGGATGGCGCCGCTGGCCATGGAGATGGTGCGCGACATCGACGAGGACACCGTCGACTTCGCGCCCAACTACGACGGCAAGGGCCAGGAGCCGGTGATCCTGCCGAGCCGGTTCCCCAACCTGCTGGTCAACGGCTCTGCCGGCATCGCGGTCGGGATGGCCACCAACATCCCGCCCCACAACCTGCGTGAGGTGGCCGACGGCGTGCAGTGGGCGCTGGAGCACCCCGAGGCGACCCGCGAGGAGCTCCTTGAAGCGCTGCTGGAGCGGATCAAGGGCCCGGACTTCCCGATGGGCGCGCTCATCGTCGGCCGAGCCGGCATCGAGCAGGCCTACCGCACCGGTCGCGGATCGATCACCCAGCGCGCGGTCGTCACCGTCGACGAGGACGCCAAGGGCCGCACCCAGCTGGTCATCTCCGAGCTGCCCTACATGGTCAACCCGGACAACCTGGCACTGAAGATCGCCGAGCTCGCCGACTCCGGCCGGGTCCAGGGGATCGCCGACGTCAAGGACAACACCTCCTCGCGGACCGGCCAGCAGCTCATCGTCGTACTCAAGCGCGACGCCGTCGCCCGGGTGGTGCTGAACAACCTCTTCAAGCACACCGAGCTGCAGACCAACTTCTCCGCGAACATGCTCGCGCTGGTCGACGGGGTGCCCCGCACCCTCACCCTCGATCAGTTCGTCAGCCATTGGGTTGCCCACCAGATCGACGTCATCCAGCGTCGTACCCGCCACCGGCTGCGCCGGCGCGAGGAGGAGGCGCACATCTTCCGCGGCCTGGTCAAGGCCCTCGACATGCTCGACGACGTGATCGCGCTGATCCGGCGGTCGCCCGAGGTCGACGACGCGCGCCAGGGCCTGATCCAACTGCTCGAGATCGACGAGCTCCAGGCCAACGCGATCCTCGACATGCAGCTGCGCCGGCTGGCCGCGCTGGAGCGCCAGAAGATCATGGACCGGCTGGCCGAGCTCGAGCTGATCATCGCCGAGCTGCAGGAGATCCTCGCCAGCGAGCAGCGCCAGCGGACGATCGTCAGCGAGGAGCTCGCCGAGATCGTCAACAAGTTCGGCGTCGAACGGCGCAGCCAGTTCATCGCCGCCGACGGGGACCTCTCGATGGAGGACCTCATCCCCGACGAGGAGCTGGTGGTCACGATCACCCGCGGCGGCTACGCCAAGCGGACCCTGGCGTCGAACTACCGCACCCAGAAGCGTGGCGGCAAGGGCGTGCGTGGAGCGGCGCTGAAGGGCGACGACGTGGTCGAGCACTTCATGGCCACCTCCAACCACCACTGGCTGCTGTTCTTCACGACCGCGGGGCGCGTCTACCGGACCAAGGCCTACAACCTTCCCGAGGCGTCCCGCGACGCCAAGGGTGGGCATGTGGCGGGGCTGCTCAGCTTCCAGCCCGACGAGCAGATCGCCCAGGTTCTGGCGATCCGCGACTACGAGCAGGCGCCGTACCTCGTGCTCGCGACCCGGTCCGGGCTGGTCAAGAAGACCCGGCTGGGCGACTACAACAGCCCGCGCCAGGCCGGAGTCATCGCGATCAACTTCCGGGAGGACGACGACGAGCTGATCGGCGCCGAGCTGGTCGGTCCCGACGACCACATCCTGCTGGTGTCCCGGAAGGGTCAGGCGATCCGGTTCGAGGCGAACGACAACCAGCTACGGCCGATGGGGCGGGCCACCTCCGGGGTCACCGGGATGAAGTTCCGTGACGGCGACGCGCTGCTGTCGATGTCGGTGATCCGCAAGGCGCAGGTCGCCGCCGAGGCCGAGGCCGACCAGGCTGCCGGAGCGCCCACTGACGAGCAGGTCGCGGCCACCTCCGAGGAGCCGACCAGCCCCTACTTCGGCGTCCACCCGCAGTACGTCTTCACGATGACCGACGGCGGCTTCGCCAAGCGCACCCGGATCACCGAGTACCGCGAGCAGAACCGCGGTGGCATCGGCATCAAGGCGATGTCGCTGGCCAACCAGCAGCGCGGCGTCCTCGTCGGTGCGTTCATCGTGGAGGAGGGCGACGAAATCCTCTCGGTGACGGCTACGGGTCAGGTGGTGCGCAGCCCGATCAATGGCGAGTTCCGTCCGACCGGGCGGTCCACGATGGGTGTGAAGTTCGTGACCCCGAAGGCCGGTGACTCGGTCGCGGTGGTCGCCAGGTCCGTCGAGCGGGCCGATGCCGAGGAGGATGCGACAATCGAGCCTGACGCGACCGCCGACCCGCAGGAGGACTGATGGCGAAGGGCCGTCAGAAGCGCAACCAGAAGTACCGGATGAACCCGCGTACGACGCCGGCGGTGACGGCGGAACGCGACGCGGGTGACGGTTCACAGGCTGCGCCCACCATTGCGGGGTCGACAGGCCCTGTCTCCGGCCCGTCGACCGGGGCCGAGGCGGAACGCAGTGATCGCCGTACGTCGTGGCGGCCCGGCGTGACCTCCTCCGAGCGAGAGTCCGGCAGTGCCGTCGCGGCCGACGGCTCGGCCGCTCCGCAGCAGCCCAGCAGCCCGGTGAGGGCGGCCGGACCGAGCCCCTCTCCGGCGGGCTCGACGGCGGGCGCCGAGCGTCGTACTCGCAAGGCGCGGCTGCGCCTGGTGCACATCGATCCGTGGTCGGTGATGAAGACGGCGTTCCTGCTCTCGATCGCCATCGGCATCACCTGTGTGGTCGCCGTCGCGATCATCTGGGGCGTGCTCGGCGCCGCCGGTGTCTGGGACTCGATCAACTCGATGGTCGACCAGACGGTGGGCTCCGGGTCGGGGACGCCGTTCGACATCACCCACTACATCGGCACGTCGCGGGCGGTGGGCTTCACGATGATCGCGGCGGTCATCGACGTCATCCTGATCACCGCGCTGTCGACGTTGGGGGCCTTCATCTACAACCTCGCCGCCACGCTGATCGGTGGCGTGGAGATGACCCTCGCCGAGGACCGCTGACGTGATGCCCTCCGTTTTGTTGCGGCGCTCGGCCATGGGGTAGCCTTCCCTGCGCATCCACGGGCCTATAGCTCAGACGGTTAGAGCGCTTCCCTGATAAGGAAGAGGTCAGAGGTTCAAGTCCTCTTAGGCCCACATCCCCGATGGCCGGGGCAACCGGGAGGTCGTTCATGAAGAAGCTGCTCCTCGTGGTGCTGGCGGCCGCCGGCGCTGCGTTCGCGAAGAAGAAGATCGACGACGGCCGCAAGGAGCAGGCGCTCTGGCAGCAGGCCACCGACACCGTCGACAAGGCCTGACGCACCGCCCTCAGGGGCCATGGCGCAATTGGTAGCGCACCTGCTTTGCAAGCAGGGGGTTAGGGGTTCGAGTCCCCTTGGCTCCACCACGAGAAACCGCAGGTCAGCCTGCGGTTTCTCTCTATTTTCGAACTATCCCCTTGCTAGGTCTGGGTCTTCCGTGGGGGACTGGTGGGGGTTGCCTGCTCCACGTAGGTGCTGCGAGCACATGAATCGGCCACATGCGTCGGGGGTCTTTACTAGGGTCGACGGAGTGGAGCGAGGAGTAGCCGAGGGAGTGCGTCCGAACGAGGACGCGAATCGAACGTCCGCTGGCGCAACGGCCGAACGCGTCAGCATCGTTCCTGGCGTGTCGATCCTGGGAGTGTTGGGGCACCTCAACTATGAACCATGGTTCGCGCTGGCCGAGTACGTCGACAATGCGATCCAGAGCGCCTCGAAGTCGTACGCGCAGATTGTCGGCGTGGAGCCGCAGTACAGGCTTCGTGTCGACATCGACTACCAGCGTGAGAACGGCGGGCGCATCGTCATAGCGGACAATGCCGGCGGGATCGCCCATCAGGACTTCCCCCGCGCCTTCAAGGCCGCCGAGGTACCACCCGACCGAAGTGGGCTGTCCGAGTTCGGCATGGGTATGAAGAGTGCCTCGATCTGGTTCGCGCAGAACTGGCGCGTCGTGACGACCAGCATTGGCGATCCGGCGGAGTACTCGATCGAGTTCAACATGGAGTCGGTCCTGCGTGACGAGGTAGAGGACTTGGTGGTCACGACCCGGCCTGTGTCGCGGGACGCTCATTACACCAGGATCGAGCTCTGGGACCTCAATCAGTTCCTTCCCGGGCGCACTATGGGCAAGGTGCGGGACCACCTACGAGAGATCTATCGCGGCTTCCTCCGAGACGACCGCCTGAACCTGACCGTCGCCGGACAGAAAATGGAGTACGAGGAGCCACAGGTTCTCCGCGCCGTCGATGTTCGCTCCGAGGCCAACCATGACCTCTCCAAGGAGCCGAAGGAGTGGCGCAAGGAGGTCGACTTCGTCTTCGGCGATGACATCGAGGTCGCAGGATGGTGTGCGATCCGAGCGGAGGGCCGCACCAGTGGCAACGGACTCTCTCTCTTTCGCCGGGGCCGTGTCATCGTCGGAAGCGGCGAGTCGCCCTATCGACCCACTCGCATCTATGGAGGCGGAAACTCCTACCGGTCACAGCGTCTCTTCGGGGAACTGGAGATCGCTGGACTACCGGTCAGCCATACCAAGGATGGATTCCAGTGGCATGGACACGAGGAGGAGTTCGAGGAGAAGTTGCGAGCGGTCCTCGATGCTGAGCCCTTGCCATTGTTGAAGCAGGCCGAGCACTACCGCGCGCGGCAAGCGTCCAAGCAGGAGCAGAAGCGAATCCGCGAGGCAACAGAGAACACCGCGGACGTCGTCGAGCGCGAGCTGCCAAACGCGTTGGCCGAGGGCATCGATGCTCCGACCGACTCGCCCGTTCCTGCGGATGCCGGCACATCGGAAGACGCCGTCGGTGACGTGGAGCGAGAGTTCTCCTTCGGCCACCAGGGCCGCACATGGACACTTCGGATGACCGCCTCGTCGCGCCCAGGGGAAACCCGCTGGCTCGTGCGGCACGTCGAGGCTGAGCCAAGGAGTGGAGATGTAACAGCACACGTCGTCCTAAACACCGCCCACCCGTTTCTGAAGCAGTTCGCACTCGGCAGCACGGACGCGATCGAGGCCGTGTTCCGGATTGCCGTCGCCATGGTCGTCTCGGAGAGCGTCCTCAATTCATCAGGCGAGGGTGAGATCGCCGGAACCTTCATGCGTCAGGTCGAGACGCTGCTGAGCGGCGCACTTGCGAAGCGGCTGAGGAGCGACGCATGACCGGACCGACGATGTCGCCGGCAAGTGCGGCCGACGAGATGCCGACCGTTGTCTCAGGGGATACTTTCGCCGGCTTCCTTAGCGAGGTCGTTCGGCCTGAGGCGCGGCCGGCAGTTCGGGCAAGTGCCGTCGAAGTCCTGCGCGGTGCGCTGGTAGCAGGGCCGAGGTCCACCGGTTTGGTCGTGGGCCGGGTCCAATCCGGAAAGACGTTGTCGTACGAGGGCGTCATCTCTCTCGCCCGCGACAATGACTTCGCGGTCGTGATCGTCATCAGTGGCATCTCGAACCCGCTTCTGGCGCAGGGCCAGCGGCGGCTCAAGAAGGACCTCAACGAAGCGTCGCCGGCCGGGTGGACCTTCCTCGACCCTGCGGACAACCTCCAGCCGTCGGACCACGTTGAGCAAGAGCTCCTGCGGGTCAAAGCGAACTGGATGAATCCTGCAACGCCGGCCGCCTACAAGGAGACCGCTGTTGTTGTCGTGCTGAAGAACTACACCCGGATCGCCGATCTGGCTGGAGCGCTCACACGAGTGGATTTGTCGGCTGTCCGGGTCTTGATCGTTGACGACGAGGCTGACCAAGCCAGCCTCAATACATTGGTTCGGCGTGGCCGAGAGTCCTCCACGTACTCCAACTTGCAGGCGCTGAGGCAGGCGGTGCCAAACCACTTCTACCTCCAGTACACGGCGACTCCTCAGGCGCCATTGCTCATCGCAATCGACGACGCGCTATCGCCTGACTTCGTGCGCGTGCTCGAGCCGGGCGAGGGCTACACCGGCGGCGAGGTTTACTTCGGTGGCAGCGAGCCGTCCCGGCACGTACACGTGATCGATGCCGCTGACGTTCAGGCGGCCAGTAATCCGAACGGTCCACCCCCGGCCGGCCTGCGGCAGGCATTCCTGCTCTTCCTCGTGGGCGCCGCGCACGTTGTTGCCGGTGGACGACCGGAGACGAGGTCGATGCTCGTTCATCCGTCGCGAGGGACCGCCGACCAAGGCACCTTTGCCACGTGGGTCCGGGACATGAAGACCACATGGCAGGACCGTCTCGAGCATGCCGGTGACGCTGACCCCGTCAAACTTCGCGGCGACTTCCGCACTGCCTGGGAAGATCTCAAGAAGACGTATCCCGAACTTGCGGATTTCAAGAGTTGTTGGGAGGCGTTCGGTTTCGTGCTCAACAACCTCGATGTCACTGAGGTCAACACTCGACTGGGTCAGACGCCTGTCATCCAATGGATAAGGACCAAGTTCTACGTGCTGGTTGGAGGCCAGGCGATCGACCGCGGCTTTACGGTCGAGGGGCTCACGGTGACGTACATGCCGCGCGGCGCTGGCATGTCCGTCGCAGACACCATCCAACAGCGAGCCCGGTTCTTCGGATACAAGGCCGCGTACTTGGGACTCTGTCGTGTCTTCCTCGACGCGGACGTGCGAGACGCCTTTGTGAACTACGTACACCATGAGCGAGACATGCTCGAGTCACTGAGAGCGATTCAGGACGGCTCGGAGACACTGAAGGAGTGGCGTCGGAAGTTCCTGCTCGACCCCAGCATGCGGCCGACCAGGGCGTCGGTAATCGGGATGCCGTTAGCCCGAGTTGCGATGGCAGACAAATGGATCACTGATCGACAGCCGGTAAGAGTGGATGCCGCGGCGCTGGAAGACAACGTCCGGACGGCCGAGCGGATCCTCCAAGGCGTCAACTGGAGTCTCGACCCCTACGGTCATCGGCGCGGGTACACCTCACCGCACGTCACACTGGAACTGCTCGAGGCCGTGACGCCGCGGTCGCGGTTGGGCGACGAGCAAGCGCAGGCACTGTCGCTCGCGCTCGCGCGTCTCTCCGACGAGCCCGGAAGCGATCACTCGATAGCCGTCTACTGGATGAGGCCCGGCGAGCCTGGACGCCGGCAGGAGACAGTTGGAGGAGGGATCCAGATCTTCCAGGGACGCTCTGGCGATTATCCGGGAGATCGCAGCATCGGCGCGGATCACGATGGCATCGCAGTTCAACTACATCAAGTGGCGGTTGAGTCGCGCGATCGCGAGCCGCTCGGGCGCTATCTCGTGACTGCATGGCACGTTCCGAGCTCGGCGGCTAGTGGGTGGATCATCGAGGTCGGCTTCTAGTGTCAGTAGACCGGCGCGCCGAATTGCGTGGCGCGATGGCGTCTGGTTCTGAGAGGGCCTCTGCGGAGGGCCTTCCTGATCAGACTCTCGCTGTCAGCGCCATCGCAACGGAGGCCGGCGGCACCTTGGCGTACGCGGGCGGCGCGGCCAGTGGGGAGTACGTCGCTGCGATCGTGGCTCGCACAGGGCCGTCGAGCCCCATTCCGGTGCGAATGGCTGCGCTGAGTGCCGAGTTCGGTGTCCAGTATCGCCTTGACGATGGGATCACACAGCGGACTATGCGGGTCTCCGTGATGCGCTGCAGGAGCGTTGACCCCGAAGTACAGACCTTGTTCGCCTCGTTCGTCCACGAACTGCTTCTCGCACTTCCGAGCGACCCGGCCGAGACCGACGTTGCTGACGAACTCGCGCGGTGGCTTGGCCTGTTCTGGAGGCTTCAGGCTCCGCCACGAACCGACGTGGTGGGCTTGATCGGCGAGTTGACGTTGATCGCGGCCGCGAGACGACCCGAGGATTGGGTTCGCGGGTGGCACAGCGTGCCAACCAGCACCATCGACTTCGTGCTGACACGGCCGCCCGTCGAGGTCGAGGTGAAGGCGACCCAGTCGGCCACGCGATCGCACACGATCTCTGCAGACCAGGCGTTCGGCCCGGGGAACCGCTACTTCGCGTCCGTTCGGGTCGAGTTGCGCGAGAGTGGGATGACGATTGGTGACTTCGCCCGAAGGGTCGCGGACGGCCTAGGTGCCAGCGAGGATCGAGAAGCGTTCTGGGCGATCTTGGCGGCGGAGTGCGGAGCGTCCTTCGGAGAGTTCATGGCGGAGCGATTCGTCGCTGACGTGAGCGACCAGAGCCTCGAGTTTTTCAGGCGGGAGGACGTTCCACGACCAGAGCTCGGGTACCCGCTGCCTCCCGGTGTCTCCGGGATGACATTTCGATCTGACTTCTCATCCTCACCATCACAGGGCCCGGATGACTTCTTCGCCGCGTTGGGACTCTGATCTCTGATCTGCGCCTTGAACTGGGCTACGAGGCTGCGACGCTGGTCGAGACCAGCGGAACATCGATCCCCAGCGACTCCAGGATGGACGTGCCGGCCGGTCCGCACGCCGCGATGTCATCGGCGTTCTTCTCGACGAACGCCTTGAAGACGTGTCGTACGACGCCCACGTTGACGGCGTTGCCCATCTGCTTGTAGCTCGCGCTGTCCGGCTGATCGGCGAACGAGAACGTCGTCGGATCGAATCCCTGCAGTCGGGCGGTCTCGGGCGGAGTCAGTCGGCGACGACGCGGACCAAAGATGGGTGTCTGGCTCATGGCCACCAGTGCCGGTGCGTAGGTCGCCTGCTTGACGCGAATGCCCGACGGCCTGAGTTGCATCAGGTGCTTCCATAGATCCCGCTCACCCGAGCCGGCCTGCCATTCGAACTTCCTGCGCGAGGCTGGAAACTTGGAGAGGGGAACGTCTCGATCCCGCGATCGCCATGCATCGATTGCACTGCGGTGTGTCAGGTAAAAGTCTCGGTTCTGCTCGATGAGCTTCTGCTTCCAGGCCGGCATCGTCCGGTAGCCGTTTGGGCGCCGCTGATGCCAGGCGAACTCCCAAAGCGGAAATCCAGGCAACTTGGCGTCTCCGAGCATCGCGAGCAGTTCATTCCAGGTGTCGATCCAGGCGATCTCGTCACCGCTCAGCTTGTACCGCTGGATCTCACTGGCCGGTGGCTCAGGAAGCAGCACGTCCGCCTCGATGCTCCAATCGGAAACGTCCCATCCCTCCTCAGCCGTATGGGGGACGACAGGGTCGAGGTCGATTTCTGTCATCGCTCGGTCCCTACCGACCCAGACTCCCAAGATGTAGACGCGATCCCGAACCTGGGGAGCTCCGCCTAACGCCCGAGACAGTAGGTGCGGCGAGAACACGGTGGGGCGATCGCCCACCCGGTAGCCAGCCTCGCGCAGGCCACGGAGGATCCGCAGCCATGCGGCCTGTTGGCGTGGACCGGCGAGGTTGCGGACGTTCTCGAGCATCACAACCGGGGGCTGCTTCGCCTCAAGGATCTTCAGCACGTCCTCGAAGAGGGTTCCGCGATCTTCGGCGATGCCGAGTTGACGACCAGACTTGCTGAACGGTTGACAGGGAAAGCCGCCGGCCAGCACAGAATGCGCGGGGATCAACTCTGGATGCCGGGCGAGCTCACGCACGTCCTTCTCGGGCTTCAGGTTCCAGTTGTGTTCGTAGATCGCTGCAGGCTTCGGATCGATTTCGCATGCCTGAACGGCCCGACCGCCGAGGCCACTGAGCGCAGCATGAAACCCGCCGACGCCAGCGAAGTAGTCGACGAAATCGAACATGCTGGCAAGCTTACGCGGAACCTCCGACAGGGCGGCGCAGAACGCGCGGTTCGGCCGCAGATGAAGGCTAACTCACGCGGTGCGTTGGACCGGACCACCGTTCTGCTCGTCGCTCACGGCCGCGAGCTTGTTGATATCCAGGACACGGGGCGACACGTCCGGCAACCTGGTGCCCGTGGCGACCGGCCCCTGGAGCGATGACGAGATCAACACGACCGTCGACATCTACTTCCAGATGCTGACTCTGGAGCTGGCCGAGGAGCCGTACGTCAAGGCCGCGTACCAGCGGGAAGTCGCCCGCACCGTCGACCGTTCGATCGGCTCGATCGGCAAGAAGTTCAGCAACATCTCCGCGGTCCTCGATGAGATCAACGCGCTGTGGATCCCTGGGTACAAGCCGCTGAGCAACCTTCAGGAACGACTCCGCGAGGTGGTGATCGATCGGTTCACGGAAGACGCCGAGTTGCGCGCATTCATGCTCAGGTCCGTGGAGGACCCGAACGTCGACCGGAGTCCGCTCGGTGCTGAGGTTGATCCACCTGCTGTCAACTGGTCGGAGAGGTCCCATGGCCGTGTGGCTGTGGTGGGCATCGACTTCGCGGCGATCGAATCCTTCAATCGTGCCCTGGGAAGGGCCGGCGAACTGGCAGTCGTGGAAGGCGAGCGTGCTCGGCTAAGTGCCGGTGGCCGCGATGACCTTGCTTCCGAGGTGCGACACGTGTCTGCACTCGACGGGGACGGTCTCGGGTACGACGTCCAGTCGTTCCAGGACTTGACCGACCAGCTCGTGTTCATCGAGGTGAAGACGACGCGCTACGCCAAGGAGCTCCCGTTCTACATCTCGGGCAATGAGGTCGAGGCATCGAACGACCTTGGCCCGGCGTACAGGCTTCGCCGCCTGTACCGGTACGGCAAGAGGGACGCTGGCTACTACACGCTGCTCGGCCCGCTCGGACTCAACGCTCAGCTCAAGCCGGACGTCTATCGAGCGTTACCGGCAGTCGACTCAGCGGGGTAGGCACGGATGGTGCCAGCTACCTCACGTGCGACCTGGGTCGGATCCTCGTGCTCCCAGAAACGGAGCACGGTCCAACCGGCCGCCTCGAGCCGGGCCGTGGTGTCGGCATCACGGGCGACGTTGCGCTGGAGTTTGGCCGACCAGTATTCGCTGTTTGTACGTGCGCTCGTGCCGTGCTCGGGGCATGCGTGCCAGTAACAGCCGTCGATGAAGACCGCGACGCGCTGCCTGGTGAACACAATGTCGGCGGTCCTCCGCAATGACGGCTCGGGGCGGAAGTCAACGCGGAAGCGAAGCCCAGCTGCGTGCAGGAGCCGACGCACGGCGAGCTCGGGCGCGGTGTCTCGCGACCGGTTGCCCTGCATGACCTTGCGTGAGGCCGGGCTGCTGGCCCAGCTCTGGTATGCCGGCACCTCTTCATCATGGCTCGAACGAAGGGCGAATCGAAGACCGAGAATCGGCATCAACGGTCACATGCTGAGATGACGACTGAAGAGATTCAACTGCTGATTGGTGCTGGTTGTTGCGGAGCGTCTCGGACTGTCTCTCAACGTCTCGAGATGCATCGTCGGGCGGCGGAAGCGACCCTTGACGTGCAGGTTTGTCCCGCTCAGGCTGGAAGGTCCCTGCTGACCGTCGGGGCAGGGATGTCCCTCGGGAGCACGTTGTGTCGGTTGCTGATCGCCTTGGCCTCCAGGACCTGGGGGGTGCGCTCATGGGGGAGGCGCGAGCGGCCTGGCGGCACTGGGTAACACAGCGCCTCGTTGACGACGTCGTCGACGACCTCGTCGACCTGCCCGGGTGGGCCCTCGCGTCACCGGATGAGGCGAAGGCAGTTCTCGGCGCGCTCGCTTCGATGACCGAGAGTGAGCCGGACGCGATCACCGCGCTGGTTTGGGCGCTGCTTCCGGGCGCGGAGAAGGTCGCGCGTCGGCTTCGAGACATGTCGGATGACATCGACGGACTGGTGGCCAGCCAGCTCTGGATCGAGGCTGTTGCGGCGTACCGCCTGACCACGCCGAACATCGCCGGCGCGATCGTGGGCCAGACACAGCGCGAGGTGCTCGCTGACCTGGGGGCGGGCGACCTCGCAGTACGCCGAGACCGGGCAATGGCGCAGGTCGTCGGTGATCCCGACGTGCTCGACGAGATGGCGTGCATAGAACTGGAGGACGATCCTGGTCCGGTCCTCGTCGAGGTCTTCCACGTCGGCCAGGAGGAGGCCGCGATCAATGGCTTCGACTACTGGCTGCTGTGGGCGCTCGCCGCGGAAGCCGACCGCCAGAACGCGCCCGCGCGCCGCGGGCGGACGGGCCTGGTGGCGCCCACTGTCGTTGAGGCCGTGGCTGCGGAGGCGAACCTCGCGCCGAGGTCGCTGCGGAAGCGCGCGGCGAGGGCTCTGGATCGGCTGATCGAGTACGTCGATGCGCGGGACGACCCGCAGCGGTACGCGGAGTGGAAGGCCCAGCACCGGGAGCGGGAGCTGACGATCTGGGACGAGATGGACCTCACGCTCGTCGAGGCGGAGGAAGAGCGCTTTCGTCTCGACCATCCGGGCATGACGTCCAAGCAGCTGCGTGTTGCGTTCAACGTGGTTCTCGGGACAAGGCGTCGGAGTGCGACGCCGCGTGAATGGAAGGCTCTCCTAGAGTCCGATGCCGGGTGACCGCCGGCTCGGCTGATGGGTCTGCGGCCGGAGTGCGGCGTCGTTGGCGGCGATGCGCTCGATCCGGTAGGCCAGGGCTTCGACTCTGCGGTCGTCAGGGAGTGGGCGTCGGAGGGTGGCCGCGCGACGGAGGATCTGGGTGGCGTTGAGACCGCTGCCTTGAATGCGGTCGAGCTCCCGAGCCAGGTCGAGGGTGCGGTCGTCGCGGTGGTCCAGGTCGCCGATCGCCCGGGCAATCTGTGCTTCCCAGCGCCGGACTGACTCGGGATAGAGGGCGTCGACCTGGCGCTGGAGGTGGCGGGCGTAGCGGTCGGCGGCGAGGTCGTTGGTTCGTGGGCCGAGGAGGCCCCGGTCGTCGTCGGGAACGCCGTTGGCGGCTCGCCAGACGACTACCGCCTCGCGAAGCTGGTCGGTAAGCACGTCATCGAAGCGCCGCAAGCTTGGCGGGAGGTGTGCGTCGCGACAGACGGCGTCGGCGAGGGTGCGGACGCGCTCGGCGCGAGCGTCGAGGTACTCCGACCAATCGAGATCGCTGCGCAGGGCGGCGGGGACGCCGGGCAGCCACGGGAGCGGGCCGGCGCCCGCCGCTTCGAGAGCGATGTCGGCGTCCGCGCCAGAGAGCCGCTGGGTGGCGGCGGTGACGGCGTCGGCGTACCTGCCTGCGGCCTCGTGCAGCAGCGTTGAGGGACTGGTGGCGTGGGTGAGCTCGGTGGTCGCGGAGGTCGCGGCGCCGTCGCGGGCGATGATCCGGTCGAGTGCCTCGACGGCGGTGATCTGCTCATCGATCCCGGGCAGGAACTGCTCTTCCGGCGTGATCGGCTCGTCGATCAGGTGGAGGTGGTTCTCGAAGCGGCCGCGGGTGAGCATCGTATAGAGCAGTTGCCGGTCCTCGTGCCCGGTGAGGATGCCGTGCATGACGTCCGCGGTGCTGCCTTGGGCGGCGTGGACGGTGGTGGCGTAGCCGAGCTCGACGTGGTGGGCGACGTACTCGCGCGGCAGCGTGACTTGGAGTCCGGACCGCAGGTGTCGAGCACGCAGGCCGCCGTTGGCGGCGAGCGCGGTGACGGTCCAGCGGTCGCCGTTCTTGACCCAGTCGGTGCCGCTGACGCCGAGGCGGCGCTCGTTGTGGCGGGTCAGGATCGTGTCGCCAACCGAGGCCTGGTTGCCGTCGGCAAGGTCGACCTCGTCTTCAGGTCGCACGCCAGTGAGGCGGGCTTTGCGGGCGGCGTGGTTGAGCCGGGCGACAAGGTCGCGAGCGGGCGCGAGCATCAGGCACTCGCGGCCGGCAGTGGCGTCCTCCTGCCACCCTGCCAGCACCTCGGTGAGGCTCGTGAGCTCGTCGCCGGTGTGAATGCGGTCGTGGTCGAGGTAGTACCCCAGCGCCGTGCGGTCGCCGTCGCGCAGTGCGAGCGACGCCGACGCCTCGACGGGATCGTCGAACCTCACTACCTGGTCGAGACGCACGGCTCCATGCGTGGTGGCGATGTCGCGCAGGACGCCGCCAGCGCCGACCGCGGCGAGCTGCTGGTCGTCGCCGACCAGCCGTACTCGTGCACCTCGGCCGGTGCAGGCGGTGATGATCCGGTCGAGGGTGAGGGTGTCGGACATCCCGGCCTCGTCGACGACCACCATCGTGTGCGGCCCGAACCCGGGATCCAGGCCGGCGACGAGGGAGTGATCGAGCATGGCGAGGGTCTCGGAGGGGATGCCGGTCGCGTCGGTGAGCACGGCGGCTGCGGCCGCTGATGGCGCGAGGCCGACGACGTCGTATCCGAGGTCGTGGGCGACCTGGGCGAGGACGCTCATCGCGGTGGTCTTGCCGGAGCCGGCCGGCGCGAGGGCGAGCGCGACCCGGCGCGGGTCGGCGACGAGGCTGCGCACGAGTTCCCGCTGGCCGTCGTTGAGCGCCGGCCCTTCAAGGGCGGCTGTCATCAGCGCCAGGTCAACATCGACCGGATCTGGACTTGTGCTGGCATCGGTGCCGGCGGCGTCAACGACCCGGGCCTCGGCCTCCAGGATCCGCGTACTGGTGAAGTGGTCCGCGCCCGTGTGGCGATACACGCTGACGCCATCGGAACGCTTGAGCGCGGCCGGCTCGGTGATCGGGTCGAGGTCGGGCGTCAGGTTGATCAACTGGTCCGTGACGGCATCGACGAGGTGCTCGATGACCTGGGGAATCTGCTCGGGCGCGAGGGTGAGGCCCCGGACCTGGCGCTGCGCCTCGGCGTACATGTGCCAGCTCTGGCAGCTCGCGCGATGCGCCTCGAGCTCGCGGATCACCCGATGGGCAGCTTCGGTGAGCCAGGCCGCGGAGACCGGCTGGGTGGGTGCCGGATCGGGGTGGAGCGCCGTGTCAACCATGGCCCGCAGACCGCGTTCGCTGAGGAGGTCCGCTGCCTCGCCATGCCAGGTCGTGCGCTGCTCCGCCTCGGAGCGTGGCTCGTGCTTGGCCGACCGCGTCTCCAGGTTCGCGCGCTGCGCGAGCACGATCCGCTCCTTGTCGTTCGGGCGGCGGCCGTGGTTGTCCGTGAACTCCTCTGCGAGTTCCTCGACTCGCTCCTCGATGTCGGTCCTACGGCGGGACCAACGTGCGGAGAGCCTTGGGTCGACGCCGGCGATCTCGCGCACCGGCCGCTTGCCCGCGGCTCGTGGGACGTCGATGAATCGGACGCCGAGCTGATCGTGGAGGTGAGCCTCGAGCGCGGTGTTGTAGGCCTCGGAGGCGGCGACGACATGCTCGTGCAGGATCGTCCCGTAGATCGAGAGCCATTTGCCCTGCATGGTCTGGACCTTGTTCGAGACCGCGACGTGGGTGTGCAGATCCGGGTCGCCCGCGCGGGAGTCGCGGTGCAGGAACGCGGTCGCGATCAGACCACGCGTCTCGACCTGTCGAGCGCCGCCGGCGCCCTCGCGCGTGAAGGTCCCGTGGCTCTCCAGGAAGGCCAGCGCGTCGAGTACGGCGGCGTTGTGCGCCATCTTGATCGCCCGCGCGAACTCGGGCGGCGCGACCGCCCACAGGGTCGCGACCGACTTGGCCGGGCTGAACGTGAGGTCGAACCCGGCGACCGATCTCTTGCCGAACTTCCGGCCCAACCCAGTGCCCATCACCGGATGGCAGCCGTCGCCAAACAGGTGTCGCATCTGCTCGGCCGTGACCACGTCGCCGTACTCGACGCCTTGGATCTCGGCCAGCCCCGAGCCGACCCAGCGGCCGGGCGCCTCGCCCTTGGCGGCGTAGTACTCAGCCAGCGGGGTCTTGCCGAGCTCGGTCGAATCGGCCGCTGCGACCTGGCGAGTCAGGTACTCGTAGCCCGACCCGGCGGCGAGCTTCTTCAGCGTCATCGTCACATCCCCCAAGGCCCAAACCGCGGCGCCAGTGGCCACCCCGGTTCGCCAGTGAAAGAGGTGTGTTTGGAAGGAGGAGGTGAGGGATGAGGACAGGGGGAGGGTGAAGAAGTGAGGGCAGGAGAGGGGGGCGGACAGGGAAGGAGGAGGCGGGCGGGAGGACGACGAAGGAAGGGATGGAAATGGGGTGGCCACTGGAGGACAGATCTCGGCCTTGGGGGATCTACGCGGTCAACCCGGCCGCCCTGACACCAGGAGAACCCATGGCACCGACCGCCACGATTCCTCGCCGCCTCGTCTCACTGCCCGAGGCGGCCGAGATCCTCGCCGTCTCCCCCAAGACGGTCCGCCGCTACATCGCTGCCGGCGAGCTCGACGCCGTCCGCCTCGGCCGGCGCACGATCCGGATCAAGACCGAGTCGCTCGACCGGCTGATCGACGCGCATCCCGTCAACACCTGGCGCGCACGCCGCGGTGATTGACTTGCCACCATGGTCGGACCGAACGACGTCGAACGGCCGGCGAAGCAGCTGATGGCCGACGCGAACCGGAAGAAGAAGGCACTCCTCGATGGCGCTGGTGAGCGGACAGGTGACCAGCATCCTCGACAGACTGCAGCGCGACGACAACCGACGCTGACCCGGTGAAGGAGAGCAGTGGAGATTGACGTGTCGGCCTGGACCGTCATCCGTGACGAGCCGGGCGGGCGCGACAAGAACAAGCGGTGGATCGCAGAGGACCCCGACGCACCCCGCGATCAACACTGGCTGTGGAAATATCGCCAGACGACTGGCGACGGCTCCGAAGCGGCGTTGACGGACTGTGCCGAGGTCTTCACTTCGCGCCTCGCCGCCGCGATCGACTTACCCGCAGCGGAGTGCAGGTTCGCGATACTCGATGGCAAACCCGGGTTGATCTCCCGCAACGTCACGCCCCACGGCTTCAACTTGAACACCGGCACGACCTATCTGCCCGAGGTGGAGGGCTACGAACGTCGGCCATCCGCCGGGTCCGATTCCGATGATGGTCGCATGCGACTCGACGAGGGCTACACGCTCGACTCCATGGAGCGGGTCCTCGAACACGTCGCGTCCCCACCGGGGGTCAGTGACCTGTCAGGGTTCGCTGTGTTCGCCGGCTACCTGGTCCTCGACGCACTGGTCGGGAACGGCGACCGGCATCCGGGCAACTGGGCGATCCTGGAACGCCAGAGCGACGGCGCCCGCTTCCTCGCACCGACCTTCGACCATGGCAGCGCGTTGGGCGCGGGGCTGACAGACGACAACAGAGGGGACAAGGATCCCCTGGCATTTGCGCGGCGAGGGCGAGCGAATCCGTTCTCGCCACGAAAGCAGCTACTCGTGGACCTGGCGCTTGAGGCCATTCGGCGCAGTGGTGCAGATCTCTGGGTAGCGCGGGTCGCTGCCTTGGACGAGGTCGCTATTCGGGAGACACTTGAAGCACCTCAAGGGAGACTGTCGGAGGTCGCGTCTACCTTCATGGAGCAGGTGGTGCTCGAGAATCAGAGGAGGTTGTGCCATGGCCACGCTACTGAAGACTGATGAGCTACTTGTCAGTCGACAGGACCCCGAAACCCGGCACTACAGCCGCGTGGGCGTCTTGAGCCACGACGGGCACACCTTCTACTTCAAGTACGACGACGGCGTGACGCGAGCTCTGCCGGGACTTCCGCTCGAGCGAGTGCACGAGAGCGAGTCCCTCTTCCCGATCTTCGCTGAGCGGGTCATGGACCCTCACCGACCCGAACGGGCCGAAACGCTGGAGCAGTTGGGTCTCGGCGTCGAGGCTGAGCCGCTTGAAGTGCTAGCCGTATCGGGCGGAGGTCGCACCGGCGACACCTACGAGCTGACTCCACTGCCGCAACCGGGACCTGTCAACTTGCCGTTCCTCGTCCACGGCATCCGACACCTGACGCCAGAGGAGCGCGCCGCGATCGATGGCCTGAAGCCAGGCGATCGTCTCGATCTGCGCTGCGAGCCAGACAACGAGTTCAACGAGCGCGCCCTGCTGGTGAGGCAGACCGGTGACCGCATCGGATATGTCCCGGACCCGTTGCTCGACTACGTACACCGGATCATCGAGCGCCCGTTCGAGCTTGTCGTCGATCGAGTGAACCCAGCCGAGGCGGGCATGCACATGCGTCTGCTCGTCCGCCTCACGGGCGAACTCGTCGCGTAGGCATCTTCGCCGAGCGGTGATCGCGTATCGGGTGAGGCTGTGCCCGGCGTGACGTAGTGCCGGGGGCCCGGCTGGCTGATCGGGCATTCGCGGCGGAATGACACTCCGTGGGTCTGAGCAAGACTAAGTGTTCGGCCGGCTGACCATCTTGCCTCCGGGAGCGTCGTCGGGCAGGCATGCAAGGCTTTCTTCATGCTTCAGGTCTCCACAGGCATCTACTTCAGAGATGGCGTCACCTTGCACGAGACCGAGCACCGGCGGCCCATCTACTGCAACCTCCAACTGATTGGTCGAGACCAGATCGACATCGGCATAGGTTCGATGTCACCGGAGACCTCGTTGGCGACCGACGGAGCGACCGCACTGTGGGTCACGCTCGTCGAACGCCTCGAAGCGACGCGGCCCGACGGGACAGATGAGTTCCTCGTGTCGACCGGCGGGGAAGAGATGTACGAGGACCTCGCGGCGATCTTGTCCTTCGCCTTCAATGCCGTGTTCGATCTCGATCATGATCGCGCCCGGCATCTGATCGGTGAGCGGTCGCGTCGCCCCCGCACCCGGCGGGGCGCGTTCATCAGCCGGATGTTCGACAACGACCTACGTGTCACCGATGAGCAGATTGACGATGCAAGGGTCTTCATCGGTCAGTTGCTGGCCCTGAGCCGACCGCAGTACGAACGGGCGTTGCGAGCGATCAGACGGATTGTGAATGCAGCACGTCGCTGCGTCGAGGATCCGACGCAGGCCTACACCGATTACGTGGCTTCACTTGAAGCGCTCTCCGAAGGCTTCGATCCGCCTCGACTCGATTGGGAACGTCTCGATTCACGCAAGCGCAGAATTCTGAAGCCCGCCTTGCAGGATTTGTCTCCTGCGCAGACAGCAGATCTTCAAGCAGCGATCTTGGAGGCTGAGCGCGCCGGCAGTAAGCATTGTCGGCGGCGCTCGAAAATTGAACAGTTTCGGCGGTGAAAAGTGAACACTCAACGATTGGAGTGTGATCACTTTGGAGGACTGGGCGCTGATCAGGAGGCTGGCTGCTGAGGGGGTGCCGAAGGCACGGATCGCGGCACGGTTGGGGATCTCGCGGACCACGGTCATCAAGGCGGTGAACTCTGAGCCCTGATCCACCGATGAGTGTCGGGTCGTGAGCGTGCCGTAACGCAGAGATGCCCTTGTGGGACGGGAGAATCGGGCTTGTCTAGGGTCCGAATCCGCCGCTCACGAAGGGCACCTCGTAAGTGAAACCTTCTCACACGATCCGCCCTGTCTTCGATGATCCCAACCTGGTGTCGGCGGCGGGCCTGGTTCCGGCTCTTCGGCTGGCTGAGTCCGCGGGTCTGTACGACCTGCTCGACGAGCTGAGCGTGTCCTCGGCCAACGCGGCCGCGAAGTCCGCGGCTGTGATTGGCGGGATGCTGGCCGGCGCGGACTCCATCGATGACCTCGACCTGCTGCGGCACGGCGGGATGAGCCGGTTGTTCGCCGGGGTGCGGGCGCCCTCGACGCTGGGCACGTTCCTGCGTTGCTTCACCCACGGCCACGTCCAACAGCTCGACAAGATCGGTGCCGACATCCTCGCCGGACTCGCCGTCCGGGTCCCCGACCTGATCGCCGGTTCCCACGGCCGCGAGGGGATCGCGTTCCTCGATGTCGACGACACCATCCGCGAGGTCCACGGGCACGCCAAGCAGGGCGCCGCGTTCGGCTACTCCGGGGTCCGCGGTCTGAACCTGCAACTGGCCACGATCAGCACCCCGCTGGCGGCGCCGATGATTGCCCGCGCCCGACTCCGCAAGGGCAACACCGCTTCCCACACCGGTGCCGGACGTCTGCTTGCCCAGGCGATCACCACTGCCCGTGCTGCCGGGGTGAAGGGCCAGGTGCTGTGCCGGGCGGACTCGGCCTACTACGGGTGGGCTTTCGTGGGCACCGCGATCCGCCACCGGGCCTGGTTCAGCGTGACCGCCCGGATGAACCCGGCCGTGGTGAAGGCGATCGCCAGCATCGAGGAGGACGCTTGGACGCCGATCGCCTACCCCAACGCCGTCTACGACGAGGCCGAGGACCGCTGGGTCAGCGACGCCGAGGTCGCCGAGATTCCGTTCACCGCCTTCACCGGCCGCCGCAAGGCCGAGCAGGTCGCGTGCCGGCTGGTCGTGCGCCGGGTCAAGCGACTGCAACCGCTGGCCGGCGACGGGACCGAGCAGGGCGAACTGTTCGCCGCCTACCGCCACCACGCGTTCATCACCAACAGCATCCTGTCGATGATCGAGGCCGATCAGCGTCATCGTGACCACGCCCTGGTCGAGCAAGTCATCGCCGAGCTCAAGGACGGGCCGCTCGCGCACTTGCCATCGGGCAAGTACGCAGCGAACGCCGCCTGGGTCGCGCACGCCGTGCTCGCGTTCAACATCGCCCGTGCCACCGGTGTCGCAGCCTCGCTGCGGACCGCACGCTGGGCCACCCTGCGCACCCGGATCATCAACATCCCCGCCCGGATCGCGTCCACCGGCAGGCGTCTGGTCGTGCACCTGCCACAACACTGGCCATGGGCCAGCAGTTGGGAGTTGTTGTGGTCGACCGCGACCGACCCGCCAACCGCCGTCGCGACCTGACCACCCAGCCGGCGACGGCACTACCGAGGACCTCTACGTGGAAGAGCCGGCACCGGCCGGCGGGCCAGCCACGCCTCGCTCGCCGAAGCCGCCCCACCATCAGGAATTCAGAGATCCGAATTCACCGTCGGTGGATCCAGGCTGAGGCGCCGCCCCGCTATGAGCGGACGCCGAAGGCGTCGTCGTTCGCGGTGTTCGAGCCGCGGGTGCGGGAGTTGCTCGAGGTGACGCCGGATATGCCTGCCACGGTGTTGGCCGAGCGGGTCGGCTGGACGGGATCGATCCGCTGGTTCTCCGAGAACGTGAAGCGGCTGCGTCCCGAGCATCGGCCGGTGGATCCGGCGGATCGGCTCGTCTGGGCGCCGGGTGATGCGGCGCAGTGTGATCTGTGGTTCCCGCCGAGGCGGATCCCGCTGGAGGACGGCACCACCAAGCTGTTGCCGGTGCTGGTGATCACCGCCGCGCACTCGAGGTTCATCACCGCGAAGATGATCCCTACCCGCAAGACTGAGGACCTGCTGCTGGGTTCGTGGGAGTTGATCCAGCAACTGGGACGGGTGCCACGACGCCTGATCTGGGACAACGAGCCTGGCATCGGCCGCGGACACCGCCGCGCCGAAGGCGTCGAGCAGTTCATGGGCACCTTGGCCACCAAGCTGGTCTTGCTGCCGCCCAGGGATCCGGAATCCAAGGGATTGGTGGAACGCCGCAATGGCTGGTTCGAGACCTCCTTCATGCCCGGACGCACCTTCGGCTCCCCGGTCGACTTCAACGACCAGTTCGGCGACTGGCTGCTGAAGGCGAACGCGCGGACGGTGCGCACCATCAAGGCATCCCCGGTTGATCTGGTCGAGGCCGACCGGGCCGCGATGCTGCCGCTGCCACCAATCCCGTTGCATCTGGGTTGGCGCAACCGGATCCGACTGGGCCGCGACTACTACGTGCGTCTGGACACCAACGACTACTCCGTGGACCCGACCCTGATCGGCCGCCTCGTCGACGTGTCCGCCGACCTGGAGCACGTCCGGGTCCACGCCGAGGGACGGCTGGTCACCGAGCACACCCGAATCTGGGCCAGGGGCGCTACCGTCACCGACCCCGCCCATGTCGAGACCGCTGCCTGGCTGCGCAAACGGTTCCAGCAACCACGCCCAGTCAGTGCAGCGACAACTGGCGATGACCTTCTGCGCGATCTGAGTGACTACGACCGCGCCTTCGGTCTGCTCGGCAACGACGAGGGAGCGATGAGCTGATGGCCACCGCGAAGAACACCAAGGCTGCCGCGAGCACCGAAGCACTCAAGCAGATCACCTACCTGGCTTCGGCGTTAAAGGCACCCAGGATCACCGAAGCAGCAGGACGGCTTGCCGACCAAGCCCGTGACGCCGGCTGGACCCATGAGGACTACCTCGCCGCCGTCCTGGAACGCGAAGTCGCAGCCAGGAACGCTTCCGGAGCCCACCTGCGGATCCGGGCTGCCGGGTTCGGGACCGTCAAGACCATCGAGGACTTCGACTTCGACGCCCAACCCGGCATCCGGCAACAGATCGCAGCACTGGCCTCAGGCGGCTTTCTGGCCGAGGCCCGCAACGTTGTTCTGCTGGGACCGCCCGGCACCGGGAAGACCCACCTGGCCACCGCCCTGGGCGTCACCGCCGCCCAGACCGGGCATCGGGTCCTGTTCGCGACCGCCACCGACTGGGTCACCCGACTCACCGAGGCCCACCGGCAGGGACGACTGCCCCAAGAGCTCGCCCGGCTACGCCGTTACGGGCTGATTGTGGTCGACGAGGTCGGCTACCTGCCCTTCGAACAAGACGCCGCGAACCTCTTCTTCCAGCTGGTCTCATCCCGCTACGAACACGCCTCGCTCGTGCTCACCTCGAATCTGCCGTTCTCCAGCTGGGGTGGCGTGTTCGGAGACCAAGCCGTCGCCGCGGCCATGATCGACCGCATCGTCCACCACGCCGACGTCCTCACATTGAAGGGCGCCAGCTACAGGCTCCGCGGACGCGGCATCGACAGCCTCCCCAGCATCCGCACCACCACAGCAGAAGACGAGTCCTAGACTCACCCAAACCGTTCACTTTTCAGGCGCCGGAATCGACCAGTTTTGGAGCGCCGCCGACAAGCATCGGTTCGTTGAGTTCGTTCGGCACCACCTGACGCCGGGCTTCTACCGAGAGGAATTGCCTCCGCACGTTCATCCGATCCGTCCTACTTCGCTCCCTCGTGCACTGGCACGGGCGTACCAGGTCCGGTCAGACAGCGTGCATAGCCTCAAGGAACTCGTGCCTGAGGCATGGGTCATGTCGGACGGAGCACACACGGTCAGCCCAGCTGGAAGTGACTTGATGCTGACCCACGAAGGTCTTCATCGGGTTTGCCTTCACGTGGTTCGAAGTTTCGTCAGCCGAGGTCCTACTCAAGTCGACAAGTCGTACAACTACCGCGAGAACCTGCCGAACGTGGTCCGGGCGCAACTCGCGCCTCAGTACTACATGTGGCGGCCCGAGAACATGACTACGTCAACGGCTCAGGAACGTGTTGATGAGGTCGCGTCCATCTTCATCGAGGTCCTCTCGAATCGTGAGGAGCAGCTCTCGACGGACATGCGTCCGGTTCTGGAGCGGATCGAACAACTACTGAACGGGCCCATGGACGCAACCCCGAGACGGGCGATGCTGGCGAGCTACTTTCTGTGGCACTGGCTCACTCATCCAGACCTGCATCGACCCAACTCGGAGAGGTGGATGGAAGTCGCGGTGGAGGAACTGAGCGGGCCGTCGTTGGAGTCGCTGACTGTCGCCGCGGTCATCGGTCAGCAGCCACCCTGGTCAGTGGACGAGTGGTGCGACCTCGCGGAGGATCGTCATAACGACCTCCAACGGCGAAATCCTCAACCGATCCGTCCAGCGATCGACGCGCTTCTCTGGGTCGAGACAGCCCGTGCACTTTCGTCGGACGGGTCAGTACTTGAGGCTCGCGCGGCACTTGCACGTGCGGTCGAATGCATGCCCGGCGACCCAGCGCTGGTGCGGCAGGAAAAGAAGTTCGACGAGGGTGGCCCGATCGACATCGACCTCCAGGGGTTGGTCCTCGGCGCCGCACCAGGCTCTGGAAGTGAGCAGCACTCCGAGGCAGGTGACACTAGTTCGAAGGCTGAGGAGCCGAACGCACACGAAGCGACCGATTAGGGCGCCTCCACGCGGCGGAAAGACGCTCCTCGAGTGTTAGGAGTATTGGCTTGTCGCGTGTGCGGCGATCGAGAACCGAGCTCTCGTTACTCCGCGAGCTCACGCGCAGACATCCACCACGACAGCTCGGGGTCGTCGTGTGGCGGGCGGAAACTGGCATGAGATTCCACTCGGCGTAGTGCTCGCGCAACCTCGTCGTCGGGTAGTGCCATCGAAGTGGTCAGCGCCCTGAGGGTCTCTGCGGTGCCTCGAATGCGTGCGTTCGGTGCTTCCCTGCCTGCAATCTTGCGAGCGGTGCGGTCGTCGGTCACGAGCTCTAGCTGTCGGAAATGCGAGATGGCTAGAGAAGCCGCTTCACCATCACCGAGTTGCCTTGCGAGTCGCACATAGAGTTCGAGCTCGGGATCACCATCGAGCCTAATGGCCGGGATGGCTTCGACATCGATCTGAACCTTGACGCGTTCGCCGTCGATCTGTTGATGGAGGAACAGCGTTTCCGAGGCTGCCTGTTCGACGATGTAAATGGGCCGCTCGAGGTTTGCAGAAATGGACTCGAGAGCGAATGCGGCAGCTAGGTTGATACATCCGCAGGCGTCCAGGAGCAGAGGATCGCCGTTAGTCACTGGCCTGGGTTTCGGGTTCCGGCTCCCAGAGCCACCGTTGCGTTTCCCCCTCGTGCGCGACGTCTTGACTGCCCGCCAGACGATGCACGACGTCGCGCGCTGCGACTCGATCAAGTCTGAGAAGGCGGGCGAGGCGACCCTCCGACAATCGACCCTCAAGGAAGGCCTCCACGGCGAGATACTGGGCCCGTTTCGGCACCGTATCTTCGTCACGCGACTGGATTGCTATGCCGAGGGTGTCTCGGGCTTCCTGAACCTTGAGTCCGCGCTGGACGAGGCTGTCCCACCAGCCGCCAGCCAGCAGTTCGAGGTCCTCTAGACGGAGTGCCATGGCTTGGGCGGAGACTTCGTAGGCGGCGCCGAGCTGGAGTACGTCTACTGCGGTAACCGTTCCTCCACGCTGCCGTCTGGCCTGCTGGAAGCGCCGGATGAGCCCGTCCTTGGGCATGAGGAACGCCGCCGCGAATGCCTCGGCGGTCTGCTCGTCCCGCGACCTACCGGGGACCACGCTCGTGACCTCGGCTGAGTAGCGATGCAACAGGAAGTGGCCGTACTCGTGCGCAAGCGTCCAGCGCTGGCGCTCGAAGGGGTGGCGTGAGTTGATGCCGATGCACGCCCCGACAGGTTCGACGACGGCGAATAGTCCAGCAACGGCTGAGGGCATGGACAGCGAGAACACCCGGAGGCCCACATCGCTCTCGAGCACCTGTCGTAGATTCGACAGTGGTCCGTCGCCGAGGCCGAGGCGCTTGCGTTCCTCGTCTGCGGCCAAAGTGGCGGCAGCCGCTAACGAGAGGCCGGCCACGTCGTATTCGTCGGGCCAACGGCGCTGGGTAGTCAGACCTTCGCTGAGCTCAAGTTCGTGAACATCGTCGGCCAGGCGCTGTAGCTCATCGACAGCGGCCTGAGTGTCGCGCGAGCCTTGCTCGGCGGCACGGAATCTCGCCGTGAGTGCCTCAACAGGTGGCGTGTCTCGCACTAGTTCGTGCACGTCGCGTCCATAGAGGCGGGCGAAGTCAACGAGTTCGGCAGCCGCCGGCACTCGTTTGCCTTGCTCAACAGCAATGAGCGTTGGTCGGCTCACACCGATGCCGGCGGCGGCGTCGGCCTGGGACATCCCGCGTGCGCGTCGCGCCTCTCGCAGACGTGCACCCAAGACTGGCAGCGGCACGTCGCTTGCAACGGTCATGCGAGCACCGATCCTCGGTCTATTTGGGGCAGGAAGCGACTGATGTTCGGGTCAGGGAATGACCGCCACTCCTCGACATAGGTGGCGAGCAAGTCACGCAAGTTGTCATGGGCAAGCTCCGACTCGAGAACGTGCCGGAGGTCCGGGAACTGTCGAAGGAGGGCGCTGTCTTCGGTTGAGCGGAGCACGGCGTCGAAGGTAGCGGCTTGCCAGAGCACCTCAGGCAACCGCCACCTCGGCTCTCTCTTGTCAGAGTCGATGAGGTATGGAAGGGCGTCCCAGTCGGAGCGGCCGGCCGCATGAAATGAGACGCGGCGAAGCAAGCACGACGTGCAATGGCCGCAGCGCTTCTCCAACGGGCCACGTCCAGCGGCCGCGTTGTCGCAGGACTGGCTGTGTCCGCACGCCTCACGCGCTTCCGGTGGCAGAGCACGCACCATTTGCCCCTTGGTCGAGGTGAGGAACGGGTTGTCGATCACGAACTCCGTGCCCGTCACTTCGCTGATTAGCGCAGCCATCAGTCGCAGGGACTTCGGATGGACTGCTCGACTCGTCATGACGCCGGACTGAGCGCCCGTTAATGGCAGGTTGAGCGCGCCAATGCCGTTCTCGGCCACCACGAGCCGTCGAGTCCCGCGCTGCAGCGCCGCAGCCACGCCGACGCCGAGGAAGACCAGTCCTCTCGTTCGGCGAGTCGGTTCATTGTCGCTCACTCCTCCGCTGACTACGGAGAACAGCACTGGGGAGTAGCGAATGTCCCCCAGCTGGGTCAGCGCCGCATGGGCTCGGCGTTGGTAGCTACCCATCACCGGGTTGGTTACGACGCCAACCCCGAGTATGGGAGTCTCTGGGAGAAGCAGCGCGGCGCCCGCCGTGGCGTCCAAGCCGCCACTAAAGAGCATCACCGTACGCTCGACTGGGTCGATGTTCAGCTGACGCTGGGTCGCCTGCTGAGCGCGGCTGACTCCTACGAATTGGATCTGCCAATCATCGTCAGTCAGCCAGGTCAGCAGTTCAGTTGCCTGGTCCAAGGCTGGTGCGCTGGACCAGAGGTCGACACTGGCAACGGGGACCTCGATTTCAAGGGTTCGATGCCAGTTGGGGTTGTCTGGATCCTTGCCCCGAGGTCGGTTTCGATCGGCCAGGAAGGCTTGCTCGCAGAGCGACAAGAGATCTGACACCAGCGCGGAGACGCCGCCGTCGAGGTCGAGTATGTAGTCGTCGTTGCGGTTGACGTGGTGCGCCTTCGTCACGCGCGCCCACCCATTGATGCGGGCTCGCTCAACAGGTCCGCGGTCGACGACCTCTTACGACCCGGTCGCCGCAGGCCCTTGCCATCCGGGTGACTCACCAGGCTTCGCGCAAGCACGTCCATGCGGGCCGTTTTGACGCACATCGTCATGAACCGCTGAGCCTGCCCATAGTTGGCGAACTTTTCCTGCGCGACCAGAAGAGGCATGACTCGTTCGAACACCTCACGTCGAACCAACTCCCCGAGCCTGACGGCAACTTGAGTTTCATCGACGGCGTCGGCATTCAGCAGGTCCTCAAGGCCTGGGCGGGCGAGCCCGCCAGCTTTACGAAGCTCCGCTGCGAGGCTGTGCTCGATTCGCAGAGCGCACTCTTCCGCTGGCAGGCCATCACGCAACGCCGCAGCCAGATTTCGCCACCGTCGCGCCACTCCGCGGGTGAATACATCGCCGTCTGGCATGACGACCTCCTTTGACACTGTCAAAGCAGAATGCGCGTTCTGCCAAGGTGATGTCAAGCGACGCGCCGAGGTTGGGGTAGCGAGAAGGCGACATCAGTGGTGGGCGCAGGGCGTCAGGCTCGAAAGGTCGAGGTGCCGTCGCAGTGGTCGCAGACGTCGAGGTGGTCGCAGTGCCTGGAGGGGGACGACTCGGTGTCCGCTTGTGGGTTGCACGCTCACAAGGAATCGACTGGCTCACCACGGAGCCGGCGCCCGGCAACTGCGCTGTAGTCTCAGCCCCGAGGGCACGCAGCCGGTAGTGCTCCGTCATCCTGAGAAGGTGCCGAGCTGACACCCGAAGCGCCAGATACTCCCGGAACGTTGAAGAGACTCGCCGACGACGAGCCGGAGCGTCACGACGTCTTCCTCGGCTTGGTGGCGCCAATCGGTTCCAGCCGGGCCCAGGTCGTCAAGGCGCTCATCGCGACTCTTCGCCCATACGACTATCGCGTCGAGCACGTCCGACTCGCTGACCTGCTCGACGCGGTGGCTCCGACCGCCGACCCGCTTCCTCGCCTCACGGATCGCGGGTACTACGAGGCGCGGATGGACGCGGGCGACCGATTGCGCCGAGGAGCTGGAGACGACAGTGCCCTAGCCGCAATGGCCGTTGCGCGTGTCGCGAGCATTCGCCAGCCGAGCGAAGGCGACGGTCCACAGCCCACCTGCTTCGTATTCGACAGCCTCAAGCACCCGCGTGAAGCAGACCTGCTGAAGAGTGTGTACGGCACGGCGTTCTGGCTCGTCTCCATCGTGGAGGACAGCGCCGTTCGCACGACGAACCTCGCAGACGTCCTGGCCAAGCAGGAGGGGAGCTTCTCGGCCGCCCCGGAGGCACGCGCCGCCGCCCTGATCGCACGCGACGAAGCTGATCCCGACGCAGCGCATGGTCAGCACGTCCGGGACGTGTTCTCTGAGGCCGACTTCTTCCTACCCGTCCAACGGGGTGGTCAGTGGCGCCGGGAGGTGGAGCGATTCGTGCGCGGTGTCTTCGCGGCTCCGTTCCTGACACCGACCGCGGACGAGGAGGCGATGCGACATGCCCAAGCGGCCGCACTGAGGTCCGCTGCCATCGGTCGACAAGTTGGTGCGGTCATCGTTCCCCGGTTGGGTACACCGTATTTGCCAGGGACGAACGAGGTGCCGAGGCCCGGCGGCGGTCAGTATCGGGAGGGCGACGAGCCCGATCACCGCGACTTCCAGGCTGGGGCCGACCCCAACCCTGCCTACACCGAGCGGGTCATCCGAGAGCTGATCGATCGCCTTGCGAAGGCGCGGTACTTCACTGAGGAACGAAACGCGGCCGGCGGCAATGCGATCTTGCGCGAGGCGACCGCACCCGACGCCAACGGCAGGTCCGTGCTGGACGGAACTCGCGCGAAATCGTTGATCGAGTTCACCCGCTGCTTGCACGCGGAGCAGGCCGCGATCGTCGATGCCGCCAGAAGCGGAGTGGCGATCGCCGGGGCACGCCTGTACACCACTACCTTTCCGTGCCACGAGTGCACCAAGTTCATTATCGGCGCTGGGATCGTCGAGGTGCAATACATCGAGCCCTATCCGAAGAGCCTCGCGGGGGATCTCTTTGGCGACCTGATCGATACGGTTCCTCCGCTGACTGTGCGCAGGGTGGAGCCCACGAACCTCGAGCGTGTGCCGTTCCGACCGTTCGTGGGCTTCGGTCCGCATCGGTATGACGATGTCTTCCGGTCCGGTGAGCGGCGGGTTGGAAACGGGATCGCTGAACATGACCCTGGTTCGGCGTGTCCGGTGGGTTTCGGCTGGAGTGACGTCGCCGTCCAAACGAAGGAGAGCGAGGTTGTCCTGGCGATCACCTCGGTGGTGCGTCGGTTGCGTGAGCAACCGCCCGAGTCGAAGGCAACTGAGTCAGACGACAATCTTGATGACGGCGACGACTCCACATCAACGAGCACTGTCGGTGCTTGATCCTAGGCTTCGTAGAAGTTCAAACCGTGAGTGAGGGAAACGAGATGGCCATGAATCGAGAGCCTGATTGGTTGATGTCTCAAGCGGCGTACTCCGTCAGTTGGTTGAAGGCACTGCCTGCCAAGACGCTTTCTCCCACCTCTCGGAACTTGATTGCCGAGGCGTGTGGTTGGGGCGAACTCACCGAACCAGCATCGCTGACCGTCGTGGCACCATTCCAGGGAGAAGTCTCTAGTCGCCGTAGTCGATCAAAAGAGGACCAACCGCCCGCCGACGGGTCTGTTCAACTCCCTCTCGTCGCACCGGTCTCAACCAGCGCCGACGAGCGTTAGCAGAGTCCGTCAGCCGTACGCCGCCACACCGTCGACCTTGAATCAATCCTGTGGGTAGCCCTATCTGGGCGGAAGGACGCTCGTCGCACCGCTGCTCTGGCCTTGCTGCCCCTAACGCTTGGGTCCGTCGAGGTGACCGTCAGGCGACGGAGTGGAACTCCAGTTTAAGCCCGAGAGCCCGAGCCACCTTGTAGATCGTGGCGAAGCTCGGGTTCCCGTTGTTGGAGAGAGACTTGTAGAGGCCCTCGCGGCTCATGCCGACCTTGCGGGCAAGATCGCTGAAGTTCTGGGCCCGTGCGATCACGCCGAGAGCATGGGTGATGAAGGCAGGGTCGTCGCCGGCCTCCTCGAGGACGGCCTCGAGGTAGTAGGCGATGTCCTCGAGTGACTTGATGTGATCTGCCGAGTCGTACGGCGTGAACCTCTCAGCCATCGTGCTTCCACTCCTTCGCAATCCGTTTGGCGTTCTCGATGTCCTTCGGCTGTGTGGACTTGTCGCCACCACACAGGAGAACGACCAGCGTGTCGCCGCGCTTCTGGAAGTAGACCCGGTATCCCGGCCCGTAGTCGATCCGCATCTCCGAGATGCCAGCGCCGACTGGTCTCACGTCGCCCGGGTTGCCGGCTGCGAGCCGATCCACCCTGACCTGGACACGCATCGCGGCCCTGCGGTCGCGCAAGCCGTCCACCCAGCGGAGGTAGGTTTCGCTTTCAAGCATCTTGGTCTGTTGTGTCAACTGTAGTTCACACGTCCCAGCTTGTCACGACGTGCGGTCGGCGGACCACGCCTCGTACGTCTGACCGATCTTCTCGGCCAGCGCCTTGTCGCGGTCGAGGGTGGCGTGTTGGTAGATCGCCATCGCGGCCTGCGAGGCGTGGCCGGCGCGCGCCTGGAGCTCGGCGGCCGTCGCTCCGTGCTGGCCGGCGAGCGTGAGGGCGGTGTGCCGGAGGTGGTGGATCGTCAGGTCGGGTCGGCCGGCCGCCTCGCGGGCCGGACGGTAGCGGTCCATCAGGAAGCGCACGCTCATGTGGTCGGTTCGGTCGCCGGGGAAGAGCAGCCCGGTCGGGCCTTCGGCGGTGTGCTCGAGCAGGTGCTCCTGGAGCATCTTCACGAAAGGCGGCGGGACGTGGACCGTGCGCACCCCGCTCCTCGTCTTCGGCGAGCTGATGTGGCGGCCGCAGTCGGGACAGGCGCCCTGTGTACCCGGATCTGCGTCCTTGTCGACCTTGCGGGTGACGTCGATCCGACCGGCCACGCCGTCGACGTCCGAGCGGCGCAGCTCCAGCAGCTCGCCCTCGCGCAGACCGACGAATGCGGCGAGCACGATCAGCAGCCTCAGCCGCTCGGGCATCGCGTCGATGATGACGGCCAACTCGTCGAGGGTCGCTGGGACGGCGACATTCCTCACCGGCGCCGAGCTCGCACCGCGCACCTTCGGCGGCGCGCGGTCGATGAGCTCCTCCTCGGCCGCGGCCTGGAGCAGTGAGCGGAGCAGACGGTAGGCGGCTGCGTTGGTCGCCTCGGTGGTCGGGTCGAGGGACGCCCGCCACCTCTTGATGTCCGTCAGGGACACGTCGGTCAGTGGTGTCTCCCCGAAGTACGGCAGGATCCGGTTCGCCAGCAACTTGCGATAGCCCCGGATCGTGGTCGGCCGCAGCGAGCGCTCGGACAGGTACCGCTCGGCGAAGCCCGCCACCGTGTTGAACGCGGCATCGCGCTGCCGCTTCTCCTCGGCCGCGCGCCGTGCCTGCGGCGGCGTCCACTCGTCCCGATCGATCAGCCCCCGCTCGCCGACCAGCCACGCTTCGGCGTCCATCCGGGTCGCCAGCGTCCGCGAGTAGCGGGTCCCGTCGGGCATCGCATAGCGCGCGCGGTAGGTGACCGTGCCGGACGCGCTCACGCGCCGCTCGACCTCGCCGAAGCCGCGCCTTCTGGCCATCCCGAGACCTCCGTTCCCAACCCCATGCTGCGTTGGCATAGGGAGTCCCTGCGGGGGACTGGTGGGGGAAACTATGTCACTGTGGGGGAATCTTTGGCTACCACAGACCGCGTTTTCTCTGCTCTTAGGCACTATTCAACCGACCTCCGGGGCGCTTTGCAAGCAGGGGGTTAGGGGTTCGAGTCCCCTTGGCTCCACTCACGGAATCTCTTCACAGATCACACCCTTGGCTCCACTCACTGCGATGTCCCGAGGCACCGTTGAGAGCTGATCGGACGCCCGCAGCGGGCAGGATCAACCGGCTGGCTTCGTCGGATGACTCAGCTGGCGTTGAGGAAGGTCTGAAAGCGCTCTTCGAGTAGAGATCGATCGGGACGGTCTGTGCGGCGGTCCGGCAACACCATCAGGCGCTTGCCATGGAACTCTTGGATCCCATGACGCAGCATCGGGCCGTCGACTTCTTCGAGGACCTTTGCGTTGATACGCACTTCGTACGTGGGTGTGATCCCAAGGATCCGACGGTCATATGCCGCGTGGTGCATCTTGCATAGGGTCAGCCCGTTGGTCACGACTGGTCGCCCACCGCTGCTGTCTTCCTGGATGTGTGCCGCATCGAGCAGGTCACTGTGACGGAAGGAGCAGACTGCGCACGAGGTCCGGTACGCCCGCAACACCGCAGCCCGGAAGGGTCGCTGGTGAAGGCGGAGCTTGGTGAGTTGCTGCCGATACGAAGGGTCGAGCTCAAGCTCTGTGGAAGGCCAGATGATGTCGGGCTGGGGCACCGTATCGATGTCCACGACGAACTGCAGCTGAGTTCTCTCCTCGCTCACGAGGTAGATGGGATAGAGCGCGCTGTACCCGCCGCCCTGGACGCCGAGCCACCAGATCAACGGTAGGCGTTCGTGCATCGCCGTGCGCAGGGCCCGATTCTGAAAATGGTGGGGATCGTCTCCGCGCATCTTGTACCGGTAGAACCCGTCGGTGCCGACGGCATCGTCGTACGGGCGATCGGAGCCATCCGGGCGGTAGACCGTCCTGATCGCGAGAGCGGCGGCGAGTTGCCCCGGTTTCCAGATTCCCTGCTGGGTGGGCATCAGCCGGATGGACTCGCCGGCCAAGGTGAGGTTAGTGGTGTCCTTCTGGCTGAAGGTCTCCCTACCGGCGGCCCGTTGGCTGTCGAGCCACGCGAAGGCAGCGTGCCTCACGGCCAGCTCTCGCAATCGCTCGTCCGGGCTCACATGCGGATCATCTCAAGATCCTGGAGCGTCCACGATCGTTCGCCGAAACCCACCAGAGGCTGCCCGGCCAACCGCCGGGGAGGATCAGTGCGAGCCCGACGCCGCATCACGTCGCTCCCGCTGCGGAACGACGGTGTATTTCGGGTCACGGACCGACTGGACACCGGCGGCGAAGATGCCGAAACGGGTGAGGGCCGATCCGACGACGAGGCTCGCGCCGGCGGCCAGCCGGGCGGGACGGGAGCGGGCGGTGGCGGCCAGCGCCGCGCCGGCGAGTGTCAGGCCCTCGGCGGCGTGCATCAGCCACTTCGCCCGACCGGTGCGGTAGGCCTCCTCGACGATGCCCATCCGCCGCTGCATCAGCCTGCCGAGGGCCACCTCCGTGACCGCACCGGCCGCCCCGAGCGCGCGCACCGGTCCGCTCTCGATGGCCGGTGCGGCGAGGAGACCTACCCCCGCGGCTGACGAGACCGCACTGCTGGCGAAGACGAACGGCATCAGCTCGTGCCCGTCGTGCCAGGCCGGCACCGCCGTGTCCGAGATCAGCACCCCGGTGTACGTCGCCACCGCCGGCCCCAGCACCGCGGTGGCGGCCGTGGCGATCGCGCCGATCGGTCGAGCTCTACCCGTGGCCCGGCTGAGCGCGGCGACGGTGCTGGTGGCGGAGAAGGCCCCCAACAGCCAGGCGCCGACATTCATCGGCGAGGTCAGCTTGACGACCCGCAGCATGGTGAGGAACCGCGACGGCCGGCCCAGGTCGTGGATGAGCAGACCCAAGGACACCTGCGCACCCCCCGCGGCCGCGTAGGTCGCGGCCCGCGCCAGGCCGGGTCGCCCGGTCAGCGCGGCCGCCCCGGCGACTGCACCGCTCGCGCCGGCGAGACCGCCGAGGAACAGGTAGCCGCCGATGTCGATCGGTGACCACACCACGTCGTTGAGCACCGGCAGGTCGTAGTAGGACCGGAACTCCGGCTCCTCGCGTCGGCGCCGACGTCGTGGGCCGCCACCACCGGGCGGGACGTTGACACCGACGGTGGCCTCGGTGTCCGGGCGGGCACCCTGCAGGCCGTCCTTGGTCGTCGCCGAGCTGGTCACCGGGCACCGCCCGTCACGAAGGCCACCGCGACCGCCGCGGCCAGCGCGCCGGTCGCCGCCGCGGCCCGGCGCCACATCCGGGGCAGGTCGCGGGTGGTGACCACCGGGTCCGGCGGAAGGCCGTAGACCTCGGGCTCGTCGAGGAGCAGGAAGAAGGCGCCGTCCCCGCCCACGCCGTCGTCGGGATCATTGCCGTAGAGCCGGGCGTCCATGACGCCGTCGCGGTGCAGCTGCTGCACCCGCTCGTCGGCCTTCGCCCGGAGCTCGTCGAGCGGGCCGAACTGGATCGAGTCGGTCGGGCACGCCTTTGCGCACGCCGGCTCCTGGCCCACGGAGAGCCGGTCGTAGCACAGCGTGCACTTCCACATCCGGCCGTCGTCGGGTCGTTGGTCGATCACGCCGTACGGGCAGGCCGAGACGCAGTAGCCGCAGCCGTTGCAGATGTCCTCCTGCACGACCACGGTGCCGAACTCGGTGCGGAACAGTGAGCCTGTCGGGCAGACGTCGAGGCAGGCCGCCTCCGTGCAGTGCTTGCAGACGTCGGAGGCCATCAGCCAGCGCACCCCCTCGGCCTGACCCGGCTCGCCGGCGCCCGTCTGGGGCTGCTCGCTGCCCGTCACCTGACCCGCCATCGGCTTGGTCTGCTCGATGAACGCCACGTGCCGCCAGCTGTCGGCGCCCAGGCCCTCGGTGTTGTCATACGACATGCCGGTCCAGTTCAGCCCGTCCTCGGGGATCTGGTTCCACTCCTTGCATGCCACCTCGCAGGCCTTGCAGCCGATGCACACCGAGGTGTCGGTGAAGAAGCCCATTCGCGGCGGCGGGTCGTCGTACCCACTGCCCTTCGCGGCGTCCTGCCCGTTGCGGAGGCCGGGCATGTCCAGCCAGGTGAGGCTCATCGGCGGGTCTCCATTCCGGTCTCCATTCCGGTCTCCGGGGTGATGCCGGCGCGACGCTGGTAGTCCAGGACGTACTCGACCCGCTCCTTGCCGCGTGGCCGGCGGCCGGGCCGGATGTCGCAGGTCAGCGCCTTCACCTCCTGGATGTGGATGTTCGGGTCGCAGACGATCGCGGTCAGGTCGTTGGCCGAGTCACCGGTCGAGTAGCCGTTCGTCCCCCAGTGGTAGGGCAGGCCCACCTGGTGCACGGTGCGGCCCATCACCCTCAGCGGCGCCATCCGAGGAGTGACCATGACCCGCGCCTCGATCGCGTTGCGTGCCGTGACGATCGTGGCCCACTCGCCGTGCTCGAGGCCGCGCTCTCGCGCCAGCTCGGGTGAGACCTCGCAGAACATCTCCGGCTGCAGCTCGGAGAGGTACGCCGACCAGCGCGACATCCCGCCAGCGGTGAAGTGCTCGGTCAATCGGTACGTCGTGGCGACGTAGGGGAACACGTCCGCACCGGGGTCGTCGCCGCTCGGCTGGTAGCGGTTGTGCTCGTGCGCGTAGAGCTGCCGGACCGGGTCGCGCTGCTGTGCGTAGAGACCGTTGGGCACCGGTGACTCCTGCGGCTCGTAGTGCGTCGGCATCGGACCGTCGACCAGACCGGCCGGCACGTAGAGCCAGCCCTTGCCGTCCGGCTGCATCACGAACGGGTCGATGCCGGAGAGCGCTTCGGCCCGCGTCGCGCCGGCCGGCGGACGGTAGTGCGGTCCCTTGGCGGCGCTGAAGTCAGGGATGTCGTGGCCCTGCCACAGCGCCTTCTCCTCGTCCCACCAGACCAGCGCCTTCTTCTCGCTCCACGGCTTGCCGTCCGGGTCGGCGGAGGCACGGTTGTAGAGGATGTGTCGATTCGCCGGCCACACCCAGCACCACTCCATGCCGAGCCAGTTGTCCTCGGTGGCGGGCTTGCGACGCGCGGACTGGTTGACGCCGTCGGCGTACACCCCGCAGTAGATCCAGGCACCGCACGCGGTCGAGCCGTCCTCGTTGAGCTGTTCGTACGACGCCAGCGGGGCGCCCTTGGCGTCGTACCCGTTGATCTCGGCGATCACCGCCTCGGCCTTGGGCTCGTCGATCGAGCCTTCGACGGGGTAGTCCCAGGTCAGGTCCAGGACCGCACGGTCGATCGGGTCGGCGGAGCCGGCCAGCTTCTCGCGGATGATGCGGCCGAGGTGGTACATGAACCACAGCTCGCTGCGGGCATCTCCGTCCGGCTCCTTCGCGGCGAAGTGCCACTGCACGTGCCTGTTCGCGTTGGTGAACGTGCCGTTCTTCTCGGTGTGCGAGGCCGCCGGTAGGAAGAACACCTCGGTGCCGATGTCGGAGGTCGCCAGCTCGCCGCTGTCGATCTCCGGGCCGTCCTTCCAGGAGGTGGCCGACTCGATCAGCGAGAAGTCCCGGACCACCAGCCAGTCGAGGTTGGCCATCGCCATCCGTTGCATCTTCGCGTTCGCGGAGCCGACAGCCGGGTTCTCACCGAGCAGGAAGAAGCCCTTGCAGGTGCCGTCAAGCTGCAGCATCGTCGTGTCGTAGGTGCTGTGGCTCCCGGTGATCCTGGGCAGATGGTCGAAGCAGTAGTCGTTCTCCTCTCGTGCGTGCTCGCCGAACCAGGCCTTGAGCAGGCTGACCGCGTAGGCGCGGCAGTCGGCCCAGTAGCCCTTCTCGGTACGCTCGCCCTCGATGTACTCGTCGAGACTGCCGTGCTGGTAGGCGTGCGGCATCGGCAGATAGCCGGGGAGCAGGTTGAACAGCGTCGCCATGTCCGTGGAGCCCTGGATGCTGGCGTGCCCGCGCAGGGCCTGGATCCCACCGCCGGGCCGGCCGATGTTGCCCAGCAGCAGCTGGAGGACGCCGGCCGCCTTGATGAACTGGGAGCCGGTGGTGTGCTGGGTCCAGCCGACCGCATAGGCGAACGCGGTGGTGCGCTCCGGTCCGGACGAGTCGGTGATGGTCCGGCAGACCTTCTCGAACAGATCGGGCGGGATGCCGCAGACGTCCTGCACCATCTGCGGGGTGTAGCGCGCGTAGTGGCGGCGCAGCAGGTTGAGCACGCAGCGCGGGTGCTGCAGGGTCGGGTCGTCCTCGGGCTGGCCGCGCATGCCGGCACCGCCGGAGCCGTGCGACTCCGCGTGCCCGGCGCTCTTCACCGCGGCGAGCTCGTCCCGGTAGGCCTGGTCGTGAGGCCGCTCCTCGGACCGACGCTCGACGCCCTCGAGCTGCCAGTTGTCGTTCTCGTAGGCCTGCTCGCCCTCGTGCAGCCCCGAGAACAGCCCGTCGAGGTCCTCGGTGTCCTCGAACTCCTCCACGACGATGTGGGTGGCGTTGGTGTAGTTGACGACGTACTCGTGGAACCACAGGTCGTTGTCCAGGACGTACTTGATGATCCCGCCGAGGAAGGCGATGTCGGAGCCGGCCCGGATCGGCACGTGGATGTCGGCCAGCGCGCTGGTCCGGCTGAAGCGGGGGTCGACGTGGATGAGGGTCGCGCCGCGGGCCTTCGCCTCCATCACCCATTGGAAGCCGACCGGGTGCGCCTCGGCGAAGTTCGAGCCCTCGATCACGATGCAATCGGAATTCTGCAGGTCCTGCATCGCGGTGGTGGATCCGCCGCGGCCGAACGACGTGCCCAACCCGGCGACGGTGGCGCTGTGGCACAGCCGGGCCTGATTCTCGACCTGGATGATCCCGAGCGAGGTGAACAGCTTCTTGATCAGGTAGTTCTCCTCGTTGTCCAGCGTCGCCCCGCCGAGCGAGGCGATCCCCATCGTGCGGTGGGTACGCCGCCCCTCGTGCTCCTCCTGCCAGGTGTCGCGGCGGGTGGCGATGACCAGGTCGGCGATCCGGTCCATCGCCTCGTCGAGACTCATCTCCTCCCAGTCGGCAGCCCCGGGACTGCGGTGCAGCACCTGGTACTTCCGGGCCGGGCCGGTGGCGAGCTCGAGGGTGGCCGAGCCCTTCGGGCAGAGCCGTCCACGACTGATCGGCGAGTCAGGATCGCCCTCGATCTGCACGATCTCGTCGTCCTTGACGTAGATGTTCTGGGCGCAGCCCACCCCGCAGTACGGACAGATCGACTTGACGACCTTGTCCGCGGTGGCGGTGCGCGGCCGGAGCTCGGCGGAGCGCCGCGACTTCGCGCCCTTGCCGCGGGCGAGCGGGTCGCCCGCCTTCCACTGGGCCAGCACGGGCCACCCGATCGAGACCGCCACTACTCCTCCTCCTTGCCCTTGCGCTTCGCGGGCCGCTCGCCCATCGCGTCCCGTGCCTTGTCCAGCGGTGCGGCGCCGGCCGCCGCCACCTTCGCGGCCATGCCGGTGCCGGCCGGCGCATGTGGGTGCGGGCGGGTGGGTGCCTTGGCGATCTTCTTCTTGATGGTGCTGCCGACCTTCGCCCGGACGTCGTCGGGCATCTGCTCCTTGACCTTCAAGAACACCGTGTCCTCGTAGGCGACGTGGGTGCGCAGCGCGAGCACCAACTGCTCGACGAGCTCGTCGAACTCGTCGTCGCCGCCCGGCTTGCCGTCGAGTTCTTGGAGCAGGTCCTTGCCGCGCTGCTCCTGCTCCTCGGCCCCGGCCGCCAGATCCTCACCCTGCTCGAGATGCTCGCGGACCGCGGGCCAGAAGTGCGCCTCCTCCATCGACTCGTGCTGGGAGAGCCGGACGCGCATCATGTCGACGATCGAGACGCGTCGCTGCTGGTCCTCCTCGGAGCCACCGACGCGTACGCCGGGGATGGCCTCGAGCTGCTCCATCAGGAACTTCACCTGGCCGTGCTGATGGCCCAGGACGTCCACGACGTCGTCGGAGTCGCTGTCGTCATCGATCGGCGGCGGCTCCGCCGTACGCCGTCGGGCCGCGTCCTGCATCGGTCCGTCCGCCGCGGCGCGAGCCTTGAGCCAGCGGTCGACGACCTCGTGCTCGGTGGGCACCTCGGTGGGCGGGTTCGACAGTGCCTGGCTGCCGTGCATCAGCAGGTCGCCCCGCTCGGAGAGGAACTCGGGTCCCACGGCGTCGCTGCCGTCGGCAGGTCGGCCGGTCACGATCAAGTAGGCCTGGCCCGCGGGGATCTGGGCCTCGTCGCCGATCTCCTCCCAGCTGCGGCCCTGCCGGTGCAGAGCCAACAGGCGGTCACGCAGGGCCACGGTGTCCTCCTCCTCTCAGCGTCCCGGGGTGGCCGCCGAGATTGGCGGGTCGTACCCGGTGCCCTGGATTTCGAACCCGGGCCGTTCGCCCTCCATGCCGGGAAGTGCGGGCGTACGCTCACCGTCGATGTCCTGCTGCGTACCACCCCCGGACCGACCGGCGCCCCAACCGGCGGCCCGAGCGGCGAGCCCGGCCGGCGGCACGGACGCCCGGGCGCAGCACCAGCGTCGGCGCAGCACGAGGGGCCAGGTCGCGGTGCCTGCGGGCAGCTTCGCGATGGGCGATGCCTTCGACGAGGGGTACGACGGCGACGGCGAGCGACCGGTGCACCGGGTCGGCCTCGATGCGTTTCACCTCGACGCCACCACGGTCACCAACGCCGAGTTCGGGCGCTTCGTGAAGGCGACCGGTCACGTCACCACGGCCGAGCAGTTCGGGTTCTCCGCGGTCTTCCACCTGGCCTTCGCCGGGGACCGGTCAGACATCGTCGGACAGCCCGCCGCGACGCCCTGGTGGTACGCCGTCCGGGGCGCGCAGTGGCGCCATCCGGAGGGGCCCGGCAGTGACATCGCCAGCCGGTCGCACCACCCCGTCGTGCACATCTCCCATGACGACGCGACGGCGTACGCCGCCTGGGCCGGCAAGCGGCTCCCGACCGAGGCCGAGTGGGAGTACGCCGCTCGCGGGGGGCTGGACGGGGCGCGGTTCCCGTGGGGTGACGAGCTCACCCCCGATGGCATGCACCGCTGCAACATCTGGCAGGGCGAGTTCCCCGAGCACAACACCCTCGCCGACGGCTACCTCACCACCGCACCCGCGCGGGCCTACCCGGCCAACGGCCTCGGGATCTTCCAGAGCGCGGGCAACGTGTGGGAGTGGTGCGCGGACTGGTTCGACCCGGGCTACTACGCCACCAGCCCCGAGCACGATCCGCAAGGACCGGCGGCCGGGTCGGCGCGGGTGATCCGCGGCGGCTCCTACCTGTGCCACCACTCCTACTGCCACCGCTACCGGGTGGCTGCCCGGTCGAGCAGCCCGCCGGACTCGACGGCTGCCAACCTCGGCTTCCGGTGCGCTACGAGCGGCTCGGGCTGACCGGGTAGAACGCCTTGGGGCAGGTGTTGGCGCGGCAGGCGTGGTACTTCCTCGTCAGTCGCTGCAACTGGTGGAGCTGGTCGACCCACGCCGGCCGGCGCTGCAGGGAGTGCAGCTCGTAGGGGTCCCAGGACCGGTCGTACATCTCCTGGGCGCCGCGGTGGTAGCGGATGTAGGTCCACTTCCCGACCCGCACTCCGGTGTAGCGCTGCTGTCGCCCGTTGTGCACCGCCCAGCCCTCGATCGGGATCACCCGCAGCTGCGTCGGGGCGTTCAGCCACGGCATCATGTCGACTCCGTCGAGCGGCCGCAGCGACGTGGTCCGCGCCAGCGCGAGGATGGTGGCGGCGATGTCGGGGTTGGTGATCGCGGTGCGCACGACCTGGTGGCGTGGCACGCCCGGACCCCGCATCAACGCGGGGATCCGCAGGATCTCGTTGTAGTGCCACAGCTTGCCGTCGTAGTTGTGCTCGCCGGTGACATAGCCGTTGTCCGAGGTGAACATGACCACGGTGTTCGCCAGCTGGTGGGTACGCCGCAGCACCCGGATCTGGCTCGCCACCGCCCGGTCGACGCCCCGGACCGCCTCGATCCGTCGTTCGAAGACGATCCGCATGGCCGCCTTCTGACGGGCGTCCAGCCGATGCCGGGCCACCGAGATCCGCGGCTTGTCACGGGTGTCCCGCTCGAACATGTCGGGCCGACGGGGGAGGTGGATGCCGGCGTACCGGTTGAAGTCGCTGGGCGCCGGCACCGTGGTCTGGTAGGCGGCGTTGGTGCCACGGTCGATCCGCATCGGGTCTCCGCGCTGGACCGGGGCGCCGACGTGCGGAGCGACGTAGTTCACCCACAGGTACCACGGCTTGTGGCCGCGATGCTGTCGGATCAACTGGTCGGCCTGGTCCCGCACGGTGAACGTGGAGTAGCGGTGCGAGGGCACCAGCCGGCCGTTGACGTTGACCGTCTGGTTGAAGAAGTCGTAGGTGCCGATGGCCAGTCCCCGCCAGTCGGTCCAGCCGGGCGGCACGTAGCGGGGGTCGTGGTCGCCGTACCCGTTGAGGTACTTGCCGGTGAACAGCGTCGCGTAGCCGTTGCGCTGCAGCGCGACCGGAACCGTGTCGGTGTCCCGGAAGGCGGGGAACCCACCGCGGGGACCGGAGATGGTGACGGCGCCGTGGTTGTGTGCGTACTGGCCGGTGAGCAGCGACGCGCGTGCCGGTACGCAGATCGGCGTCGGCGCGATCGCGTCGGCGAACGTCACGCCGTGCGAGCCGATCAGCTTGCGCACGTGCGGCATCCAGGGCAGGTCCAGGATCGAGGCGTCGTCCGCGGTGATCAGGAGGATGTTCGGCCGCCGGCCGCTGGCGTGCCACGGCGGCGTCGGTGTGGTGCTCGAGGGGAGCACCCGGGTGTCACGGCCGTCCGGCGGGGTCGCGTGGACGGCGCCCGGGGCCTCGGCGCCGCTGAACGCGACGACCTGTCCGGCGCGCCCCCCGGCCGGGGCGGTGGCGGTCGGCTGGACCGTGGCGCAGCCGGTCAGCAGGGCGCCGACCGCCATCGCGGCCAACGTCGACCTGCGCAGCGTCGACCTGCGCAGCGTCGACCTGCCCGGCTGCCCCATCGACCTGTCCCTCCGCCCGGCGCATCGGGAGCGCTGGTGGCTGAATCGTAGGTCGGGTCAAGGCGCCGCGAAGGGGGTTCAGGATTTCAGGGATGGTCCACCTTCGGGCCGCCGCGACGGTCGAGGTCGGGGAGGGGATCGACCTCAGTCGGTGCCGCCCGCGAGGGCGTCGTACTCGGTCGCATCGTGGGCGCTGAAGACCGTCACCACCTCGGCCGCACCCGAGCCGGGTCCGTGGTCGGCGTGCAGGTGACGCAGCCGCTCCTGGTTGGCGACCCGGGCCTTGCCGTCCATCTGCATCAACGACTGAAAGATCCGCAGCCCGCTCGGGCACGCCGGCGGCGTCCGTACCTCGTCGTGGAAGAAGTAGCTGTCGCCGGCGTGCAGGAACCAGCCTCCGGAGGGCCGGCGTACGGCGACGCCACAGTGACCCCGGGTGTGCCCGTGCAGCGGCACCAGCAGCACGTCGTCGGCCAGGGCGGTGACCGCGGCGAAGCCGAGCCACTCCTCACCGGCGGCGGCATGGGTGGTCCAGCGCGGTCCGTGCGCCCACTGGGCGGGCACGTAGCGGCCCTTCTCGTTGAGGGTACGGCGGGCCCGCGCAGCGGCCAGCTCGTCGGCGTACACGTGCACCCGGGCGGCCGGGAAGTCACCCAGACCGCCGGCGTGGTCCAGGTCGAGATGGGTGAGGACGATGTCGGTGACGTCGGCCGGATCGTGCCCGAGGCCGCGCACCTGGGAGACCGCCGTCTCCGCGGGGTCGAGCGCGGGTCGCATCGCCGAGACGAAGCCCAGTCCCATCCGCTTCCGCGGCGAAGCCAGGTCCGCGGTGCCGAACCCGGTGTCGACCAGCACCAGCCGGTCGGGTGCCTCCACCAGCAGGCAGTGCGCCACCATCCGGACCGGGGTGACGCGCCCACCGGCGGCGAGCGCGGGCGCCATCGTGGCACAGTTGAGGTGGTGCACGGCGGTGCTCACGGCCCCGATCCTGACACGTAGCCTTGCTTCGTGCCCACCCTGCTGTCCGCCCGCGCATGGGCTGCGCACCTGCTGATGCTGCTGGCCGTGGCGGCTGCGGTGCTGCTCGGGCTCTGGCAGCTCTCGGTGTGGTCGGGCGACCGCGCGGCCGCCGCCCGCAACCTGACCCACGCGCGGCCGGTGCCGCTGGCGTCGGTGATGGGCGGAGACAGCCCGTTCCCCGGCGGGTCGCTGGGCAGGCCGGTCACGTTCAGCGGCACCTGGCTTCCGTCGGGCACCGTCTATGTGTCCGGCCGTCAGCACCACGGCACCCGTGGATTCTGGGTGGTCTCCCCGGTGCTGATCGGCCGGTCGGCGATGCCCGTCGTACGCGGCTGGAGCCCGACCGCCCACGCCGCGCTGCCGCACGGCTCGGTCTCGATCACCGGCTGGCTGCAGGCCGGCGAGGGCAGCGGCGAGGCCGATCTGAACCCGCGCGACGACGTGATCACCTCGATGCGGATCGCCAGCCTGACCCAGCACGTGCACGCCGACCTCTACTCGGCGTACGTGGTGAGCCGGGACGCGAGCGACGGCACCGCCGGACTGGCCCGCGTGAGTGCGCCTGTCGGCCCGTCGGTCTCCGGCGCGACCGGGCTGCGGAACCTGCTCTACGCCACCCAGTGGTGGTTCTTCGGGGGCTTCGCGATCTACGTCTGGATCCGCTGGTGCCGCGACCAGCTCGATGCCCCCGAGGTGGCGGCGGCCGAGGCGACCAGGTCCGGCGCCTAGCCCGGCCCTCGCCTCCGGCTGCTCTGCGGCTCACCCGTCCGGCTGTGCGCTGGGTCATACGGGTACCTTCGAGCGCGTGAAGGCCCTGTACAACGCCTACCGCGTGCTGGCCACCGTGGTGGGTCTGTCCATCATCACTCTCGTCGTGGTCGGCGTGCCGCTGAAGTACGCCCACGACTGGTGGCCGAACTTCTGGCCGGGCTTCCTCCAGGTCGGCGAGTCCGGTCAGCGGCTGGGCACCAACATCAATCTCTACCTGGGCACCGCGCACGGATTCATCTACATGGTCTTCGTGTTGGTGGCGCTGATGCTGGCGCTCAAGGCGCGCTGGCAGATGGGCTTCACCGCGATCACGCTGCTCAGCGGGACGATCCCGTTCGTCTCGTTCTGGGCCGAGCGCCGGGCGATCCGGCGGGTGCGGGCGGAGTTCCCGGAGGTCTCCGCCCGCTGAGGCTCACGCCTCGTCGGGACCGGTCTCGGGTCCGGGCGCATCGGTCACGGTGGCCGGGTCGTCCGGAGTGGTGACGGGGTGCGGCTCGTCGGTGGCGTCGGCCACCGCCTCGGCCGGGGTGGCGCCGGCGGCGTCGTCGGTCGTTGCGGACTGTGCAGGGTCGGGTACGACGGTCGGGCGCGGCGGAGCCGGCGGCGGGGGCGGGGTGTAGGCGACGTGCGAACCGCCGCTGTCGCCGAGGACCTTCTTCGCGGCGACCGCTGCACCACCGAGCACGGCCAGCAGGGCGATCCACTTCTTCTTGCCCGACTTGCGCGAGGCGGGCTGCTCGCCGGCGAGCACGGCAGCCGCCGCGAGCCCACGCCGCTTGGCCTCCTCGGCCACCGGGCCGGCCTGCTCGCGGGCGTCCTCGAGCGCGGACTGGACGGCCGGGATCACGTCCCTGACCAGGCGCTCGCGGGCCTCTGCGACGTGCGGTGCGGCCTTCTCGCGGGCCTCGACCAGCAGCGGGCCGATCTGCTCCCGGGCGTTCTCGACATGGGGCGCCACCTGGTCGACCAGACCCTGCGCCTGATCCTTGATGTTCTTCGACTTGGCAAACATCCGGCTCTCGATCCTCTCGTCGTCTTGTTATCGATCATGCCCGGGTAGCTGTGGCACGCAAACCCGGTCGTGGCAGGATCGGGTCAGGATCATGGGCGACCCCTGGTCGCCGTACCCGACGAGACCGAAGGCAATCCATGGCTGACTCCCAGGCCTCCCAGGCCACGCTGCACACCAATCGCGGCGACATCGTCCTCAACCTCTTCCCCGACCACGCGCCGGCGACCGTCGACAACTTCGTCGGCCTGGCCGAGGGCACCAAGGACTACAACGACGACGCCGGGCGCTCCGGTGAGAAGTTCTACGACGGCCTCGGGTTCCACCGGGTGATCGACGGATTCATGATCCAGGGTGGTTGCCCGCTGGGCACCGGAACCGGCGGGCCCGGCTACACCTTCAAGGACGAGTTCCACCCCGAGCTCCAGTTCGACCGCCCCTACCTGCTCGCGATGGCGAACGCCGGCCCGGCCACCAACGGCTCGCAGTTCTTCATCACGGTCACGCCGACCCCGCACCTCAACCACCGGCACACCATCTTCGGCGAGGTCGCCGACCAGGCCGGCCGCGACGTCGTCGACGCGATCGCCACCACCCGCACCGGGCCGGGCGACCGTCCTGTCGAGCCCGTGGTGATCGAGTCGGTGGAGGTCAGCCGGGGGTGACCCAGTCGCCCGAGGGCGCTGGGGCCGCGCCGGAGTGCTACCGGCACCCCGGCCGTGAGACCTGGATCCGGTGCCAGCGCTGCGAGCGCCCGATCTGCCCCGACTGCATGCGCCAGGCGTCGGTGGGCTTCCAGTGCCCGACGTGCGTGAAGGAGGGTGCTCGCAGCACTCGTGCCGGCACCCTGCCGTACGGCGGCAGCGTGCCGGGCAACCCGCACCAGACCACGATCGGGCTGATCGTCGCCAACGTGCTGGTCTGGCTTGCCGTGCTCGCCGACGGTGGATCGAACGGCCGGCTGTTCCAAGTGCTGTCGCTGCTGCCTCGGGGACGCTGCGACACCGCAGACCTGGGCGGTTTCTACCCGGCGATCCATGGTGCGGCGCTGTGCCACACCCAGAACGGTCACTGGTTCCCCGGCGTCGCCGATGGCGCCGGGTGGCAGGTGATCACCTCGGTGTTCACCCACGCCGAGCCGCTGCACATCGGGTTCAACATGCTCGCGCTGTGGTTCCTCGGGCCGCCGCTGGAGATGGTGCTGGGCCGGACCCGGTTCCTGGCGGTCTACCTGATCTCGGGACTGTTCGGCAGCGCGGCGGTGATGCTGTGGTCCTCGCCCACCACGCTCACCGAGGGCGCCTCGGGGGCGATCTTCGGCGTGATGGGCGCGCTGATCGTGGTCGGCCTGAAGATCAAGGCACCGGTCCAGCAGCTGTGGATCTGGTTGGCGCTGAACCTCGTCTTCACCTTCACCGCAGCCAACATCTCCTGGCAGGGCCACCTCGGCGGCCTGCTCGGTGGGGCGATCGTCGCCGCCGTGATCGTCTACCCGCCCAGGTCGATCCGGCTGCCCGCGCAGGCGGTGGGCACGATCGGACTGGCGGTGGTCGCGCTGGCCCTGATCGCCGTTCGTGCCGTGTCGCTGACCAGCTAAGGGTGTGTCGCCGTTTCGGTCTCGGCGGGGCTTGGGGAGCTCCGTGGTGTGGGTCATGCCGTTCGGATTCGAGAACCTGTAGCGCTGTCCACAGGTTTGATAATGTCTTGGACGTCGCACGTGTGTTCGATAGTATAGGCACATGTTCGGGACGCTCGTTGGTTCGGCCACACGGATCGCGGACCTGCGTGCGGCGCTGGCGCTGCTGGCCTCGGCCACGACCGGGGTGGCCGAGGAGGAGCTCACGGACGACGGGGTCGATGGGGTTGAGGCGGCGACGGCACCACCGAGGGCCACTTCATCATCCCCGACCTACACGCCCAACTCCTGCTCACCCACCTGCACCACCTCACCGCACCCCGCCGCCACCACACCCGCCCGGACGGGGGCCCGGGCGGTGGGGTCGATGAGTCCGCGCCGGAGAACTACGGCTACCACGAGCTCCTCGGCCACGCCCTGACCGAACTCCTCGAGCACCTGCCCACCGACGGACACGCCAACCACGGCCGGGTCGGGGCCACCATCATGATCCACCTCGACCTGGCCCACCTACGCGACGGCCTGGCCGGCGCCACCACCGACACCGAGACCATCCTCAGCGCCGGCACCGCCCGCCGACTGGCCTGCAACGCCGGCCTCATCCCCGCCGTCCTGGGCACCGCATCGGTCCCCCTCGACCTGGGCCGACAGACCCGACTGCACACCAAGGCCCAACGCGCCGCCCTATCCCTGACCTACCCCACCTGCGCCGCCCACGGCTGCCAGCGACCCTTCGCCTGGACCGAGATCCACCACATCGACCCCTGGACCACCGGCGGACCCACCGACCTCCACAACGCCATCCCCCTCGGCTGGCACCACCACCGCATCCACGACAACCACTACACCCACCACCTCCACCCCAACGGCGAGATCACCCTCCGCCGAAGACGACAACAACCACCGCCGCGCATCCCCGGTCCGTCGCCGGCACAGGTTGCCTGACCGCCCTCGCGAGGCACACCGCCACGCGGTTCGCCGCGCCCGATGTGACCGAGGTTGTCCCCAGCCTGGGGACAACACTGTGGATAACTACACCGGTGTGATTCGACCGGAGCGGTTCACTCCCACTTCGTGGCGAAGGTGAACCCGACCGCCATGAAGCCGATTCCGACCACCAGGTTGAGCTGGTTGAGGTCCTTCATCACCGGAACGTCGGAGATGTGGTCGCCGATGAAGTAGTAGACGAGGATGTAGGCCAGCCCGAACAGGAAGCTGAACAGCATGCCGACGACCACGCCCCGGCCACGGCCCAGCGGGGTGTCGGGGTGCGCCGAGACCGACATCCCGATCAGGATCAGGCCGAAGCCGATCAGGTAGTTCCAGCGCTTGAGGTCGGCCATCCACGGCAGCGGGTCGGAGGGCTTCGCGCCGCCGAGCTTCGGGTTGTACAGCGCGGCGTCCTTCGCGAAGTTGACGTACACCGCGATCCAGGCGATCCCGACCAGCACCAGCAGCACCGCGACGGCGCAGCGGGTGATCGAGGTGCGGTAGCCGCTCGGCGCGAAGATCGGGTTGCGAGCAGTGCGCTTGGACAAGGTGGGGGCTCCTTCGGCCGTCACGACGGGTGGCGGATCTCGGCTAGCGTAGTCATATGTCCAGGCGGCCGACGGTGCGGGGCTGGCGTCTCGTCACGCTGGTCGGCTTCGTCGCGGCCGGGACCCTGTTCGCCACCAGCGCGCTGAACTCGCACGGCGTCGACCTGCGGGCGAGCAGTGTCACCGACCTCGACACCGTGCTGCTCCAGGAGCGCAGTCGGGTGGACCAGCTGCAGGACCACGTCGCCGACCTGAACACTCAGGTGGGCACCCTGACCAAGCAGGTGCACGACACCCGGGTGACGCACCTGCAGCGCAAGGTCGACCGGCTCAAGGGTCCGGCGGGGTTCGAGGCCGTCTCCGGGCCCGGGGTCACCGTCACCCTCGACGACGCCCCCAAGAGCGTGATCGACCGGGCCCGCGAGGACGGGTCGGTGCCGGTCGACCAGCTGGTCGTGCACCAGCAGGACATCCAAGCCGTGGTCAACACCCTCTGGCTCGGTGGTGCCGAGGCCGTCACCGTGCAGGGCCAGCGGATCATCTCCACCACCGGGATCAAGTGCGTGGGCAATACGGTCGTGCTGCACGGAGTGCCGTACGCGCCGCCGTACCGGATCGCCGGGATCGGCGACCCGACCAAGCTGGCCGAGGCCCTGGCACACAGCGAGTACGTCGCGGCGTACCAGACCTTCGTCCAGCAGTACCACCTCGGCTGGAGTCTGGTGACGTCCGACCAGTTGGACATGCCGGCATACCAGGGCGCCCCGGACCTTCGCTACGCCCGAGCGGGCTGACCCCGGCGGTCACCGGCCGTCACCGGCCGGACGGCACAGGCCAAAGATCACAACCCGGGGGTGGGCCCGGTGCTGTCGGTCGGCGTCGAGGTCGGGGACGGGCTGTTGGTCGGCGTCGGGGTCGGCGACGGAGTGTTGGTCGGCGGCTCGTACGTCGACACCAGGATCGTCACCGTGGTGCCCTGGTCAGCCGGGGTGTCCTTGCCCGGGCTCTGCCGGGTCACGGTGCCCTTCGGCTCGGTCGAGTTGTTGTCCGGCAGCACGCTCACCTTGAAGCCGCGCTCGCGGATCAGCTGCTTGGCCTGGTCCTTGTCCAGGCCGACCACGTCCGGCACGGTCTGCTGGCCGCTGGCGAACGAGACGGTGACCTTGGTGCCGGCCGCGACCTTCTCGCCCACGTTCGGATCGACCTTGACCACGTTGCCGGCGACCTCGTCGGACTTCACCTGCTTGAGGTGCACCCGCAGGCCCAGTCCACGCAGCTCGCTCGCGGCGGCGTCCTTGTTGTCGCCGATGACGTCGGGGATGGTGACCGCCGGCTTGCCGGTGGAGATGGTGATGTCGACCGCGGAGCCGTTGTCGACCAGCTGGCCGGCGGTCGGGTCCTGACCCATCACCTGCCCCTTGCGGACATCCTGGCTGGCGGCGTGCTTGACCTGCCCCAGGCCGAGCCCGTCGGTGGAGAGCTTCTGCTGTGCCGCCGCGCGGGTCATCCCGGAGAGGTCCGGCACCGACACCTGGTTGGGCGCTCCGTGGATCAGCTTGGGGGCGAGGAAGACCGCGGCCGCGATCAGGGCGAGGAGCAGCAGCGCGAGCAGGACGAGGGGACCGGTGCTGCGTTTGCGAGGCTCGTCGGTCACGGCGGGCTGCTCGCTGGTCTGGCTCGGGCCGCCCGGGGTCACTGCCATCACCGCGGTCGCGGGCGCCGCCGCGGCCACCGGCGGGGCCTGCACGGTCTGGCCGGCGAGGTACCGATCGATGTCGGCCTTCATCGCCGCCGCACTGGAGTAGCGCTCGTCGACACGCTTGGCCAAAGCCTTCATCACGATCGCGTCCACGGCGGCCGGCAGTTCGGGATCCAGCGATGAGGGCACCGGTGCCTGCTCGCGCACGTGCTGGTAGGCCACCGACACCGGGCTCTCGCCGACGAACGGCGGCCGACCGGTGAGCAGCTCGTAGAGGAGGCACCCGGCGGAGTAGACGTCGCTACGGGAGTCGACGTTCTCGCCACGGGCCTGCTCAGGGGAGAGGTACTGCGCGGTGCCGACGACCGCAGCGGTCTGCGTCATCGTGCTCTGGGAGTCCGCGACCGCGCGGGCGATGCCGAAGTCCATCACCTTGACGTCACCGGACGGAGTGAGCATCACGTTGCCGGGCTTGATGTCGCGGTGGATGATGCCCATCCGGTGGCTGTAGTCGAGGGCTGACAGCACGCCCGAGGCGATCTCGAGGGCCCGCTCAGGCAGGATCTTGCGACCCTCGCGGAGAATGTCGCGCAGGGTGCGGCCGGCGACGTACTCCATCACGATGTAGGGCTGGGCGACGTCGGTGCCGTCGTGCGAGAGCTCCTCGCCGGTGTCGTAGACGGACACGATCGCGGGATGGTTCAGCGAGGCGGCGGACTGGGCCTCGCGGCGGAACCTGGCCTGAAAGGTCGCGTCTGAGGCGAGGTCGGTGCGCAGCCTCTTGATCGCAACGGTGCGTCCGAGCCGGACGTCGGTGCCCTTGCGGACCTCCGCCATCCCACCCCGGCCGAGCAGCTCGCCCAGCTCGTAGCGCCCGCCGATGCGGTGCGGCTCAGTCATCGATGACCCTTTCCTTTGCCGTTCGGTTGCGGACCATGGCCCTTCTTGGCGCCCTTGTGCTTGGGAGGCTTCTTCGCGGAGCGGTGCTTGGCCGGCGGCGTGGCCGTGTGCCCGGACGCCGGCGTCACCGGAGGGGCGGAGGTGTGGGGGCTCGGTGAGCTCGAGGGCGTCGCGGGCGTCGAGCCGGCGGTGGAGCGGTCGGTGGGCTGGCCGCCGTTGCCGTGCGCGGCGATGAGCGCGATCGCCAGCACCAGTGCGAGCAGACCGGCGACGCCCAGCGGCCACCACGGGGGCAGTCCGCGTCGTGACCCCACCCCGGTGAGCACCCGGGTGGCGTCGGCCGGCTCACCGGAGGGCAGTACCGCGGGAGGCAGCGCCTGGGTGGCGGTCGCGGTGTCGGCTCCGGCCAGTGCGGTGGCCATCGCCAACCCGTCGGGGTAGCGGTCGGCGGGGTCCTTGGCCAGCGCGCGCTGGGTGACCGCGGACAGGTGTGCCGGGATCTCCGACGGCAGCGTCGGCACGGGTTGGCGCAGGTGGGCCAGCGCGGTGGTCACCGGAGTGTCGCCGCTGAACGGACGCGTTCCGACCAGGCACTCGAAGAGCACCACGCCCAGGGCGTAGACGTCGCTCGCGGCCGTGGCGGTGCGCCCGTCCGCCTGCTCCGGTGAGAGGTAGTGCGGGGTGCCGACGATCTGTCCGGTGCGGGTCAGTGGCACCGCGTCGGCTGCTCGGGCGATGCCGAAGTCGGTCACCTTGACCCGTCCATCCGGGGTGAGCAGCAGGTTCGCCGGCTTGACGTCGCGGTGCACCAAGCCGGACTGGTGCGCGACGCCCAGCGCCCGGGCAGCCTGCGCGACGACGTCGCGGGCGGTGTCGGGTGGCAGCGGACCCGAGCGAAGCCGCGCCGACAGGGGGGAGCCCTCGACCAGCTCCATGACCAGGAACGGCCGGCTGCGGCCCTCGTCGTCGAGCTCGCCGTAGTCGAAGACGGTGGCGATGCCGGGGTCGAGCAGGGCGGCGGCGTTGCGAGCCTCGGTCGCGAACCGCTCACGGAAGTCGGGGTCCTCGGCGTACTCCGGCTTGAGCACCTTCATCGCGACCCGACGATGCAGAAGGGTGTCCTCGGCGTTCCACACCTCTCCCATCCCACCGGTCGCGATCAGGGTGGTACGGCGGTAGCGCTCGGCGCCGGTCACCGGTGCATCACCGCTTCCATCACGGCCTTGGCGATCGGCGCCGCCAGGCCGCCGCCGGAGATCTGGTCCCGGGCGACCCCGGCGTCCTGGATCAGCACTGCCACCGCGACCTGCGGGTTCTGGGCCGGCGCGAACGACACGAACCAGGCGTACGGCGGCCGGCTGGCCTCGCTCTGCGCGGTGCCGGTCTTGCCGGCGACCTCCACACCCGGGATCTGGGCCGGCGTACCGGTGCCGTTGTCGACGACCTGCACCATCATGTCGGTCACCTGCTCGGCCACCGATGGGCTGATCGCCGGCTGGTCCGCGATCGGCTTGGGGGTGGTCTTCGACAGCACGTCGAGGTCGGGCGAGTCGGTCTCGGAGACCAGGTAGGGCCTCATCACCGTGCCGTTGTTGGCGATTCCGGCGGCCACCATGGCCATCTGGAGCGGGGTGGCGGCGTCGTCGCCCTGTCCGATGGCGGACAGCACCGTGTGCGGCGGGTCAGCGTCGGCCGGGAACCGGCTGGCCGACTGTCGAGTGATGGGGTCGTCGAGGTCGTGGAAGTAGATGTTCGGACTGATGATCGACCCGGCCTTGGTCAGGCTGAAGCCGAACTTCTTCGACTGGTCGGCGAGCCGCTTGATGCCGAGCTTCTCGCCGACGGTGCCGAACGCGACGTTGCAGGACTTCTCCAGCGCGACGGTCAGGGTCACCTTGCCTGCGCCACACGCGAAGTTGTTCTCGTTGTGCAGCAGGTGGGTCGACTGCGGCAGCTTCATGCTCGAGGCGCCCGGGACCAGCGAGTCGGGGTTGAACCTCCCGCTCGACAGAGCGGCCGACAGGGTGACCAGCTTGAACGTCGAGCCCGGCGGGACCACCGTCTCGATCCCGATGTTGTTCAGCGGGCTGGGCTTCTTGTCGAGCAGCCGGGTCTTGTACTTGCCGACGGTGTCGAAGCGGTGGGTGGCCAGCTTGTTCGGGTCGTACGTCGGCGACGACGCCATCGCCAGCACCTTGCCGGTGTCCGGCTGCAGGGCGACGACCGCGCCGATCTTGCCCTTCAGGCCGTCGTACGCCGCCTTCTGGGCCGCCGGGTTGATGGTCAGCACCACGCTGCCGCCCTTGGGCCGACGGTTGTTCACCAGATCGACCATCCGGTTGAGGAACAGGCTGTCGTCCTCGCCGGAGAGCAGGGTGTTCTGCGAGGACTCGATCCCGCCCAGCCCCCAGTCGCGGGTGAAGTAGCCGGTCAGGTCGGCGTACTCCGGGCCCTGGGGGTAGGTGCGCTGGTACTTGTAGCGGTCGCCGGACTTCTTGCTGACCGCGATGGCCTTTCCGTTGACCACGATCGCGCCGCGCTGCCGGGAGAACTGAGCGTCGATCACCCGGATGTTGTTCTCGTGGCGGGAGACCGTGTCGAGGGACTTGGCCTCCCAGTACTGCACGTAGGTGGACCGGAGCAGCAGCGCCAGGAAGAGCACCATGCAGCCCACCGCGAGGACGCGGATCGGTCGATTCATCGCAGGCTCACCACCTGGGTCGCGTCGGCGTCCTCGTCACGGTCGCTCCACTCCGGCGGTGGCTTGCGGGCCTGGTCCGAGATGCGCAGCAGCAACGCCACGATCACCCAGTTGGCGACCAGGCTGGAGCCGCCGTACGACAGGAACGGTGTGGTCAGGCCGGTCAACGGGATCAGCCCGGTGACCCCGCCGACGACAACGAAGACCTGCAGTGCGAACGTCACCGCGAGGCCCGAGGCCATCAGCTTGCCGAAGTTGTCACGTGAGATCAGCGCGGTGCGCAGTCCACGCTCGACCAGCAGTGCGTAGAGCAGGATCACCGCCATCAGACCAGTGAGCCCGAGCTCCTCGCCGACCGAGGAGGCGATGAAGTCGGAGTAGCCGAACGGGGTGATCTGGGGGCTCCCCAGACCCAGCCCCCGACCGGTGAGGCCGCCCCAGGCCATCCCGTAGAGACCCTGGACCAGCTGGTAGCCGTTCGGGTCGTGGAAGGGGTCCAGCCACAGGTTGACCCGGTCCTGCACGTGACCGACCAGCAGGTAGCTCAGGTAGGCGCCGACCAGAAACATCAGTGCGCCCACCAGCAGCCAGCCCGCCCGCTCCGTGGCCACGTAGAGCATCACCAGGAACAGCCCGAAGAACAGCAGCGACGAGCCGAGGTCGTTCTGGAAGACCAGCACGCCGAGGCTGACCAGCCACATCACCAGGATCGGGCCGAGGTCACGTCCGCGCGGGAGGTCCACGAAGAGCACCCGTCGCCCGGCCAGCGCGAGGGCGTCGCGGTGCACCACCAGGTAACCGGCGAAGGCGACGACCAGCAGCACCTTGGCGACCTCGCCCGGCTGGAAGCTCATCGGGCCGAGGTGGATCCAGATCCGGGCGCCGTTGATGCGGGTGCCGACGCCCGGCACCAGGGGCAGCAGCAGCAGCAGGATCGCGCCCAGACCGGAGGTGTAGGTGAACGCCTGCAGGCGCCGGTGGTCGCGCAGTACGACGAGCACGACGATGAACAGCACCACGCCGATGGTCATCCAGGTGAGCTGGGTGTGCGCCGCCGGGGCGCGGTCGGGCTGGGCGATGTTGATCCGGTGGATGATCGCCAGCCCGAGCCCGTTGAGGGCCGAGATGATCGGCAGCAGCACCGGGTCGGCGTACGGCGCCCGCAGCCGGATCGCCACGTGCGCGGCGATCACCAGCACGGCGAGCCAGCCGCCGTACGGGATGATGTCGGCCGGGACCTTGCCCTCGGCGCCGATGCCGACGGCGGCGTAGGCGCCGATCCCCACGACCAGGCTGAGGATCAGCAGCATCAACTCCGCACCCCGCCGCCGACGGTGCACGAAGCCGGTGAAGGCCGCCGCGCGGGAGGCGGCGATGCCGGACATCAGGCGCTCCCCGGGCAGCCGGCCGGCGGCACCATCGGGCGCTTCGGGACCGGACGATGGTGCTTCCTGGCCTTGCGCTGCGCCTTCTTCAACGCGGTCTTCTCGGCCTTGGTCAGCTGCTTCGGGACCGGCTTGCAGTGGTTGGCCACCAGCTCGCGGACCTTCTCCTGGGCCGACGACAGGCTCGATCGGGTGATGCCACCACGCACCAGGGCGCCGTCGTACTCACCCAGGGCCCGCAGTTCCAGTGGCTCGGTCGTCACGAGGTGGCGCAGCGTCACCCCGGGCACCTCCATGTCGATGCCCTGGTAGATCGCCACGTGCGAGCCCTGCGCACCGACGTAGTACTGCGACTGTGTCCAGCGGTAGCCGAGGATCGCGGCGACGACCAGCACGACCACGACGAGTGCCAGGACGGCGAGTCGGCGGGCCCACGGCGACCGCCGTGGTGGCAGCGGGGCGTAGCGCAGCGCCTCGGGGTCGGTCGGCGGCTCCGGCTCCTGCCTGCGCCGGCGCAGGGACCCGCGCAGACCCGTGCGGACCGTGCCCGCGGCGGCGCCGACGACGATCGGGGACGCGGACTCAGCAGCGTCGGGCTCCGCAGCGTCCGGCTCTGCAGCGTCGGTGTGTTGGTCCTCGTCGACCACCTCGGCGACCACCACGGTGACGTTGTCGGAGCTGCCGGCCTCGAGGGCGGCGTTCACCAGGGCGGGGGCGGCGCGGTCGAGGGGATCGGTGGCGAGCAGCCCGGCCAGCTCCTCGTCGGTGAGTGAGCCGCAGCACCCGTCGGAGCAGACCAGGATCCGGTCGCCGGGCGCGAGCGGCACCGTGAAGACATCGGGCTCTGGCTCGCGGACCCCGTCCACCGCACGCAGGATCAGGTTGCGGTGCGGGTGGACCCGCGCCTCGTCGTCGGTGATCCGGCCCTCGTCGACGAGGCTCTGCACGAACGTGTGGTCCTTGGTGAGCTGGCGCAGCTCACCCTCGTGGAGCAGGTAGGCACGGCTGTCGCCGACATGGGCGAGGATCACCTGGGCCCCGTCGAAGAGCGCCACCGTCGCGGTGGTGCTGGTGCCGTCGAGCTCGGGGTTGTCGGCGACCAGGTCGGCCAGCCGGGTGTGTGCCCGGTGCACCGCGCTGACGAGCTGCTCGGTCGCATCGTTGCCCGGCGGACGGTCGAGCTCGCGGATCTGTTGGATCGTGGTGGCGCTGGCGACATCGCCGCGGGCCGCGCCGCCGACCCCGTCGGCGACCGCGAGCAGGTGCGGGCCGGCGTACCCGGAGTCCTGGTTGTCACGACGCACCCTGCCCACGTCGGAGAGTGCGGTGAAACGCAGTGCCAGTCTCATCGGGCCAGCCTCACTTGCGAAGCTCGAGGATCGTCTTGCCGATCCGGACCTGGCTGCCCAGGCCGAGTGCCATCGGCTGGCTGATCCGTCGGCTGCCGACATAGGTGCCGTTGGTGGAGCCGAGGTCCTCGACGAACCACTGGTCGCCGTCGCTGGCGATCCGGGCGTGCCGGGTGGAGACGTAGTCGTCATCGAGACGGATGGCGGCGTCGGTGCCCCGCCCGATCAGCAGCGGGGCGTCGGCCAATGCGGCCGACTCTCCCTTGTTGCCGCCCTCGACGATCACGACCTGGGTCGGGTCGCCGCGCCGCGGCTTGGGCGGCTTGGTGCGCTTCTGCCGGCTCGCGCGCCGCTCCTGGGTCTCCTGGCGGGGGACCCGGGCGCCGAACATGTCGGAACGGACCACGGAGATCGCGGCGAGGACGAAGATCCACAGCACCGCGAGGTAGGCGAACCGGATCAGCACCAGGGTCAGCTCGGACATGTCAGCCAGCCCCCTGGTGGCGCAGCGTCATGGTGGTGTTGCCGACGCGGAGCACGGCACCATCGGCGAGGGTGGCCTGCTCGACGCGCTTGCCGTTGACGATCACGCCGTTCGTGCTGCCGAGGTCGTGGACGCTGACCTTCGGGCCGGCGGGGGTGTCTACCACCCGGATCTCGACGTGGCGGCGGGAGACCCCCGGGTCGTCGATGCGCAGGTCGGCGTCGCTGCTGCGGCCGACCACGATTCCCGGAGCGCTGAGCGGGAGCTCCTCGCCGTTGACGACCAGGACTGCGCTGGCGCGACGTACCTGGGTGTCCGAGGGCCGGAACGGCTCGCCGTCGCCCTGGGTCACGGTCGAGACCGACCGGCTGCGCACCCGGAAGCGGCCGGTGGTCAGGTCATCGGTGGGCTCGAGGGTGATGTGCACCGGGCCGGTGAAGACATAGGACTGCTGCGTCACGTGGTCCTGGAGCATCTCGACGAGCTCGTAGATCAGCTGCGGGCCGAGCTGGGAGAGCCGCTCGTGGTCGGACGGCGAGAGCTCGACGTGGAAGTCGTTGGGGACCAGTCGCCGGTCACGGCTGAGGATCTGCGCGGAGTTGTCGACCTCGCGGTTGAGCGCGGCGGCGATCTCGACGGGCTGGACCGCGCTGCGGAATGTGCGCGCAAAGACGGTCGAGATGACCTCCTCGAGCTTGCTCTCGAAGCGTTGCAGCGCGCTCATCGACGACCTCCTTTCGCGCATCCGTAGGCGTGGGCACGCCGTACGGCGCGCCCTCGGTCCCGACGATCGTATCGGTCCGACCTTGCAGGAGCCTGAACCCGAGAGCAGCACGACCTTCGTTTTGGGCCCCGGCCGGAGGGTGGGATAGCCTGTGTCCGCTTCACGCGCGAGTGGCGGAATAGGCAGACGCGCACGGTTCAGGTCCGTGTGCCCGAAAGGGCGTGGGGGTTCAACTCCCCCCTCGCGCACGTGAGTGGCTGGCCCCGGGTCTTCGGATCCGGGGCTTTGTCGTTGGGTTCAGGTTCGCGCCACGCTCATGTGCCGAAATATGTGCTAAGCCTCGCGGTGCGCAAGTGTCCGCGTTGGGCGTCTACTCGAAGTGATGGGTGGAGTGGAGAGAGAACGTGAGTGAAGGCGGGGCCAGGGAGAGGTGGAGGGAAGGACCGGGTCAGTCAGTGAACGGGTGAGGCGTGTGACAGTGGAGGGTGTGTGGCAGGTGGGAGTCGAAGTGACTCGCTCCGGCCGGATCGCCTTGCTGGTAGGATCGACCCATGACGAGCCAGCAGACGTTCGAGAAGGTCAGTCTCACAATCGAGGCCGACGTCCTTCATCGCGTCCGCGATCGAGTGGAGCCCGGCAAGGTCTCGGCGTACGCGACCCTGGCCCTGCGGCGCCAGCTCGAGCGAGACGGACTCGACGACCTGATCGGCGATCTGGTCGAGGTCAACGGACCCCTCGACGCGGATGCCGTCGCGCAGTACGTCGACGAGTGGCGCTGAGACGGTGGCGCGGGTTCTGATCCTGGACTCTGAAGCAGTCTCTGCCTTGGCGGAGAAGCGCAAGGGGATGGCCGAGCGGCTGGCGGCCGCCCAGCAAGCCGACCATCGAGTCCTCATCCCCGCGGTTGTTCTCGCCGAGGTCGGGACTGGCGCGCCGACTGATGCCGCAATCTGGCACGTCCTGTCGAGAGTCCCGACCTTGGACCTGCCTCAGGGTGTGGCCATGCGAGCCGGAGCGCTGCGCACCCGCGCCGAGAGGGTGCGACGCAAGAAGCGCGACCTCACTGTGGACGCCATCGTGGCTGCGACGGCAGTCGAGTTGGCTCCGTCCGTGGTGATCACAGCCGACAAGTCAGACTTGGAGCTCCTGGTCGACGGGTTCGACGTAAAGGTGTCGACGATCTGACTGCTTTGCGTGTTGTCCCCTGCCAGTCGGTCGTTGCACCGGGTGTGCCGGGGCTTAGGTGGCGGCAACTGGTTCAAACCTGCCGGATGAAACCTTCGCGTTGTGCGGGGTCGGGAACCCCACAGGTGCGGAGCAGGCCCATCAGCCTGTCGAGGATGGCGTCGAGGCCGCTCCAATCCTGAGTGGCGCAGCCTTTTCCTGCCGTTCAGGAACGTCTCAGTCCCACGACGTGTTCGTGCGATTGGATGCTCACGTGGAGGTCCGGACGGTGGGCGATCGTGGTCCGCGGGTGGAGCGGCAGGCGGCGACCCTGACCGCGCTGTTCGCGCTGGCCACCCTTGCCGCTCTGGGCGAGTGGCTGGTGCGGCGTTGGAACACCCATCACAACAGCTGGCTCGAGGACCTATTCGGGATCGTGAACGTCCCGGTCGCGCACTCCTTGATCTCGGTGTCTGGGCTTGCGGTGCTCACCTTCACCCTCATTGGACGCAAGCGGGTCGGCCTGGTCCTGGTGGCGGCGGCGCAGGTGCTCGGCATCTACGCGGCGGCGGCCTCGCTCGGCACGTGGGGTCCCCAGACGGTCGCGCCGGATTGGTCGGGCGAGACCGGTTCGCACGTGCTGGACATCGCCTCGATCGTCGGTGGCGTCGTGATGCTGTGGTGGTGCTTCCACCTCCGCCGCGCCTTCCCGGCTCGCCTCCAGCCGGGCTCCTGGTTGCAGGCGGCCACCGGGCTGGTCACCGGGCTGCTGGCGGCGGTGGGCGTGACCTGGGTGCTGCTCGAGCTGAACGTCCCCGGATCGGTCCCGGTCCGCTGGCACCTGATCGGCGCGGCCCTGGGCCGGTCCCTGGGTGATGCGGACCTGATCGACCGGGCCACGCTGAGCGCCGTACCGGAGTGGATCCCGCAGATCACCTCGGTGGTCGTCAGCATCACGCTGCTGCTGAGCGTCTGGCTGTTCCTGCGGTCCGCGCGGCTGGTCAACGCCTGGTCGCCGGAGCGCGAGCTGACCATCCGTCGGCTCCTCGCGGACGGCGACCCCGACAGCCTCGGCTACTTCGCCACCCGACGCGACAAGGCCTCGATCCTCAGCGCGAGCGGCGACGCCGCGCTGACCTACCGGGTGCTGTGCGGGGTCTCGCTCGCGTCCGGCGACCCGATCGGGGCGCGCCGGCACTGGCCGGAGGTGATCGCGGCCTGGAAGGCGGAGGCGCGGCAGTTCGGTTGGGTCCCCGCCGTGCTTGGCGCCAGTGAGCACGGTGCCCGGGCCTACTCGGCCGCCGGGCTGAACCCGATCTCGCTGGGCGACGAAGCGGTGCTCGAGGCCGACCACTTCTCGCTCAACCAGCCCGCGATGACTCCGGTGCGGCACGCGGTCAAGCGCGCCCGCCGCGCCGGGGTCTCCGTCACCTTCCGTCGCCAGGAGGAGATCGGCCCGGAGGAGATCGCCGAGCTCGAGGCGGCCGCTGAGGACTGGCGCGGTGACGAGCCGGAGCGGGGCTTCTCGATGGCACTGAACCGGCTCGGTGACCCGGCCGACTTCAACCTGCTCATCGGCACCGCCCGCGACCCCGAGGGGCGGCTGCTCGCGGTGCTGTCGTTCGTGCCCTGGGGACGTGCCGGAGCGTCCCTGGACCTGATGCGCCGCCGCCCCGATGCGCCCAACGGCGTGGTCGAGCTGGTGGTGGCCGAGCTGATGCGCGCCGCCGGAACCCTCGGCGTACGGCGGGTCTCGCTCAACTTCTGCATGTTCCGCAAGGTGTACGCCGACGCCGCCCGCCTGGGCGCCGGCACCCTCACCCGGCTGAACTACACGGTCCTGGGCTCGCTCGACCGGTTCTGGCAACTCGAGCGGCTCTACCGGTCCAACCAGAAGTACGCGCCCGAGTGGCGGCCGCGCTACATCTGCTACGACGGCCGGGTGTCGCTGCCGCTGGTCGCGATCGCCGCGGGCATGGCGGAAGGCTTCATCCCAGAGAGCCCGCTTCGCCGACACGAGACTCCCGACGGACTCGGGCCGGCGGACCTGGAGAGGGTCCGCGACCTGGCCCGCCCCGCCCTACAGGGGGAGCACTGTCGACGCAGCGACCTGGAGATGGTGCGGCTGGACCATGCCGCACGCCTGGCAGACGCGGGCCGGGACCCATGGCCCGTGGGGTGCCCGGCCCCGGACCAGCAGCTCGAGGACCTCGCCGCGCTGCCGCTCGGCCACGAGGTGTCGCTCGCGGGCCGGATCGTCGGCATCCGCGACCACGGAGGCGTGCTCTTCGCGGTCCTGGCCGACCGCGAGGCCCGGGCCCAGGCGGTCCTCGAGCGTGCCACCACGACGGCGTTCGAGGAGTTCGCCGGACTGGTCGACAGCGGAGACCTGGTCCGCCTCGAGGGGTTCGTCGGCAAGTCTCGGTCCGGCGAGCTCTCGGTGCTGGTATCCGAGTGGCAGCTGTTGGCCAAGTCGCTCCACTCGCTGCCGTTCGGCGCCCTGCACGACCCCGCAGTCCGCGTGCGCAGACGCGCCACGGACCTGATCGTCAACGCCGACCAGGCCGAGGCGCTGCGGCACCGCTCCGCCGTGGTGCGCACCCTGCGCGAGACCCTCGAGGCCGACGGCTACCTCGAGGTCGAGACCCCGATGCTGCACACCGTGCACGGCGGAGCGTCGGCGCGCCCGTTCCGCACCTTCAGCAACGCCTACGGGATGGATCTCTCCTTGCGGATCGCTCCCGAGCTGCACCTCAAGCGTCTCGTCGTCGCCGGGATGGGGCCGGTCTTCGAGATCGGGCGCAACTTCCGCAACGAGGGAGTCGACGGAAGCCACAACCCCGAGTTCACCGCGTTGGAGGCCTACCGGCCCTACGCCGACTACACCGTGATGCGCACCCTCGCAGAGCGGCTCGTCCGCGGCGCCGCCGTCGCCGTGCACGGGGCCGAGCTGCTGCCGCTGGGAGGGCCCGGTGCTGCGCTGGTGGACGTCTCCGGCCCCTGGCGGGTCGTCCCGGTGCTCGAGGCCGTGTCCGCGGCGACCGGTGTCGGGGTCACCCTCGACACGGACTTCGACCGGCTGCTCGCGCTGGCCCGCGAGCACGGGGTGCCCACCCGCGGCGACATGGGTCCTGGGGCCCTCGTGGAGGGGCTGTACGCCGCCGTCGTGGAGCCGGCCACCACGATGCCCACGTTCTACGTCGACTTCCCCCGGGAGACCTCGCCGCTGGCTCGCGCGCACCGCAGCTGTCCCGGCCTGGTGGAGCGCTGGGACCTGGTCGTGGGCGGGGTCGAGATCGGTACGGCGTACTCCGAGCTCACCGACCCGGTCGACCAGCGTGCCCGGTTCACCGAGCAGTCCCTGAGAGCGGCGGCCGGAGACCTCGAGGCGATGTCGCTCGACGAGGCCTTCCTGCACGACCTCGAGCTCGGGATGCCGCCCACCGGAGGCCTCGGCCTCGGCGTCGACCGGCTGGTGATGACGGTCCTGGGCACGCCGATCAGGACCGTGCTGGCGTTCCCCTTCGTCCGACCCCGGCAGCTCGACTGATCCGCATCGGCGCCCACCCGCTCAGCGGAACTCGCCCGCCGGGGTCGCCCGGACGAGCTGCCGCACCAGCAGTGCGACTCCCTTGGGGTTGGGGTGGTCACCGTCGTCGGCGAGCAGACCGGTCGGGTCACGGTCGTTGCCGACGAAGGCGGTGTAGGTGTCCACGCAGGTGGCGTCCTCCCCCCGAGCGGCGCGGCAGATCGCCCGGTTGGCCGCCCGGCTCACGCGTCGGCTCCAGGCGATCAGCGGCTGGCCGCCGTCATTGCGAGCCACCTTGCCGTCCTTGAAGACGTTCCAGTAGTCCGCGACGAGCACGGTGCCGCGCGAATGTGCGCGCAGGGTCCGCACCCGGGTCAGCACGCGTCTGATCCGCCGGCCCATGGCCGCGACGGCGGGGGCGTAGCAGGAGGGCGGGCAGCCCGAGTCCTCCCAACGCCGGCGCTGGGGCAGCAGGTCGTTGGCGCCGATGATCACCAGCACGACCCGTGCGCGCATCACGTCACGTCCGGCGCCACGCTGGTGCAGCCTGCTGAGCAGCGTCGATGTGGTGGCGCCGTTGCGACCCAGGTTGATGTCGACCACCCGCTGGCCGCTGCGGCGGCCCACCACCCGGGCGTACTCCGCCACCGGGCCCGCGCAGCCACAGGCGGATCCGGCCATCACCGAGTCGCCGAGACCGACCACCGTGGTGGGCCGATAGGCGCGCAGCGGGGGGCGGGTCGGCACGGCGCGCGGCGCCCGACTGGCCCGGCTGGCCCGAGCGGCCGGGTGACCAACGGCCGCACCCGTGGAGAGTGCACACCCTGCGAGCGCCGCGGCCAGGAGCATCGCCAGCGCCAGCCTCCCGAGAGCCGGCACCGTGCTCGGTCTGCGCCGACTCACGCGAGGACGCCGGTCCTGGTCAGCCAGCGGAAGACCACGGGCAGGTAGGCCGCGTAGTCGCCGACATTGTGCCCCCCGGCGGGGAACGCCACGAAGCTGACCCGCCGGTCGCCCTGGGTGGTGCGCAGCATCCGGCTGGTCTCCGGCCATGTCTCGGCGTCCTGCCGGCCGGCGATCAGCAGCAGGTGATCGTGACGGAGGCCGTGATGCAGGTAGAGCCAGCGTGGCGAGTTGTGCCGACGCAGCGTCGGGTTGCCCCCGAAGAGATGCGGGACCGTCCCGCGGGTGATCGGCTTGAAGTAGCCACCCAGCACGGCGGCGGACGCGTAGTCGTGCGGGTCGGTGAGCAGGACCTTCGCCGCGCAGAAGCCACCGGTGCTCCAGCCGATCATCGACCAGTGCCGTCCCGGGTGTTTCACTCGCAGCTGCGAGGTGATCGCTGCCGGGACGTCTTTGGTCAGCCAGCTCAGCGCCTGCGGCCCGTGCGGGACGTTGGTGCACTCGGTGTCCTCGGGCGGGCGCACCATGATCGGCGGGACGACGAGCACGAACGGCTTCGCCCCGTGGGCGATCGCCGCCGCGGCAGCGCCACCGAGGTCGAAGCGGGAGACCATCCCGCCCGGATAGGCGGGCTGGCCGGGCAGGAACTCCACGACCGGGAAGCGGTGGTGCCGGTAACGCTGCTCGGCGTACTGCGGCGGCAGCCAGACCAGGGCGCGCTCGGTGGTGTGCGAGGCCCTTCCGTGGATGGTGATGCTCTCCAGCTGGCCGCCGTGGGCGTCGGCGGCCTGGTTGACCAGGATCGGGGAGGTGCCCCCGGTGGCGCCGATCAGGTCCTTGAAGGACGCGTAGAACTGGTACTGGTCGTTGACCACGACGAACACCAGGAAGACGGCGACCACCTGTGCCGCCACGCAGCTGCCGAAGACCCCGGCTGCCCGGAGCGCTCGACGGCGCCGATCGCCCTCCGGGAGTCGCCGGCGACCGCTCCACCACCAGGCGGCCAGGAGAGGGACGCCCACTGCCAGGGTCGCGAGGACGACCACCAGCCCCGTGGACAGCAGGTTCACGGGACCGACGTTAGGCCGCGGATCTGACCGATTCCATGCCGCCGGACAACCTTCAGCAGACCCACAGTGATCCTTTGGGATGGGCAGGAGCGGTACGTCGGGGCGCCGGGATGTGCCACCGTGGTGGGCATGCAGCCCGATGAGTCCGCCGACGAGGTGGTCCGCTACGAGATCCGCGGGCGGGTCGCGCTGGTCACCCTCGACCGACCCGGCGCCCGCAACGCGGTGAACGCCGCTCTGGCCACCGGGTTGGGCAATGCGCTCGAACGGGCCGGCGCGGATCCGGTCGTGCGGAGCGTCGTGCTCACCGGCAGCGGTGAGGCGTTCTGCGCCGGCGCCGACCTCAAGGCGATCGCCGCCGGGCAGTCGATCGATGCGGCCGGGCATTCCGAGTGGGGCTTCGCCGGGTTCGTGCAGCACTGGGCCGCCAAGCCGGTGATCGCCGCGGTCAACGGGTTCGCGAGGGGCGGCGGCACCGAGCTGGCGCTCGCCTGCGACCTCGTCGTCGCCTCCTCGACGGCGTCCTTCGGCCTGCCGGAGGTACGCCGGGGACTCGTGGCTGCTGCGGGCGGGTTGCTCCGGCTGCAGCACCAGATCAGCCCCAAGCGGGCCATGGAGCTGGCCCTCACCGGACGAGCGGTGGACGCGGCGACGGCGTACGACTGGGGCCTGGTGAACCGCGTCGTCGAGCCGGACCGGCTGCTGGACGAGGCCCTCGAGCTCGCCGGTGTGGTCGCCAGCAACGCGCCGACCGCCGTACGGGTCAGCAAGCGGATGCTGCACCGCACCCGCACGGCCGGCAACGACTGGGATCCGTCGTGGACCGGCGAGGACCCGTGGGTGGTCAACGCCGCCGACGCGATGGTTGCGTTCGGCCATCCCGACGCGATCGAGGGACCGACCGCGTTCGCCGAGAAGCGCGAGCCCCGCTGGCAGGACTGACCGCCCCGCCGGCGGTCAGTGATCCTTGCGGGCGGGCTCGGGCTCCTCGAGTGCGACGGTCAGCAGCGCGACGGTGTCCTCCACGGCAACCAGGTCGTGCCGGGCCTGCGGGATGGCAGCCAGCCCGCCGGCGTCGATCTGCAGGGCCTCGTCGCCGACGTGCACGGTGGCGCGGCCGCTGATCACCTGCAGGGTGGCGGCCCAGGGGGCGTTGTGCTCGCCGAGCTCCTTGCCGGCCAGCAGCGCCACCAGCAGCACGCGCTGTCGCTCACCGTGGACCACGATCCGCGAGGCCTTGCCGTGCGGGCTGTCGTGCGCCTCGGCGAGCACCGCGTCGGCTGCGTCGGTCAGATCGATCGGATCGGGCATCGGATGCTCCTCCTCGTCGGCTCCTGCTGGCCAACGTACGCCCCCGACGGATGGCTCAGGCGGCAGCACTCGGCCGCGCCAGCTGGCGACGGCCCTTCTTCGAGGTCAGCTTGACGACGTTGCTCGAGACCCCGCCGAGGCCGCCCTTGAGGAAGTTGTTCGGCAGCGACAGGCGGACCACCTTGTGCCAGGCCGAGCCGACCTGTCGGGGCAGCGAGCCGGTCACGTAGGTCAGGCCGTAGCGCTCGAACACGTCGCGCACCTGCGGGGCGATCTCGGCGTACCGGTTGCTGGGCAGGTCGGGGAACAGGTGGTGCTCGATCTGGAAGGAGAGGTTGCCGGTCATCAGGTGCATCAGTCGCGAGCCGGAGATGTTCGCCGAGCCGAGCATCTGGCGCAGGTACCACTGACCACGAGTCTCGTTGGCCGGGATCGCCTTCTTCTCGAAGGTCTCCACGCCCTCGGGGAAGTGGCCGCACATGATCACCGAGTGGCTCCACAGGTTGCGGACCAGGTTGGCGACGAAGTTCGCGGTGAAGGTCGTCGGCGCGGACGGTCCCGACAGCAGCGGGTGCAGCACGTAGTCCTTGCGTGCCTGGCGACCGATCTTGCGCAACGTCTTGCGGGTGTTGTCCTTGAACTCCTGGCTGCGCTTGTCCTTCGGCACGCGGAGGTTCTTGCCGAGCTCGAGGTCGTAGGCCGCGATGCCGTACTCGAAGAAGCACGCGTTGATGAAGTTCCACACCGGCTGGGCCAGATAGAACGGATACCAGCGCTGGTCCTCGTCGACGCGCATGATGCCGTAGCCGAGGTCGTTGTCCTTGCCGACGATGTTCGTGTAGGTGTGGTGGATCTCGTTGTGGGAGTGCTTCCAGCCCTCGGCGGTCGAGGCGTTGTCCCACTCCCAGGTCGTGGAGTGGATCTTCGGGTCACGCATCCAGTCCCACTGGCCGTGCATGACGTTGTGCCCGATCTCCATGTTCTCCAGGATCTTCGCGACGCTCAGCCCCGCCGTACCGGCGAGCCATGCGGGCGGGAAGAGCGAGAACAGCAGCACGGCCCGGCTCGCGAGCTCGAGCTTGCGCTGGGTGTCGACGATCCGGCGGATGTACGCCGCGTCGTCGGCGCCGCGGGTGTCGAGCACCGACTGGCGGATCGCGTCGAGCTCACGGCCGAGCTCCTCGACGTCCTCGGGGGTGAGATGTGCGGTCGGGTCGGTGGGCTTCTTGGTCAGGACGGTCACGGGGACTCCTCGGGGGTCGATGGATCAGAGGTCGATGTGGCACGGCCCGGCGGCCGCGGAGATGCAGGTCTGGATGGGGACGCCGGCCGGGTCGGTCTCGCCCGGCACCGCGGTGGTGACGGCGCCGTTGCGCAGGTCGCGGACGGCTCCCTCGCGCAGCGGGACGACACAGCCGAAGCAGACGCCCATCCGGCACCCTGACGGCATGAGTACGCCGGCGTCCTCGCCGGCCTGCAGCAGCGGAGTGGCGCCGTCCGCCTCGACGGTGACGTCGCTGCCGCCGAAGTGGACGGTGCCGCCCTCGCCCGGCTCGACGAACGCGGGCCTGAACTGCTCGGTGAAGAGCGCAAGGCCCCGCTCGTCGTGGTGGGCCTGCAGGGCGTCGAGCAGCCCGGTGGGGCCGCAGGCGTAGGTCGTGCGCTCGGCGAGGTCGGGTACGAGGCCGGCGAGGTCGGCCACGTCCAGGAGGCCGTGCTCGTCGTCGTACCGGGCCACCAGGCGGATCGCCCCTGCGGCAGCGAGCTGCTCGAGGTTGTCGATGAAGATCGAGTCCGGCCGGCTCGGGGCGACGTGGACCACGGTGATGTCACGCGGCTGGCGGTGCACGACGCCCTGGTCGGTGACGGGGAACAGGTTGCGCAGCATGCCGATCACAGGAGTGATGCCCGAGCCGGCGGTGACGAACAGGAGCTTGTCGGGCGCCGCGGTCAGCACGAACTCGCCGGCGGCCTGCTCGAGGTGGACCAGCGTGCCCGGTCGCAGGCCGTGGACGAGATACGGGCTCACGGTGCCGTCCGGGACCGCCTTGACGGTCACCGAGATCGAGCCGTCGCGCCGCGGTCCGTGGGTCAGCGAGTAGGCACGCCACTGGCGGACCCCGTCCACGTCGACGCCGATCCGGACGTATTGCCCGGGGATGTGCCCGGTCCAGTCGGCGCCCGGCTTCAGCACGATCGTCGCGGCGTCCCTGGTCTCCGGCACGACGTCGAGAACCCGCGCGCGCAGGTCGGTGCCGCTGCGCAGGGGCGCGAAGATGTCCAGGTAGTCGGCCGGCAGTAGCGGTGTCGTGGTCGCCTCGAGGAGCCGCACGAGTCGGTCGCGACCGGTCGAGGGCGGTGTGCCGGTCCAACGCAGCATCAAGCTCATGGGTCCAGCCTGACGGACTGAGGGGATAAACTCCTGACCAGCGGATGTGAATCCTTCGCTGATGTTTGTTCGCAGGAGACAAAGAATGCCGCCAACGACCCTCCAATTGGATCCCGCAGCCGCCCGCGCGCTGCGTGCGCGACTGCCGGAGGTCTCCGAGAGCGTGGTCGCCGCCGTGGTCGCCGAGGTGCCGAGCTACTCGGCGGCCTTCTCCGGGCCGATGGCGCAGACCATTCGGACCGCGGTCGCGCTCGCGCTGGCCGGCTTCCTGGACCGGGTGTCGCCCTCGCGCGGGAGGCGTCCGGTCACCGAGGAGTCGGTGCGCTCGGGCGCCTACAGCCTGGGTCGTGGCGAGGCGAGGGCCGGCCGGAGCATGGATGCGCTGCTGGCGGCCTACCGGGTCGGTGCGCGGGTGGCGTGGCGGGCGATGTCGGACACGGCGGTGGAGGCGGGGTTGTCGGCCGACCGGGTGGTGATCTTCGCCGAGCTGGTCTTCGCGTTCATCGACGACCTGTCCGCCGTCAGCGTGGCAGGGCACAGCGACGAGCTGGAGACCACCGGCCGGGTCCGGGAACGCCTGCGCGAGCGACTCGGCCGCGCGCTGCTGTCCGGAGCTCCCGACGACGACGCGCTGCGCGTCGCGCGTCGCGCGGAGTGGGAGCCGCCCGACCGGCTGACCGCTGTCCTGGTCGCGCCTGCCGAGGTCCGCGGCATCCTGACCGCCCTCGGGGCGGCCGGCGCCGAGACGCTGGTCGTCACCGAGGAGGCGCCGGACCTTCCCGACGACACCGTCGTGCTCCTCATCCCGGACGTCGGTCGCCCGGTGCTGAGGCGGACGCTGCGAGATCGACAGGCGGTGCTCGGCCCCGAGCGACCCTGGCTGGCCGCGTCCGCGTCGTACCGCCGGGCGCTGCGGGCGCAGGCGCTGCCCGCGGTCGGGCTGGTCGACACCGAGGAGCACCTCGCCGAGCTGGTGCTCGGTGCCGACGCGGACGCGCTCGTCGACCTGCGCGCCCGGGTGCTCGCACCGCTCGAGCCGCTTCGCCCGGCATCGCGGGACAAGCTCACCGAGACGCTGCGCGCCTGGCTGCTGTGCCAGGGCCGCCGCGACGACGTCGCCGCCCTGCTGTTCGTCCACCCGCAGACCGTGCGCTACCGCGTCGGCCAGCTGCGCGAGCTGTTCGGGGACAGGCTCGACGATCCGGACGCGGTGCTGGAGCTGGTGCTCGCTCTCGGTGCCCGCTCGTCGCCGTCGCAGTGATGAGTTCTCGCGAGCCGCCACCACGCGTCCCCCGACTCCGTACGGTGTGCCCATGGACCTCACCGCACTGCAGGCTCAGGACACCTTCCACGTCCATCAGAAGCTGACGATGATGATCAACCGCTACGAGGTCTTCGCCGACGAGGCCGGTGCGCCGGGAGAGCTCGTCGCCTTCGTCGAGCAGAAGCGACTCGCCTTCAAGGAGCAGGTGACGCTCTTCGCGGACCGGGAGCGACAGACGGTGCTGGCCCGGTTCAAGGCCCGCAAGGTGATCGATGTGCACGGCGGGTACGACGTCACCGACCCCGAGGGTGGCCCGATCGGCGTGTTCACCAAGCAGTTCAAGGCCTCGCTGCTCCGCTCCACCTGGCTTCTCGAGCAGCCCGGCCTCGAGCCGGTGACCGTCACCGAGCGCAGCCAGGGGCTGGCGCTCTTCCGGCGGCTCTGGGACTGGATCCCGTGGGCGGGGGACTTCCCGTTCCCGATCAAGTACCACTTCGACTGGCTGCGCGGGACCGACCGGATCGGTGCGTTCGACAAGGTGACCCGACTCCGCGATCACTACATCGTGCACGTCGACGACCCGGCGCTGGACCGTCGACTGGTGATCGCCCAGGCGGTGGCCCTGGACGCGCTCCAGTCACGCTGAGTGCTGTTGCCTACAGGGCGAGGGCGAGGCCGGTCTTCTGCTCGCTGAGCTCCCACAGCGCGCGGGCCAGGTCCTCGTCGCGGGCGTGCCGGCTGAGCCTGGCCGGGCCCACCGGGCCGCGCCACTCGCGCCTCCGGGTCGGACCCGTGTAGGAGCCCGGCTGCGCCGCGGTGGCGGCGTACAGGGTGGCGTCCGCCCCGCGGGCCGCGGACTGGAACAGCAGCGGCATGAAGTACGGCGCGGTGAGGTGGACCAGCGGGTTCGCCCCCAGGCCATCGCGAGACGCGACCAGGTTCGTCGCGGAGATGCCGGGATGAGCCGCCGTCGACACCAGGGACGAGCCTGCTGACGTCGTACGCCGGTGCAGCTCGAGCGCGAACAGCAGGTTCGCCAGCTTGCTGTTGCCGTAGTAGGCCTGCGGTCGGTAGCCGGCCTCGGGGTTGGCCTCGAGCACTCGCTCGTTGCCGGCATGGTGCGCGACCGAGGCGACGGTGACCACCCGCGGCGACGGGGACTCGAGCAGTGCGGGCAGCAACCGAGCGGTCAACGCGAAGTGGCCGAGGTGGTTGGTGCCGAACATCAGCTCGTGGCCGTCCTCGGTCTCCCGGTAGCGCGGCGGCGTCATCACGCCCGCGTTGTTGACCAGCAGGTCCAGCGGCCCCTTCCACCGGTCGGCGAAGGCGGCCACGGAGGCCTGCGAGGACAGGTCCAGCCGCTCGATCCGGACGCTGCCGGGCATCCTCTTGGCAGCCCCCGCCGCGGCCTCGATGTTGCGGCAGGCGAGCACGACGCCGGCGCCGTGCTCGGCCAGCTCGCGGGCCGTGTGGAAGCCGATGCCGGAGTTGGCCCCGGTGACCACCGCGGTGCTGCCGCTCAGGTCCGGCAGGTCTTTCGGGGTCCAGGGCATCGGGTCTCCTGCAGGGGATCGGAAGGGGATGGGTGCGGTGCTGGACGCGGTCAGCCGGCGGCGTCGACCGTGTGGAGGGTGCCGGCGTTGGCCTTGGCCATCGAGCGACCGATCACCATCCGTTGGATCTGGTTGGTGCCCTCGAAGATCTGGGTCACCTTGGCCTCGCGCATGAAGCGCTCGACGGGGAAGTCGCGGGTGTACCCGTACCCGCCGAGGACCTGCACGGCGTCCGTGGTCACCTTCATCGCCGCGTCGGTGGCGACCAGCTTGGCGATCGAGGCCTCCCGGGAGTAGGGCAGGCCCAGATCCTTGAGCCGGGCGGCGTGCAGCATGGTGGCGCGCGCGGACTGTACGGCGGCCTCCATGTCGGCCACCACGAACGCGAGCCCCTGGTGGTCGATGATCGGCTTGCCGAAGGTCTCCCGCTCCTTGGCGTAGGCCAACGCGTGGTCCACGGCGGCCTGACCGAGGCCGACCGCGACGGCGGCGATGCCCAGGCGTCCGGAGTCGAGTCCGGCCAGTGCGATCCGCAGGCCGTCGCCCTCGGCTCCCAGCAGGCGCTCGACCGGCACCCGGACGCCGTCGAAGCGCATCGTCGAGGTGCGCGAACCGGTCAGCCCCATCTTCCGCTCGGGCGGGTCCGCGGAGAGCCCGGGCGCCTCGGCCGGGACCAGGAAGCAGGAGATGTCGCCGCGGGCGTCGCCGGTGCGGGCCATCACCTTGTAGAAGTCGGCTTCGCCGCCGTGGGTGGTCCAGGCCTTCGCCCCGGTGATGACGTAGCCGTCACCGTCGCGCACCGCTCTCGTGGTCATCGCCGCCGGGTCGGACCCTGCGTGCGGCTCGGACAGGCAGTAGGCGCCGAGCAGCTCGCCGGAGAGCATCTCGGGCAGCCAGCGCCGGCGCTGGTCCTCGCTGCCGGCGGTGGCCAGCCCGAAGCAGGACAACGCATGCACGGAGACGCCGACGCCCACCGACGCCCACGCGGAGGCGATCTCCTCGACGACCTGCAGGTACACCTCGTAGGGCTGGCCGCCCCCGCCGTACTCCTCGGGATAGGGCAGCGACAGCAGGCCGGCGCGGCCCAGCGTGCGGAACACCTCGCGCGGGAACGTCTCGGTCTCCTCGGCCCGCGCGACCTGCGGCAGCAGCTCCCGGGCGGCGATGTCGCGGGTCAGCGCGATCAACGCGGTGGCCTCGTCGGTGGGCAGGAGTCGGGTCGCGGGCATGGCGTCAGGTTAGTGCGCTGCGGTTCAGCCCAACCGCTGTGCGATCCGCTCGGCGACTCGGATCGCCATCGCGATGATGGTCAGGGTGGGGTTGACCGCTCCGATCGAGGGCATGAACGACCCATCGACGACGTAGAGGTTGTCCAGGTCGTGCGCCTTGCAGTCGGTGTCCAGAGCCGAGGACGTCGGGTCGGTGCCGAAGCGGACGGTGCCGGCCTGGTGTGCTGTCGCCGAGACGTCCATGTCCTTGTGCAGGTAGAGCCCGCGGGCGAACGACTTCGACGCGATGCCGAGGTCGTTGAGCATCCCGTCGAAGTGGATCCGCAACCGCTTGACACCCTCGGTGTTGTTGTCCGGGTGCAGCGCGAGCTTGATCGAGCCGTCCGCACGGACCGTCACCCGGCTATCGGCCAGGGGCAGGTCCTCACCGGCCAGCCAGAAGTCGAGGGAGTGGCTGGCCGCGAGGCGATAGCCGATGTCCGGGCCCCACTTGAGCAGCTTCGGCGCCTCGCCCTTGACCTGCCAGTCGTCGGACTTCCCGAGCATCTGGATGTTGCCCATCGGGTAGTCCCAGGCCTTGCTCGGGCCGTAGAAGTCGTTGAGGGCGAGCGTCTTCTGGAAGCGGGTCGGGTTGGGGTCCTTCGACAGGGCCATCAGGGCGAGGTTGTTGTGCCGCATGTAGTGCCGGCCGACGACGTCGCTGGAGTTGGCCAGCCCGCGCGGGTGCCGGTCGTTGGCGGAGGCCAGCAGCAGCGCCGCGGACAGGATCGAGCCCGCAGACAGGACGACGAGGTCACCGGAGAAGGTCTCCGTGCCGCCGTCCGCCAGCTGGGTCTCGACGCCGGTGACGGTGCGGCCGGACCCGTCCGTCACCAGCCTCTTGACCAGCGCGCGGGTGAGCAGGGTCAGGTTGGGGTGCGCGTCGAGCGCCGGCTGCACGGCGATCACCTCGGCGTCGGACTTCGCCCCGACCAGACAGGGGAAGCCGTCCACGCGGTCGCAGCGGATGCAGGGAGACCCGTGCACCGCGTTGCCGTTCTCGTCCTGGATCAGGTCGACCCCGATCGGCAGGTGGAAGGGGTGCAGGCCGAGGTCCGTCAGACCGTCGGACAGTGCCTGGATCCGCGGCTCGTGCTGGACGGGCGGGTACTTGTAGTCCTGGCTGGCGGGACCGGCGTACGGGTCCTCGCCGTGCTTCCCGTGCACCTTGTACAGATGCTCCGCGCGGACGTAGTACGGCTCGAGGTCGTCGTACGAGATCGGCCAGGCGGGGGAGATGCCGCCGTCGTGGGTGATCGTGCCGAAGTCGGCGGGGGTGAGCCGGAAGAGAGCCGCGCCGTACACCTTGGAGTTACCGCCGACGAAGTAGTGCATGCCGGGGTGGAAGGGCTGGTCGTCGCGGTCGAAGAACGTCTCGGCGGCGCCATAGCGGGCATTGCCGAAGACCTCCTGCGACTCCCAGTTCTCCCGCTCGCGGGGCAGGAAGTCCCCCCGCTCGAGCAGCAGGATGCGCTTTCCGGTGGCGGCCAGCTCGGCGGCGAGGGTGCCGCCCGCCGGTCCGCTGCCGATCACCACGACGTCGTAGTGGTTGTCCTGACCTGTGCTGGTCATCCTTGTCCTCTCGTCGTCCGCTCTGCCGGCCCGCGCGGGCTGCGGATCATCCGGCCCACAACGGCTCTGGCAGTCCCGCGAACCCAGGCACGACCGCGAAGACGCTGCCGGAGTCGGGATGCTCCGCGAGCTGCTCGTCGGACATGTCCTGGCGTGACGTCGTCACGTAGAGCACGTCCAGGTCGGGGCCGCCGAAGATGCAGCTGGTCGGCTGCGGCACGGGTACGGCGACCACGTGCGTGACCGAGCCGTCGGGCGCGTACCGGACCACCCGACCCGCGCCGTTGTGCACGCTCCAGACGCCACCGTCGGCGTCGACGGTCAGCCCGTCGGGGAAGCCGCCGCTGTCCGGATCGACCTCGGCGAAGAGGCGGCGGCCCGAAACCGATCCGCTGTCGAGATCGAAGTCGTAGGCGAAGATCGCGTGCCGGAAGCTCTCGCCCAGGTAGAAGACCGTGTCGTCGGGACTCCAGCCCAGGCCGTTGGCGCAGACCAATCCGTCGAGCACCAGCTCGGGTCGACGGTCGCCGCCGAACCGGTAGAGCGCCCCGGTCGGCTGCTGCCAGTGCTTGCCGTTCATGCTGCCGGCCCAGAATCGGCCGCGCCGGTCCACCTTCCCGTCGTTGAACCGGTTGTCCGGCCGGTCCTCCTCCACGGCGGCGAGGGGCTGCAGCTCACCGGTGCTGGGATCGCACAGCGCGAACGCCTTGGCGGTCACCACGACAAGGCCCTCCTCACGCAGCCCGATGTCCATCACGTCCTCGGACAGGCCGACCGACGTGGGCTCGCCGGTGCCCGGGTCGAAGCGGTGCACGGTGCGTCCGACGTTGTCCGTCCAGTGCAGCACACCCGCGCCGCGGGACCACATCGGCGACTCGCCGCACGTCGCGTCACTGGGTACGACGCGCTCACAGGCGTCGGCAGGAAGCAGCACCGGATCCGAGCTCGGCATGCTCCCGACCATAGACCGCCCCGTCTAGCGCACCTCGCCGACGAACTCGTTGGCGCGGGTCAGGTCGTCGTCGAAGTCCACCTCGACGACCTCGTACGCCGAGATGTCCACCGCCTCGATCTGCAGACCGTCCTTCTCGATGGCGACCTCGATGCCGCGTTCGAAGTAGTCCTGCTCGTCGCACTCGGCGAGCCGGGCGACCAGCGCAGCCTTGTCCGCGTCCGCTACGTAGTTGATGCCGACCGCCTCACCGAGCCCACCGACCACGGTCTTGGACAGCTCCTTGACGTGGCCGGTGTCGTCGAGGGTGTACTTCACCTCCTCCTCGGCGACCGAGGAGGTGTTGACGCAGACGAAGCTCTTGCCCTCCTGGATCCGCTGGTGCACCAGGTCCAGCACGCGCCGGTCGAAGACGACGTCGCCGTTCATCCACAGCACGCCGCCGGGCTGGCTCAGCGTCAACGCCTTGAGCAGGCTCTTCGAGGTGTTGGTCGAGTCGTAGACCTCGTTGTAGACGAACGAGATGTCCGGCATCGCCTCGATCACCAGGTCGAGCTTGAACCCGACGACCGCGGTGACGAAGACCTCGTCTCGGTAGGCGTCCCGGAGCAGGTCGACGGCGCGGCGCATGATGCTCTGACCGGAGGTCAGCGGGGTCAGCGGCTTCGGATGGGGCTTGCCCAGCCGGGTGCCCAGACCGGCGGCAAGGATCACGACCTGGATCGGCATCTGCTCCCTCTTCCCTCGGCTCCACGCGACCGGTCGCGCCATCCTAGGGGTCACCGCTCGGTAGCGTTCGGCCATGCGCCGCATCCTCGCCCTGCTGGTGGTCGCGGTGCTGGTCAACCTGCCGTGGGCGCACGAGGCCTGGGTCGGTCTGCGGTTGGCCTCGTCGGGACGCGATGTCAAGGCAGTGGTCGTCGGGCACGACTCGGTGGCCGGGCGCCAGTTCGTCCGGTTCCGGCTCCCGGCCGACGTCGACCCGCAGCGCACGACGTACGCCGCCCGGATCGACTCCGCGCACTACCGGGTGGCGGTCGCGAGCGGTCGGATCGCGGTGCGCGTCGTACCGGGGCATCCGTCGGAGAACCGCCCGGCGGGCGAGGTGTCGAGTGCCATCCTCGGGGTCGTCGCGCTGGTGGGCGACGGGGTCCTGGCACTGCTGCTCGCGGCCATCTGGCTGCGTCGGAGACGGTGGGCGGTGCGCCAGGTCGAGCTCGTCGACGGCGACCTGGTCACGTTCACGATGGCGGGAGCGACCTTCACGGCGCGGGTGGACCCAGGGCTGCTCGGCGGTCTGGTCGCGGGCGGTCGCGTGGGCGGCCGGCTGAGCCTGCGCGCCGATTCCGACGTGCTCCCGGCGGGGCCTGTCGGTGAGGTCGAGCGGCTGGGCGGCGCGCGCTACCGGGTGCGGGGCCGGGTGGCCGACGTCGATCGCCGGCATACCGACCTCCGCCTCGAGCGCGGCATGGTGCTCCGGGTCGTCGCCGGCGGGCACCGCAACCGCGCCGACCTGCGGGAGCCGGCCGAGGTCACCGGGGAGCTCGTTCTGACCCGCGAGCTGGACTGACGGGCTCGGCTCGTGCGCCCGACGCGGCGACCCCGCGGCGGCTGACCTTGGTTGCAACTTTACATTCGGTCGCCTCTTGTCAAACGTCCTTGACAGGTCGTAGTCTTTTGTAAAGCGGCATGGCGCCGCGTACGAGGAGGCCGAGATGAATCCCGGAGACGTCGCCCAGACAGTTCCGAACTCGACAGTGCCCGCAGGGACGACGGAGATCTGGCGCGACAAGAAGCGCTACCTCTGGCTGATCGGCCTGGTCGTGCCGTCCCTCGCCTTCGTCGCGATCGTCGGCTACAAGTACACCGGCGTGGGTGTGTGGTTCTGGATCGGGCCGATCGTGATCCTCGGCGTGGTCCCGGCCATCGACCTGGTCGCGGGGCTGGACCGCTCCAACCCGCCCGACGACGCGATCGAGGCCCTGGAGAAGGACAAGTACTACCGCTGGATCACCTACCTCTTCCTGCCGATCCAGTACGTCGGCTTCGTCGGCGCGATGTACCTGATCGCCGGTGGTCACCTCGGCGGCTGGTTCGACCAGGACCTCTCGCTGCTGGACAAGGTGGCCATCGCGATCTCGATCGGCTGCGTCGGCGGGATCGGCATCAACACCGCGCACGAGCTCGGCCACAAGCGCGAGGCCAACGAGCGGTGGCTGTCGAAGATCGCCCTGGCCCAGGTCGCCTACGGCCACTTCTACATCGAGCACAACCGCGGACATCACGTCCGTGTCGCAACGCCCGAGGACCCGGCGAGCAGCCGGTTCGGGGAGAACTTCTACCAGTTCTGGCCGCGCACCGTGATCGGCTCCCTGAGGAGTGCGTGGAACCTGGAGCGGAAGCGCTACGCCCGCAAGGGAAGGCGTCCATTCCACTGGGGCAACGACGTGCTCAACGCCTGGCTGATGACCGCCGTACTGTGGGTCGGCCTGGTCGCCGCCCTCGAGATCGGCGGGCTCAACGGTTTCGCGGTGATTCCGTTCCTGGTGCTGCAGGCCGTGATCGGCTTCTCGCTGCTCGAAGTGGTCAACTTCATGGAGCACTACGGAATGCTGCGGCAGAAGGTCGGCGTCGGCGAGCGCCAGCGCTATGAGCGGGTCGACCCCTCGCACAGCTGGAACTCGAACAACATCGCCACCAACGTGCTGCTCTATCACCTGCAGCGGCACAGCGACCACCACGCGAACCCGACCCGTCGCTACCAGACGCTGCGTGACTTCGAGGAGTCGCCAGTGCTGCCGACGGGGTACGCCGGGATGATCGTGCTTGCGCTGATCCCGCCGGTCTACCGACGCGTGATGGACCCGCGGGTGGTGGCCCACTTCGGCGGCGACCTGACCCTGGCGAACATCCAGCCCCGCAAGCGCGCGAAGATCCTGGCGAAGTACGGCCTGACCGAGCACGAGGCGGCCCGGGTCGCCAAGGTCGAGGCTGACGCTGCTGCCGCGGCGGCAGCGAAGGCCGCGGAGGTGCTGGCGGCCCGGTGCCCCGGCTGCGGCTTCGTCTACGAGGTGGCCGCGGGCTGCGAGCACGAGGGGTTCGCAGCCGGCACGTCGTGGGCCGACATCCCCGACGACTGGTGCTGCCCCGACTGCGGGGTGCGCGAGAAGATCGACTTCGTGGCCATCGAGCCGGTTGCGGCCGCCTGATGCGGATCGTGGTGGACCGTGACCTGTGCGACGGGCACGGCATGTGCGAGGCGATGGCGCACGAGTACTTCCAGCTCGATGACGACGACGTGATGCACGTCCTGGACGACTCGCCGCCGGAGTCGGACCGGGCGAAGGTGCACGCGGCCGTGCAGGCCTGCCCCGCGCTCGCGTTGACCCTGGAGGGCTGAGCGTCATGGCGTCGGCACGATCGGTGCTCCGGTCCCGGCTGCCCGGCATGGCACCGGCGGCCTCCACCGACGACCGTTCGATCCGGTCGCGGCTGATCTCGACCGCCATCCGGCTCACCGCCGAGCATGGCTGGTCGACCCTGACGATGGCGAAGCTGGCCGACCGGGTCGGGGTGAGCCGGCAGACGGTCTACAACGAGCTCGGCGGCAAGCCGCAGTTGGCCGAGGCGATGGTGATGACCGAGCTCGGTCACTTCCTCGACCGCGTGGACCAGGCGTTCACCGACAACCCCGACGACCTGGTCGAGGCGGTCCGCGCCGCGGCCCGGGGAGCGCTCGAGCTCGGCGAGACCAATCCGCTGCTGCGGGCGATCCTGGCCAGCCGTCAGGGTGCCGAGAGCGACCTGCTGCCCCTGCTGACGACCAACTCCGCACCGCTGCTCGACATGGCCCGACAGATGCTCCGCGAGCACGTCCACCGCTATCCGACCGGCCTCGATGACGAGCGCGTCGAGGGCCTGATCGACCTGGTCGTCCGACTGGTGCTCAGCCACATCATGCAGCCGGGCGGTTCTCCACAGCAGACCGCAGACACGATCGCGTGGATCGCAGGCCGCGTGCTCGGCGGCGTGGGAAGCGACTGACCGTCCACGTGTCGTACGCCGCGGCGTCGCCGCGGCAGTTCCGCTCGGGAGGACCCGTCGGGCGGGGCCGAACGAGGCCTGTACCTGCGCCCGCGGGCGGCGTACTCTGATCGCGACACTGGTGCGCATCACGAAACGAGTTCCTTAATGCGCAACAAAGCGACCACGGCGGCGATGATCCGGCTGCTGGAGAACGCCCGCTACGAGGTGCTGCCCACCCCCTCCACCGAGGACAAGGTGCTCACCCACCTGCCCATCGAGCGGGTCGTCACGATCACCGCATCCCCGGGCAAGGGCCTGGAGTCGACCTTCGACCTGGCCGAACGTCTCACCGGCCACGGGTACGACGTGGTCCCGCATCTCGCGGCGCGGATGGTCACCAACCGCACCGAGCTGTCGGAGATCTGCGATCGCCTTACTGGCAAGGGGATTCGATCGATCTTCGTGCCCGGCGGCGATGCCGAGCCGGCCGGTGACTACCCCGATGCGTTCTCGCTGCTGGCCGACCTGCACGAGCTCGGCGACCCCTTCTCGCACGTCGGCGTGACCGGCTATCCCGAGACGCATCCGACGATCAGCGACGACCTGACGGTGCAGTCGATGTGGGACAAGCGGCAGTACGCCACCCACGTGGTGAGCAACCTGACCTTCGATCCGGCGGCGATCAGGGCCTGGATCAAGCGGATGCGCGGCCGCGGCGTGACGATGCCGCTGCTGCTGGGCATGCCCGGCCCGATCGACCGGGCGAAGCTGCTCAACATGGCCACCAAGATCGGGGTGGGCGAGTCCACCCGGTTCCTCTCGAAGCACCGCGGCACCTTCCTGCGGCTCGCGGCCCCCGGTGGGTTCACCGGCGAGCGCTTCCTCGAGCAGTGCGCACCGGTCCTCGCCCCGCCCGAGGCGCTGGTCGAGGGTCTGCACGTCTTCACCTTCAACCAGGTCGCCGAGACCGAGGCCTGGCGCAGCGACCTGCTGGAGCGGCTCAAGGCCTGATCGCCCGGCTCGGCACGACCTGGCGGGCTACCCAGCCTGGATCGGGACCAGACTCTCGAGTGCGGTCTCCAGGCCGCGGTCGCCGGTGGGTACGACGGTCAGCGGCAGGCCCATCCGATCGGCGGCGGCTCGGGCCAGCTGCACCAACTCGTCGTCACCCGGCTCCTGCGCCAGCCACACCGCCCGCGTGTAGGCGCCGAAGTAGTCGTCGCGCAACTCGGGATAGCGGTCGAGGCCCAGCTCGCGCTCCACGGTGCGGGCGAAGGAGCGCACCAGGAAGTCGGTGAGCACATAGGTGCCCGGCTGGTCGGCGAAGAACCTCTCCAGCCGGGAGGCACCGCCGAAGACGTCGTAGCAGTGCAGCCCCGGCAGTCGCTCGAGGCCCAGGTCGGCACAGACCTCGTCGAGTGCACCGTAGGTGCCGCAGTCGGCGTACCCGATCACGATCTTCGCGTAGCGCGGGCGCAGTACCTCGGCGAGTGCCCGCACCTCACCGGAGATCCGCTTCGGCTGGTTGTGCAGCAGGGGAGGGAGCGGATGCACGTCCATCGCCCAGCCACGTCGTTCGGCGATCGCGGCGGCGGGCTGGGCCAGCGCGCCGCAGGCGATCAGGGCGACGCGGCCCACCTCAGCCACCGAAGGCGAGCTGCTCGACGAACTTGTCGTTGAAGTCGGGGCGGTCGGAGAGCTCGACATAGGCCACCTCCTCCAGCAACGCCGTCGCCCCGGTGCGCTCGCGCAGCGACAGCAGGGCCATCTTCGCGCCTTCGCCGGCGACGTTCCCGGCCGCCACGATTCGCAACACCGGCAGGCGTGGGACCAGTCCGATCCGCACTGCCGATGCGGGGCTGAGGTAACTGCCGAAGGAGCCGGCAAGGAGCACCTGCTGGATGTCGCGATGCTCCAGGCCGAGCTGTTCGAGCAACAATGTCCAGCCGGTGGAGATCGCCGCCTTGGCGAACTGCAGCTCGCGTACGTCGCGTTGCGAGAGGTACACGCACTCGGCGGGATCGGCGTGGGGTGTGGGTCGGTGCAGCAGGAAGACCCGCTCCTCGCCCAGCTTCGTCAGTCGATCGGCGATGGCCGGCGCGATCTCCTTGGCCGCTTCCTCAGAGATGAAGCGCCCCGAGTCGTCGAGCAGCCCGACCCTGACCAGCTCAGCCACGGCGTCGACCAGGCCCGAGCCACACAGGCCGCGCGGCTCCACGTCGCCGATCACCCCGAGGATCACCGGGTCCGTGCCCGGCTCGGCGGCCGGGTCGACCTTGATGACTTCGATCGCACCGTCGGCGGCGCGCATGCCGCAGCGGATGGCGCCACCCTCGAAGGCCGGTCCAGCGGGCGCCGCGGTGGACAGGATCGTGTCGCCGTCGCTGAGCACGATCTCGCAGTTGGTACCGACGTCGATGAACAGCCGGGTGCGCTTGTCCCGGTCCATGCCCGTTGCCAGCATCCCCGCGACGATGTCTCCGCCGACGTACGCACCGAGGGCGGGGAAGAAGACGGCGCGAGCGCGCGGATGCAGGCTCAGCCCGAGGTCGGTGGCCAGCACCGACGGCGGTTGGCTGGTGGCCATCACGAACGGCGCGACTCCGATCGGCTCGGGATCGATGCCGAGCGCGAGCGCGGTCATGGTCGCGTTGCCCGCGATCGCCACCTCATAGACCTGGGCCGGATCGACGCCGCCCTCGCGGCACACGTCGCTCGCCAGCTCGGCGAGGGTCGCGCCGGCGGCCTCCTGCAGCCGGCCGAGGGTGTCCTTGTCCATCATGGTCGCGCTGATCCGCGAGATCACGTCGCCACCGAACGGCTGCTGCTTGTTGAGCATCGACGCCACGGCGACCGGTGTGCCGGTGCCGACATCGAGCAGCGTTGCCACCACCGTGGTGGTGCCGAGGTCGAACGCGATCGCGTAGCGGGTCGAGGTGGTGTCGCCCGGCTCCACGTCGATCAGGTCCTCGTCGACGATCACTGCGGTGACCTTGAAGTCGGCGGCGCGCAGTACCGTGGGCAGCCGGCGCAGCACGTGCAGGTCGGCGGTCAGCTCGAGGTCGGTGATCGCGTCGGTCAGCCGAACCAGGTCGGTGCGTTGGTCGGCCAGAGTGGGCTCGTCGAGCTCGACGTACCGCTTCTGAATCGCGGGATGCAGGATCACCTGCCGCCCGACGCCGACCGTCGCAGCCTTCGGCCGGGTGGTCAGAGGCGGCACCTGGACGGCGAGGTCGCGGGTCGCGTTGACCAGACAGGCCAGCCGCCAGCCGTCGTCGAGCTGCTCCGGACTGAACGTGCGTACATCGTGCCGGGTGATCGGGACGCCCTCGCCGGCGATCTGCACCCGACACTTGTGGCAGGTGCCGTGCCCACCACAGGTGGAGTCGATCGCGATGCCGTTCCACGAGGCGGAGTCGAAGACGGTCACCCCGGGAGGCACCCGCACCGAGCGCTGGGTCGGCGGCGAGTCCGGCCCGGTGATGACGGTGAAGGCGAGGTTGACCCGCCCGGTGCCGTCGTGGACGGCCTGGTCGGCGCCCGGAGGCTCGATCAGGCCCTCACGGGCGACGTCGACGACGTCGGCGATGGTGAAGTCTGGTCCGTCGGTCATCGCGGGGTCACGAGGTGGCCGCGGTCTCGGCCGCCTGCCGCGCCCGGTGCGCGGCGATCCAGGCTCCGCCCCACTCGTCGTGACCGAGCATCAGGTCGGCGGCCTTGACCGCCTCGACGATCTGCGGACTGCGAGCGTCCATGATCGCGCTGGTCAGGCCGGCGGTCATCGCCATCGGCAGGAAGGCTGCACCCAGCGCTGGCCGACCCGGCATCCCGAACGACACATTGGACGCGCCACAGGTCATGTTCACGCCGAACTCGTCACGGATGCGTCGCATCGTCTCCAAGGTGGTGTTGACCATCTGGGAGTCCGCGCCGATGGGCATCGCGAGCGGGTCGATCACGATATCCGCGGCAGCGATGCCGTACTCCTTGGTGGCGACCTCGATGATCTTGCGGGTCAGGGTGATCCGCTTCTCGACCTCCATCGGGATCTCGTCCGCGTCGTTCGGGAGGGCAATCACGGCGGCGTCGTACTTCTTGACCAGCGGAAGCACCTGCTCCATCCGCTCGTCCTCCGCGGTGATCGAGTTGACCAACGCCCTTCCCTGGTACGCCGAGAGTCCGGCCTCGAGGGCTTCCACCACCGAGGAGTCGATGCAGATCGGCTTGTCGCTGAGCGCCTGCACCAACGTGATCGCCTTGGCGAGGAGCTCGGCCTCGTCGGTCAGTGGGACGCCCATGTTGATGTCGAGTACGTCGGCTCCGCCCTCGACCTGGGCCTTCACGTCCCGCTCGATGGCAGAGAGGTCGCCGGCCTTGAGCTGCTCCTGGAAGATCCGCCGGCCGGTGGGGTTGATGCGCTCACCGATCAGGCAGAAGCGGGTGTCGTGACCGATCACCACCTGCTGGGTCGCTGACCTCAGCACCGTCTCCAGGTGCGGGGCGTTGAACGGACCACTCATGCGAGAACCTTGGCGCGCTTCTCCTTGAGGAGAGCCTTGGCCTTCTTGACGGTCGCTGAGGCGTCGGCTGCGTAGCCGTCGGCACCGACCGCATCGGCGTACTCCTGGGTGACGGGGGCTCCGCCGACCATCACGATCACCTGATCGCGCAGGCCGCCCTTCTCAAGGGCGTTCATGTTGGCCTTGAACATCGGCATGGTGGTGGTCAGGAACGCCGAGAAACCGACGATGTCGGGCTGGTGCTCCTCGATGGCCGCGACGAACTTCTCGGGAGCGACCTGGACCCCGAGGTCGATGACCTCGAAGCCGGCTCCCTCGAGCATGATGTTGACCAGGTTCTTGCCGATGTCGTGCACGTCGCCCTTCACGGTTCCCATCACGAACTTGCCGATGGTCTCGACGCCGGTCTCGGCGAGCAGGGGTCGGAGCACCTCCATCGCGCCGGCCATCGCGCGGCCGGCAATCAGCATCTCCGGAACGAAGAAGTCACCACGCTCGAAGCGGGCGCCCACCTCCTCGAGCGAGGGGATCAGGGCGTCGAAGAGCAGGGTCTGCGGCTCCATGTTCAGGGCCAGCCCCTCATGGGTCAGCTCGAGCACATGGGGCGCGTTGCCCACCAGCGTGTCGTCGTACAGGCCTTGCAGAATCTCCTCGGGTGTCATGCAACGCCTTCCTTTCGGGTTCGCCGACGGAGCAGCCCGGAAAGCTGCTCGCCTCGGTCACTCAACAACCGGCCGACCTCGTCGAGCCGCTCCTCCAGCCGCGGGTTGGGGCCCGAGACGCCCAGTGCCGCGATGACCTCACCGCCACTGCCGCGGACCGGCGCACCGATGCCGGTGAGCCCGATCTCGAGCTCGTCCACCGTGCTGGCGTAGCCGCGGCGGACGACCTGACCCAGTTGCCGGCGCAGCGTGGCGGGGTCGGTGATCGTGCTCGGCGTGACCTGCTCGAGCGGCCCGGTCGGCATCGCCAGAGCGCCGTACGCGAGCAGCACCTTGCCGAGCGCCGAGCAGTGCGCCGGCACGTCGACCTCGGTCCAGTCGCGGGTGCCGAGGAGATAGGTCGAGTCGACCTGCGCGACCTGGACCACCCGCTCGCCGCGGGCGACGGAGAGGTTGACCGTCTCACCGGTCTCGGTGCCGATCCGCTCTAGCGTGGGCCGGGCGAGCCGGACCAGCTCCTCCCACGGGTCGTGCCGGGTGGCATAGAGCCAGAACAGCGGCCCCGCGACGTAGCTGCCGGCGCTGTTGCGCTCGAGCAGCTCGGTGCGCTCGAGCGCGGTCAGCAGCCGGGAGGTGGTCGAGCGGGGCAGCCCACTCTCGCTGTGCAGGTCGAGGAAGGACAGGGGCTCGTCGGCGCGGACCACGGTCGCCACCAGCAAGGCTGCGCGGTCGATCGCTTGAGTACCCGTGTTCGGCGCGACGGACCTGGCCACCGGTCTCCTCCTGTTTCTGGGTCTGTCTGTCTTGGGCCTGTCTTGGGGCCTGCTTGCGCGTCTGCCGCTGTCGCCGGACGCTGGACCAGAGTTCCATGATATGGAACTAGGTGCCCATATCATGAGGCTAGGATGCCGAGCGAGGTGGGTCAAGCCTTTCGGTGGCCTGATCGCCGCCGATTCCGCGAGCCGCAGGAGGACCGATGTTCGTCAACCGGATGCCCCGTTACGAGATCCTCTCCGAGGAGGCGCTGGCGACCCTGGACAAGGGCTGGCGCAAGCTGATCACCGAGATCGGCGTGGAGTTCCTCGACGACCGCGCCCTCGAGCTGTTCCGCCAGGCCGGTCAGCGCGTGGAGGACAACACCGTCTTCCTCGACCCCGACTTCGTCCTCGCCCAGGTGGCCAAGGCGCCGGCCGAGTTCGACGTCCGGGCCCGCAACCCCGAGCACAGCATCCACATCGGCGGCGATTCGATGGCGTTCGGTGCCGTCTACGGTCCACCGTTCGTCCGCCAGGGGGAGGTACGCCGGGACGCGACCATGGACGACTTCCGCAACTTCACCAAGCTGGCGCAGTCCTTCCCGGTCCTCGACTCCGCGGGCGGGGTGATCTGCGAGCCGAATGACACTCCGCTGGACAGCCGGCATCTCGACATGACCTACGCGCTGCAGACGTTGACCGACAAGGTCTACATGGGCAACGTGGTCTCGGGCGTCAATGCCGCGGACACCATCGCGATGGGCTCGATCCTGTTCGGCGGTCGCGAGAACATCGAGCGGACGCCGGCGTCGATCTCGCTGATCAACTGCAACTCGCCGCTGCGCTGGGACGACCGGATGCTCGAGGCCCAGTTCGAGTACTCCGCCGCCGGCCAGCCCGTGGTCCTCACGCCGTTCATCCTGATGGGCGCGATGTCACCGGTGACGATCCCCGCGGCACTGGTCCAGCAGATCACCGAGGCCCTGTCGGGCATCGCGCTCTCTCAGCTGATCCGACCCGGCACCCCGGTGATCTTCGGGTCGTTCCTGTCCAACATCGACATGCAGTCGGGCTCGCCCACGTTCGGCACCCCGGAGTCCGGGATCGGCCTGCTCTGCACCGGCCAGATCGCCCGGCACTTCGGGCTCCCGTTCCGCACCGGCGGCGGGCTGACCTCCTCGCAGGTGCCCGACGCCCAGGCCGGGTACGAGGCGCTGATGACGATGCTGCCGACGTTCCTTGCCGGCGCCAACTGGGTGATGCACTCCGCCGGCTGGCTCGAGGGCGGCCTGGTCGCCGGCTACGAGAAGTTCGTCGTGGACATCGAGATCCTGCAGATGCTGCAGGCCGAGTTCACCCCCCTGGAGATAGACGAGGCGTCGATGGCCTTCGGTGCCCACGAGGAGGTCGGTCACGGCGGCCACTTCCTCGGCGCTGCGCACACCATGGAGCGGTTCCGCGACTGCTTCTACCGCCCGCTGCTCTCCTCCTCGGAGAACTACGAGCGGTGGATGCGCAACGGAGGCACGGACGCCGCTGCGCGCGCCGAGAGGATCTACAAGCAGAAGCTCGAGGAGTACGTCGCTCCCGAGCTCGACGACGCAGTGCGGGCCGAACTGGAGGAGTACGTCATACGCCGCCGCAAGGAGCTCGGCGACTGAGGTGGCCCCGGCCGATCCGAGGTCAGCGGAAGACCACCGTGCGATGGCCGTTGAGCAGGACCCGTGACTCCGAGTGCCAGCGAACGGCGCGGGACAGCACCTGGGCCTCGACATCCCGGCCGGCGGAGACGAGCTGCTCCTGGGTGTGCGCATGGTCGACCCGCATCACGTCCTGCTCGATGATCGGACCCTCGTCAAGGTCGGCGGTCACGTAGTGCGCGGTCGCGCCGACGAGCTTGACGCCCCGCTCGAAGGCCTGGTGGTAGGGCTTGGCGCCCTTGAAGCTGGGCAGGAACGAGTGGTGGATGTTGATCGCCTTGCCGGACAGCTCGCGGCACAGGTCGTCGCTGAGCACCTGCATATAGCGCGCCAACACGACCAGGTGGACGCCATGCTCCTTGACCAGACGCAGGACCTCGGCCTCGGCCTCCGCCTTGGTGCCGGCGGTGACCGGGACGTGGTGGAACGGGATCCCGTAGGACCGGACCAGCGGCTCGGCGTCCGGGTGGTTGGAGACCACCGCGGGGATGTCGATCTGCAGGGAGCGGGTGCTGTACCGGAACAGCAGGTCGTTGAGGCAGTGCAGGTGCTTGGACACCATGATGAGCGTTCGGTACGGCGCGGCCGCGTCCCACAACTCGAACCGCATGTCGAACCGGCTCGCGACCTCGGCGAACTCCCCGCGGAGTTGGTCGGCGGTGACGCCGCTGTCGGCGACCTCGAAGTCGATCCGCATGAAGAAGCGGTCGACCAGCTGGTCCCCGTACTGCTGGCTCTCGATGATGTTGCCGCCGTGGCCGGTCAGGAAGCCCGAGACGGCGTGCACGATCCCGGGCCGGTCGGGGCACACGATGGTGAGCACGAAGTCGCCGGCCGGACTGCTGGCGTTCGCGGATACGGGCAGCACCATGGGCACCTCGTTCGGTTGGGGGTCGTTGCGCATTCTGCGACGACTTCGTGCGATGCGCAACGGCCCACCGCTGCCGAGGTTCGTCTACTCTCCCCTCATGGCGATCGCACGTGCGGGTGAGGGGGTCCAGTCCGTCGAGCGCGCCTTGAACATCCTCGAGGTGCTGGCGAGGGTCGGTGAGGCCGGGGTCACCGAGATCGCCGCTGAGCTCGATGTGCACAAGAGCACTGCCTTCCGGCTGGTCAGCACCCTGGAGGGCCACGACCTGGTCGAGCAGACCGGCGACCGCGGCAAGTACCGCCTTGGAGTCGGGATGCTGCGCCTGGCCGGCGCCACCACCGCCCGGCTGGACCTGGTCCAGGAGGCCCGCCCGATCTGTCGCCAGCTGGCGGCAGACACCGGCGAGACCGTCAACCTCGCGGTGCTCTCGGAGAACTCCGCGCTCTACGTCGACCAGGTCGCCGGCTCCTCGTCACTGCAGTCGCACAACTGGGTGGGCCAGCACATCCCGCTCCATGCCACCAGCAACGGCAAGGTTCTGCTCAGCGAGCTCGACGGGGCCCAGCTCGACGCTGCGCTCGCCACGCTGCCGGCGTACACCGAGCGGACGATCACCCGGAAGAGCCGGCTGCGATCCGAGCTCTCGCGGGTGCGCGAGCGGGGCTACGCCGAGGCGGTCGACGAGCTCGAGCGGGGGCTGACCGCTGTGGCTGCACCGATCCGCAACGCCCACGGCGACGTGATCGCCTCGATGAGCGTCTCCGGGCCGACCTTCCGGCTGGCGGACGAGCGCGTCGCGGAGGCGGTCGAGCAGCTGCTCCGCGCGGCCGGCGAGGTGTCGTTCCGGCTGGGCTGGGGGCGTCGCAGTTAGGCCACGGTCTGCGCCGACTGCTTGACGTACCCCCGGCGGAGCATCATCCTCAACGGCAGGGCGAGTTGCGCTGCAGGCATCATGTTGCGTGCTGCGCAACACGTGACCGGACCGACCGACACAGGAGCGGGGTTCGCGGTTGCCGGAGATCCACCACGATGGACGCTGGGTGGCTGCCCGTGCGGGCGGTCGCCGAGAGATCCGCTGCCCCGCAGACGGCAGCCTGGTCGCGGAGATCGACGAGGCCGGACCGGAGGACACCGATCTGGCGATCGCCGCGGCGCACCGAGCCTTCCACGAGGGACCCTGGCCGCGCACTCCGGCGCGACAGCGGGGAGACCTGCTGCTCCGGGTGGCCGACCTGCTGGTGCGCGACAAGGCGCAGCTCGCGCGGGAGGAGTCCCTGGACACCGGTAAGCGGCTGGTCGAGAGCGAGTACGACATCGAGGACGTGGTCGGCGTCTTCCGCCACTACGGCCACGTGGCCGCGGAGCACGCCGGACGGGTGGTCGACACGGGCAACCCCGGCGTGGTCAGCCGGATCGTGCGCGAGCCGGTCGGCGTCTGCGGGCTGATCACCCCGTGGAACTACCCGCTGCTTCAGGCGTCATGGAAGGTGGCGCCGTGCCTGGCCGCCGGAAACACCTTCGTCCTCAAGCCCAGCGAGCTGACCCCGCACACCGCGATCCACCTGGTCCGCCTGCTCCTCGAGGCCGGCCTGCCGGCTGGCGTGGCGAACCTGGTGGTCGGCTCCGGGCCGCACGCCGGAGCTCCGCTCTCGGAGGACCCGCGCGTCGACCTGGTCTCCTTCACCGGTGGTCTGGCTACCGGCAAGGCGGTCATGGCCGCCGCGTCGGGAACCGTGAAACGGGTCGCCCTCGAGCTCGGCGGCAAGAACCCCAACGTCGTCTTCGCCGACGCCGACCGCGCAGCGGCCCTCGACCTGGCCCTGGCCGCGGTCTTCCTGCACTCGGGCCAGGTCTGCTCGGCCGGTGCACGTCTGGTGATCGAGGAGTCGATCCACGACGAGTTCGTCGACGCCGTGGTCGAGCGGGCCGGCCGGATCCGGCTCGGCGGCCCGTTCGACGACAAGGCCCAGACCGGCCCGCTGACCAGCGCCCAGCACCGTGACAAGGTCGAGCGGTACGTCGCCGCGGGGATCGCCGAGGGCGCGGTCCTGCGCTGTGGAGGCGTTAGGCCCGACGACCCCGCGCTCGCCGACGGGTTCTACTACCCGCCCACCGTGCTCGACCGCTGCTCGTCCGCGATGTCGGTCACCCAGGACGAGTCGTTCGGGCCGGTGCTGACCGTGGAGACCTTCACCGACGAGGACGAGGCGGTCGCCATCGCGAACGACAGCATCTACGGGCTCGCGGGTGCGGTCTGGACCCAGGACGCCGGCAAGGCCCAACGGGTCGCCGCCCGGTTGCGGATGGGGACGGTCTGGATCAACGACTACCACCCGTACGTCCCGCAGGCGGAGTGGGGCGGCTACAAGCAGTCCGGGATCGGCCGGGAGCTCGGCCGGGCCGGCCTCGATGAGTACCAGGAGACCAAGCACATCTGGCACAACATCGACCCCGCGGCCCAGGGCTGGTTCGCGTGAGCGCGCGGACCGCGGGCGGCCGCTACGACTACGTCATCGTGGGGGGCGGATCTGCCGGTTGTGCGCTCGCCAACCGGCTCAGTGCCGATCCGGGCACCAGCGTGCTGGTGCTGGAGGCCGGCCGGTCCGACTTCCGGATCGACCCGTTCATCCACATGCCGGCCGCGCTGCCGTTCCCGATCGGCAACCGCCTGTACGACTGGAAGTACGAGAGCGATCCGGAGCCGCACATGGGCGGACGCCGGGTCTTCCACGCCCGGGGCAAGGTCCTCGGTGGGTCGAGCAGCATCAACGGGATGATCTTCCAGCGTGGCAACCCGCTGGACTACCAGCGCTGGGCGGCCGACCCGGGGATGGAGTCGTGGGACTACCTGCACTGCCTGCCCTACTTCAAGCGGATGGAGACCTGCCTCGCCGGCGCCGACGAGTGGCGCGGCGGCGACGGCCCGTTGAAGCTCGAGCGAGGCCCGGCGGACAACCCCTTGTTCGGAGCGTTCTTCGAGGCCGTGCAGCAGGCCGGCTACCACCTCACCGACGACGTGAACGGCTACCGCCAGGAGGGCTTCGCCAAGTTCGACCGCAACGTCTACCGCGGCCGCAGGCTCTCGGCGGCGCGGGCCTACCTCCACCCCGTGATGAACCGGAAGAACCTGCGGGTCGAGACGCTGGCGATGGCCACCCGGGTGGTCTTCGACGGCAAGCGGGCGACCGGGGTGGAGTACCGCCGCGCAGGCCGAGGTCGCCGTACCGTCGCCGCCGGCGAGGTGATCCTCTGCGGTGGTGCGATCAACACGCCTCAGTTGCTGCAGCTCTCCGGTGTGGGCAACGCGGCCGCGCTGTCCGCGCTCGGCGTACCCGTCGTCGCGGACCTTCCCGGCGTCGGGGAGAACCTCCAGGACCACCTCGAGGTCTACATCCAGTACGCGTCGAAGCAGCCGGTCTCGATCGCGCCCGGCCTGCGGATGCGGAACCGGCCGAAGATCGGCTACGACTGGCTTGTCCACCGCAGGGGCCTGGGCGCGACGAACCATTTCGAGGGCGGCGGCTTCGCGCGCAGCAACGAGGACGTCGACTACCCGAACCTGATGTTCCACTTCCTGCCGATCGCGATCCGGTACGACGGCAGCGCGCCCACCGAGGGCCACGGCTACCAGGTGCACATCGGCCCGATGTACGCCGACACCCGCGGGCGTGTGTTGATCCGCTCGACCGACCCGCGCGAGCACCCCTCGCTGCAGTTCAACTACCTGTCCACGCCGACCGACCGCAAGGAGTGGGTCGAGGCGATCCGGGTCGCACGCGACATCCTCACCCAGCCGGCGTTCGCGCCGTACAACGACGGCGAGCTCTCTCCCGGGCCCAGCGTGGAGACCGACGAGCAGATCCTCGACTGGGTCGCCCGCGATGCCGAGACCGCGCTGCACCCCTCCTGCACGGCGAAGATGGGCTCGATCGAGGCGGACCCGATGTCCGTGGTCGACCCGGACACGATGCGGGTGCACGGAGTCGACGGTCTGCGGGTCGTCGACGCCTCTGTCTTCCCCTACGTCACCAACGGCAACATCTACGCCCCCGTGATGATGGTTGCCGAGAAGGCGGCCGACCTGATTGCGGGAAACACGCCGCTGGCCGCGGTCGACGTGCCCTACTACCGCTATCGCGAGAGCACCCCGCTCTACCCGCCAGGGGACCAGCGCAACGCCGCCGGCGTACCCACCACGAAGGAAGACGCCTGATGAGCACAGACCTACACCCCGCTCCGGCGACGCCGGACAGCAGCGACGCCGCGCTCCGGGTCGAGTCGCTGTGGAAGATCTTCGGCAACAAGGCCGGCTCGATCATCGGCACCCCCGACGCCGACCTGTCCCGCAAGGACCTGCAGGCCAAGACCGGCTGCGTGATGGCGGTCAAGGACGTCTCCTTCGAGGTGTCCCCGGGCGAGGTGTTCGTGGTGATGGGCCTGTCGGGCTCGGGAAAGTCGACGCTGGTCCGGCTGCTGACCCGGCTGATCGAGCCCAGCGCCGGGTCTGTGGTGATGAGCGGGCGGGAGATCACGACCGCCGACGAGAGTCAGCTCCGAGAGCTGCGCCGCAAGCACGTGGCGATGGTCTTCCAGAACTTCGGATTGCTGCCACACCGCTCCGTGCGCGACAACATCGCCTTCGGTCTCGAGGTGCGTGGGGTCGGGAAGGCGGAGCGGCGCGACCGGGCCCAGGAGATGATCGACCTCGTCGGGCTCTCCGGCTACGAGCTCTCCTATCCCGACCAGCTCTCCGGCGGGATGCAGCAGCGGGTCGGCCTCGCCCGCGCGCTGGCCGGCGATCCCGACCTGCTGCTGTTCGACGAGCCGTTCTCCGCACTCGACCCGCTGATCCGCCGGGACATGCAGAACGAGGTCATCCGGCTGCATCACGAGGTCCGCAAGACCATGGTGTTCATCACCCACGATCTGGCCGAGGCGCTCAAGCTCGGCGACCGCATCCTGATCATGCGTGACGGCGAGATCGTCCAGATCGGCACCCCCGACGAGGTCGTCGCCCGGCCGGCTGACGACTACGTCAAGGACTTCGTCAGCGACGTGCCGAAGTCGCACGTGCTCACGCTGCGCTGGGTCGCCCGACCCCAGCGTGACGGCGAGACGACCGACGGACCCGTGCTGCAGGCCGACCAGGTGGTGCGGGACGCCGCTCGGCACGTGCTCGACGTCGACGGCCCGGTCCGGGTCTTCGACGGCGAGGAGTTCCTCGGCGTCGTCGACGACGACGACATCCTGCGGGTGGTAGTCGCGGAGGAGGGCGTCCAGCCATGACCGTCGCACCAGCGGTGGCACGGCCACCGACCACACGGGAGGAACAGCCGCACGTCGCCGAGCCGACCCGGCGGCCGGTCTGGCTGCTGTTGCTCGGGATCGTGGTCGTCTGGGGGATCGGCTACGCGCTCTTCCGCGGCAGGGACACCCTCGCCACGCCGTTCGTCCAGCTCACCGGGGTCCAGCACTGGATCAACGGCATCCGCGACGACATCCAGACCGCAGGTCAGACCAACTGGTTCTTCCACGGTGTGATCGGCAGCGTCTCGGACTTCGCCAACTGGGTGATCACCCAGCTGCAGAACCTGCTCTCCCATCCGGCTCCGGGCCTCCCCGTTCCGCAGATCGGCTGGCTGGGTGTCAGCGCGATCTTCGCCTGGTGCGCGTACGCGGCGGCCGGGCTGCGTTCGATGGTCCTGGTGCTGGTCGCCACCCAGCTGTTCGGAGTCTTCGGCTACTGGCAAGACAGCATCGACATGGTGATCATCACGATCCTCGCGGTCGTGGTGAGCATGCTCATCGGCATCCCGACCGGGATCGCGATGGCGCGGCGAGCCTGGGTCTCGACCGTGATCACGCCGGTCCTGGACGCGATGCAGACGATGCCGTCGTTCGCCTACATCCCGTTCTTCTTCATCCTGTTCGGTCCCGGCGCGGCCTGCGCGATCGTGTTGACGATCGTCTACTCGGTTCCACCACTGGTGCGCATCACCGAGCACGGCATCCGGTCGGTCGAGGCCAGTACCCAGGAGGCGGCCTCATCGTTGGGTGCGACCCGGCGCCAACTGCTCCGCAAGGTGCAGCTCCCGATGGCGCGGCGGACCATCGTGCTCGGCATCAACCAGTGCACGCTGGCCGCCTTGTCGATGGCTGTCATCGCCGGCTTCATCAACGGCCCAGGCCTCGGCTCAGACGTGCTGCAGGGCCTGACCAACATCAACGTCGGCCAGGGCGCGGTGCCCGGCCTGCTGATCGTCGTGATCGCGATCGCGCTCGACCGGACCACCACGGCCGCCAGCGAACGGTCGGAGCGCAGAGGCCGGCAGAAGGAGGGCGCGGCCAGGGTGCGCAGGATCGCCCTGGTCGTCGGCGCGGTGGTGACACTGGTCGCGATCTACTTCTCCCACACCTACCTCCAGGCGGCGCAGTTCCCGTCCTCGCTGGACGTAGGCGCTCACCTCGTCAACGGGATCAACTCGGTCTCCGACTCGATCGTCAATGCGCTCGGCGGGGTCTCCAACGCCTTCAAGAACGTGATCAGCTACGGCTTCCTCAACCCGCTCCAGGAACTGCTGGCCGACAGCCCGTGGTGGTTGATGGCGCCGGTGCTGCTGGCCGTGTCCTGGGTGATCGGCGGCATCAAGCCGTTGCTGACGACGCTGGTCTGCGAAGGGGTGATCTTCGGGACGGGCTTGTGGAACGACACCATGGTCACGCTCACGACCACCGTCGTGGCCACGGTGTTGGTGATGATCCTCGCGGTCGTGATCGGGGTCTGGATCGGTCGCAGCCAGCGCGTCGACGCGGCGGTCCGGCCGATCCTCGACGGCTTCCAGACGATCCCGTCATTCGTCTACCTGGTGCCGGCGCTGGCGCTGTTCTCGCCGTCGCGGTTCACCGCGATCGTGGCCGCCACCGCCTACGCGGCGCCGATCTCGATCAAGCTCGTCGCTGACGGGATCCGCGGAGTCTCGGCGACCACGGTGGAGGCGGCCCGTGCCAGCGGGATCACGTCGTGGCAGATGATCCTCAAGGTCCAGCTGCCCATGGCCCGGTCGTCGCTGGCACTGGCGGCCAACCAGGGCCTGCTCTACGTGCTGTCGATGGTGGTCATCGGCGGCATGGTCGGAGCGGGCAGCCTGGGCTATCTCGTCGTGTCCGGGTTCGTCCAGGTTCCGCTGTTCGGCAAGGGCCTGGCCGCGGGCATCGCCATCACCGCGCTGGGCATCCTGCTCGACCGCACTGCGCGCGCGGCCGCTGCCCGGTCGAGGCGCTGAGCCTGAGCGACCCGTCACCCACCATCTTCCCGTCACACAGCCGGGGAACCGAAAGGAAGAATCGCATGGCACAACGATCACGGCGACTGTTCAGTCTGGTCGCCATCGCCGCTGCCCTCGCGCTCGGGCTGAGTGCGTGCGGTGGCGGCAACATCAAGAAGACGACGAGCGCGGGTGGCAAGACCTGCGGGGACTTCAAGATCGCCATCAACGCCTGGACCGGCTACTACGCCGATGCCTGGGTGGTCGGTGAGCTGGCCGCGAAGAAGCTCGGCTGCAACGTCAGCTACGTCAAGCTGGCCGAGGAGCCCAGCTGGAACGCGATGGCCAACGGCACCGTCGACACCATCCTGGAGAACTGGGGCCACGATGACCTGGTCAAGAAGTACATCACCGAGCAGCACGTGGTCCAGGACGCAGGCCAGACCGGCAACAAGGGGATCATCGGCTGGTACGTCCCGCCGTGGATGGCGCAGAAGTACCCCGACATCACCAACTGGAAGAACCTGAACAAGTACGCCTCGATGTTCAAGACCTCTGAGTCCGGTGGCCAAGGGCAGCTGCTCGACGGCGACCCGTCGTACGTCACGAACGACCAGGCGCTGGTGAAGAACCTGAAACTGAACTACAAGGTCGTCGTCGGTGGCAGCGAGGCTGCGCTGATCCAGAGCTTCCGCAAGGCCGAGAAGAACAAGACGCCGCTGCTGGCCTACTTCTACGAGCCGCAGTGGTTCTTCTCCGAGATGAAGCTGGCGCACGTCAACCTGCCGGCGTACTCCTCAGACCCGAAGGTCTGCCCGACGGCGCCCTCGCAGATCCGCTGCGACTACCCGCCGTACAACCTGAACAAGCTGGTCTCCACGAAGTTCGCCAAGTCCGGCTCGCCGGCGTACACGCTGGTGAAGAACTTCCACTGGACCAACGCCGACCAGAACCTGGTCGCGACCTACATCGCCAAGGACGGCATGAGCAACGCTGCCGCGGCCGACAAGTGGATCGCCGCGAACCCGGACAAGGTCAACGCGTGGCTGTCCGGCACCTGAGCTGAGTAGCCACGTCCGGCCCGCCGAGTCGGCTCTTGACACGGCGGGCCGGTCGACTCACGCTGGTAGTGTTTCACAATGCGCAATCTGATGCGCAATACGCAACAACTGCGGTGCATGAAGGCACCTGATGGAGGATGGTCATGGCTGAGGTTCCGGCTCGTGCACGCGTCGTGGTGATCGGGGCCGGCATCGTCGGCAACAGCCTGGTCCACCATCTGGCGCGACTGGGCTGGCGCGACATCGTGCAGCTGGACATGGGCCCGCTGCCCAACCCCGGTGGCTCGACCGGGCACGCCTCCAACTTCATCTTCCCGGTCGACCACTCCCGGGAGATCACCGACCTCACGCTGGACTCGATGGCCCAGTACAAGGAGATGGGGGTGTTCACCGAGTCCGGGGGCTTCGAGGTGGCCCGCACGCCAGCCCGGATGGAGGAGCTGCGTCGGCGGATGTCGAGCGCGAAGGCGTGGGGCATCGAGGCCGAGCTGGTCAGCCCGGCATTCGTCCAGGAGAAGGTGCCGTTCCTCGACCCCGACCAGATCATCGGCGCGTTCTGGACCCCGAGCGTGGGCGTGGTCGACTCGCTGCGAGCCGGCACGATCATGCGGGAGTCGGCACTCGAGCTCGGGGCGCTGACCGTCGTACCCAACGTCGAGGTGACCGGCCTCGACGTCGAGGATGGCCGGATCCGCACGGTGCGCACCGCGGGCGGTGACATCGAGACCCAGTACGTCGTGATCGCCTGCGGCGTGTGGAGTCCGAAGATCGGCGACATGGCAGGCGTCAGCATCCCGCTGACCCCTGCGGTGCACCAGATGATCAGCGTCGGCCCGTGCCCGCAGTTGACGGGTGAACAAGGAGAGATCAGCGGTGAGATAAACCACCCGATCGTCCGGGACATGGACACCTACTGCTACGAGCGCCAGCACGGCGCCGACATGGAGGTCGGGTCCTACGCGCACCGGGCGATCCTGCACGAGCCGGAGGACATCCCCTCGCTCGAGCAGGCGAAGCTGTCGCCGACCGAGATGCCGTTCACCTCCGACGACTTCGACCCCCAGCTCGAGCAGGCCTTCGAGCTGATGCCTGACCTGCTCGGCGCCGAGGGCGCCGAGATCCGCTACGCCATCAACGGCCTGCTGTCGTTGACGTGTGACGGCCAGCCGATCCTCGGCGAGAGCCTGGTCAAGGGCCTGTGGACGGCAGCGGCGGTCTGGATCAAGGAGGGCCCTGGGGTCGGCCGCGCGGTCGCGGAGTGGATGACCGACGGTCACTCCGAGATCGACGTCCACCACTGCGACATCGCCCGCTTCTACCCGCACCAGATGCGCCGCGAGCACACCCGGCTGCGCACCACCGAGTCCTTCATCAAGACCTACGGGATCATCCACCCCGCGGAGCAGTACGAGTCCGACCGCGACCAGCGGCTCGCCCCGATGCACGACTCCCAGCAGAAGCTTGGCGCGGTGTTCTTCGAGGCGGTCGGCTGGGAGCGGCCGCACTGGTACGAGTCCAACGCCGGCCTGCTCGAGGAGTACGGCGACGCGGTGATGCCGCGCGAGCATGAGTGGGACTCCCGCTGGTGGAGCCCGATCATCAATGCCGAGCACCTGCGGATGCGCGAGGCCGCCGGCGTGATCGACCTGACCGCGTTCGCGATCTTCGACATCACCGGGCCGGGGGCCCTGGACGTCGTTCAGCGCACCTGTGTCGCGCAGTGCGACGTCACGGTGGGCAAGGTCATCTACACCTCGGTCCTCGACGCGAAGGGCGGCTTCAGGTCCGATCTCACCGTGATGCGCCTCGGAAAGCACCACTTCCGGGTCGTCACCGGTGGCGCCCACGGAATGGCGGACCGGAAGATCTTCGCCGACCAGCTTCCGGGCGACGCCGCGACCGAGCTGTCCGACGTGACCGACGAGGTCTCGACGATCGGGCTGTGGGGTCCACGGGCACGCGACATCCTGTCCGCCCTCACCGAGGACGATGTCTCCGACGACGGCTTCGGCTTCCTCAGCTGCCGCGGGATCTCCGTTCGCACGAGTGCCGGCGACACCACCGTGCTGGCCTCGCGGATCTCCTACGTGGGCGAGCTCGGCTGGGAGCTCTATGTGCCGATGGACTCGGCCGCGGTGCTCTGGGACGCGCTGTTGGAGACCGGGGCCGAGCACGGCGCGGTGCCGGTCGGCATCGGCGTCTATGGCACCACCGGCCGCCTGGAGAAGGGCTACCGCGCGTTCGGCTTCGAGCTCGACGGCGAGCGCACGATCGTCGAGGCCGGGATGCAGCGCCCCAAGGTGAAGGCAGCCGACTTCGTCGGGCGCGAGGCGTACCTGGCGCAGCGCGAGCGGGCCCCGCTCGCGGTGCTGTGCACGATGACGGTCGACGACCACACCTCCGCCAGCGGCGTCAAGCGCTACATGCTCGGCGGTGAGCCGATCCTGACCCGCGACGGCGGCACTCTGACCGACGGCCACGGCCACCATCCCTACGTCACCTCGGCCGGCTCGGCTCCCAGTCTGGGCAAGCACGTGCTGATGGCCTACCTCCCGCCGGACCAGGCGACCGTGGGCAACAGGCTGGCGGTGTCCTACATGGAGGAGCTGTACCCGGTCACGGTGGCCACCGTGGACGCCACCGCTCTGCTCGACCCCGCCAACGAGCGGATCCGGTGAGCGCCAGATGACCGATGTGCTCGTCTGCGTGAAGCGGGTGCCGGAGTCGTCGAGCTCGATCGTGCTGACCGAGGACTCGCAGGCGGTCGACGGCAGGTACGTCGGCTTCACGGTCAGCAACCACGAGAGCTGTGCCGTCGAGCTCGCCGTGCAGGTCGCCGACCACACCGGTGGCAGCGCGACTGTGCTCTCACTGGGGCCGGAGGAGTCCACCGAGCAGCTGTTCGGTGCGCTCGCCCTCGGATGCGGCGCGGCCACGCTCATCGAGGCCGACTCCACCCGGTTCGGTCCTGCCGACGTGGCCCGGGAGATCGCCGCGGTCGTCCGCGAGCATCGGGGCGCAGGCACGACGTACGACCTGATCCTGCTCGGCAACGATGCGGCCGACAGCGGCGACTTCCAGGTCGGGATCCGGCTCGCCTACGAGCTCGACCTGCCAGTGGTCAACGGTGTCTCGACCCTGGAGGTGGCCGACGGGATGCTGTCCGCACATGCCGAAGCGGCGGACGGCGAGGAGACCTACTCCCTGCCGCTGCCGGCTGTCGCCACCGTGCTCGAGGGCGGCGTCGAGCCGCGCTATCCGACGATCAGGGGGCGGATGGCCGCGAAGAAGGTCAGCATCGAACGTCGCCAGCCCGTCGTCGAGCCGGCCGGATCCGGCCGGGTGGAGCTGAGGCTGCCGCCGCCGTCGCCGAGCTCGGTGCAGGTCCTCGGCGAGGGCCCGACCGCGGCAGCCGCCGTCGTGGACCTGTTCGAGAGCCTGGGGGTCGGACGATGATCGTCGTACTGGTCGAGACCGACGCCGAAGGCGTCACCGAGATCTCCTTGGAGACCATCGCGTTCGCCCGGTCGCTCGCGGCCGAGGGCGGCGGCATCCTGATCCGGGCGATGGTGGTCGGCCCGCTGCCGGTGGACGCCGACGCGATCACCCGGCAGCTGGGCGAGCACGGCGTCGGTGAGGTGCACCACGTCACCGGTGAGGCCTTCGACCTCTATGCCGGGGCGGCCTGGGCCGCGGCGGTCCAGGAACTGCAGGCCGAGACCGGTTCCGTGGTCGTGGTCGCCGCGGGCAGCCCGCGGGGCAACGAGGTGCTCGCCCACGTGGCGGCTCGGGTCGGCGTACCGATGGCGGCCAACGTGGTCGCCTTCTCGGGCCTGGCTCCCTTCGTGGTGACCCGACAGGTCGTCGGTGGCGCGGTCCTCGAAGAGATGCAGCTCGCGCAGCGACCGGCGGTCTTCACCGTCGCCGGGCACTCCTGGACGGCCCAGCCCGCGGACTCACCGGTCGCGGCGAGCTGGCACGAGCGCACCCCGCAGATCGCCGAGGCGGACCTGGTGGCGCGCGTGGTGAGCAAGGGCGCCAAGGAGCCGGACCGCTCCGGCAGCCTCAAGTCCGCGCGGGTCGTGGTCGGTGCCGGCCGTGGTGCCGGCGGTCCGGACGGGTTCGACGGGGTCGTCGAGCTCGCCGAGCTGCTCGGCGGCAGCGTCGGGGTCTCGCGGGTGGTCACCAGCCTGGGCTGGCGTCCGCACCACGAGCAGGTCGGCCAGACCGGCAGCCGGATCGCCCCGGACCTCTACATCCCCTGCGGGATCAGCGGTGCGATCCAGCACTGGGCCGGCTGTGCGAGCTCGAAGACGATCCTGGCGATCAACACCGATGCCGAGGCGCCGATGGTCACCAAGGCGACGTACGCCGTGATCGGCGACATGCACGAGGTCGTGCCGGCGATCATCGAGGAGCTCCGCAGCCGCCGCTGAGCCGGGCCGCCGGTTGTCTACGATGGAGCCGGGGACTGGGACATCGCGGGGAGGCCGACGTGAGCGCGACCGTGTGCCGGCGGGGCATCGCCTTGTGCTGCGCCCTGGCACTCGCGCTGGTGCTCGCAGCCTGCGGCGCCGCCGGCTCGCGGGCTCATCCTCACCCCGACAGTCGGACGACCCCCACCGGATCGCAGTCGACGTCGGCCTCGGCCTCGCCGTCCGTCTCGCCGACGGCGCACCGACCGTTGCAGAACCCGGACATCCTGGTGTTCAGCACCCACACCCTGTCCGACTCCGTGGTCTCGAAGGTGCGCCGGCTCGGCCGGGTCGCGACCACCGAGCAGTTCGCGATGGCGCAGTTCTACTACCACGAGAACCCGGTCCGGTACGCCGCCGTCGACCCGAGCACGTTCCGCTGGTGGACCCTCGGCACCGCGGCCGAGAGCGCCGAGGTCTGGAACCGCGTCGCGGGCGGCGAGATCGCGATCGCCCCGAAGCTCGGTCGGCGCATCCAGGACGCTCACGACTACGTGCACATCGGCGACTCCGAGCACTCCGCGCGGTTGCACGTGGGTGCCTACGCGCAGCTCTTCGACCCGCGCTTCAACGACCTCGGCGTCGACGCCGTCGTCGACAGCTCCTGGACCCGACGGCTCGGCATGGTCCCCGAGAACGCACTGCTGGTCACCACCGGCACCGCCGCGCCGACGAAGGCGCTGGTGAAGAGGCTGCGCGCTATCGCCGGCGACACGGCGAGCGTGCAAGTGCTCGGCTTCCAGTTCGACCCGCAGGCGGTGCACACCGCGATCCTGACCGGCGAGTCGGTGAGCTCGGCGGTCGGCACCTTCAACTACACGGCCAACGCGAACGGGACCGTCAACATCGAGGGCCCGTGGGTGTCGGCCAACATCCGCACGGTGAACGTGCCGATCCTCGGACGGGTCACCTGCAACAAGGTGATGCTGCCGCAGCTGATCGACGCGCTGACCGAGATCCAACAGCGTGGGCTGGCGAAGTACATCAACCCCGCGCAGTACGGCGGCTGCTTCGTGCCCCGATTCATCGCGGGAACCCACCAGCTCTCCTACCACGCCTTCGGCCTGGCCATCGACCTCAACGTCCCTGAGAACGAGCGCGGCACCCGCGGCCACATGAACCCGCAGGTCGTGCAGGTCTTCAGCCGCTGGGGATTCCAGTGGGGCGGCGTGTGGCACTACACCGACCCGATGCACTTCCAGCTGCGCCGCATCGTCCGGTCGGGCTGATCGGCACCCGGGCGAGTCCCGCGGGCGGCGGCCGGCGATAGCCTGCCGGTCATGCGCGCCGTACGAGTGACCAGCCTGGCAGGACCGTCCGCCGTCACCGTCGAGGAGGTCGACGAGCCGACCGCTGAGGGTCCGTTCGGCCCGCAGGTCCTCGTCGACGTGCACGCGGTCGGCACGTCGTTCCCCGACCTCTTGCTCAGCAAGGGGGAGTACCAGCTCAAGCCGGACCTGCCGTTCACTCTCGGCGTCGACTTCGCCGGCACGGTCCGCTCGGCCCCGGACGGCAGCGGCCTGCAGGTGGGGCAGCGCGTCGCCGCCTGCCTGCCGTACGGCGGTGGCGCAGACGTCGTCGCGATCGGGCCGGACTCGGTGTTCCCGCTTCCCGACGGCCTGTCGTTCGAGCAGGGCGCCGCCCTCCCGATGAACTACCTGACCGCGCAGTTCGCGCTCGACCATCGTGCCGGACTGCGCGAGGGCGAGACGGTGCTCGTGCATGGTGCGGCCGGTGGCGTCGGGACCGCGACGATCCAGGTCGCCAGGGGAAGAGGTGCCCGGACCATCGCGGTGGTCTCCAGCGAGGAGAAGGCCGAGGTCGCGAGGCGTGCCGGAGCCGACGAGGCCGTCCTGGTCGACGGCTTCCTCGCCGCTGTCAAGGACCTCACCGGCGGCAGGGGCGTCGACGTGGTGGTGGACGTGGTCGGCGGTGAGCTGTTCACCGACTCGCTGCGGGCACTCGCGCCGCTGGGTCGGCTGCTGGTGGTGGGGTTCGCGGCCGGCTCGATCCCGCAGGTCAAGGTCAATCGGCTGCTGCTGAACAATGTCGACGTGCGTGGGGTCGGCTGGGGCGCCTACGCGATGGCGCGGCCGGGGTTCATGGCCGAGCAGTGGGCGACGCTCCTGCCGATGATGGAGTCCGCCCCGGGCCGGTCGGCCAGCATCGACCCGCCTCTCGGGGACGTCCGGCCGATGGAGGAGTTCGGCGCGGCCCTGGCCGAGATGGAGGACCGCCGTACCCTCGGCAAGACGGTCGTCCGACTACGGTGACGCCGCGTCTCGTGGCGGCCGGAACACCGTCCTGACCAGGCGCCGCGCCACCGCGACCACGGTCCGCACGAACGCCCGCTCCGGTGAGAGGAAGTCGCTGGCCAGGGCCCGTCGCTGAGCGTCTCCACCGCAGGGGAGAACCGGGCGGACCGACCGACGGATGCGGCCAGGTCGTGCCAACCACGGGCGGCGTGCTCGCGCGGGTCAGCCGGCGTCGTCGGGTGGCGGGCCGAGCCGCTTGCGGTCGAGCCGGACCACCTCGCGCTCGGCCACGGCCTGGCGTACGGCGGGCCGGAATCGACCCGGTCCCCAGTACTTGGCGCCGACGACCCGTCGAAGCTCGTCCTCGGTGATCGGACCGATGTCCCGGACGGCATTGGCGATGATCTGGATCTCGTGGTCCAGCGCCTCCTCCTGGGCGCGCTCCGACGGCGGCGTGAGCTGCCACGGCACACCGCGGGCGAGCCCGGGCCGGAACCGACGCATCCCGCGCGGAGCCCGGCCCTCCCGGCGGCGGGCGATCCGCTCCTCGCGGGCGCGCTCCTCGGCCTTACTCTCCTGGGCCTCGCGCTCCTCGGCCGAGTCCGGTCGGTCGTCGTACGGCTCGTCAGGCACGCTGCATACCTCCCTCGCTACCATCCTCGGGCTCGGCGGCCTCCGCGATGGTCATCGGCTGGGCGATGTCCTCGAGGGTGGCCTGCTCGGCGCGGACGCCGAGGAACATCTCCGCGATCCCACCGATCGCCATCACAGCGGCGCCGATGTAGAAGCCGAGCGCGACCAGGGATCGGCTGCCGGAGTCGATGAAGTGGCCGAACAGCAGCGGCCCGGAGATGCCGCCGATCGCCGTACCGATGGCGTAGAAGAACGCGATCGCCAGGGCGCGGGTCTCCATCGGGAAGATCTCGCTGACGGTGAGGTACGCCGCGCTGGCGCCGGCGGAGGCGAAGAAGAACGCGACCACGAGGATGGCCAGGAACAGCCACTCTCCAGCGACCTGATGCACGAAGACCTGCGCCAACACCACGGTGACCAGCGCGGAGATCAGGTAGGTCCCGGAGATCATCGGCTTGCGGCCGACGGTGTCGAAGAACCGACCGAGCAGCAACGGACCGGCGAAGTTGCCCAGCGCCCAGATGATGATGAACACCGGGATGATTCCGGAGGACAGCCCGTAGAACTTGCCGTAGAGGGTGCCGAGGTCGAAGGTGACTCCGTTGTAGATGAATGCCTGTCCGACGAACAGCGCGAGGCCCAACACCGCGCGCTTCGGATAGAGCGTGAAGGCCACCTTGGCGATCTCCCGGAACGGGATGGCCTCACGCTGTCGCACGGTGAGCTCCTTGTCGGGCTCCTCGAGCGGCTGGTTCGTCTCCTCCTGGACACCGGCCTCGATGTCGTCGACGATCCGCTCGGCCTCCTCCTCCCGGCCGTGGATGAAAAGCCAGCGCGGCGACTCCGGGACATGTCGGCGGACCACGAGGATCAGCAGGCCGAGGACGGCGCCGAGAAGGAAGGCGATCCGCCAGCCGAGGTCGCCGGAGAACACGTTGAGCAGCAGCAACGCGACCGCGGCGCCACCGGCGGAGCCGAACCAGTAGGAGCCGTTGATGGCCAGGTCGACCCGGCCGCGGGCGCGGGCAGGAATCAGCTCGTCGATGGCGGAGTTGATCGCCGCGTACTCACCGCCGATGCCCGAGCCGGTGAAGAACCGCGCGATGTAGAACCACCAGACCGACATCGAGAACCCGGTGGCAACGGTGGCGACGATGTAGACGCCGAGGGTGATCAGGAACAGCTTCTTCCGCCCGAACCGGTCGGTGAGCTGGCCGAAGAACAGCGCGCCCAGGCAGGCGCCGGCGACGTAGATGCCGGCGGCGGTGCCGATCTGCCCGGCACTGATGGCGATGCCGCCCTTCTCGGTCATCCGGGCGGCGACGCTGCCGACCATGGTGACCTCGAGGCCGTCGAGGATCCAGACGCTGCCCAGGCCGACGACCACCATCCAGTGGAACCTCGACCAGGGTAGCCGGTCGAGACGGGCCGGGATGCGCGTGGAGATCGTCCCGGTCTGGACGTCGGCGCTCATCGGGTCCCCTTTCCCTCGTGTGCAGGGGATGTTCCCGTCCGACGCCGAATCCATGCGAGTCGGCACCGTCACCGGCGGTGTGCCGACGGGGTCAGCGGTTGCGGAGCCGGTGCCAGACCCGCAGGGGGAAGAGCCCGAGCAGCGGTGCGCGCCGGCCCAGGTCGTCGGTGGCGCGCCGGTCGAGGGCGGCGGCGTACCGCTGCGCGTCCGAGGCGGTGGCGTACTGCTTCGCGCCGCTCTCTCCGCAGCCGCGCTCGCATGACCAGCGCATCGTGTCGCCCTCGGCAGTGAAGGCCATGCGGTGTCCCAGGATGCGACAGATCAACACCCCGCCGACGCTAGCGCGCTGTGCCGCGCTCTGGTGTCGCCCTGTGGCACCGGAGCGTGGCACAGCAGGGCTATAGGCTCGCCGGGTGAGCATCCTCGATGACGCCCGCGAGGGCATGGACCCCGACATCCGACCCCAGGACGACCTGTTCGGCCACGTGAACGGCCGCTGGCTCGCGACCGCGGAGATCCCCGCCGACAAGGCCAGTTGGGGCCCGTTCGTGATGCTGGCTGAGGCAGCCGAGGCGCAGGTGCGCGCGATCATCGAGGAGCTGGCCGCCGACGCGACGGCCTCAGGCTCTGACGATGCGCGCAAGGTCGGTGACCTCTACGCCAGCTTCATGGACGAGGACCGCGTCGAACAGCTCGGAGCCGCCCCGCTGGAGCAGGCGTTCGCGGACATCGATGCGCTGACCGAGGTGTCCCAGCTGGGCGCCTTCCTCGGCGCGCGGGAGCGTCGTGGCGGTGGCGGCATCTTCGGGTCGTACGTCGACACCGACGACCGCAACTCCGACCGCTACATCGTCAACATCACCCAGGGCGGCATCGGCCTCCCCGACGAGTCCTACTACCGCGATGAGAAGTTCGCCGAGATCCGCGGCAAGTACGTCGACTACCTCGAGCGGCTGCTCACCCTCGCCGGTCGACCCGACCCGCGTGGCACGGCAGAGACCGTGATGGCGCTGGAGACCCGGCTGGCCCAGGGCCACTGGGAGCGGGCCGAGACCCGCGACGTGATCAAGACCTACAACCTGACCACTCTCGACGCGCTGAAGGCGATGCTGCCGTCCTTCGACCTCGACGGCTATGTCCGGGCGCTCGGGGGGAGCACCGAGCCCGCTACCGGGACGTTCGCGGAGGCGGTCGTTCGGCAGCCGTCGTACCTCGAGCACCTCGAGAAGGTGCTGGCCGACACTCCGATCGAGACCTGGCGCGCCTACCTCTCCGCGAAGGCCGTGCGGGGCCTCGCGGCGTACCTCTCCGGTGACTTCGTCGAGGCGAACTTCGACTTCTACGGCCGCACGCTGTCCGGGACCCCGGAGCTGCGCGCCCGGTGGAAGCGCGGAGTCGCACTGGTCGAGGGTGGGCTCGGGGAGGCCGTCGGACGGGAGTATGTCGCCCGGCACTTCCCGCCGGAGTCCAAGGAGCAGATGGACGCTCTGGTGGCGAACCTGCTCGAGGCCTACCGGCAGAGCATCGCGGCGCTGGACTGGATGACCGCCGAGACCAAGAAGCGTGCCTTCGAGAAGCTCGAGACGTTCGTGCCGAAGATCGGCTACCCCAAGAAGTGGCGCGACTACTCGCGGCTCGAGGTCTCCCGTGACGACCTGGTCGGCAACGTCGTCGCGATCGCGGAGTTCGAGACCGATCGTGAACTGGGCAAGATCGGCTCGCCGGTCGACCGCGACGAGTGGTTCATGCTGCCGCAGACGGTGAACGCCTACTACAACCCCGGCACCAACGAGATCTGCTTCCCGGCCGGGATCCTGCAGCGGCCCTTCTTCGCGCCCGACGCCGAGTCGGCCGAGAACTACGGCGGCATCGGCGCGGTCATCGGGCACGAGATCGGCCACGGGTTCGACGACCAGGGCGCCCAGTACGACGGGCACGGCAACCTCAACGACTGGTGGAGCGCGGACGACAAGGCCGCCTTCGAGAAGAAGTCCAAGGCGCTGATCGAGCAGTACGACGGCTACGAGCCGCGCGACCTGCCCGGCGAGCACGTGAACGGGGCGTTGACGGTCGGCGAGAACATCGGGGACCTCGGTGGCCTGACCATCGCCCACAAGGCGTACCTGATCTCACGGGGCGGGAGCGCGGATGTCGAGGAGCGGCGCACGCTGTTCCTCAACTGGTCGCACTGCTGGCGGACCAAGCGTCGCAAGGAGCTCGCCCTGCAGTACCTCACTACCGACCCGCACAGCCCCGCGGAGTTCCGCGCCAACATCGCGCGCAACCTCGACGAGTTCCACGAAGCGTTCGACACCGCCGCCGGCGACGGCCTGTGGCTCGACCCCGACCAACGCGTGCGCATCTGGTGAACGCCGGTCGGCGCTGGGTCGCCGCCGGCGTCGCGCTGGCCGTCCTCGTCGCGGTCGCGGTGGTGCTCGTCGTCCGTCACCTCGACGGGCCGGGCTGTGGTGGGGACGAGGCCCGGGTCGGGGCCAGCGAGGTCCCGCGGGTGTTCGAGGCGCCGCCGGCCGCCGGCCGTCTGGGTCGACTCGCCGGCGCGCTGGACCGGATGCCGTTCGGACGGGTGGTCGGCGCCGTGGGCTACGACTACGGCCAGTGGCTCACGGTGGGGGCGCTGCCCGGACGGCTCGCCGCGTGGACCAAGGGCAATGCGGTGGTCGGCTTCCTGGGCGCCGACCTGCGGCCGCGCTGGGGCCTGCGTCAGGCGCAGCTGCAGCACGCGTGGGACGCCGACGCGACGCACTTCTTCGAGCTGGAGCTGGCGAAGGACCGACCGCTGCAGGTGTCGTCGTACTCGCTGGCCGACGGGCGGCGGCTGTGGTGCGCGTCGGTGGGCGAGGTGCCCACGCGGTACGCCGATCCGCTGGGCACGGCCGCGCTGCCCGGCGGCGACCTGCTGGTGCTCGCCGACGCGCCCGGTCCAGCCGGCACGCTCAGCCGGATCCGCGGCGACGATGGGTCGGCCCGGTGGACCCGGACCCTGACCGGCATCGATCGCGGTGACTTCCTCGGCGACCTCGGCGACGGGGTCGGCGTGGCCGGCGGTCGTCCGTCGTACGAGCTGGGGGACGCGGACGTCCCGGCGCCCTCGGGCCCGGCTCTGCGGGGTTTCGACGAGGCGACGGGGCGCCCCGGCTGGGCGTGGGGCGACGGCCTGGAGGTCCACGTCGTCGGCGTCTCGGCCGGCCGGCTGCTGCTCGAGCAGGCCGACGGGACGGCCCTGCGGCTGGTGGCCCTGGACCGCCGCGGCCGACAGGTCTGGACGACGCCCGCCCCGGCCGGCACCAACGCCGACGTCGCCCTGGCCGGAGGCATGCTGGTGCTGCGCACCGACCGTGGGCTGGAGGGGATCGACCCGACGACGGGTCGCCGGGCCTGGCGGACGCCGTACCCCTCGGTGGGTCACGGGACCGGCGGACAGCTGTTCCCCTACGGGTTCGCGCTCGACGCCCAGCCGATGATCGACGCGCACCACCTGCTCCTGGGCACCACGACCGCGTTGCGCACGCTCGACACGCGCACCGGACGACTGCGCTCCTATGCGTTGCCGATCGACGGCATCAACACCAGCTTCTGGCCCTACCAGCTGACGGTCGCCGGCAGCCTGCTCGTGGTCGCCACCAACATCGGCGCCGTGGCGGTACGGCGCGCCGACTGACCCCCAGCCCGGTGCCGACCCGGACCGTGACGCAGGACACGGACCGGCGGGTCCGAAAATGCGGAAATTCGGTGGGCACAGATGGAACGGATCCGTACTATTGGGTCTCGTGTCCACAGACTTGCTCCAGGATCCGCCCCACCCGGCGGACAAGCCCGCTTCCGCCGACGACAAGCTCGACGCCAAGGTCCTGATCACCGCCGGCGTCGTCGTCCTCGGCGCCATCATGTCGATCCTCGACATCACCGTCGTCTCCGTCGGCCTGCGTACCTTCCAGGACGTCTTCAGCGCCACGCCGGCGCAGGTGGCCTGGACGATGACCGGCTACACGCTGGCCCTGGCCACCGTGATCCCGCTGACCGGCTGGGCGGCCGACCGCTTCGGCACGAAGCGCCTCTATCTGCTCGCGCTGGTGCTGTTCGTCGCCGGCTCGGTGCTCTGCTCGACCGCGTCGTCCCTGGAGATGCTGGTCACCTTCCGCGTGCTCCAGGGCCTCGGTGGCGGCATGTTGATGCCGCTGGGCATGACGATCCTGACCCGCGCGGCCGGCCCGGAGCGGGTCGGCCGGGTGATGGCGGTGCTCGGCATCCCGATGCTGCTCGGCCCGATCTTCGGCCCGATCCTCGGCGGCTGGCTGATCGACATCGCCAGTTGGCACTGGATCTTCCTGATCAACGCCCCGATCGGCGCCATCGCGGTGGTCTACTCGTGGGTGGTGCTGCCCAAGGACGACGTCTCTCCGTCGGAGACCTTCGACTGGGTCGGCATGCTGTTGCTCTCTCCCGGCCTCGCGCTCTTCCTCTTCGGCGTGTCGTCGATCCCCGAGGCGCAGCAGAAGCACGAGGGCTGGCACGTGCTCGGGATGTATCTCTCCGACCGGGTCTGGATCACCGCGCTGATCGGGGTCGTGCTGATCATCGCCTTCGTGCCGTGGGCGCTGCGCAAGGCCAACATCCACCCGCTCGTCGACCTGAGGCTGTTCGCGCACCGGGAGATCACCATCGCGGTGATCGCGATGGCGCTGTTCGCGATGGCCTTCTTCGGCGCCACCCTGCTCTTCCCGCTCTACTTCCAGCAGGTGCATGGCGACAGCCCGTTGAAGTCCGGCTGGCTGCTGGCCCCGCAGGGCTTCGGTGCGATGCTGACCATGCCGATCGCCGGTGTCCTCGCCGACAAGATCGGGCCCGGCAAGGTGGTCCTCACCGGCCTGGTGCTCGACGTCGTCGGGATGGGCTTCTTCGCCTTCGTCGGCTCGCACGACTCCTACGCCTTCCTGCTCACCGGGCTGGTGATCATGGGTCTGGGGATGGGCGCGACGATGATGCCGATCATGAGCGCGGCACTGGCCAAGCTCACCGACGCGAGCATCGCGCGTGGGTCCACGCTGATGAACATCACCCAGCAGGTGGCCGCCTCGATCGGCACAGCGCTGTTCTCGGTGCTGCTCACCAGCGCGCTGAACAGCCACAGTTCGATCGGTCGGATGGCGGCCGGCAACAAGGATGTGATCCCCCGGGCGTTGCACGACATGGGCCTGTCCTACGGCAGTGTCTTCACCGTGGCGACCGTGTTGGTGGGATGCTGCCTGATCCCCGCGTTCTTCCTGCCGCGCACGAAGATCGAGGCTCCCGCGGGCGCACCGGTGCCGATGCACTGATCGCGGCCACCTGATCGGTGGTTGAGTGGTCCCATGGACCTCTCCGCGCTGCGTGAGGCGCTCCCCGACGGCGTCCTGCTGACCGAGCCGGTGGCGATGGAGCGCTACGCGCACGACTTCGCCGACGACGGCTCCGCCGGGAGTCCGGCGGCAGTGGTGCGGGCGGGGTCGGTGGGCGATGTGCAGGCCGCGGTCCGGTGGGCCGCCGCCCACCGCGTCCCCGTCGTACCGCGCGGCGCAGGGACGGGGCTGTCGGGCGGCTCGTCGGCGGTAACCGGCGGCATCGTCGTCTGCGTGGAGCGGATGCGTGCGATCGAGATCGACACGGCCTGCCAGGTTGCGGTCGTCGAGCCCGGCGCGTTGAACGTCGAGGTGAAGCAGGCCGCCGCACAGCACGGCCTGTGGTACCCGCCGGACCCGTCGTCGTACGAGATCTGCTCGATCGGGGGCAACGTCGCGACCAACGCGGGTGGCCTGTGCTGTGTGAAGTACGGCGTCACCACCGACTATGTGCTCGGCCTCGACGTGGTCCTGGCCGACGGCACCCTGGTGACGCTGGGCGGCAGGCGGATCAAGGACGTGGCCGGGCTGTCGCTGCTCAAGCTGTTCGTCGGTAGCGAAGGCACGCTGGGCATCGTCACCCGCGCGATCCTGCGGCTGGTGCCGGCGCAGGGCGCACCGGCCACCCTGGTCGCGACGTTCGACTCGATGAACACCGCATCGCAGGCCGTGGTGGCCATCCGCTCCCGGCTCCGTCCCTCGATGATGGAGCTGATGGACCATGCGTCGATCAACGCCGTCGAGGACTACCAGCCGCACGGGCTGGACCGGGCGACCGGCGCGCTGCTGATTGCCCAGTCCGACATGGCCGGCGACGCCCGCGCCGGGGAGCTCGAGACGATGCGGCAGGCCTGTGCCCACGCCGGAGCCGGCGAGGTGTTCTGCACCGAGGAGCCGACCGAGGCCGAGATGTTCATCAGCGCCCGGCGGATCGCGCTGCACGCGTTCGAGCACCAGGGCGCGGTGCTGTTCGAGGATGTCGGCGTACCGATCCCGGCGCTGCCGGCGCTCGTCGACGGGATCGCTGCGGTGGCGGCTCGCCACGGGGTCAGCATCCCGGTCGTCGCCCACGCGGGTGACGGCAACACCCATCCCGTGGTGGTCTACGACGCCGCCGACCCGGCGTCGGCCACGGCCGCGCGCGCCGCGTTCACCGAGGTGATGGCGCTGGCGATCTCCCTCGACGGGACCATCACCGGCGAGCATGGGGTGGGGCGGGCCAAGAAGGGTGCGTTGCCGGACCAGCTCGGCCCGGACGTGATGGCGCTGACCCGACGGGTGAAGGACGCACTCGACCCCGACGGGATCATGAACCCCGGCGCCGTCCTCTAGGCCCTGCCGGCCCTCGGCACAGTCAGCGGGGTCCTGCGTACCCTGACCGCGTGATCGAGGTCGTCGACTGGGACCCTGCCTGGGCGGAACGGTTCGAGCGGCTCCGCGACGAGTACGCCGCCGCGATGGCCGCCGCCGACGTACCCGTGCGGGCGATCGAGCACGTCGGGAGCACGTCGGTTCCGGGACTGGCCGCGAAGCCGGTGATCGACTGCGACATCATCGTCGCCGCCGAGCACGTCGGCGCAGCGAGTGCGGTGCTGGTCGGGCTCGGGTTCGAGCCTCGCGGCGAGCTCGGAATCCCGCAGCGGTGGGCCTTCCATGCGCCAGAACGGCTCGCCGGAACCAACACGTACGTCATCGTCGACGGCTCGCTGTCGCTGCGGAACCATCTCGCCGTCCGCGAGGTGCTCCGCGCCGACCCGGCCCTGCGGGACGAGTACGCCGCCGTCAAGAAGCGTGTCGGCGCCCGCGCGGCCGACATCTACGAGTACGGCGCCGGCAAGGACGCGACCGTGCAGCGGATCCTCGAGGCCGCCGGCATCAGCGCCGATGAGCGCGCCTCGATCGGCGCCAACCAGGTGCCGACCACCACCGTCGGAGCCCGGCTCAGGTCGTAGGGTCAGACACGTGATCCCCGAGCGCCACCTCTTCGGTCCCGGTCCCTGCAACCCCTACGCGGAGGCGACGGAGGCGCTTGCGCGCCCGCTGCTCGGGCACCTCGACCCAGCCTTCCTGCAGATCATGGACGAGGCCTGCGACGGACTCCGCACGGTGTGGGGGACCGACAACGCTCGCACGCTGCCGCTCTCGGCGACGGGCTCGGCGGGCATGGAGGCCGCCTTCGTCAACACCGTGCATCCCGGTGACGTGGTGGTCGTCGCCGTGAACGGGCTCTTCGGCCAGCGGATGTGCGACGTCGCCGCCCGATGCGGAGCAGAGGTGGTCCCCGTCGAGCACGAGTGGGGCGCCCCTGTGGATGTCGACCGGGTGGTCGCCGCCCACCCGAGCCCGTCGATCATCGCGGCGGTGCACGCCGAGACCTCCACCGGTGTGAGGTCCGACATCGCGGCCCTCGGCGCGGCGAAGGGGGACGCGCTGCTGCTCGTCGACGCGGTGACGTCGCTCGGCGGAATCCCGGTCGCCGCCGACGAGTGGGGCATCGACATCGGGTACGCCGGCACCCAGAAGTGCCTCGGGGTCGCACCCGGCCTGGCGCCGTTCACCATCAACGACCGGGCCTTCGGCCGCCGTGTGGAGCGGCCGCAGTCGTGGTACCTCGACCTCGGTCTGCTGGGCGGCTACGTGGGCGAGGCCGAGCAGCGCGGCGGAAAGCGGACCTACCACCACACCGCGCCGGTCGCCATGGTCGCCTCCCTGCGTGCCGGCCTGCACCGGATCCTCGAGGAGGGCCTCGAGGCGGTCTGGGCCCGCCACGAGGCCGCCGGCCGCGCGTTGCAGGACGGTCTGCAGGATCTCGGTCTCGAGCTGTTCGCGCAGGAGGGCTCCCGGCTCCCCGAGCTGACCACGGTGAAGGTGCCCGAGGGCGTCGACTCCGCGACGGTACGGGCGAGGCTGCTGGCGGACTACGACATCGAGATCGGCGGCGGTGCGGGCGCGTACGCCGCCAGCGTCTGGCGGATCGGCCTGATGGGACCCAACGCCAACCCGTCCTCGGTGGCTCTCCTGCTCGCCGCGCTGGGCGAGACGCTCGGACGCAGGTAGAGCGCGGCGGTCAGCTGCGTGAACCCGTGGTCAGGACTCGGTGGACACCAGGTCTCAGCCGACCGGGGCGGTGAGCGCGGCGTGCGCCATCCGGCGCAGGGTAGCCCGCATCTGCTCAGCCGGGAGAAGTGCGCTGTGCGGGGTGGAGTTGATCAGCCCGAACGCCGCGTGCACCATCGCGCGCGCCGGTTTGGGTGCCAGGTCCTCGTGCAACTCCCGGAGCACCTTGACCCAGACCTCGACGTACTTGCGCTGGGTCTCGCGCACCCGCTCGCGCGACTCCACCGGAAGTGCCGCCCAGTCGCGGTCCTGCACGACGATCAGCGGCTCGTGCTGCAGGGCGAAGTCGACGTGCCACTCGATCAGCCCGAGTAGCGCGGCATCGCGGTCCGGGGCCTCGCGGACCCGCCGCCGTCCCTCACTAAGCAGCTCGTCGCTGATCTGCACGAGCATCTCGGAGAGGATCGCCTGTTTGCCGCGGAAGTGCTTGTAGAGCGCCGGCCCCGAGATCCCGCAGGCGGCGCCGAGCTCGTTGATCGAGACGCCGTGGTAGCCGTTCTCCGCGAAGAGCTCCGCCGCGGTCTGCAGGATCTGGTCGCGACGTTCCACCCACACAGGTTAGCGGCCGCTCACCGGTGGGTGGCGCGGGGAGTCGACAGCGGCTAACCTCAGGTTAGCGATCGTTAACCATCGGTGCGTCATCATGGGGCGAACGGAAACAAGGAGGAGTGCAGTGGCGGAGATGCGGGAGCTGGTCGAACAGCTCAGGGAGCGGCTCGCGCTGGTGCGCGAGGGCGGTTCACAGAGCGCACGGGACAAGCACACCGGCCGGGGCAAGCTCCTGGCCCGTGACCGCGTCGACCTCCTCCTCGACCCCGGCAGTCCGTTCCTCGAGCTCAGCCCGCTGGCGGCGTACGGGATGTACGGCGGCGACGCGGAGGACGTCAACGCCGTGCCCAGCGCCAGCATCGTCACGGGCATCGGCAGGGTCAGCGGCCGCGAGTGCGTGATCGTCGCGAACGACGCAACGGTCAAGGGCGGCACCTACTATCCGATCACCGTCAAGAAGCACCTGCGCGCGCAGGAGGTGGCCTGCGAGAACAGACTGCCGTGCATCTACCTCGTCGACTCCGGCGGCGCGTTCCTGCCGATGCAGGATGAGGTCTTCCCCGACAAGGAGCACTTCGGCCGGATCTTCTTCAACCAGGCCACCATGTCGGGCGACGGCATCCCGCAGATCGCCGCGGTGATGGGGTCCTGCACTGCCGGCGGCGCCTACGTCCCGGCGATGTCCGATGAGACCGTCATCGTCAAGGAGCAGGGCACGATCTTCCTCGGTGGCCCGCCGCTGGTGAAGGCGGCCACCGGCGAGGTCGTGACCGCCGAGGAACTCGGTGGCGGGGACGTGCACGCGCGCAGGTCCGGCGTCGTGGACCACCTAGCCGAGGACGATGCGCACGCGCTCGCGATCGTCCGGTCGATCGTGGCGACCCTGCCGGCTTCGTCGCCTGAGCACGTCGAAGGACAGGCTCAGCGACCGGCCCTTCGACAGGCTCAGGGACCGGGGCTAGGGCAGGCTCAGGGACCGGCGCTAGGGCAGCCGGTGGAGGAGCCGGCGCTGGACCCGGCCGGGTTGTACGACGTGGTGCCGACCGACTCACGCACGCCGTACGACGTCCGCGAGGTGATCAGCCGTGTGGTCGACGGGAGCCGGTTCCACGAGTTCAAGCGCTTGTACGGCGAGACCCTGGTCTGCGGCTTCGCGACCATCTGGGGCCGCCGGGTCGGGATCGTGGCCAACAACGGGATCCTGTTCTCCGAGTCCGCACTCAAGGGCGCGCACTTCATCGAGCTGTGCAACCAGCGGCGCACTCCCTTGGTCTTCCTGCAGAACATCTCCGGCTTCATGGTCGGCCGGGAGTACGAGAACGGCGGGATCGCGCGCGACGGCGCCAAGCTCGTCACCGCGGTGGCCTGCTCGGTGGTCCCCAAGTTCACCGTGGTCATCGGTGGGTCCTTCGGCGCCGGCAACTACGGCATGTGCGGCCGGGCCTATGACCCGCGCTTCCTGTGGATGTGGCCCAACGCGCGGATCTCGGTGATGGGCGGCGAGCAGGCGGCCAGCGTCCTCGCCACGGTCCGACGCGACGGCCTGGAGAGGCGAGGGGAGACGTGGAGCGCCGAGGACGAGGAGGCGTTCAAGGATCCGGTCCGCGCGCAGTACGAGCACCAGGGCTCGCCGTACTACTCGACCGCCCGGCTGTGGGACGACGGCATCATCGATCCGATCGACACCCGCCGGGTGCTCGGCATGGGGCTCGCGATCGCCGAGCACGCGCCGATCGCCGAGCCGCGCTATGGCATCTTCAGAATGTAGGGGTGGGAACGTGTTCGGAACTCTGCTGATCGCCAACCGCGGCGAGATCGCGATCCGGGTGATCCGCTCGGCTCGGGAGCTGGGGCTGCGGACGGTCGCCGTCTACTCAGACGCCGACCGCGAGGCGCCGCACGTCAGGCTGGCGGACACCGCGGTGCGGATCGGGCCGACGCCGGCGGCTGAGTCGTACCTCAGCATCGAGGCGATCCTGGCCGCCGCGCGCGAGACCGGTGCCGACGCCATCCATCCCGGCTACGGCTTCCTGTCCGAGCGGGCCGCCTTCGCCCAGGCGGTGACGGACGCGGGCTTGGTCTTCGTCGGCCCCTCGGCGGCCGTGATGGAGCAGATGGGACGCAAGGACCACGCTCGGGAGATCGCCATGGCCGCCGGCGTACCGGTGGTGCCGTCGTGGTCACTCGACGAGGCGTTGGCCGACCCTGAGCGGCTCGACTACCCGGTGCTGGTGAAGGCCGCTGCCGGAGGTGGCGGCAAGGGGATGCACGTCGCCCGGACACCGGCCGAGCTGCGCTCCTCGGTGGAGACCGCGCGCCGGGAGGCCGGCGCGGCGTTCGGCGACGACACCCTGCTGCTCGAGCGGTACGTCGAGCGCGGCCGGCACGTCGAGGTGCAGGTCCTCGGCGACGCCCACGGCACCGTCGTGCACCTCTTCGAGCGGGACTGCTCGAGCCAGCGCCGCCACCAGAAGGTGATCGAGGAGGCACCGGCGCCGACCATCACCGCGGCCCAGCGCGCGCTGTTGACGGAGTCCGCAGTGGCCCTGGCCCGCCAGGTCGGCTACGTCAACGCCGGGACCGTGGAGTTCCTCGTCGAGGATGCGCCCGGTTCGGATGCTGCCTACTTCCTGGAGATGAACACCCGGCTCCAGGTCGAGCACCCGGTCACCGAGTCGGTGGTCACGGTCCGCGGCGAGCCGCTCGACCTGGTGGCGCTCCAGCTCCGGGTCGCGGCCGGTGAGCCGCTCGGCTTCGCGCAGGACGACGTGGCCGTCGAGGGACACGCGATGGAGGCCCGGATCTACGCCGAGGACGCCTTCGGCGGCTTCCTTCCCCAGGCCGGCGTGGCCGAGATCGTGCGCTGGTCCGCACGGGCGCGCAACGACGTCGCCCTGGAGTCGGGACAGGCCGTCACCTCGGCCTACGACCCGATGATCGGCAAGGTCATCGTCCGGGGACCCGACCGCGAGGTCGCCCGCAAGCGGCTCGTCGACGCCCTCGATGACACCGTGGTGCTGGGCCTGACCACCAACACCGGCTTCCTGCGCGAGCTCGCCGCCAGTCAGGAGTTCGCCGACGCGGCCGTGGACACCGCGTGGCTGGACCGCAACCCGGATGCGCTCGCTCCGCCGCCGCCCGGGGACGCGGCCGTGTTCGCGGTCTGGGCCATCGCCGACGCTGAGATCGGCCAGCGCCCCGGCGATCCGTTCGGTACGGCGGACGGATGGCGCTCCGCCGGACCCTCGGCGCCGGCCTCGATCCCCCTGCTGGTCGATCCTTCCGGTCGACAGGCTCAGGGCGACGGCGCAGGCTCAGGACAGCGCGAGGTGTCCCGCTGGACGGTGTCGTGGAGCCGGGTCAGCGGTCCGGACCGGGACGTCTCGGTGCGGTTGGTCTCCCGAGGGGACGGCCTGCTGCGGCTCGAGATCGACGGCGTCATCCGTGAGGCCGCCGTACGCGTCCGGTCCCGGTCCGTCGACGTGGTGCACCGTGGAGCGACCTTCACCTTCGAGCGTCCCGACGTGTTCGGGACCGGTCAGGCCGGGGCCTCCAGCGACGACGTCGCAGCGCCGATGCCCGGCACGGTGCTGGACGTGTCGGTGGCCGAGGACGACCAGGTCTGTGAGGGCGACGTGCTCGGCGTGCTCGAGGCGATGAAGATGGAGCTGTCCCTGCGCGCACCGCACGACGGCGTCGTCACTCGGGTCGCGGCTACGGTCGGGGAACAGGTCGCCCTGGGCGCGGTGTTGTTCGTGGTAGAGCCAGCGCCCGTGGCCGAGGCGGCGACCGGGATGGAGAGGCAGGTCGACGATGCGTGAGCCACAGCGGGTCCTGGACCCCCAGTTGCCGACGTCGGTGACCATCTACGAGGTGGGCGCCCGCGACGGCCTGCAGAACGAGTCCGCGACGGTGCCGACCGAGGCCAAGGCGGAGTTCGTCCGCCGACTGCTCGACGCCGGCCTGCCGATCGTCGAGGCGACCAGCTTCGTCCACCCCAAGTGGGTGCCTCAGCTCGCGGACGCGGGCGAGCTGATGACGACGTTGGTCTCCGAGCTCGGGGACAAGGGCCGCGACCTGCCGGTGCTGGTCCCCAACGAGCGTGGCCTCAACCGCGCGCTGGACCTGGGCTGTCGTCATATCGCGATCTTCGGCAGCGCGACCGAGACGTTCGCCCGACGCAACCTCAACTCCGGGCTCGACGAGCAGTTCGCGATGTTCGAGCCCACCGTGGCCCGAGCCCGGGCCGAGGGCCTCGACGTACGCGCCTACGTGAGCATGTGCTTCGGCGACCCGTGGGAGGGCGACGTCCCGGTCGAGCAGGTCGTGACCGTGGGCAAGCGGCTCTTCGACCTCGGCGCCAGCCAGCTCAGCCTCGGCGACACCATCGGCGTCGGCACCGCCGGCCACGTCCGCGCGCTGCTGACCGCGTTCAACGAGGCGGGGCTGGACAACGACGCCCTGGCGGTCCACTTCCACGACACCTACGGCCAGGCGCTGGCCAACGCGCACGCAGCACTCGAGCATGGCATCACCACCTTCGACGCCAGCGCCGGCGGGCTCGGCGGCTGCCCGTACGCCGAGAGCGCCACCGGCAATCTGGCCACCGAGGATCTGGTCTGGATGCTGCACGGTCTCGGGATCGAGACCGGAGTAGACCTGCCCGCCCTCGTCGAGGTCAGCACCTGGATGGCGGGGGTCCTGGGCCGACCGAGCCCGTCGCGGGTGGTGGCCGCGCTGGCTGGCTGAGACGGTGCGCGACCGCCTCCGTCCCTGTCCGTACGACGGCTCCGGCACCGTGTCCGGCACAATGCAGCCATGGCCCGCCGCGTCTTCTTGCACATCGGTGCCCCGAAGAGTGGAACCAGCTACCTCCAGGACCGGTTGGCCCGCAACCGGGACAGCCTCGAGACCCAGGGCCTCCGCTACCCGGAGCTGCCCGCCGGGGATCACTTCCAGGCCGCCCTGGACCTGATCGAGCGGCCCTGGGCGGGCGAGCTCGAGCGCGCCCGCGGGCAGTGGCAGGCCCTCAGCGACGTCGCGCGCAAGTCCGATCAAGACGTCGTCATCTCCCACGAGATCCTCGCCGCAGCCGAGCCGGCCCAGGTGGCGCGAGCGGTGGGGTCGCTCGGCGAGGCCGAGGTGCACGTCGTGCTCACCGCGCGCGACCTGGCCCGGCAGCTGCCGGCCGAGTGGCAGGAGATGGTCAAGCACCGCCGGTCGATGCGGTTCGAGCGGTTCGCCCGTGAGGTCGTCGAGGCGCCGCGCACCGCTTCGGAGCTGTGGTTCTGGCGGGTCCAGTCGATCCCGGACGTGCTCACCCGCTGGGCGACCGGCCTCACCCCCGACCAGGTGCACGTGGTCACGGTGCCCCCCGCGGGCGCGCCGGCCGACACGCTCTGGAACCGGTTCGGCTCGGTGCTCGGGCTCGACCCGGCGTCGCCGTACCTCCCCAGCGAGCTGGCCAACGCCTCGCTCGGCATCGCCGAGATCTCCGCCCTACGCCGGCTCAACCGGCGACTGCGCCAGGCGGGGGTGTCCCGGGAGACCTACGTGCACTACGTCCGTGAGCTGGTGGTCCGCGAGGTCTACGGCACCAGCCAGGACGTCGACAACCCGGTGCTGCCGGCGCGGTATCGGCCGTTCGTCGACGAGGTCACCGACGAGTGGCTGGAGTGGATCGTCGGGTCGGGGGTGCACGTGGTGGGCGACCTCGACGACCTGCGGCCGCGCTGGCCCGACTCCGACGTCGACCTGGCCGATCCCGACCAGCCGCAGCCCACCCGGGTCGCCCAGGCCGCGCTCGACGCGCTCGCCGCGGTGCTGATCGAGATCGACAACCCGCGCAGCGAGGGCCGCGGCGCCCGCCGGATCGCCCAGCGGCTGCTGGGCCACGAGTAGCGGCCGTCGTGCGACCGGCGCAGTACGTCGATGCGGTCACCGGCTGGATGGCCGCCCTGCGGGACGGCGACACCCGGACCTGGGATGAGTGGCTGGGTGACCGACTGGGTGACCGAACCGGCTCGGAGGGGGACCTCGCGCCGCGGGGTGCGGTGCTCCCGGGCGCCGGCCAGCTGGAGCTGCTGCGCCGACTCGCCCTGACCGCACCGCCGGACCTTGCCGGTCTTGCCGACCTGGTCTGCTCGACCTCCCCGGTGGGCCGCGGCGCCGTCGACATCCCGCTGCCGTGGCCGGGCGAACGGCGCAGCCTCGGCACTCCGGCCGTGGCACCGGAGTCGCTGCCCGCGCCGGAGCTTCTCCGGGTCGCGCTCGGGGTGCTGGCCCGGCTGCTGGATGGCGCCGGAGGGCGCGCGAGCGATGCGCCGTCGCCGGCAGGGCGATCGGATCGACGCCCGGGCTGGCATCGGCGCCGGTTCCGGGTGCACGGCGCGCCCGCGTCCGCGGACGCCGTACGCCGGGCCCTCACCGCGGCCGGCCTCGTGGAGGGGGACTTCCGGGCTGTCCACCTCGTGCTCACCGGCCCGGTCGAGCAGGTCGTCCAGCAGCACTGGACCGCCCGCAGCCGTCGGGGCGGCACCCGGCCGTGGCGACGCACCTGGCGTGCGATGGCGGCGCGCGATCGGCTGCCCCAGCGCCTGCAGCCGGTGCCGCTGGCCGATCGGATTGCCGTGGCCGCGGGCGCCGACCGCGTGCACCTGCTCGCCGCCGCCGATCCCGCCGACGCGGCCCGGCTGGCGGCGACGCTGCTGGGGACCGCCCTCCCACGGACGACGGAGCCACTCGACCCGCCCGCGCTGGTCGACCTTCGCCGCCGGATCAACCCGGTGCTCGGTCAGCAGTTCGCGCCGGCCGACCTGCCCGGCCTGCACCGACTGCTCGAGTCCTGGACGCCGGGCCGGGACGTGGCCGGGTCGGGCACCGGCCTCGCCGTACCGCCCGGGCTGCGGAGCTGGGCAGCAGCCGCCGCCGAGCGCACCGCGGAGCAGGTCCGGGTCGCTGGCTACCCTGTGCACGGCGACGTGGCCGCGCTGACCAGCCTGCTGCCGAGCGGCACATCGCACGGCGTGCCGCCGGCCGACACCCTGGCGGTCGCCCTGGCCGCGATCGCCTCCGGGTGGGCCGCGGTGGCAGCCGGGGGGATCGGGACGGGTTCGACGGGACGGGCGAAGGGGGTCTGATGGCGGAGCGGGTCTTCCTTCACGTGGGGACGCCGAAGACCGGCACCTCGGCCTTCCAGCACGCGCTCTTCACGCACCGCGATCATCTCGCCGAGCAGGGGGTGCTCTACCCGGCCGAGCGCTTCGACGCCCACTTCCTGGCCGCGCTGGACCTGATGCAGCTGCCATGGGGCGGACTCGAGCGTGAGGCCGCCGGAGCCTGGGAGCGGCTGGCCGCCGAGGTCCGGCAGTGGCCCGGCACCGCGATGGTGAGCCACGAGATCCTCGGTCGGGCGTCCCGGCAGCAGGTGGCCCGCGCGCTGGAGTCGCTCGGCGACGCGGAGGTGCACGTGATCCTCTCGGCGCGGGACCTGGCCCGCCAGCTGCCCGCGGAGTGGCAGGAGAACATCAAGCACCGGCGCACCATCCACTACGCCGACTTCCTCGCCGCGGTCCGCGACGAGAGCCGCTCGATGGAGATCGTGCAGTGGTTCTGGAGCGTGCAGGAGCTGCCCGACGTGCTCGCCCGGTGGGGCGACACGCTGGCTCCCGAGCAGGTCCACGTGATCACGGTGCCGCCGTACGGCGCGCCGCACGACGTCCTCGGCCGTCGGTTCGCCGCGGCCTTCGGCATCGACGTCGGGATGCTCGCCACCCGCGACCGCGCCAACGCGTCCCTGGGTGTCGCCGAGTCCGCCCTGGTCCGGCAGCTCAACGAGCGGCTGGAGCTGGTGCTCCCCAACCACCACTACCGGCAGTTCGTCCGGGAGGGTCTGGTCCACCAGAACCTCGGCACCCACCGGGAGTCCGCCCGGCTCACGCTGCCTCCCCCGATGCACGCGTGGGCGGCCGAGCGCAGCCGCGAATGGGTCGAGGAGCTGGCCCGCAAGGGGTACGACGTCGTCGGCGCGCTCGAGGACCTGCTCCCGGACGAGGTCGCTCCCGACTTCGTCGATCCGGACGCCGCCGACCCCGGCCAGGTCGTCCAGGCCGCGCTCCGGGCGCTGTCGGCGAGCGTGCAGGAGTCGGCTCGGCTGCGGGACGTCGAGGTCCACCTGCACGCGGACATCGCCGACCTGATGCGTCAACTCGACGAGGCGCACTCGACGCGGCTCTACCGGGCCAAGGAGCGGTTCGTCGCGGCGGCCGACCGGAGCGTGCTCGCCCGGGCCGGCCTCGGCGCCTACCGGCGCTTGCGCGGCAGGAACTCCCGGTCGACGTAGCGGCCGATCTTCCAGGTGGCGTAGGCATCCGCGGCCGCGCCCACCAGACCGCCCACCAGCGGCACCCGGCGGCCCACCGTGATCGCGACCCGCTTGCCGGCGACCCGGGTGATCAGCTCGGCGGCCACCTCGTTGGCGACGATCTTCGACAGGTCGGGGTCGTGCACCGGCGCGGTCGCGATCGCCATCGGGGTGCCCGGGAGCCGCTTCCGCTTCACCAGCGCCAGCAGTCGGTCCTCGCCCAGCAGGCAGGTCAGGATCGCGGTGCGGGTGCGAGGGTCCTCGAGGTCGTAGCCGCGCAGGTGCAGGATGCCGGCGACCATCCGGCACTCGACGACGGCCAGCCCGGTGATGTTGGCCGGCACGGTGACCGTCATCGTGATCAGCCCGCCCAGGTTGGTGACGAAGCCCTCGGCGCCGGCGTACCGCACGTGGTTCTCGATGACCTCGTGGATCGCCCGGTCGACATCGCCCCTCTGCTCGGCGAGCTGCTTGTCGGCCGCAGCCGCCGCGCCGGGAAGCTTGCCGACGCCCGTGATCGCGCGGTGCAGTGCCTGGTGGACGAAGGACGACGTCATCTCCGGCGCCAGCTTCGTCACCCTCGGCGCGAGGCTGCTGCCGACTCTCCTGCCCAGGTTGCTCATGTCGACCAGCCTACGGAACGACAGCGGTCGGTCGACCCGGGCCGCACTGCTTGGATGAGGGGGTGCCGATCGAGCCTCCTCCGTCCGTGTGGCGCCTGCGCGCTCCGGCGGCCGCCGACGACGACCTGGTGGGCCTCGGGGCCGACCTGGCGCCCGGCACGGTGCTGTCGGCCTACCGCCTCGGGCTCTTTCCGATGCCCGTCGAGGGCCGGCTCGGCTGGTGGTCCCCGGTGCGTCGTGGCGTGCTCCCGCTGGACGGTCTGCGGGTCACCCGGTCACTGCGGAAGTCCTGCCGGCGCTTCGAGATCCGGGTCGACACCGCCTTCACCGCGGTGATCGACGCGTGCGCGGACCCGGGTCGGCCGGCGGGCTGGATCGATGACGACGTCCGGGAGGCGTACGTCGCGCTGCACCGGCTCGGCTGGGCACACTCGGTGGAGGCCTGGCGTGCGGAGAAGCTGGTCGGCGGACTGTATGGGCTGGCCGTCGGCGGCCTGTTCGCCGGTGAGTCGATGTTCAGCCGCGAGCGGGACGCCTCCAAGGTGGCACTGGTGGCGCTGGTCGACCTGCTCAGCGACCAGCACGCCGAGCGCCGGCTGCTGGACACCCAGTGGCAGACCGAGCACCTGGCCAGCCTGGGCGTCGTCGAGGTCCCACGGCGGGAATATCTGCGCCGGCTGGCCGACGCGCTCACGGTGCCGCTGCCTGATGTCTTCGGGACCTCGTCGTCGCTCTGAGTATGGGACTCCCGCGGCTGACGGGACGGGATCTCCCCCTTTGCCTGGGGCGGCGAGATCCCGGCCGACTGTCACAGGCGTCCTGATGCAGAAGTGTCACCGATGTCCTGCGACTTCACACAGGCTGCGGATCCGCTTGACACTGGTTCGAACATATGTTCTACTCGATATAGATCCGGTGGTGATAACGATGGCTAAGGCCTCGGATCTGGCTCCGATGGAGTCGGCCCCTCACAGGCCCGCAGCCCATCACATGTGAGAACCCGAGAGCTCCCGTGCGGGGGCCGGTGTTCGCGAGCGTGTGGGAGGGGGGCTGCAATGGCCGACAAGCCGGACCATGAGCTGTCAGAGCCGCGCGTGAAGTCTGGTGCGTCGGATGCACCCACTGCGCAGGATGCCTCGCAGCATCGGCTGGTGCGGTTCGTGGCCGCGGTCGATGAGGCGGTGGACAAGGTCGCCGGGGTGGAGCCGGTGTTCTTGACCACGACTGAGAAGCAGAGCGTGTTGGTGGGGTTGCGGCGGGTGCAGGACCGGCTCGCGGGGCTGGGTCTGCGGGTGTTGGCGGTGGCCGATGATGTCGCCGAGGAGTCCGGGGACCGGGACGCTGCGGTGTGGCTGGCGCATGTGACCCGGACCGAGCGGAGCCCGAACAGCCGGGATCTGCGGCTGGGTGAGGCGCTGGAGCGGCGCTGGACCCGGCTGGGTGTCGCGCTCGGGGAGGGGTCGGTGAATCTGGCTCAGGCCCGGGTGGTCGCCCAGGCGCTGGAGGAGCTGCCCGGTGATCTGGATCCGGGGATCCTGGTGGAGGCCGAGGAGCACCTGATCGGGCTGGCCGCGGATCACCGTCCCCGGGAGCTGGCGGTGTTGGGGGCGAAGATCCTCGAGGTCCTCGCCCCCGACATCGCCGAGGCCGAGGAGGGCCGCCGGTTGGAGGAGCAGGAGCGCCGCGCCCGAGAATCCACCCGGCTGTTCACCCGACGGTTGGGGGACGGGTCGACCCGGATCGGGATCAAGGTCCCCGATGCGGTCGCGGACCGGCTGATGACCTACCTCGATGCCTTCACCAGCCCCCGGCACGGCCTCAACGACGGCACCACGGTGCCCGGACCCAACCACGACCCCGACAAGGATCCGACCAGCGCCCCGGCCAACCCGCTCGGAACCATCGGGATGGTGGGGGTGGGTGAGGGTGATCGGATCCCGGCCGCCCGCAAACGCGGGCTGGCGTTCACCGCCCTGCTCGAGGCCCTCGACCCCGCCAGGCTGCCCGAGCACGGCGGGGACGCCACCACGGTGATCATCACCCTCACCCTCGACCAACTACGCAGCCAGCTCACCGCTGCCGGGGTGATCACCAGCGATCAGGGCCGCATCTCCGCCGGCGAGGCCCGACGACTAGCCTGCACCGCCCAGTTGGTCCCCGCCGTCCTCGACGGGACCGGGCAGGTCCTCGACCTGGGCCGCACCCAACGACTGTTCTCCCGCGCTCAGCGCAAGGCCCTGCGGCTCCGCGACCGGTCCTGTCGGGCCGAGCACTGCACCGTCCCCGCAGGATGGGCCGAAGCCCATCATTGGAAACCCTGGTCCAAGGGCGGCAGAACCGACCTCGCCGACGGGGTGCTGCTGTGCTCCTGGCACCACCACCGAGCCCACGACGACCGCTACCAACACAACCGCCTGCCCAACGGCGACATCCGATTCACCCGACGCACCTGAGGAGTTCCGGTCGCGGGAAGGTGTGCCCCTCCGCCTGCTGCCCCGCCCATGCGCCCCCGACCCACAAGGCCAACGGCTGCCTTGCATTCCGGCAAACTAGGGATCGTGGAGGTAGTCCTGCTCGGCGACAGCCACCTCGCCCGGATTCGCCGCGCACTCCCGCGCATCAGCGCCAACGCGATCAACGCGGCAGTGGGCGGCGCGACCGCCGCAGACGTCCTCACCCAAGCACGAGCACACCTCCCCACAACCAACGCCATCGCGGTCCTGTCGATCGGCACCAACGACGCAAGACGTGGCACTCGCCCCGAGGAATGCCGCGAACTGGTGAAGGCTCTGGTCGCAGAGCTTGCCTGCCCATGGATCTATGTCCGGCCGCCCCTGACCGAACATGCGGTGTGGGGCAACGCGATCGCATCCCTGAGGCCAGACCACCTCATCGACACCCCCGCACTGCTCGCTCCGCTGGGCGCTCGGGCCATCGCCTCGGACGGCGTTCACCTGACGGGCTCCGCATATGAGCTGCTCCTCCCAGAGATCTGCACAGCCTTGAGCGTCGTGTAGGGACTTCTGCCTGCGCGATCACGACCGCCGGCACCGACACCAGCCACGCGCTGCTCACGCAACCTGCGATGCGCGCGTCATGTGCAGAGGGTCTCAGCCCAGCTACTTCAACAGCTTGCTCAGCCGCCGGTCGGCCAGCGGTTTGCCGCCGGTCTGGCAGGTCGGGCAGTACTGCAGGCTCGAGTCCGCGAAGGACACCTCGCGCACGGTGTCGCCGCACACCGGGCAGGGCTGACCGGTGCGTCCGTGCACCCGCAGGTGGCTCTTCTTCTCGCCCTTGAGCTCGCTCGCGGCCAGCCCCGAGGCACGTCGTACGGCGTCGCCGAGCACGTCGCGAAGCGCGGCGTACAACGTGGTCAGCTCTTCGTCGGTGAGGCTGTTCGCCGGCTTGAACGGCGACAGTCGGGCAGCATGGAGCAGCTCGTCGGAGTAGGCGTTGCCGATGCCCGCGATGTTCGACTGCTGGCGCAGCACGCCCTTGATCTGGGCCCGGCCGCTGGCCTGGAGGATCGAGGCCAGCACGTCGATCGTGAAGTCGTCGGCGAGCGGATCCGGCCCCAACCGGGCGATCCCCTCGATGTCGACCGGATCGCGGACGACGTACAGCGCCAGGCTCTTGCGAGTGCCGGCCTCGGTGATGTCGAGTCCGGCGTGGTTGTCCAGCACGACCCGCGCCGCGAGAGGCGACTTGCTGCTGGGCCGGGCCGGCAGCTTCGGCACCTCGTCCTTCCAGCGCACCCAGCCGGCACGGGCCAGGTGCAACACCAGGTGGGTGCCCGAGGCGTCGATGTCGAGGAACTTCCCGTGCCGGGTCACGCCGTCGACCAGGCTGCCGCTCAGCGCGCTGATCGGTGGGTCGTAGGTCTTCAGGCAGCTGAATGCCACGATGTCCACCCGGACGATGGCACGGTCACGCAGCCGGCCGGACAGGTCCTGGGCCAGCGCCTCCACCTCGGGCAGCTCGGGCACGCGTCGAGCGTAGCGAGTGCTCCGAGCGGGCGAGTGCGGCGGCGGTCAGCGGGGGAGGTCGGAGTCCAGCCATGCGAGGTTCAGCGGCAGGTCGTTGCGCCAGCAGCGGAGGGCTGAGACGTCGCAGGTGACCCAGGTCACCGGACGCTCCATCCGGCCGTGCGCGAGCTGGAAGGTGAGCTGGTCGCCGGACCAGGCCGGGCCGCTGCCGAACTTCTCGCCGGGAGGGATCACGAAGGTGACGACCGGCCGCCCGTCCCGCGCTCCCACGACCCGGACCTGGCGGCTGTGGACCACCACCGTGTAGTCGCCCCCGGCACCGGAGGGCGCGGTGAACGACCCCTCGTGCTGGTCGCAGTCGCTCCAGAGCCGTCGCCAGGTCTGCCCGTCGTGCACGATCGCGCAGGAAGCGCGTTGGTCCCAGACCGTGTCGGCAGGCTGGTCGCCGACCAGGCTCTCGGCGGGTCCGAAGCTCTTCCATCCCGCACGTGGGTCGACCGGATCCAGCCGCCGGGCCCGACCCTTCCAGACGGTCCAGAAGAAGTCGCGGGTGGCGGTCACGGTGCTTCCCCGGACCCAGCGCGGGGTGGCGAGGGTGGAAATCGTCCCATCACGGCCGACCACGATGAGCCGACCCGGGCTCCCCTCGACGAAGGCGGTCCCGTGCGGGCCGGGGCGGATGAAGCGGTAGTCGTCCGCGCGACCGATCACGGGGATGTCACTCGGCGTACCGCCGTTGATCGCGATGCGGTACTGCCCGTCGGGTGCTTCGAGCAGCGCCACCACCCCGACAGCCGCGACGGTGACGTTCGCCTGGTAGCTGGGGTCGCTTCCGAGCGGGAAGGTGTGCCCGTCCCTGGTGTGCACCGTGTGCCCGCGGTCGACGTAGTCCAGCCTCGGCACGGGTCCGGTGGCCAGGTGGGTCAGCGGCACCGTGCGCACCGCTGACTGCGATGGTGACGGCGAGGGCCCGACGGGCCCGGTGGTGTGCTGGCCCCGCTGGGCGAGGACGGCGCCGGAGAAGGCGATGACCGCGACGAGGCCGACGACGGCCGCCGCGCCCCCGGCCAAACGGCGGACGTGGATGCGGTGGGCCCGGCGCAGGCTCGGCTCGAGCAGGTCCGTTCCGGGCAGGGCTGCCGCGGCGCGGTGCAGCCGGGTGCTGAGCTCATCGTCGTTCATCGCTGGTCCGTTCCGTCGGCTGTCCCTCGCCGAGATCGACGCGCAGGCGCGCCAGCGCGCGAGCACACTGGCTCTTCACCGTGCCCTCGCTCGAGCCCATCGCGGCGGCGGTCTCGGCCACGCTGAGCCCTTCGTAGTAGCGCAGGGCGACCACCTGCCGCTGCCGCTCCGGAAGGAGCAGGACGCGGGCCCACAGCTCCCCGTCGTCGGGATCCGGTTGGTCGCCGGCCTGCTCCGGCAGTGTCTCGGCCGGTCGCTCGCGTCGTCGGAACGCCCGCCGCCACAGGCTGGTGTTGGCGTTCACCAGCGACGTGCGCACGTAGGCGTCGATGTCGACCTGCTGGGCGAGGAGGCGGTCCCAGCGCAGGAAGGTGCGGGCGAGCACGCTCTGGAGGAGGTCCTCGGCGTCGGCGAGATTCCCGCACAGCAGGACGGTGAATCCGAGCAGGCCATGCTGGCGAGCCTCGACGTACGCGGTGAAGTCGAGCCGGTCCGAGCCGGCTCGCTCCCGCGGCGCCTGCGTCATCGCCACCTCCCCTCACCCCCCTCGGTCTCCAGGGTGTCGCAGGTGGAACGCAACGCTGACCGGATCGGTTGCACGGCGCTCAGGGCGAGTACGGCGAGGACGCGCGCGGCAAATCTACGGTTTGTGCTAGACATCCCGATAGCGTCCGATCATGGACCCGATCAGGAATCCGTACGCGCCCGGCGCCGGGCAGCGACCTCCCGAGCTGGCCGGCCGCGACGCCGAGCTTGCGCAGTTCGACGTCACCCTCGAGCGGGTGGCCGCCGGACGTCCCGGGCGCTCGATGGTGCTCTCGGGGCTGCGCGGAGTGGGCAAGACGGTGCTGCTCAACGCGCTGCGTGGGCAGGCGGTCCGGCGCGCGTGGGGGACCGGCAAGATCGAGGCGCGGCCCGAGCACTCGCTGCGGCTGCCGCTCGCCCAGGCGGTGCACGCCGCGCTGCGCGAGCTCGGCCACCGGCACCGTGACCCCGACCGGGTCGAGCAGGTGATGGGCGTGCTCAAGGCGTTCGCGCTGCGCACCGACCATGTGGACCGGCGGGGTCGCGCCTGGACCCCGCCGGTCGACGTGGCGGCGGCGAAGGGTCGTGCCGACTCCGGCGACCTCGAGCTCGACCTGGTCGAGCTGTTCACCGACGTGGCCTCGCTGGCCGGAGACCTCGGCGTCGGCATCTCAGTGTTCATCGACGAGATGCAGGACGTCGCCCCGGACGAGCTCGGCGCGTTGTGCGGCGCCTGCCACGAGATCAGCCAGCAGGGCGCACCGCTGGTCGTGGTCGGGGCCGGGCTGCCGCACCTGCCGGTCGCCTTGGCCGCGTCCCGCTCGTACGCCGAGCGGCTGTTCCGCTACGTCCGGGTCGACCGGCTCCCGCGCGAGATGGCGGAGCGGGCCTGGACCTTCCCGGCCGAGCAGGAGGGCGCGTCGTACGAAGCGAAGGCCCTCGACCAGCTCTACGAGCTCACCGACGGCTATCCCTACTTCGTGCAGGCCTACGGCAAGGCGACCTGGGACGTTGCCGTCGGATCCCCTATCCGCTGGGCCGACGTCGTCCAGGCCGCACCCGAGGCGGAGGCGGAGCTCGCGGTCGGCTTCTTCGGGGCTCGCTTCGACCGAGCGACCCCCGCCGAGCGCGACTACATGAGCGCGATGGCCGACCTCGGTGAGCCGACCGGCGACCTGGCGGTGAGCACCTCCGACGTGGCCGCGCATCTGGATCGAAAGCCGCAGTCGCTGAGCCCGGCCCGGGACGGACTGATCAAGAAGGGTCTGGTGTTCTCCGCCGAGCGCGGCACCGTCGCGTTCACCGTGCCGCACTTCGGGAGGTTCCTGCGCAACCAGCGCTGAGCTCGCCCTCGGCGGATCCACCAGCGCCCGCCTCTTGACGTCGTCTTCGGCGCGGCCTAATCTACAACCAAATGGTTGTAGATAGCGAGATCACCGACGCCGAGGTGGACCGGATCTTCCGGGCCCTCGCCGACGCGACCCGCCGCGACATCGTCCGTCGCACGCTCGTCGGGGAGGAGTCGGTCTCGCAGCTCGCCGAGGACTACGCCATGTCGTTCGCGGCGGTGCAGAAGCACGTGGCGGTGCTGGAGAGGGCGGGGCTGGTGACCAAGCAACCGCACGGCCGCGAGCGGCTCGTCCGGGGCAACCCGGAAGCGATCAGGCGCGCCCAGGCACTGCTGGACACCTTCGAGCAACTCTGGCGGTCCCGGGTCGCCCGCCTCGACGCCCTGCTCGCCGACGACGAGCACCACGAGCACGAAGAGCACTGACCCACCACTGGAGAGGACCGTCCGATGCCCATCACCTCGATCCACAAGGACCCCGAAGCGCTCACCCTCACGGTCGTCGCCGACTTCGCCGCACCGCTGCAGCGGCTGTGGGATGCGTACGCCGACCCCCGCCAGCTCGAGCGGTTCTGGGGGCCGCCGTCCTACCCGGCGACCTTCACCCGGCACGACATGCTCCCCGGCGGCCGGTCCGCGTACGCGATGGTCGGTCCCGAGGGTGAGGTCTCCCGTGGCTACTGGGAGTTCCTGGACGTCAAGGCGCCGTACTCCTTCGAGGTCCGCGACGGCTTCTGCCACCCGGACGGGACGCCGAACACCGAGATGCCATCGATGCGGATGGTCTTCTCCTTCGAGGCGACCGGGTCCGGGTCGCGGGTGACGACCACGACGTACTTCAACACCGTCGAGGAGCTCGCGCAGCTGGTGGAGATGGGCATGGAGGAGGGCATGCGTCAGGCCATGGGGCAGATCGACGGCGTGCTCGAGGACCTGCGCAGCTTCGCCGCGGATCTGCCGGCCGCCGCACAGGTGCTCTCCGACACGACGGTCCGGGTCTCCCGGGTCATCCGAGGCAGCGTCGAGCAGGTCTGGTCGGCCCATCACGACCCGACGCTGCTGACGCAGTGGCTGCTCGGCCCGGACGGTTGGTCGATGCCGACCTGCGAGGTGGCGAGCGAGGTCGGGCAGGTCTACCGCTACGTGTGGCAGCAGGACGACGGCGGCACCAGCTTCGGCTCCACCGGTGAGCTGCTCGAGGTCTCGGCACCGCACCGCGCGGTGACCACCGAGCGGATGTACGGCGACGGGATCCCCGAGGACGCCCCCAGCACGGTCAACGAGCTGACCCTGACCCCCGTCGATGGCGGCACCCTGCTCTCCCTGCTGATCACCTACCCCGACGCCACGACCCGCGACATCGTTCTCGGCACCGGCATGGTCGACGGGATGGAGACGAGCTACGCGCGACTCGAGGGCGTGCTCGCCGGCTGAGTGGTCGGACGCCCCGCAGCGTCGCCGAGCACGATCGGCAGGTGTTCGTAGCCGCGCAGCACCCGGGTGCCCCGGCGTACCGGTGGGCCGTCGACCCGCAGGTCGGGGAACCTGTCGTAGAGAGTATGGAGTGCGACCTTCGTCTCGAGCCTGGCCAGGCTGGCGCCGAGGCAGTAGTGCACACCGGCCGAGAACGACAGGTGCTGGTCGGCGTTGCCGCGCGTGACGTCGAAGCGCTGCGGGTCCGCGAAGACGGCCGGGTCGCGGTTGGCGCCACCGAGGAAGGTCAGTACGGCGGTGCCGCCGGCGACCCGGACCCCGGCGACCTCGGTGTCGCGATGGGCCTGGCGCAGGGTGATCTGAACGGGAGAGTCGAACCGCAGCACCTCGTCCACGGCCCGGGGCCACAGACCCGGGTCGTCGCGCAGCACCGCGAGCTGGTCGGGGTGGGAGTCGAAGAGCGCCACCGCGTTTCCGATCAGGTTGACCGTGGTCTCGAAGCCAGCCCCCAGCACGAGCAGCCCGGTCGCCTTGAGCTCGTCCTCGGTGGGGCGGTCGGGACCATCGAGCGTGGCCAGCCGGCTGAGCAGGTCGTCGCCGGGATGCTTGCGCAGTCGCTCGACATGGGCGTCGAACCAGACGTGCAGCCGGCGGATGGCCAGCTCGATGCGTCGGAACTCGGCCCAGGACAGCCCGGGGTCGAGGGACTGGGCAGCGATGTTGCTCCAGGCGAGCAGCCGATCGTGGTCCTCCTCGGGTACGCCGAGCAGCTCGGCGATCACCACCAGCGGCAACCGGGAGGCGAACCTGTCCACCAGGTCGACCCGCTCGGGTCCGGCGGCCAGCTCGTCGACGAGTCGTGCCGCCACGGTGGCGATGGTGTCCTCGAGGCCGCCGACCTTGCGTGCGGTGAAGGCACGGGAGACCAGCTTGCGCTGCCGGGTGTGCTCGGGTGGGTCGAGCGCCAGCATCGACGGCGGGTCGACCGGTCCTGTCGCGCGATTGTCGAAGACCCGTGCCAGCAGCCACTGCAGTGGGCGGGGAAGCTCGCCGTGGCCGCCCGCGACGCCGAAGTCCTCACTGCGCAGCACGGCGTCGGCGACCGCGTGGTCGACCGTGCCCGCGGCCAGCCTGGTCGTCGTCATCGGTCCCCGGCGTCGCAGCTCCTCGTAGCCGGCGAAGGGGTCCGCCCGGAGCGCCGGGTCCATCGCCAATCCGGCAAGAAGGTCGCCGCGTGCCGCCTCACGTAGCAGCAGCCGGCGGGCGAGTCCATGGGAGAGCAGCCAGGTCGCCCGTGACCGCAGGGGGTTGCCGGTGGGGACCGGCACCGGGAGGGCGAACGGGTCAGGCGCTGGCACGGATCCGCTCCTCACCGCGTGCAGTCACGCCGTACCGCCGCAGGATGCGCAGCACGCCGGCGTTCTCCCGGATCAGATCCCGGCGGCGGTCCTCGATCTGCCCGGCCGTCAGGTGCGAGTCAAGCTGGGTCTGCATGGTCTGGTTCCAGCGGTGGCGCAACGCCGTGAGCAGTCCGTCCCGGTCGCCGAAGATCTCGGCGTACTGGTCGTTCCAGGGCAGCTCGCCGTCGCGGGTGAACGCGGCGGTGGCCGCGACCTCGCGCAGTGCGGTCCACCGGCGGTGGGTCTCTTCCCAGCTCATCTCGGGCCTCCTGTGGGTCGTCGTTGACCGTTGTCGCCGACGCTACGAGCCATCGAGTACGTCGGGCATCGCACGGGAGTACCCAACCTGTGTCCTACCAGGGTAGGAGCCCGCCCACCTCCCGTGGCCGGATGCCGGCGACGGCGATCCTGCCTACGCTGCTGCTCATGTCCCCCGGTGTGCTCGCGCTGCGCACGGTCCGGAGCGTCCGAAGCATCGTGGACGCCAAGCTGGCCGTCCGTGGCCTCGCCTACCCCTGGTGGATCCCGGTGGTGTCGGCGGTGGGCGAGATCATCGCGGTGCTCGTGTCGCTGGCCCAGCGTGATGCACTGCTGCCTCCGCAGGCCATCGCGACGACCCTGCTGCTGGTGCTCGCCGGGCAGGCGATCCCGTTCACCTACCCCACCCGGCTCGGCTGCTGGTTCGACGCGCCGCTGGTCCTCGGGGCGACCGCGTGGCTGCTCGCGAACCCCGTTCACGTCGCCGGTCCGGCCGACACCGCACCGGTGCTGCTGATGATCCTGGCCGCCGTGGTCACCGGTCGGGACGGGGTGGTGCCCGGGCTGGTGGTCTACGTGCTGTCGCTGGTGGTGCTGGTGGTCGCCGGCGGGACGGGCGACCTGTCGAGCACCGGCCTCTACGCGCTCGAGGTCGACCTGGGTCTTGCCGTGGGCTTCATGCTGCGCTGGCAGATGCACCAGCTGACCGCCGAGCGCGAAGCCCGGGCCGGTGAGCGCACGCGCGCCACCTTGGCCGAGCGGGAGCGGATCGCGCGGGAGATCCACGACCTCGTCGCGCACTCGCTCAGTGTCACGCTGCTCCACCTGGCCGGGGCCCGGCACGCCCTGCGGGATGGGGACGTCCCCGACGCGCTCGACGCCCTCGACGACGCCGAGCGGATCGGCCGGGCCGCGATGGCCGACATCCGCCGGACGGTCAGCAGCATGACCGCGGACCCGACGCCGACCCGACCACTCCCCGGCGTCGCCGACATCGCGGGACTGGTGGCCGACTTCCGCGCTGCCGGCCTCGACGTGCGGTACGACGCCGCCGGTGACTCGACCGCGCTGCCGTCCGGTGCCGGGCTCGGCCTCTACCGGATCGTCCAGGAGGCGCTGTCGAACGTGGCCAAGCACGCCCCTGGGTCGACGGCGTCGGTCCGCCTGGACCTGCGCCCCCGTGAGGGCCGGCTGAGCGTGCGGAACTCGCTGGACGGGAGTCGACACCGCACGGGACCGGGCGGGTCGGGCGTGCCTGGCATGACGGCGCGGGCCACAGGGCTGGGCGCCACGATCATGGTCGGCCCCGACGGCGACGGCTGGCTGGTCGACGTCCGGCTCCCGTTGGCCGGCGAGAGCGGGTGCACGTTGCGCAGGATCGCGACATGAGCGCACAGCCCGAGGAGGTGCGGGTGCTGCTGGTCGACGACCAGGAGCTGGTCCGGTCCGGGCTGCGCCGGATCCTGCGCCGCCGGGACGGGTTCGAGATCGTCGCCGAGTGCGCGGACGGCGACGAGGTCCCCGACGCCGTCGCCAGCCACCGGCCGGACGTCGTGGTGATGGACCTGCGGATGCGGCGTACCGACGGCATCGAGGCGACCCGGGCGCTGCGGGTGCAGGAGTCGAACCCGCCGGTCCTGGTGCTTACCACCTTCGATGACGACGAGCTGCTGTCAGGGGCGCTGCGCGCCGGCGCAGCGGGGTTCCTGCTCAAGGACTCCTCGGCCGACGACCTCGCCCGGGCGGTGCGGACCGTGGCAGCGGGTGGATCGTGGCTGGACCCGGCGGTGACCGCGCGGGTGCTCAGCCGCTATCGCCGCGCGCACCCGTCGCCGGCCACCGGTCCCGTCGAGGCGCTGACCGACCGGGAGCTCGAGGTGCTCCGCGCGATCGGCAGCGGCTGGAGCAACCAGGAGATCGCCGAGCGGCTGGTGATCTCCGAGCTGACCGTGAAGAGCCACGTCGGACGGATCTTCACCAAGCTCGGCCTGCGCGACCGGGCGGCCGCGATCGTCTACGCGTTCGACCACGGGGTCGTCGTTCCCGGCGGGTCCGGCTAGCTCGGCCCACCCGGTCGGGGCAGCGGCCGGTCTGCGACGATGACCTCATGCAGCGGCCGCAGGTCGTGGCCCATCGAGGGTCGAGCGCCACGAACGCCGAGCACACGCTCGGCGCCTATCTCGCCGCACTCGACGAGGGCGCGGACGCGTTGGAGTGCGACGCACGCCTGACCGCCGACGGGCACCTGGTCTGCGTGCACGACCGCAACCTTCGGCGTACGGCGTCCACCGACAGCCTGGTCTCCAACATGGAGCTCGCCCAGCTCGAGGAGCTCGACTTCGCGAGCTGGAAGCACCCGTGGGCCGACCTCGATGACGAGGCCGAGCTGCCGGACCGTCACCTGGGCGGCGTCCTCACGCTGCGCACGCTGCTCGAGACGGTCGGGGAGTACCCCCGCCGGATCGAGCTCGCGATCGAGACCAAGCACCCCACCCGGTACGCCGGTCTCGTGGAGCGCCGGCTGGTGGACCTGGTGGACGAGTTCGGCTGGGCCGACGCGGACTCACCGGTGCGGGTGATGAGCTTCTCGTGGGTGGCGCTGCGACGGATCCGCCGGCTGGCCGCTGGGCTCCGGCTGGTGTTCTTGATGGACAGCCCGACGCAGTGGGCGCGGGCACGACCGGTGGCCGAGCCCGACTGGATCGCCGGACCGGGGATGGAGCTGCTGCGCCGACACCCCGACCTGATCCGCAGGATCACCAACTCGGGCGCTCGGCTGCACGTCTGGACGGTGAACTCCGACGAGGACATCGAGCGCTGCGTCGGCCACGGTGCCGAGGCGCTGATCACCGACCGGCCCTTGGCGACCCGGTCCTACCTGGACACGATGACGGAGTTCTCGTCCTAGCCGCCGCACCCGACGCCTGCTCGGATGCCGGCGGATGGTGTGCTCGGCGTTTGAGCGCTGGGCGTTTGAGCGCTGGGCGTTTGAGCGCTGGGCGTTTGAGCGCTGGGCGTTTGAGGGATGGGCCTCCGGGAACCATGCAGACATGACGGCCGGCTGTGAACCGCAGCACCTGCGCCTGCCCTTCGCGGCAGAGAGCGTCGGTGTCGCCCGCCACGCGCTGGACGACTGGCTGGCCGGGGCGATCCCGACCGGCGCGCCTGTCGGGTTCCTCGACGACTGTGCGTTGGTGGTCTCCGAGCTGGTCGGCAACGCCGTCCGGCACGCACGACCGCTGACCGATGGCACCGTGGACGTCGACTGGGCCTGCACCGACGGATCGCTGGAGATCGCCGTGACCGACGGTGGCGGCCGGACCGCACCCCGGAAGCGGCACGCGGCCTCGACCGACCAGAGCGGGCGGGGGCTCGCGATCGTCGACTTGCTGACCACGGGCTGGTGGGTCGAGACCAGCGGCTCCTGCACGACGGTTCGGGCCCAGCTCGATGCGGTGGAGCGAGTCGCCTGAGAACTCGCTGAGGTCCGCCCCCCGCTGTTGTCTTTCGTTGAAGGGTGGACTAGATTCAGCGGAGCCCGATCGATGTTGCATCCCCCGTCAACGTCGATCGGGCACTCACGTTCCCAGGGCCCTTCTCTGAGGCGTATCCCGCGTCCGCATCGCAGCCCCCGGGTCGCCCTCCGAGTGCCTCGGGGCGCGGCGAGGTCAGGCCTCGTCGCGGGCGATCGGGCAGGACATGCATCGCGGGCCGCCGCGCCCGGAGCCGAGCTCGGAGCCGGAGATCGCGACGACCTCGATGCCCGACTCCTCGAGCCGGGCGTTGGTCTCCACGTTGCGCTCGTAGGCGACCGCCACCCGGGGTGCGATCGCGAGCGTGTTGTTGCCGTCGTCCCATTGCTCACGCTCGGCGGTGACCGGGTCGAGGCCGGTGTCGATCTGGTGCAGGGTGTCGATCTCCATCGCCTTGGCCGCGGCCACCAGGAACGGCTCGGCCGCGGACACGTCGAGGTCGTCGCCGCGCAGGGTGACGGTCAGCGCCCGCAACTGGTCGGCGACGTTCGGATACATCACGATCTTGTCGACGTCGACCATCGTGCACACCGTGTCGAGGTGCATCGTCGCCCGCTCCTGCGCGATCGGTACGGCGAGCACCGTGTGCGCGAGTTCGGCGCCGAACACCTGCCGGGCGAGCCGCTCCACGCCGGCTGCCGTCGTACGCTCGCCCACGCCGACGGCGAGGACACCGGGCGAGAGCAGCAGCACGTCGCCGCCCTCGACGTGCTCGTGCCGCCAGCCGTGCAGCTGCGGGGTGCCGGCGAAGCGGGGATGCTCGGCGTAGATCAGCTCGGTCAGCTGGGTCTCCCGGGCGCGCGCGGGCATCGCCAGGGACGTGACCGCCACCCGGTCACCGATCCACACGCTGGAGTCCCGGGTGAACAGAAGGTTGGGGAGCGGGTCGATCAGGAAGTCGTCGTGGGCCAGCAAGCTGGTCACCAGGCCGGTGCCGCCGCGGACCTCGTCGTTGCGCAACCCTGCGGTGAGCACGTCCTTGAGCGCATCGGGGGCGAGCTCGGCGAGGGCCTGACGCAGGTAGCCGCGCAGCGTCTCGCCCAGGTGCAGAGACGTGAGCGCCGCCTCGATGGCGTGTTCGCGGGCAGACTCCGCGGCCAGGGTCTCCACGAGCAGGTCGGTCAGGTAGAGGACCTCCACCCCACGTCCCCGCAGCGCCTCGGCGAACGCGTCGTGCTCGTCCTGCGCGCGAGCCACCCAGGGGATGCCGTCGAAGAGGAGACGGTCGTTGTTGCGCGGGGTGAGCCGGCGCAGCTCGGGGCCGGGTCGGTGCAGCATCACGGTGCGGAGCCGCCCGACCTCGGTGCTCACGCCATGGGGAGAGGACATGGTCGTCAGACTAGCCATCGCCGAGCCGGCCCCGGCCGGCCCGACGGGGTCAGCGGAGCAGCTCGACCAGTGTCACCACGGCGAGCACGGCGCACACGCCAGCGCCGATGTAGTGGATCAGTGACAGCTTGACGTGTCGCAGCAGCACCCGACCCGCTGCGATCGCCAGCCCCGACACCACAAGCAGTGCGATCCACGCGCCGAAGAACACCGAGACGGGCTCGTGATAGCGACCGACCAGGCTGATCGTGAGCAGTTGGGAGAGGTCGCCCCACTCGGCCGCGAACAGGACCAGGAAGGACGCGCCGACGGCGCCCAGCCAGGAGCGCTCGGTGTTCGCCTTGGCGGCGTACTCCTCCTCGGTCTCGGCCTCCTCGGCGTCCGCCCTCGGCGCCTCCCGGAGCAGCAGCAGCGCACCGGCGGCGAAGATCGCCGCGGCCACGCCTTGCACGATCTGGTGCGGCAGGAAGCTGACCGCCTGTCCCACCGTGACCGCGATCAGGGTCTGGATGAGGAAGGCCGTGCCGACGCCCACCCAGACGGCGAGCGGCCGGTAGCGGGTGGAGAGCACCAGCGCGGCGATGAAGGTCTTGTCGGGGAGCTCGACCACGAAGATCGCCCCGAAGGCGATGGCGACCACGGCGAGATCCACCGGTCCAACCTACGGGGCGGGCCGCGACCGCTGCTGTGTCACCCCGGACCGGGGAGGGAGCGGGAGCCGACGTCAGCGGTTCCGCGCGGGGTCTGCCGGGTAGACGCCGAGGACCTTCACCTCGGTGGTGAAGAAGGCCAGCTCCTCCAGGGCCCGTTGCAGGGCAGGGTCCTCCGGGTGCCCGTCGACCTCCGCGAGGAACTGGGTGGCGGTGAAGTGGCCGTCGACCATGTAGCTCTCCAGCTTGGTCATGTTCACGCCATTGGTGGCGAAGCCGCCCAGCGCCTTGTAGAGCGCGGCAGGGAGGTTGCGGACGTTGAACACGAAGTTGGTGACCGTCGGTCCCTCGCCGTACGGCGGCACCACCGGCTCGGGGGAGAGGACCACGAAGCGGGTGGTGTTGTGGTCCTCGTCCTCGACGTCCTCGGCGAGGATCTCCAGGCCGTAGATCTGCGCCGCCAGGGGAGGAGAGATCGCGGCCTGTGTCGGGTCCCCCGCCTCGGCGACCTCGCGCGCAGCACCTGCGGTGTCGCCGGCGACGACCGGCGTCAGCCCGTGCTGGCGGATCACCTTGCGGCACTGGCCGAGCGCGTGCACGTGGCTGTGCACCGTGCGGATGGTGTCGAGCGACGCACCCGGCACGGCCATCAGCGCGAACTCGATGCGCAGGAAGTGCTCGGCCACGATGTGCAGGCCCGAGGTGGGCAGGAAGTGGTGGATGTCGGCCACTCGCCCGGCGATCGAGTTGTCGATCGGGATCATCGCGAGGTCGGCGTCCCCGGTGGCGATCGTCGCGAACACGTCCTCGAAGGACGCGCACGGCACCCGCGCCCAGTCGGGGTAGTGCTCGCGGCACACCATGTCGGAGTTCGCCCCGGGCTCACCCTGGTAGGCGATCCGCCCGGTCCTCGCTGTCGCGCTCACCGGCCCATGTTCCCATGCGGATCGGGCGCGCCTGCGGGTCGACCACGCGCTGAGTGCCTACGCTCGCTTCGTGTTCGGCGCACTGGTCATCCTTGCGATCCTGCTGTCCGTGGCCGCGCTCGCACTGGCGGCCCACCTGTACCGCGAGCTCAGCGCGGCCCGGCGCCGCGTCGACGCCTCCGACCTGCCCCCGGACGTGCTCGCCCTGCGACAGGAGGTGGCCGCTCTGCGGCAGGAGGCAGGCGACGCCCTGCGCAACCTGGCCGTGGTGCGCTACGACGCCTTCGGCGACACCGGCGGGAAGCTCTCCTGGTCGACCGCGCTGCTCGACGACCACGGCAACGGCCTGGTACTCACCTGCATCCACGGCCGCAGCGATGCGCGCACCTACGCCAAGAGCGTCACTGGCTGGAAGTGCGAGCAGCAGTTGTCGCCCGAGGAGCTGGACGCCATCGCCCACGCGCGCGTGGACGCCGGCAGCGCTCCCTAGACTCAGGCCCCATGAACGCGCTCACACCGTTGGCGATCCGGATCGGCGCTCTCGCCTGGCTGCCTCGCTTCCTGCGCCAGATCACCGCGGTCGACCGGTTCTTGCAGCGGGTCAGTCGGGGCCGCTGGTCGCTGCTGAGGATCGCCGGGCTACCCAGCCTGATGCTCACGGTCGTCGGCCGAAAGTCCGGCGTCGCGCGGTCGACCCCGCTGCTCTGCGTCCCCTACCAGGACGGAGTGCTGATCGCCGGGTCGAACTTCGGCGGCGCGAAGCCGCCGGTGTGGGTGGTCAACGTGCGCGCCGCGAGCAGGGTGCGGATGAGGTACGACGGCGCGGAGCGTGACGCCGTACCCCACGAGCTCGAGGGCGTCGAGCGCGAGCAGGCCTGGCAGCACATGCTGGCGACCTGGCCGAACTACGCGAGGTACGCCGAGCGCACCGGCCGGACGATCCCGGTGTTCTACCTCGACCCAGCCGCATGAGGGCACCGCGCGGTGGGGCAGAGCCCGCCGGGTCCCGGCCGGCCGCCCGCGTCCTCTAGCGCGGCACCCGCACCAGCAGCCGGCCGTGCACGCACTCCGCGCGCAGCTCACGGCCCGGCTGGATCAGGTCGCCGTCGAGCTGACGGGGTGCGTCGGTGGACGTGCGGACCACCACCGTGCGGCCGGTCATCCGGGTGATGGTCTCGTCCGTGCGTGGGTTGCGGGTCATCACTCGCGCCGCGAGCGGCAGCCAGGACAGGAAGCGTCTCGGGTAGAGCAGCACCACATCGAGCTCGCCGTCGTCGATCGTCGCGTCCGGCAGCAGCGGCATCCCGGCCTGGAGGTGACCGACGTTGCCGATCACGATCGTCCTGGCTCGGGCGGACACGAACTCGCCGCCGTCGACCGAGACCTCGACCCGGATCACCGGGAACATCAGTGACTTCAGTGCCGACCAGACGTAGGCCAGCCAGCCGACCTTCGCCTTCACCTGGTCGTTGACGCCCTCCATGATCGCGGCGTCGAAGCCCATCCCCGCCATCACCAGGAAGGTCGCATCCTCCATCGAGTCGCCACAGACGCGCACCATGTCGATGGCGCGGTCCTGACCGTTCAGGGCGACGTCGACGGCGGCCCGCAGGTAGAGCGGGATGTCGAGGTTGCGAGCCAGCAGGTTGCCGGTCCCCGCGGGGACGATCCCGACCGGGATGCCTGTGCCGGCGAGCTCCTCGCAGACGGCACGGACCGTGCCGTCGCCGCCGACGGCCACCACCACGGTGGAGTCGGCGACCGCCGCCTCATGGGCCATCCCGTGCCCGGTGTCCTCGACGGTCGTCTCCCACCAGCGCACCTCGTCGAAGCCCGACTCGGCGGCCATCGCCGCCACCATCGACCGGAACTGGCCGGTGTCGTCGATCTTGACCGGGTTGAGCACGACGGCGAGTCGGCGGTGCTCGGTGGCGAACACCACCGGCAGGGGGTCGGCGGTCAGCGCGATCGACCGCGGTGTCGGGTCGAAGACCACCAGCCCGACCAGCACGATGCCGGGGCCGAGCAGCCAGCCCCCGAGCACGTCGGAGGCGTGGTGGACGCCGAGGAAGACGCGGTCGGCGCCCACGACCACGACGACGACCACGAGGAGCAGGTCGAGCAGCCGACGCAGCGCTCTGCGTCGTACCAGCATGGTGATCAGCACGATCGCGACGGCGGCGCCGGCGGAGACCGAGGAGGAGTGCCCCGACGGGAAGGCGTACGACGACAGCGTCTGGATCGGGTCGTGCCAGACCGGACGGGGTCTGCCGACGAGCTCCTTGAGCAGGTAGGTCGCGACCCCGACCGCCAGCATCACCCCGACGGTCCAGTACGCCGCCCGCCGGTGCTTCTTCACGAACAGGATCGCGCCGGCCACGATCGTGGCCACGGTCATCGCGATCGTGCCGAAGAGGTGCGCGATCGCGATCGCCAGGTGCCGCACCCAGGCGTGCGCGACGGTGACGTCGAAGGGACCACGACCGATGTCGCCGTCGAGCTCGTCCAGCGGGTGCCAGTGGCCGTGGACCAGTGCGGCCAGCACGGCGAAGGCCGCGAGGCAGGCGAGGCCCCAGCCGAGCGCGCGGAGGCGGATGGCTTTCTCGGTCACGATGCGTCGAATTCTCTCGGTCGGGAGTCGCGGCGGCACGCGGGCGGGCCGGGGGAGTCTCGCAGAGAGTATGCCCGCGGCGCTCCGGTCAGTGCCTCACCGGACTGCGAGCAGCTGTTCCTCCAGGTGCGCGGCAGCGTCGGCGACGAAGAGGGCGCGACCGCGGCGTGCCCGGTCGTGACGTGTCTGCGGTGAACCGGCGAGCCGGAGAAGCGCGCCGACGAGCTGCTCGTCGGTGTGCACGATCTGCGTCAGGCCGAGCTCCTCCATGGCGCGGGCATCGTCACGGCCGTGCCCCGGGAGCGGCCGGAAGGTGACCACGGGCAGGCCGGCGGCGAGCGACTCCTTGGCGGTCATCCCGCAGTTGTTGTCCACCAGGGCGTCGGCGCTGGCAAGCAGTCTCTGCATGTCCGAGACCCAGTCGAGGGCGATCGCGCCGTCGATCCGGCGTACCTCCCGACGCACGCGGGTGCTCCGCCCGCACAGCACCAGCGGCGTCCATCCCGGGATCGTCGCGATCACCGACGCGGCGTGCGTCGCGGAGCCGGACAGGCCCATCGAGCCGGTGCTCACCACCGCGAGCCGGCGGTCGGGCGGTACGCCGAGTCGATCGCGCAGCTCCGGGTCCGCGGGGGCGTCGAAGCCCGGCCGGACGACCGGGCCGACGACGTCCGCGCGCCGGCCGGTGCGTCGTGCGGCGTCCGCCGCGGCCGGTTCGGAGATGCACAGCTCGCGATCGATCCCGGGGTGTACCCAGAGGTTGTTGACCGAGAAGGTGGTGACCACCGTGACCGCCGGGCAGCTCAGGGTGCCTTCGACGCGAAGCTCACCGAGTGCCAGTGAGCACAGCGGGTACGTGGACACCGTCAGGTCGGGTCGGTTCCGGCCCACCCACTGGCGCAACTGGGGCAGCGCCGCACGGACCGGTACGTCGGCGCGCTCGCCGGCGGTCTGATCGGCGACGAAGAAGGTGTCGTAGACCATCTGGTAGACGCTCGGTGCCCTGTTCACCAGCCAGGGATAGACCCAGCCGAGGAACCTCGCGAAGAGGCGGGGCATCAGGTCGAGCAGGTCGACGACCTCGACGTCGTGCCCGCGCTCGGCCAGGCGCCGGGCGAGCTCCCTGGCGATCTGCAGGTGACCGCCGCCCATCGCCGCCGAGAGCACCAGCACACGCATCCCCGACGCGGTCAGATCACTGGGCGGCGCGTCGGTCATGTGTGCGCAGGTGCCCGCGGTCCAGTGGAGGCAAACGCCGTTTGTTGCCCGGCGTGATGGGGAACCAGTGACGGTCCATGGTCTACGTGCTCACCGTCGTCGCCGCCGCGGTCGTCGCGGGCGGCGAGGTGGTGCAACAACGGATGGCGGCACGTGCCCCACCCGACGACAACCTGTCGCTGGCGCTGCTCTGGTGGTTGGTACGACGGCCCCGCTGGCTCGCCGGGGTGGGGTGCTCGCTGGTCGGCAACCTCGTCTTCGCTGCCGCCCTCGGGCGCGGGAGCGTCGTCCTGGTCGAGGCGGTCTTCGTCTCCCGGCTGCTCTTCGGCCTGGTCACCGCGGCGCTGTGGGGACGGATGCGAGTGCCGTGGCGCGACCTGTACGGCGGGCTGCTGATCGCTGCCGGACTCGTCGCCTTCCTGCTGGCGGCTCGACCCCGTGAGTCCCCGACCACCAACGGTCCGGTGCCGTGGGTGCTCGCCACCGCAGTGCCCGTCGGGTTCGCGCTGCTGCTCACGATGGTGGCGAGTCGGCTCGTCGGCTCCGTCCGCGCCGCGCTCCTCGGCGCTGGCTCCGGTGCCCTCTTCGGGCTGCAGGCCGTGCTGGTGCAGGCCTCGGTCCACCTCCTCGGACAGGACGGATTCGTCACCATGCTCGCCAACTGGCATCCCTGGGCAACGCTCACCGTCGCCGTGCTCGGCATGCTGCTCGTGCAGAGCGCGTTCTCGGCCGCGCCGCTGAGGTCGTCGTACCCCGCCGTGGTGACCGCACAGCTCCTCTGCGCGATCGGGCTCGGCGTCTGGGCCCTGCACGGCCAACTGCGCCACCAGGGCGCCGCGCTGTTCGCACTCGCGCCGGCCCTGGCTGTGATGGTCGTCGGGATCACGATGCTCACCCGCTCCCACCTGGTCTCGGGCCATCACGGGCACGGGGGCTGACACGGTGGACGTCGTGGTCTCTGCGGTCGCAGCGGTGCTCGCCGGTCTGTGTCTGGCCGCGGCAGGGGTGTTGCAACAGCGCTCGGCGAGCCGGAGACCGGCGAGCGAGCGGCTGTCGCTGCGGTTGATGCGTCGCCTGGTCGCCGACCGCACCTGGTTGTTGGGGATTCTCGCCGCCGCGGTGTCCTACGGCTTCCAGGCGGTCGCGCTCAGCTTCGGTCCGTTGACGCTGGTCCAGCCCCTGGTCGTCTCCGAGCTGCTGTTCGCCGTACCTGTGTCGGTGCGACTGCGGGATCTCCGGCTGCGCCGTCGAGACTGGTGCGCGGTCGCTGCAGTGGTGGCAGGTCTTGCACTCGGCATCGTGGCGGCAGACCCGCAGCGCGGCCAACCGGTGCAGCCGCTCGCGCGCTGGGTGCCGGCGCTCATCGCGATCACGGTGCTGGTGGCCCTCAGCGTTGCCGTTGCGACCCGGGTGCGCGGCCCGGGGAAGGCCACCGCCTTCGCCCTCGCGGGCGCCTGCACGATGGGCCTGCAGTCAGCGCTCTACGATGCCACCATCACGGTCCTGCGCCACCGGACGTGGCACGTGTTCGTGGTCTGGGAGACCTACGGCCTCATCGCCGCGAGCCTGGTGGGGATGTACCTGATCCAGAATGCCTTCCAGTCCGGGCCCCTGGCGGCAAGCACCCCCTTGATCGACTCCACCCTTCCGCTGGTGGCGATCGGGCTGGGTGTGGGGATCTTCGGCGAGCCGGTGCGCACCAGCATCTGGGGACTGGGCGGGGCGGCGGCGGGACTGCTGGCGCTGCTGGGCGGGATCATCGCGCTGGACACGTCGCCGGTGGTGCGCAAGGAGCAGCGCCTGGAGGCCGCGGAGCAGGAGCGCACCGCGCAGCGTGAGCAGCGCGAGACCGGTTGATCCGACCTCCCGCGAGGTCAGGAGCCGCGCGTTCGTCGGACACGGCCCGGCCCCCGGGGCCTGATTGCGCCGTTCGGGCAGCACCACTGCACGGTCGGCTCCGACCTGGTCTGGACGATTCCGAGACCCCGTCGCCGGCCGGGGAAGCGGTAAAGCCGTCGCGCCCGGCCGATATCGTGACCACGTGATCGACCCACGGCTCCTCCGCGACGACCCCGACCTGCTGCGTGCTGCCCAGGAGAAGCGGGGGCTGTCCGCGGACGCCGTCGACCGGGCGCTGGCCGCGGACACTGCCCGGCGGGCGGCGATCGTCGACTATGAGCAGCTGCGCGCGGAGCAGAAGGCGGCCAGCAAGCTGATCCCGCAGGCACAGGGCACCGAGAAGGCCGAGCTCCTCACCCGCACCAAGCGGCTGGCCGCTGACGTCAAGGAGGCGGAGGCGGTCCAGGCACGCGCCGAGGAGGACTGGCGCGAGGCGCTGAAGGCGATCCCCAATCCCGCGGCCGACGAGGCACCAGCCGGCGGGGAGGACGACTACGTCGTACTGGAGACCGTCGGGACGCCGCGCGACTTCGCCGCCGAGGGCTTCTCGCCTCGCGACCACATCGAGCTGGGCCGGATGCTCGGCGCCATCGACCTCGAGCGCGGCGCCAAGGTGTCCGGCTCGCGCTTCTACTTCCTCACCGGCATCGGCGCCCAGCTGGAGTTCGCCCTGGTGAACCTCGCCATGGAGCAGGCGCGGGAGGCCGGCTTCACCCAGGTGATCGCTCCGTCGTTGGTCAAGCCGCGGGCGATGGAGGGCACCGGCTTCCTCGGCCAGGCGGCCGACGACGTCTACCGGATCGAGGGCGAGGACATGTACCTCGTCGGGACCTCCGAGGTGGCGATGGCGGCGTACCACTCCGACGAGATCCTCGACGCGGACACACTGCCGTTGCGGTACGCCGCGTTCAGCCCGTGCTTCCGCAAGGAGGCCGGCTCGCATGGCTTGGACACCAAGGGCATCATCCGGGTGCACTGGTTCGACAAGGTGGAGATGTTCGTCTACACGACGCTGGAGCAGGCCGCGGCGGAGCACCAGCGACTGCTCGGCTGGGAGAAGGCCTTCCTGGACAAGCTCGAGCTCGCCTACCGAGTCATCGACACCGCTGCTGGTGACCTGGGGCTCAGTGCCCAGCGGAAGTTCGACTGCGAGGCGTGGATCCCCACCCAAGGCAGGTACCGCGAGCTCACGTCGACGTCGAACTGCACCGACTTCCAATCGCGTCGTCTCGACATCCGCACTCGGGTGCCCTCCCCGCGTCCTGGCGAGGGCGCCGCCGGATCGGGGCAGGCGATGCAGACCGTCCCGGTCGCGACCCTGAACGGCACCCTGACCGCTATCCCGCGAGCGATCGTGGCCATCCTCGAGACCCACCAGCAGGCGGATGGCTCGATCCGGGTGCCCCAGGCCCTGCAGCCGTGGCTGCAGGGCCGCGAGGTGCTGGAGCCGGTGGCTGGTGGTTGAGGAGACCGTCACGGAGACCGGTCCGCGACCCGCCGCCGGCTGGTCGCCCGCCCTGGTCGCGCTGGACATCGACGGCACCCTCCTGGCCTGGGTGGACGGCGGCGGTGCCGCCTACGAGAAGGTGACGCCGCGCGTGCTGGACGCCGTGCGTGCTGCCCGCGACGCCGGCGCCCACATCGTGCTCTCGAGCGGCCGGTCGCCGCACGGGATCACCCGCATCGCCGACCTGCTGCCGCTGCACGACGACGGTGACGAGCCACTGTGGGTGGTGGCCTCCAACGGCGCCGTGGTCTTTCGCTACCCGCCTCTGGAGGTCGTGCACGAGGAGACCTTCGACGCGCGTGCGGCCGTCCACGCCGTGCTCGCAGAGCACCCCGAGGCGCTCGTCGCGGTCGAGGAGCGCGGCGTCGGCTACCGGCTCAACCGGCAGTTCCCGGAAGGCGAGCTCTCCGGGAAGATGATCGTGACCGACCTCGAGGAGATCATCGCCGAGCCGGTGAGTCGTGTGATCATCCGCGACCCCGCAGCCACCGCCGAGGACTTCCTCGCACTGGCCTCGAGGCTCGGGCTGCACGGGACCGACTACGTCGTCGGGTGGACGGCATGGCTGGACCTCTCGCCCGTCGGGGTCAACAAGGCCAGCGGGCTGGCCGAGGTCTGCGCGCGCCTCGGCGTCGACACCGTCGATGTGCTGGCGATCGGGGACGGCCGCAACGATCTCGACATGCTGCGCTGGGCAGGACGCGGGGTAGCGATGGGCCAGGCGGTCGAGGAGGTCCGGGCGGCCGCCGACGCCGTGACCGCATCCGTCCACGACGACGGCGTGGCCGTCGAGCTGGAGCGGTACTTCCGGTGACCACGCCCCACGTGTCCCTGCCCGACCTCGCCCTGCCTGACGTGGTCGGTACGTCGCGGCTCCGACTGCCGGTCATCACCCCTGCCCATGCCGACGACATGCGCGCCGGCCGGCGACAACCCAGCTGGCACCCGGACTTCCCGCGCGAGGACGACCTCGACGGCGCCTCGGCCAGCTTCACCGGCGGATGGGGGTCGCGGCTCGTCGTCCGCGCCTTCGACGGGCTGGTGTGTGGGACGATCGGCTGCTTCGGGCCACCGACCGCGCACGTCGACGGCGTCCTCGAGACCGAGGTCGGCTACGGGCTGGTCGCGGAGGCGCGCGGGCACGGGCTCGCGACCGAGGCCTTGCGCGCGCTCGTCGCCGAGACCGACCGCCTCGACGTCCGGCTGCGCGCCAGCGTGCTCCCCGACAACGCCGCCTCGGTCCGGGTGCTGGCCAAGTGCGGCTTCACCAGCCTGCGCGGGAGCACCGACGACGGCGAGCTGGTGATGGTGCGGCCGCTCCGGGGTGGCCGCGGTTGATCGGGCTGGTCGCCACCGATCTCGACGGGACGCTGGTGCGCTCCGACGGCAGCGTCGGCGAGCGCACCCGGCGGGCGCTGGCCCGGGCGGAGGACGCGGGGATCGTCGTCGTCTTCGTCACCGGCCGTCCGCTCCGGTGGGCGCGCGAGGTCTTCGAGCACGTCGGCAGCCACGGGCTGGCGATCGTCTCCAACGGTGCGCTGGTCTGGGACGTCGCCGCCGACGCGCCGTACCTCGAGCGGGCCATCGACCCCGCGGTCGGGCTGGAGGTCTGCGCCCTGATCCGCTCGGCCGTGCCGGGCAGCACGTTCGCCGTCGAGACCGCTGCGGCAGGGATCGCCTTGGAGCCGGAGTTCCTTGAGCGGCATCCGGTCCCCGACGGTGCCCGCCGCGGACCCCTCGAGGAGATCCTCGATGCGCCCGCGCTGAAGCTGCTCGCCCGGCACGAGCGCCTCGCGCCGCAGGAGTTCTGGGACCGGGCGGCCGCGGCCGTCGGCGACCGCGCGGTGATCACCTGGTCCTCGGCGACCACATTGCTGGAGATCAGCGCCGCCGGCGTCACCAAGGCCACGACGCTGGCCCTGCTCGCCGAGCAGCATGGCCTCGGACCCGGCCAGGTGGCCGCGTTCGGGGACATGCCCAACGACATCCCGCTGCTGGAGTGGGCCGGTACGTCGTACGCCATGGCGAACGCGCATCCCACCGTGATCGCCGTCGCCGACCGGGTCGTCGCATCGAACGATGACGAAGGTGTGGCCCAGGTGCTCGAGGACCTGCTGGCCGGCTGATCGGCGCGCAGCGACTCGTCAGCGGCTCAGAGGTACATCCCGCCCTGGCCGCCGGGCTGGTGCTGCTCGTCGCCGTCGCCGGGTGCCTGACCGGGCATGCCCGGCATCGCGCCGGGCGGAAGCGCCCGTCGCATCTGCTCGAGCTGGGCGCGGGCGGCCATCTGCTGGGCGTAGATGGCCGTCTGGATGCCGTGGAACAGTCCTTCCAGCCAGCCGACCAGCTGGGCCTGGGCGATCCGCAGCTCGGACTCCGTGGGGGTGTTCTGGTCGAAGGGCTGCACCAGCCGGTCGAGCTCCTCGTCGAGCTCGGGAGCGAGTCCGTCCTTGAGCTCGGTGAGCGAGGTGTGCAGGATCCCGGCCAGGCGCTGCCGCCCGGGCTCGTCGAGCGGGGCGGACTTCACCTCCTCGAGGAGCTGGCGGATCATGCTGCCGATCCGCATCACCTTGGCGGGCTCCTCGACCAGGTTGGTCAGGTCCCGGGACTCGTCCTCGACGGTCTGGTGGGCCGATGCGGCGCCATCGGGGCCGATCACCATGATGCGCGGGTCGACCTCGGACTCGTTCTCGCTCATGCGCCCTACCCTACGGCGAGACCCGCAACAGGATCTTCCCGGTGTGGCTGCCGTCCTCCATCAGTTGGTGCGCCCGAGCGACGTCCTCGAGGCGGAACTCCTCGCCCACCATCGGGCGGACCGAGCCGTCGGCGAGCAGCGGCCACACGTGCTCGACCAGGCCCGCGCAGATCGAGGCCTTCTCGGCCGCTGGGCGGCTGCGCAGCGAGGTGGCGATCACCGCGCCGCGCTTGCGCAGCAGCGCGCCGATGTCCAGCTCGGCCTTCGCTCCGCCCTGCATGCCGATGATCACCAGGCGGCCCTCGGTGGCCAGCGCGGAGACGTTACGGGAGAGGTACTTCGCGCCCATGTTGTCGAGGACGACGTCGGCACCGCCGACCTCCTCGAGCACGGCGACGAAGTCCTCCTCGCGATAGTCGATCGCCCGCTCGGCACCCAGGGACAGGCAGAGCTCCCGCTTGTCCGGGGCTCCGGCGGTCGCGAACACCGACGCGCCGAGCGCCACCGCCAGCTGGATCGCGAAGGTGCCGATGCCGCCCGCGCCGCCGTGCACGAGGAGCCGCTCCCCGGGCTGCAGGCCGGCCACCATGAAGACGTTGGACCACACGGTCGCGGCGACCTCGGGCAGGCCCGCGGCCGCGACCAGGTCGACCCCGGTAGGCACCGGCATCACCTGACCCGCGGGCACGGACACCTTCTCGGCGTACCCGCCGGCCGAGAGCAGCGCGCAGACCTCGTCGCCCGCGCTGAGGCCCTCCACGCCCTCCCCGACCTCGGCGATCCGGCCCGAACACTCCAGGCCGAGCACCTCCGACGCCCCAGGCGGCGGTGGGTAGAAGCCCTGCCGCTGCAGGGTGTCGGCGCGGTTCAGGGCGGAGGCGACGACGTCGATCACGACCTCGCCGGGTCCGGCGGTCGGATCCGGCAGGTCGCTGATGAGCAGGGCTTCGGGTCCCCCGGGGGCAGGGGCAGTCACGGCGCGCATGGCGCCCAGCGTAGGAGGCGCCTCCAGTGGCGGTCGCTACCGAGGGGGATCAGCCGGGATGGCTCAGGCCTCCACGGATGCGAGCTCTTCCTCGACCTCCGGGTCGTCGTCCTCGTGCTCCACCTCGTCGGCAGACTTGTCCCAGCGGATCGCCAGCTCGGTCGCGGCCGCGGCGAGGCGGTCGAGCTCCTCCGGGTCCCCGTCCGCGCGGGCGACGGCGTAGCCGAGAAGGAACGTGCTGATCGGGGCAGCCGGCCGCTCCACGTTGTGCGCGGCCTCCCGGGCAAGATCGAGGATCAGCGACTCGTCGACGTCGATCTCCACGTCGAGCACGTCACACAGCTCATCAATCCAGTCGTGCAGGTTCACGGTCCTTAGTCTTGGCGCACTCGCGGGCGCGTCGCAAGGGGTTCGCCGAAGTTCACGACGATCCGGTCCGGGCTGGTCCGGACCAGCCCACCGTTACTCGCCGTACTCGTCCCGGAGGGCACGGAGGTCGGCCCACGTGTCCACGTCGTGACACTCCTCGCCGACCGCGGAGACCTCGACCAGCGCGAGCCCCTCAAGCAGCATGCGGACCGGCATGCCGAACACGTCGCAGGCACCGGCGGCGCGGAGGGCGGCGGTGTCGTAGACGCCACACAGGTACTGGCGGCGGCCGGACCCATCGACCAGCAGCGCGCCGTGCACCCCGTCGGTGGCCGCGGCGCGGAGCCGCCGGATCGTCGCCGCGGTGACCCGGGGCATGTCCACCGCCAGGACCGCGACCCGACGTGGCATCCGGGGGAAGCCGGTGAGCCCGGCCATCAGGCCCGCGACCGGGCCGCCGCCCGGCGGGTCCTCGAGCCGGAACGTCACCGGCCGCTCGGTGATGACCTGGGGACCGACCACGACGACGTCGTCGATGTCGACCAGCGCGTCCAGCGCGCGGTCGAGCAGGGTGCGCCCGCCGACCTCGATGCCTGCCTTGTCTACCCCGTCCATCCTCGCCGCGGTGCCACCGGTCAGGATCACCGCGCCCAGCCCGTCCTGTTGCACGGGCCCAGTCTGGCAGGCTGGAGTCGTGACGGAGTCAGGGCTGATGCGTGTGGCGCTTGTGCAGCGCGCCGCGTCGCTGGATCCTGCGCAGAACCGGCGAGCTCTCGACGAGCTCGTGCCGCTGGTGCCGGACGTCGACCTGGTGGTGCTGCCCGAGGCGTCCGCGCGCGACTTCGGCGAGCCCGGGGCCGACCTGGCGCCGTACGCCGAGGGGCGCGATGGTCCGTTCGCCAGCCGGCTCGCCGAGGTGGCCGGTCCCGCCGTGATGGTGGCCGGCATGTTCGAGACCGCGCCGGACGACGCCCGACCCTTCAACACCCTCGTGGCGACGGGCGGCGGCGTCGAGGCGAGCTACCGCAAGATCCACCTCTACGACTCCTTCGGCATCCGCGAGTCCGACCAGCTCAGTGCCGGGCCGGTCCGGCCGGTGCTGGTCGAGGTCGCCGGCTTCAGCGTCGGGTTGATGACCTGTTACGACCTGCGCTTCCCCGAGCTCGCCCGCGGCCTCGTCGACGCCGGTGCCGAGGTGCTGCTGGTGCCGGCGGCGTGGGTCGCTGGTGAGCGCAAGGTCGAGCACTGGCGGACGCTGCTGCGGGCGCGGGCGATCGAGAACACCGCCTGGGTCGTCGGCGTGGGTCAGCCCGGGCCGCGCTACACCGGCCACTCGATGGTGGTCGCTCCTGACGGGGACGTCCTCGTCGAGGCGGGCGAGGGCCCGGAGGTGCTGAGGGCGGAGCTCGGCCGCGAGCGCCTGGACGCCGTACGTCGGATGAACCCGTCGCTGGCCAACCGGAGACTGCCCGTCCGGCTCGGATAATCTTCGCCCATTCCGGACGTACCCTGCGAGAGGTCGTGGCTGTGTTGCGTGTCGTCCCCGTCGGCGGCCGACTGCGGTCGACCACCGTGGCGGCCGTGGACGCGAGCCGCGCGTGGGCCACGACGTGGCTGCTGGCACTGGTGGTGTGTCTCGGTGTCCTGGTGACCGACCGGATGCGTGACCTGCCGGACCGCGTCGGCCCGGCAGCGGCCGCCGCGCTGGCGGCCGTCCTCGCCGCCGGGCTGGCGGTGCGCACCGGTGGCCGGCCCTGGCTGCCCGCGCTGCTGGCCGTCGGGTACGGCGTTGTCGCGACGATCACGCTCGAGCAGCACCTGCTCGCGGGCGGCGCCGTGGGCGTGGCCGGTCTCGGGGCGACTTTGGCGCTGATGGCGACCACCCCGGCTCCGGGATTCGGCCGCGCGGTGGTGGAGGTGCTCGTCGCCTGCGCGCTCGCCACGGTCGCCGGCCTCGGCGTCGGTGCGCTGCACACGCACCTGGACACCGGCCGGTTCGGCTACGTCGTGCTGGGCATCGGTCTGGTGGCGGCGTTCGCGCTGGTCTACCGGCTCGGCGCCGGGCTCACCGGGCTGGGCACTCGTGGCTATGTCGTGGCCGGCACCGCGGTGCTGCTGCTGGTGCTCGCGCTCGCCTACTCCGAGGCGTTCGGCAGGTGGGGGTCGCCGACCCTCGTCTCATGGGTCGATGACGTGCGCACCGCGGTGCGTACGCACCTGCACGCCGTACCGCATCCGATCGAGACCCTGCTCGGTGTCCCGGCACTGTGCTGGGGGGTCTTCATGCGGGCGCGCCGTCGCCAGGGCTGGTGGGTGTGCGCCTTCGGGATCGCGGTGACCGCCCCGGCGACGACCCGCTTCGTCATGGCGGGCGTGACCACCACCGCGAACGTGCTGGGCGCGGTCTACAGCCTGGTCCTCGGTCTGATGATCGGCTTCGTGGTGATCCGCGTCGACCAGGTCTTCACCGGCAGCCGCGGCCGTCGGGCCCGTCGCGACGAGGAGGCCTCCGCCCACCGGCCCGAGCCGGGCAGGTTCGCGCCGCTCCGCTGAGCAGACGGGCCGACCAGGCCAGGAGCAGAGGGGGCGGTGTCCTGGCTCAGGACATCCCGGAGCCATGTCTCAAGACATCGCGGAGTGATGTCGCGAGTCATCCCGGACTGAGCGTCGGTCCGGTCCCAGCGTCCGGGCATGACACTGAACCGATTGCTGATCACCTCCGTGGTGGTCGAGAACCGACCCGTCCGCGAGGTCGCCGCCCAGTACGGCGTCTCTGAGTCCTGGCTCTTCGAGCTCCTCGCCCGCTACAAGACCGAGGGCGACTCAGCCTTCGAACCACGCTCCAGGCGCCCTCACAGCGTCCCGACCACAATCCCCACTGAGGCCGTCGAGCTGATCCTCGAGCTGCGCGAGAAACTGACCGCGACCGGGCTGGACGCCGGTCCCGACACCATCAAGTGGCACCTCGAGCACCACCACTCGACCGTGGTGTCACGGGCGACAATCTCGCGCTATCTGGCCAAGCACGGCCTGGTCACCCCGGAGCCGAAGAAGAAGCCGAAGTCGTCCTACATCCGCTTCGCCGCCGAGATGCCCAACGAAACCTGGCAGTCCGACATGCAATGCCGACGTCGGCATTGGAAGTCCTATGCCGACCTCCGAACTATGCCGATGTTCCTCAGGATGGTCTTTGCCGGTGCGGCCTTCGATGCGGCATGGTCGGCATAGTCAAAGTGCGGTGAGCCAGGTGAGGATGTCGGGCGCGGGGCGGTAGGTCCCGGGCTTCACCTCGGGTGGTCGGGTTCGGTCGAGGGCTGCTTGCTTGATGGCCATGTCGGCGTGGAGGTAGGCGTCGGTGCTGTGGGTGTCGGCGTGCCCGAGCCACAGCGCGATGACGGCGACGTCGACTCCGGCGGCGAGCAGGTTCATCGCTGCGGTGTGTCGCAGGGTGTGCATCGTGACGTGTTTCCCGGTCAGGCTGGGACAGGCGCGGGCTGCGGCCGCGACGTGGGTGGCAAGGCGATGCTCGAGTGCGTCGCGGGACAGGGACAGGCCGTGAGGGCCGCTGAACAGTGCGGTCCCGGGCCGGGCGGATCGCTCTGTCAGGTAGTCCGTCATCACGTTTAGCGTTGCGCCGGTCAGGGGCGTGATGCGTTGGCGCCGTCCTTTGCCGGTGCAGGTGACGTGTGGGCCGGTGCCGAGGTGGACGTCGTCGATGGTGAGTGAGCAGACCTCGCTGATGCGAAGTCCGGTCTGCACGGTCATGGCCAGGAGTGCGTGGTCTCGTCGCCCGGTCCGGGTCGTCGTGTCGGGCGCGGCGAGGAGCGCGACGACCTCGTCGGGGGTGAGGAACTCGATGACCGGTCTGGTCGTGCGTTTGGGCGGGATCGCGAGGACCTGAGTGATCGTTGCTGCGTGTTCGGGGTGGTCGGGCAGTGCCCGGCTGAGCACGGCGCGGATCGCGGTCAGGCGGACGTTGCGGGTCTTGGTGCTGTTGCCGCGTTCGTGTTCGAGGTAGTCCAGGAACCTAGTGATGTTCGTCGCGGTGACGGCGTCGAAGTCGACCGCGTCGATGCTGACCCCGAGTGTCGCGGTCAGGTACTTGATCAGCATCCGCCACGTGTCGCGGTAGGAGCCGATCGTGTGACTCGACAGGTCCCGTTGGCTGTGGGCGAAGGTGGTGAAGTAGGTCTGCAAGCTGGCGGCCAGGGTGTTCATGAGGGTTCTCCTTGCGTGGTGCCGGCGTTGAGTTCAAGGCGGCCTGCGGCCAGGGCCATGAGCTCGCCGGTCGCGCTCAGGTACCAGTAGGTGTGGGTGGCGTCGGAGTGCCCGAGCCAGGTCGCGAGCAGCGACAGCACTCGGTCGGGGTCACCGTCGTGGGCGTAGGCCGCGCTCATGTGCGCGGTCGCGAAGGTGTGTCGTAGATCGTGCAGACGCGGACGTGCTCGGCCGCGCGGAAGCAGTCCGGCTGCTTCTCGGACTCGTTTGAACCTGGACAGGAAGGTCACGTAGGCGTATCCGGTCCCGTTGGCCGTCACGAAGACCGGACCATCGGGGTCGGGGTTGCTCGCCGCGCGGGCTGGCAACGCGATGTAGTCCATCAGCGCGGCCGTCGTCGTGGGGTGGATCGGGACGAGCCGCTCAGCAGACTTCGCGGCTTTGATGACCAACAGGTGGTTGACGTGGTCGATGTCGCCCACGCGCAACTTCAATGCTTCCCCGATCCGCAGCCCGGTCGCGGCAAGCACCCCGATGGCGGTGCGCATCGTCGCGGCGATCCGCTCGTCGCTGAACACTCGGTCGCAGGCGGCCAGCAGCGCGTCGAGGTCGTCTTGGCTGTAGATGAAGGGCACCGCTCGGGGCTTCCGTGCCGGCAACAGCCCGCGCGGGATGACCGGGACGTCGACATCGTTCGCGTTCAGGTAGCCGGCGAAGCGCCGCACCAACGACAGACGGGTCGCCCACCACGAGGGGTGCGCGTCAGGGTTGAGCCGGGCCCAGGTCACGGCCTCATCAATGGTGAAAGTCGTCGTCTGGCCGCGGGCTTCGAGCCAGGTGCAGAACCCGCCGACCTGTCGCTCGACGTCGTTGAGTTGGAACCCCAACGCCCGCCGCAGCACCAGATACTCATCGAGCCGATCACGCAACGTTGTGGTTGTCGACGCCGACGCCGACACCGACGTCTCCCCGGGGGCGGTCATCGCGGCACCTTCCCGAACGGGACGACCAGCTCGCGTAGCGAGGCAAGGTCGACCTTGGCGTAGGTCATCGTGGTGACGGTGTAGACGTGGCCCAGCAGTTCCTTGGCTTCACTCAGCGAGCCGCCCGCGGCCAGCACGTCCATCGCGGCGGTGTGGCGCAGCCGGTGCGCGTGGATCGGGTCGATGCCAGCCATGCTCGACAGGCGGGCGATGACCCCTGATGTTCCCGAGGTCGTCATCATCTGACGCGGTGCCATGGTGCGCACGAACACAGCCCGATCCAGCGCCTCAGGTCGGACTCGCAGCCAGGCTTCCAACGCCTGCCCCACATCGACGGGTAGCGGCAGCACGTGCTCGCGGCCCTTCCCGGTGACCCTGACCTGGCCGTTGGCCCAGTCGATGTCGTCGAGCATCAGACGGGCGGCCTCACCAGCCCGCAGGCCGAGCCGGACCAGCATCAACACCAGGGCCCGGTCTCGTGCCCCGATCGCCGTGGTCGGGTCGCAAACGGCGAGTAACGCCGCGACCTGGTCGGCGGTCACTCCCCGCGGGAGGGATCGTTTGGTCCCGGGCGGCTTGAGGATCCCGGCGCTCAGGTCGCGGTCCAGGCGACCGGTGCTCAGCGCCCACCGCAGCAGACAACGGACCGAGCCCACCACGTGAGCCTTGGCGGCAACACCGTAGCCACGGCCACGGTCAGCGACGTACGCGTTGATCACCGTCGCGTTGAGCCGGTCCCAGCACACCGAGCCGTCGGCCGCCGTCACCTGGTCCAGAAGGCCGGCTGCGTAGTAGCGATACCGAACGACGGACTTCTCGGTCAGCCCCAGCTGGACCCGCATCCACGCGCACCACTGCACCACCGCAACCTGAGTCGGTGTGAACCGGTCTTCGTTGACCTCGGCCGCCTGCAAGTAGCCGGAATCTGTCAGGAATCGGCGGAGCGCACCGATCCAGGGCTTCACCGAGGAGCACGGCCGTTCGCGGGAACGCTCCGCTGTCACGAACCGACCGAGTAGGTCCTCGTCGATCTCCTCGATGTCAGCGCCAGCCTCTTCCATCCAAGCGCTCAGCCGCTGCGCCAGATTCACAGCTGCGGCCGCCGAGCCCGGCGAGTACCCCTTCGCCGCGAACCACTGCCGACATTCGTCCAACACCCTCGGTGCCAGCGGGCCCACCGGCACCCGCTGGATCCGAACCGGATACGGCCGGGCCGTTGCCGATCTCTTCGTCACGAACCTCACCTCCAGACACTTCGTGTGTCTGAAGCGTGATCACGACGACGGAACTATGCCGACCTTCCAGTTCCACTGCACGTCACTGACCTGCACGATCTTCAGCAGTGTCGGCATAGTTCGGAGGTCGGCATAGGACTTCACACACTTCCGCCTGGTCCGACCCGACGGCCGGCTAGGCGCCGACACCGAGATCCTGACCTGGCTCGACGACTGCTCCCGCTACGCCCTCTCGGTCACCGCTCACGTCCGGGTCACCGGGCCGATCGTGCTTAGGACATTCCGTGAAACCGTTGCAGAGCACGGGATCCCGGCCTCCACGCTGACCGACAACGGGATGGTCTTCACCACCCGCCTCTCCGGCGGCAAAGGCGGCCGCAACCACCTGGAGACCGAGCTACGCCGCCTCGGGATCATCCAGAAGAACGGCAAGCCGAACCATCCACAGACCCAGGGCAAGGTCGAACGCTTCCAGCAGACGATGAAGAAGTGGCTGCGCAGCCAACCCGAACAGCCGGCCACGATCGACGACCTCCAAGCTCTGATCGACGCGTTCGTCGAGGAATACAACCACCACCGTCCCCACCGGTCGCTGCCACACCGAGCCACTCCTGCGACGGCCTACACAGCCCGGCCCAAGGCCACCGTGGGTGACCGCAGCGACGACACCCACGACCGCGTCCGCGAGGACCGGGTCGACAAGTCCGGCAAGGTGACGCTGCGCTACGGCGGCCAGCTCTACTCCATCGGCGTCGGCCGAACCCACGCCCGAACCCGCGTCATCCTCCTCGTCTCCGACCTCGACATCCGCATCGTCGACGCTGCCACCGGCGAACTCCTCCGCGAGCTGACCCTCGACACATCCACGCGCTACCAAGGAACCGGACGCCCACCCGGACCGCGACGCTGAAACGAAGGAGGGCCGAACCCACGACTATTGGGTTCGGCCCTCCGGGATGTCTTGAGACATCACAGAGCAGAGGGGGCGGGATTCGAACCCGCGGCTGACATCACTGCCAGCGACCGCTTTCAAGGCGGTTCCGATCGGCCACTCCGGCACCCCTCCTCGCGACGACGCCGGAGCGCCGTCGCAGGAACTCAGTGTGCCAGCACCACGAGCACGTCGCCCTCGGAGACCACGTCTCCGGGCACGACTTTGACCTCGGAGACGGTCCCGGCACGCTCGGCGAGGACCGGGATCTCCATCTTCATCGACTCCAGCAGGCAGACCGTGTCGCCCACCTCGACCCGGTCTCCCGTGCCGACCGCGACGGTCAGGACACTGGCCACCATCTCGGCGGCGATCTGCGAGGTCGATGCGCGCACGTCCGCGACGGTACCCGCCGGCGGCGGTTACTCGCGCGTTCGCTACTCCGATCCGCCGAGCTCGATGCCGACCGAGTCGTAGACCAGGTCGTGCAGCCGCTGCCGGTAGTGCTCGAGGTCCACCGACAGCCGGCGCAGCTCGTGGTAGGAGGAGTCCGCGTCGAGCCGGTCCGCGACGCGCGGCGTCAGCGCGGACAGCCGGGCGAGCAGGCGACGCCGGTCGCGGTCGGTGGCGGCACCGCGCGCGGTCAGCCAGCCGTCCCGGAAGCGGGGACGATCATCGGTGAGCGCCTCGCGCACGGCCGAGAGCCGGAGTCGCACCAGCGCCCGCCACTGGGAGCCGGCGGATCCGCCGGCGGACTGCCCGAGAGTCTCATTGAGCTCGTTGATCGCTTGGTCAAGGGCCATCGCAACCACCTCCGCAACGACGAGAACTCGAGTGTGACCCAGGTCACTGGGACAAACAAGGGCCGGGGGACCCCGAGTTGGTCGGACCCCGGCGTGCCGGGGAGAATCGCCGGGTGAACTCCCCGGTGGACCCCTCGACGAACGCGCCGCACCCGTCGGCCGGCTCCGACGTCCTGACCTTCGGGCTGGCCCCGGCGCTGCGGGCCCGGATGATGGGCCTGCTGCTCGTCGGGCTCGGTCTGGTGCTGGTGATCGCGACCGTCGTCGTGATGGCGACCGGCTGGTCGCTGGACGTCCTGTCCGCGCTGGTCATCCTGGTGCTCGTCGCGGTCTTCGCGATCGGCCACGTGCTGGTCCGCCGCTGGTACGTCGTACGCCTGGACGCGGACGGGTACGAGATCAGGTTCGTGCGCGGGGCCGGTGCGCACCGGGCGCGCTGGGTCGACGTGCTCGACCTCAGCACCGCCACGGTCGCCGGCGCGCGCTGCGTCGTGATGCGGCTGCGAGACGGGCGAACCACCACCGTGCCCGTGGACGTGGTCGAGGGCGACTCCGAGGAGTTCGTCCGCGAGCTGGGCCGACGCCTCGACATCGGGCACGGCTACCGCAAGCGCCGCTGAGCGTGCTCGCGTCGGTCGCGGGCAGCCGGGCCGATTTCCACGCGCGCCACCGGCTCGGTAGTCTGACGCCACGTCTGGGAGGTGTCGCCTAGTCCGGTCTATGGCGCCCGCCTGCTAAGCGGGTTTGGGGCTACAACCCCATCGAGGGTTCAAATCCCTCCACCTCCGCAGGTTGCACATGACCCCGGGTTCGCGATTCGCGGCCCGGGGTCCTTGCATGTCGTGACTTTTGCAGAAACATGCAATGCACGGACCGGAGGCCGCTCGGAGGTGCCGCTGGGTGCGCATCCGGGCGAGACTTGTCCTCAGCGCCCCGGGTGTTTTCGGGTCATCCGGGACGAACAGATCGGACAAGCAGATCGAAGGACGCGACACATGAAGAAGATCGCCAAGGTGCTCACCGCTCTGGTCGCGGTGAGTTTTGCGGTAGGCCTCGGGGTCGCACCTGCGTCGACGGCAAGTGCGGGCCACCAGGTGGGTTACCACATGTCGGACACCGGCTGGGGACACTGACCCCTCGCCACAGACTCGAGACGCGGACGCACGTCACCCCCCCGGCAGTCGTCCCCAGCCAACCTCACGGGCCGTCTCGACATTGATGAGGGCTGCGGACCGCTCGGTTCGCAGCCCTCAGTCCGTTCTACCGCGCGTCGCCTCTCGTCGAGGTTCCTGGGTGACGACCGTTCTCAGTCCTCTGCCGGGCGAGGCGGCCGCTTGGCGTCGCCCTCCGGCCCCATCAGCCGCCCCATGGCATGTCCCAGCTGGAACCGCGTGTCCACGCCGTACTCCTCCTTCAGGGCCGCGACGTAGCCCGCGTAGGTGCGCGCACTGACTCCCATCCGCTTCGCGCTGGCGTTGTCGCTGTGGCCCTCGATGAGCATCCGGACCGTCATGTTGTGCACGTCGTCGGCGACTGCCCTTCGGGTCGGCGCCTCCCTGTCGGAGAACTCGTGGGCACGCTCCCAGTAGCGCTCGAAGATGTCGGCGAGGTAGGCGACCAGGGCCGGTTCGTGGATCGCGATGGCGTGGGTGTCGTCGTCGGAGGCCGGTACGACGGCCAGCCTCCGATCGACGACGATGAGCCGATTGAAGAACTCGTCGAGCGTGCGCACCTGGGCGCCGTCCTCGGTCACGCGGGCGACGTACTCACGCGTGGACACGCTGCGGCGAGCCGAGTGCTGGTAGAGCGTCCGCATCGTGACGCCGCGGCGCAGGGCAGCGACGTCGCGATCGATCGCGATCTTGAGGATGGCCGCCGACCGGGCGCCGTCGGGCTGGGCGGTGAGCAGCTCGAACTCGGCGTCCCCCACGACGGTCTGCAGGTAGCGGTTGATGTTCGCCGTGCCGCGCATGTCGGTCAGCGGGCTGTCCGTGGCCGTCCCACGCCGGAACGCCTGCGACAGCTCGGCGAACGCGTTGGCCCAGTCCGTCGACTCCGAGAGCAGCTCGGCGGCCTGCTGGCCCAATGGGGCGACCACCCGGGCCTGCACCAGCGCCGGATCGACGGCCACGACCTGGTCGCCCTCCTCCGAGAGCAGGCCCAGCTCGAGGAGCAGCGTCAGTGCCTTGCGGTCGGCCGAGCCCTTCGCGAAGCGCTTGCCGCGCGGACGCAAGGGCCCGCCGCTGGCGATCTCGCGGTAGAGGTCTCCCGCGCGGCTGTGCAGGAGCGCGCGGTGCTCAGGTCCGAACTCCGGGAACGGCGGGGTCACACCCGCATTGTGCCGCAGTCGCCCGGTGCTACTGATTTCGTCGCGCCGACGGGCTCGCGCTATGCTTCCCCGGCGTCCGAACGCACCACCCGGACGAGCGCCCGTAGCTCAACGGATAGAGCATCTGACTACGGATCAGAAGGTTGGGAGTTCGAATCTCTCCGGGCGCGCTCCCCGAACCGCAGGACAGCACCACCGCTGATCTGCGGTTTCGTGCTTCCAGGGTGGCACGTTGCTCGGCAATGCCGTCCCGTGCCCTCCGTGCCCGGCGCAGGAGCGACCGGTGTCGTCTCGCGTCAGTCCCAGAGATGTTCAAGGTGATCGGCGACCCAGCGCAGCGCCGCCTTCGCGTCCGCAGTGACCGCAACCTGGCCGTCAGCGTCGTCCGCTGCATACGCCAGGAGGGCCTCCCCGTTGGTCCGGAGTGCATGCACCCAATCCTCGAACGTGCGGAACTCCGCGCTCTCGGGCCAGCCGTGAGCCTCCGCCGCCAAGCTCAGCAACTGCGCACCCAGCCACCGGGCGAGCACGGTGTCCAGGTTCCAACAGTCCTGATCGGCCCATCCCCGGTGCGCGCGTTGCACAAGACCCACGCCCGAGCGAGCGACGGTCGAGAAGGGGTGCGACGTACCCAGTCGCTGGGCGAGCGGAAGCCACCACGGTGGTGGCGCTAGCCGGTCGAGGACCTTCTCCTGTTCGTGTCCGTGGCCATGAAAAAGTCCCCACTGGTGGCCAGGTTCGGGTCCCCGCTGGTGGCCGGATAGAAGTCCCCACCCTTCGCGTCGTGTCGTAGCCGACGGTGAGGGCCCTGCGTGGTGACGGTGGCGGTGCCAACCAGTCACCGAGCACCACGCAGGGGTCTCCATTGAAGAACGCGAAGGAACGAATGGACGTGATTGCCGCCTACCGAGACGTGGGCACTTACCGGGGAGCGGCCGCGATCTGCGGCACGACCCACAAGACCGTGCGACGGATCATCGAGGCCCACGAGGCCAGCGGTGTGGGCTCGGCGCCGCCGGTGCGGGTCCAGCGGAGCAGGAACTACGAGAGCGTGGCCGAGCTGGTCGCGGAGAAGGTCGCCAAGACTGCTGGGAGGATCAGCGCGAAGCGGCTGCTGCCGACCGCCCGGGCGGCGGGCTATGAAGGGTCGGACCGCAACTTCCGGCGCCTGGTCGCCCAGGCGAAGCGGGAGTGGCGTCAGGGTCAGGTCCGTGCGGGTGGCCGCCGTCCGGCTGTCTGGTCGCCCGGCGAGGTCCTCGCGATCGACTGGGGTGAGAAGGTCCTCGCGGGCCGCAAGGTCCACGTCTTCTGCGCGGTGCTGGCGTGGTCGCGGTTCCGGTTCGTCCGGTTCGCCGCCGATGAGCAGCAGGCCACCACGCTGGCGATGCTGGCGGAGTGCTTCGAGGCCCTCGGCGGCGTCCCGAAGGTCGTGCTCGCCGACCGGATGGCCTGCTTGAAGGGTGGCGTGGTCGCGAACGTTGTCGTCCCGTCGCCGGACTACGTCCGGTTCGCGACCCACTACCGGTTCCGGCCCGACTTCTGTCATGCCGCTGACCCGGAGTCCAAGGGGATCGTGGAGAACCTGGTCGGCTACGCCAAGGACGACCTGCTGGTCCCGCTCGAGCTCGACGACGACCCGTGGGCCGGTGGCCTGGCAGGTCTGAACGAGCGGGCCGTCGCCTGGTGCGATGAGGTCAACGCGGCGGTGCACTCGGAGATCCACGCGGTTCCGGTCCAGCGGCTGGCCACCGAGGTCGAGTTGCTGGGCGAGTTGCCGTCGTTGCGGCTGGAGGTCGGTCCGAAGCCGACCACCCGGAAGGTCGACAAGCTGTCCTGCATCCGGTTCGGCTCGGCCCGCTACTCGGTGCCGAACCGGCTGATCGGCACCGTCGTCACGGTGCTGGTCGACGAACGCGACCGGATCCTGCGGGTGGTCGAGCCGGTCACCGGCGAGGTCCACGCCGAACACGGGCTGGTGGCGCCGGGCGAGGTCAGCATCGAGGATGCTCACTACGACCGGCCACGCCCCACCACGCCGGCCCGGGGAGCACGCGCCAGGACGCCTGCCGAGCGGGAGTTCCTCGCACTGGGAGGAGTCGCGGAGCAGTTCCTGACCGGGGCCGCAGCGGCCGGGGTCACCAAGCTGGGCACCGAGATCGCCGAGGTCCTCACCCTGGGTGCCGCGCACGGCACCGGCCCGCTCCTCGCGGCACTCGAGCGAGCGGTCGCGTTCGGCCGCTGGCGCGCCGACGACGTCCGCTCGATCCTGGCCACCAACGGACATGGCCCCAGGCCCACACCCGCGGGTCAGGCGCTGGTGATGACCCTGCCCACGGTGCCCACCAGGTCGCTGGACGCCTACGCCATCCAGCCGCCGATCGAGGGGCTCGAGGGCGGTGAGGTGTCGTGACCGCGACGACTCCGCCGCCGCTGCCCGCGGACCTGAACGAGGGTCTGAAGCGGTTGAAGATGGCCGCGATGCGCCGACTGGCACCCGAGCTGCTGGTGACCGCGAAGACCCAACGATGGAAGCCCGAGGAGTTCCTCCGCACCCTGGTCGAGGCCGAGATCGCCTCCCGCGACGAGTCCAACGTCCGCACCCGGATGCGACAAGCCGCCTTCCCGGTCGCCAAACGCCTGGAGGACTTCGACGTCGCCGCCTCCTCGATCCCGGCCGCGACGTTCGACTACCTCTCCTCCTTGGAGTGGATCCGCGCTGCGGAGAACGCCTGCCTGATCGGGCCCGCCGGCACCGGGAAGTCCCACACGCTCATCGCCTTGGGGATCGCCGCGGTCGAGGCCGGGCACCGGGTCCGGTACTTCACCGCCGCAGAGCTCGTCGAGACCCTCTACCGAGGGTTGGCCGACAACTCGGTCGGGAAACTCATCGAGAACCTGCTGCGCCATGACCTCGTGCTCGTCGACGAGCTCGGGTTCGCCCCGCTGGACGACACCGGGGCACAGCTGCTGTTCCGCTTCGTCGCGGCCGCCTACGAGCGCCGCTCGCTGGGGATCGCGTCGCACTGGCCGTTTGAGTCCTGGGGACGGTTCCTGCCCGAGCACACCACCGCGGTCAGCATGCTCGACCGGCTCCTGCACCACTGCCACACCGTCGTCACCGACGGCGACTCCTACCGGATGAAACAGGCCCGAGCGAACGGAGGAACACGACTCAAGACCAGCTGAACTCACCGCGAAGGGTGGGGACTTTCAGTTGGCCACCAGCGGGGACCGCAACTTGGCCGTTGACATGTTCGTCGACGTCTTCGATGCTGATCGCCTCCGGACCGAGTCTCGCGCGCACGTCGTAGAGGGGGGCAGGGTGGTGCTGCAGGGCAGTCCACTCTGGGTGGCTGGCCGCCCGTCGCAGCCTTCGCTCGTGGCACCACGTCGCTGCGGCCGCGCCGAGAGATGACGCGCTGAGGGGCAGGCCGTCGAGCCAACGACCGAGCAGCACCACCGTCGGCGGCCGCCTCCGGTCCTGGAACGTTGCCATCCTTCGAGGAACGGCCCCAGGCGTCTCAATCGGCTCCACATCGGCGATGGTAGGTCGACTGAGCTCACACCCCACTGTCCTGTCCCAGGTCGCCACCTGACCCGGCCTTCTGAACGGGGCGTGAGCGAGGGATCGGAACTGGTCCAGAACAGTGGCTCCGGTTCTCCCACTCGCTCGATCGCGTTGCTATTCTTGGTGTCACGACCCCGTGGTGACCCGAGACGCCACGGGGTCGGTCACGTCTCCAGCAGCCGGGCTCCGCGGCGATGCCGCTGGGCGAGCTCGGGGTAGTAGACCGGATTGCCGTCGACCCAGGCCTGGGCAGGAGTACCCGCCAGCTCCTTGCGGACCACCGCCGGTGCACCCGCTGCCAGCACGCCGGCCGGGATGGACGTCCCAGGGGTGACCAGCGAGCCCGCCGCGACCAGCGAGCCTGCGCCGACCCGGGTCCCGTCGAGCATCGTGCTCCCGTTGCCGATCAGCGCGCGCTCCCCGATCACCGCCCCGTGCACGACGCAGCTGTGCGCGACCGTCGCGCCCGGTCCGACCTCGACGGTCTCGCCTGGACCGGCGTGCAGCACCGAGTTGTCCTGCACGTTGGCGTCCTCGCGGATCACGATGCGGCAGTCGTCCGCGCGCAGCACCGCGCCGTACCAGATGCTGGCGCCCTTCCCCACGACAACATCGCCGATCAGGGTGGCCGTCGCGGCGATGAACGCCTCGGGATGGACCTGGGGGCGCTTGCCCTCGAACTCGATCAGATTCACACGCCGCAGACTAGACGCGGCTGATCAACGGCCGAACTCCAGCAGCAGCAGCGCGGTCGCGACCCGCGGGAGCTGGCGCCAGCGCAGCATCACGTGCCGCTGTTGGTCGAAGGCGTGGAACTTGCGCAGGTAGCGGTAGAGCCGCTCGACCTTGATCAAGGGATCCAGCAGGTGGACCAGTCGATACGCCGCGCCCTTGGCCAGCCCCAGGTGGCGCCTCTCGGCGAACAGCTCGGGGAAGGGTGCGAACGCGAGCGAGACCCGGTCGAAGTCGTGCTTCCCGGCCCAGGCGACCGCCTCGGCGATCAGTCGCTCGTCCACGCCGTTCGGCGCGCCGGGCAGCCGGATCGGGACGTCGAGGGACAGGTCCTTGTGCCCCGCGACCAGGTACCGGTGGCTGGCGACCAGCCGTCCCTCGTGGTCGCGCGCGACCAGCACGAGGGATTCGGGCTGGCCTCCGTCGAACGGTCGGCCCAGGGTCATCGCGAAGCCGCGCTCCTCGTCGCGCTTGGCCGCGATCACCACGTTGCGCAGCTCCATCCGGACGGTGGCCGGCACGTCGCGCTCGAGCCAGCTCTCGACGGTGACGCCGGAGTTGTGGGTGCGCTTGATCGCCTGCCGGAGGTTGCGGAAGTGTCGACCCACCAGCTCGAAGTCGTCGGGCCGGACCACCACGTCACGACCGATCGCGACCGCGGACAGGCCGTGGCCCTCCCAGAGGTCGCGCGCCAGCTCTCCGGCCCCGAGCACGGCCGCGCCCCGCCGGGTGGAGGCCACCTCGGTCATGAAGGTGTCGATCGCAGCGGGCCAGGAGGCCACGTCGCCGACGGGGTCACCGCCAGCCACTGCGAGGCCGCAACGCAGCCGGTAGCTCACCGCGGCTCGCCCGTCCGGAGAGAAGACGTGCAGCTTCTCGGGTCGCAGCGCGAAGGGGGCCAGCGGGTCGTCGACGCTCAGAGCGACGAGCTCACGAACGCGGGCGTGGATGTCCGCGGGGGCGGGCTCGGGTGTGGGCACGAGGAGAAGTCTCCCCCGAACCCGTGCAGAACGGTCACTCGGCCCGCTCAGCAGCCCCGCGCCGTGTAGCGGATCGACGACGCGTCCGCTCGGGTCATCGCGAGGCCGTAGACGTCGATGGCGTGCAGGTAGCGCGCCAGATAGGTGCACCGGAACGTCGTGTTGATCGGCAGCCAGTCGCCCGGGCCGGAGTCGCCCTTGCTCTCGTTGGCCGGTCCCCAGGACGCCAGCAGCTCGACCCGGGTGTCGTTGGCGAACTGCTCGCGGCGGACCTGGGACCACCGCGAGGCACCCATGTCCCAGGCGTAGGCGAGCGGTACGAGGTGGTCGATCTGGATCGTCTGATGGTGCACCGCGAAGTCGAAGGTCCGCCCCGTATAGGGGTCGTCGAAGGTGCCGCCGATCACCTTGCAGTCGTGCGTGCCGGGCTCGACGACCGGATGTCTGAGTTGCTCGCGCAGGACGTCGTTGCGCGTATCGCAGCCGTTGTGGCCGTCCGGTGCGGTCGTGTCGTCGGTCCAGGCCGGGCCGAAGACGCAGCCGTGGCTCGGCCCGCAGTCACGGTCGTAGCCCCCGGGGAACGGTCGACTGGCCAGCACCCTGGTGTGCGACAGCGCAGTGAGGATCCGGCGCCGCGTGGTCGACCGGACCGGCTGGGACCTCTCGGTGGGCTTGGCGGATGTGGTGGCCCGGTCGCCCCTCGATGTGATCCGCTGGGAGGGGTGCCTGGCGAGGTGCCCGGTGACGTGCTCTTTGGCGACGTGCTGGCGGGGCTGACTGGTCGTCCGATGCTGCCCGGCGGGCGTGCGTGACGAGTCCGACGGGGTCGTGGCACCGTCGTGCTGTTGGCTCACAGCGCAGCTGACCACGACGAGCGCGGTCGCGGCGATCCACCAACCGTGGTGGCGCTTTCGGGGCACCTGCCGAGACTAGGTTCCCGCGTCGACAGGCGAGGAAGATTCGGCTAGGCCGGCCCCTATCCTCGACCCATGCTGACCTTCGAGGAGTACGGCGACGGCATCGGCGCGGGCTGGACGGTGATCCGTGAGCACGCCAACCGGGCCGGTTCCGAGGCCGCCGTACCGACCTGTCCGGGCTGGAGCGTCCATGACCTGGTGGCGCACCAGGGGATGGTGCACCGCTGGGCGACCGCGCTCCTGCGCGGCCAGCGGAGCGACACCGCCGCGCTCGAGGCGGAGGGGCTGGCGGCCGTCGACCAGCTCGACTGGTTCGACCAGGGCGTGAAGGCGCTGCTGCAGGTTCTGGCGGATGCGCCCGAGGACCTCGACGTGGCGTTCTTCCTCGCCGACCCGCCGCCGGCACGGCTGGGTTGGACGCGTCGACAGTGCCATGAGACCACCGTGCACGGGGTCGACGCGATGTCGGCGTCCTTCGGTCGGCCGCCGCGCGCCGCCGAGACCTGGATCCGTCCGCGGCTGGCCGCGGACGGCGTCGACGAGCTGCTCACCGGCTTCGTCCCCCGCCCGCGCACGCGGCTGCGCTCGCCGGAGCCGCACGTGGTCGTGGTGGAGACGTCGGACACCGGCGACGCCTGGACGATGACGATCTCAGAGGATCCCGTCGTGACCGTACGGGAGCGGGCGGAGCGGCCCGACACGGTGCTGTCGGGCACGGCGGCGCAGCTGTATCTCGGGTTGTGGAACCGAGGCGACGAGATCACCTCCGAGGGCGCTGAGCTCCTCCCCCGGTGGCGCGAGTCGATGACCGTCACCTGGGGCTGAGACGGACACAGCCTCAGAGGCGGCTCGACTCCTGCTGGGGGATGACGACCGTCCCGATGATCTTGTCGGCGAAGGTCTGTCGCTTCTGGTCCCACAGCGGCCAGAGGTAGCCGATGTAGCAGGGCAGCGCGTCCAGGATGTGCGCGAGATACCGGACGAAGCACATCCAGCCGCCGATCGGCTGCCCGGTGCGCTCGCTGATCAGCCGGATCCCGACCACCCTCTTGCCCAGGCTCCAGCCGGTCCGGCCCTGGCGAACGATCTGGTTCCAGATCACGAACCCTGCGGCGCCGGCGTACCCGATCACCATCACCACGATCCCGACCGCACCGGCGCCGGACATGTGGCTGGTGGTGTTGCCGAAGCTGTCCACTGTCGTCGTGGTGGCCGCGCCCGTGATCGCTGCGCCGATGAAGACAACGATGTAGAACGGGATCAGGAAGACGACGCCGTCCATCAGGTAGGCACCGACGCGCTGGCCCCAGTGCGCGTACGCCGAGCTCGGCGGCTGGTAGTAGGCCGGCATCGGCGGTGGGGGATAGGTCGGGTCGCCCCAGGAGGGGGGTCCGGGCTGGGCCGGGTACGGCGGCGGGTCAGGTGGTGGTGTCTGGTCGCTCATGGTGTCCCCTCGTCGATCGGGCCCGCTGAGCATACGGTGCCCGACCCCCGACGTCGGGCAACCATCACTGAAGTTAAAGACAGTCTTGACTGTTTGTTGATCCGGTACGACGATGGGCCGGTGACCACCACCCGCGTCTCGCAGGAGCAGCGCACCCGCGCGATGCGGCAGCGCCTGCTGGAGGCGACCGTGGACTGCCTGGTGGAGCGGGGGTACGCCGGCACGTCGACGACCCTGGTCTCGGAGCGAGCGGGCGTGTCCCGAGGGGCGCAGCTGCACCATTTCCCGACCAAGCACGACCTGGTCCTCGCCGCCGTCGAGCACCTCACCGTCCTCCGGGGACGTGACCTGCGGGAGGCGGCTGCGGCGCTTCCGCACGGCAGGCAGCGCCTGCGCGCGGCCCTGCGGATGCTCGCCGACCACTTCACCTCGCCGGTCTTCAACGCCGCGCTCGAGCTGTGGGTCGCCGCGCGTTCGGACGCCGAGCTGCGCGCGGCCGTCGCTCCGCTCGAGCGCCGGGTCGGCAGGGAGGCGCACCGCCTCACCGTCGAAGCCCTGGACATCGACGAGTCCCTGCCGGGCAACCGCGAGCTCGTCCAGGCCACCCTCGACCTGGTCCGCGGCCTCGGGCTGGCGAACACCATCTCCGACGACTCGGCCCGCCGCAAGCGGATCCTCGACCGGTGGGCCGCCGTACTCGAAAGCGAGCTGGCATGAACGTCCTCGACAGTGTCCTCGCCGACCTCAGCGCCGAGGGCGACCGGCTGGAGGGCTGGGTCGCCGGGCTGGACGACGACGGCTGGCGCAGGCCGACCCCGGCCGCAGGCTGGGACGTCGCCACCCAGATCGCCCACCTCGCCTGGACCGACGAGGTGGCCGTGGCCGCCGCCACCGACAAAGCGGCCTGGGACGCGGCGGTGACCGACGCGATCGCCGATCCGACCGGCTTCGTGGACGCCATGGCGCTCGCCGGTGGCCGCGCCGCCGGTGCGGACCTGTTGGACCGGTGGCGCCGCGCCCGGGTCGGACTCGCGGCCGCCCTGCGGTCGTTCCCGACGGGCGAGAGGCTGCCCTGGTTCGGGCCGCCGATGAGCCCCACCTCGATGGCGACCGCGCGGTTCATGGAGACGTGGGCGCACGGGCTCGACGTCGCAGACGCCCTCGGGATCATCGCCGAGCCGACCGATCGGATCCGGCACGTCGCGCACATCGGCGTACGCACCCGTGACTTCGCCTTCGCCACCCACGCACTGCCGGCTCCCGACGAGGAGTTCCGGATCGACCTGGTCGCGCCGTCGGGGGAGGTCTGGTCCTTCGGCCCGGAGGATGCCGGACAGACCGTGACCGGCTCGGCGTACGACTTCTGCCTCCTGGTCACCCAGCGCCGGAACCGTGCCGACCTCGACCTCGAGGCGGTCGGTCCCGACGCCGATCGGTGGCTGGACATCGCGCAGGCCTTCGCGGGGCCACCGGGCGCCGGACGGGAGCCGCGGGCATGAGTCAGGTGGTCCGGATCGGCAACTGCAGCGGCTTCTACGGCGACCGGCTCTCGGCCATGCGGGAGATGCTCGAGGACGGCCCGCTGGACTACCTCACCGGTGACTACCTGGCCGAGCTCACCATGCTGATCCTCGGCAAGGACCAGCTCAAGGACCCGTCCCTGGGCTACGCGCGCACGTTCGTCACCCAGCTCGAGGACTGCCTGGGCCTGGCGATGGACAAGGGCGTCCGGATCGTCGCGAACGCGGGCGGGCTGAACCCGGCCGGTCTGGCCCGTCGGATCGGCGAGCTCGCCTCGCGGCTCGGGCTATCGCTCCGGATCGCCTGGGTCGACGGCGACGATCTCGCGCCACGGGCCACCGAGCTGGGCTTCGAGGGTGCGCTGACCGCCAACGCCTATCTCGGCGCCTTCGGGATCGCCCGGGCGCTGACCGATGGCGCCGACCTCGTCGTCACCGGCAGGGTCACCGATGCCTCGGTGGTCGTCGGCCCGGCGATCGCCTCCTTCGGCTGGTCGCCGACCTCGTACGACGAGCTGGCCGGTGCGGTCGTGGCCGGCCATGTGATCGAGTGCGGTACCCAAGCGACCGGCGGCAACTTCTCCGGCTTCCTGGACCTGCCCCGCGACACCCGGCCGCTCGGGTTCCCCATCGCCGAGGTCGCCGCCGACGGCTCCTCGGTGATCACCAAGCACGACGACACCGGCGGGATGGTCTCGATCGACACCGTCACGGCGCAGCTCGTCTACGAGATCCAGTCGACGACCTACCTCGGCCCGGACGTGGGCGTCGACCTCGGCTCGATCCGGCTCGACGATGCCGGGGCCGACCGGGTCCGGATCTCAGGCGTCCGTGGCGAGGCGCCGCCCGCCACTCTCAAGGTCTGCATCAACGAGCTCGGCGGGTGGCGCAACCAGATGGAGTTCGTGCTGGTCGGCCTGGACGTCGAGGAGAAGGCGGACTGGATCCGCCGCCAGCTCGAGGCCCGGCTCGATCCGATGCCGGCCGAGGTCCAATGGTCGATGGGCCGGCGGCCGGAGCAGGACGCCGCCAGCGAGGAGGCCGCGTCCTGCCTGCTCCGGGTCACGGTCAAGGACCCGTCCGCCGAGGTGGTGGGCAAGGCGTTCTCCGGCGCCGCGGTCGAGCTCGCGCTGGCGTCGTACCCGGGGTTCACGATGACGGCACCGCCGGGTCGAGGCTCGCCGTACGGCGTCTATCGGCCCGGGTACGTCGACCGCGGCGAGGTCGAGGAGACTGTGCACGTGCTGGGAGGCGGCGATGACTGAGGCACCCGACCTGACCAGGAACCTTCCGCTCGGCACCTTCGTGCACGCACGCAGCGGCGACAAGGGCGGCGACGCCAACATCGGCCTGTGGGTCCGACAGGGTGACAAGCGCGAGCGGCGCGTCGCGTGGCTGCTCGACTTCATCACTCCCGAGGTCGTCCGCCGGCTGCTTCCCGAGGCCGACGGGCTGGAGATCGAGGTCCATCGCCTGCCCAACCTCGGCGCGGTCAACGTCGTGGTCCACCGGCTGCTCGGCGACGGCGTCGCGGCCAGTGCCCGGTTCGACCCGCAGGCCAAGGGCCTGGGTGAGTTCGTCCGGTCCCGACTGGTGCACATCCCGCAGGACCTCGTGTGAGCGGCACGCAGTGGAGGTGGCAGCGATGACGTCCTGGGACCACGGTTGGAGCCCCGAGCAGCTCGCCTTGAAGCGGAGCGCCATGGAGATCACGAGGCGCGAGGTGACGCCGTACCTCGACGAGTGGGAGCGGGACGGGGAGGTCCCGCGCTCGTTCCAGAAGAAGCTCGCGCAGGCCGGCTTGCTCGGGGTCGGGGTGCCCGAGGACGTGGGCGGCGAGGGCGGCACGCTGCTCGACGTCTGCGCGATGCAGGAGGGCTTCATGGAGGCCGGCTGGTCCGGCGGGCTGCTCGCCTCGACGTACACCCACGGGATCGCGCTGCCGCACATCGTCCAGCACGGGTCGCCGGAGCTCATCGACCGCTGGGTGCGCCCGACCCTGGCCGGCGACCTGATCGGCTCGCTGGGCATCACCGAGCCCGGAGCCGGCTCCGACGTCGCGAGCATCAGCACCCGCGCCGTCCGTGACGGCGACAGCTGGCTGATCAACGGCGCCAAGACGTTCATCACCTCGTCGGTGCGCGGCGACTTCGTCACCACCGCGGTCCGCACCGGCCCCGACGGCGCCCACGGCATCTCCATGATCGTGGTGCCCAAGGGCACCGAGGGGTTCACCGTCTCCCGCAAGCTGGACAAGATGGGCTGGCTGGCCTCCGACACCGGCGAGCTGTCGTTCGTCGACGTCCGGGTGCCGCTGGACAACCTGGTCGGCCAGGAGAACCACGGGTTCTACTACATCGCGCAGAACTTCGTCTCCGAGCGGATCTGGCTGGCGCTGATGGGCTACGGCCACGCGATCCGCTGCCTGCACCTGGCCGAGCGGTACGCCAAGGACCGGCAGGCCTTCGGCAAGCCGCTGGTCGCCAACCAGGTGGTGCGCAGCAAGCTCACCGAGATGTACCGACGGACCGCGGTGGCGCGCAGCTACACCCTCGAGGTGGCGCGGCGCTACGACGCCGGCTCGGCGGCCGACCAGACCGTGATCGCGGAGGCGTGCCTGGCCAAGCAGACCGCGGTCGAGGCCGCCGTCTGGGTCGCGGACGCCGCCGTACAGCTGCACGGTGGGATGGGCTACATGCGGGAGTCGGAGGTCGAGCGGCACTACCGCGACGTACGCCTGCTGCCGATCGGCGGTGGCGCCACCGAGGTGCTTACAGATCTTGCCGCCAAGCTGCTCGGGTTCGCGCCATGATCCGCCGAGTGGTCCCGTATGGCGCGTCGAGTGGTCCCGTACGGCGCGTCGAGAAGTCACGAATGGCGGAGGAGATCCGATGACCGAGACCCAGTCGGCGCCAAGCCGGCGCGAGTCGATGCTGGCGAAACTCGCCGACCTCGATGCCGAGCATGCCAAGGCGGTCGCCGGCGGCGGCGAGAAGTACGTCGAGCGCCACCACGCCCGCGGCAAGCTGCTGCCCCGCGAGCGGATCGAGCTGCTCATCGACCCCGGCTCGGCGTTCCTCGAGCTGTCGCCATTGGCCGGCTGGGGCACGGATTTCACCGTCGGCGCCAGCGTGGTGACCGGGATCGGCGTCATCGAGGGCGTCGAGTGCATGCTCACCGCCAACGACCCCACCGTGAAGGGCGGCACCTCCAACCCATGGACGGTGAAGAAGATCTTCCGGGCCTCCCAGATCGCCGAGGAGAACAGGCTGCCCACGGTCGCCCTGGTCGAGTCGGGCGGCGCGGACCTGCCCACGCAGAAGGAGATTTTCATCCCCGGCGGGAAGCTGTTCCGCGACATCACCCGCTCGAGTGCGGCGAAGGTGCCGACCGTCGCGCTGGTGTTCGGCAACTCCACCGCCGGCGGCGCCTACGTGCCCGGGATGAGTGACTACACGGTGATGGTCAAGGGCCAGGCGAAGGTGTTCCTCGGCGGGCCGCCCTTGGTCAAGATGGCGACCGGCGAGGAGTCCGACGACGAATCGCTCGGCGGCGCGGAGATGCACGCGCGCACCAGCGGGCTCGCCGACTACCTCGCCGTCGACGAGTACGACGCACTGCGGATCGGCCGACGGATCGTGGCCCGGCTCAACCGGCAGGGAGGCTGCAAAGTTGCGCCGCCTCGGCAGGTCCTGGCTGCAAGTTCAAGCCGCCTCGACGACTATGCGGAGCCCGATGCCGACCCCGAGGAGCTCTTGGACCTGATCCCGGGCGACCTGAAGGAGCCGTTCGACCCGCGCGAGGTGATCGTCCGGATCTGCGACGGGGTGAGCCCGGGCAACGGGGTGGTCTTCGACGAGTTCAAGCCGCTGTATGGCAGTTCACTGGTCACCGGGTGGGCTCGGCTGCACGGTCATCCGATCGGGATCCTCGCCAACGCCCAGGGCGTGCTGTTCAGCGAGGAGGCGCAGAAGGCGACGCAGTTCATCCAGCTGGCCAACCAGGTCGACACCCCGCTGCTGTTCCTGCACAACACCACCGGCTACATGGTCGGCGCGGAGTACGAGCAGGGTGGGATCATCAAGCACGGCGCCCAGATGATCAACGCGGTCTCCAACTCCACCGTCCCGCACCTGAGCGTGATCATGGGAGCGTCGTACGGCGCCGGCAACTACGGGATGAACGGCCGGGCCTACGACCCCCGGTTCCTGTTCACCTGGCCGAGCGCGAAATCGGCGGTGATGGGACCCGCGCAGCTCGCCGGCGTCCTCGAGATCGTGGCTCGCCAGTCCGCGGAGTCCAAGGGCCAGGAGTTCGACGCCGACGGGTTCGAGGGCATCAAGGCGGCCGTGGAGGCGCAGATCGAGGAGCAGTCGTTGCCCTACTTCCTCTCCGGGATGTTGTACGACGACGGCGTGATCGACCCGCGCGATACCCGCACCGTGCTCGGCATCTGCCTGTCCGTGATCGACAACGTGTCGATCGAGGGCGGCCGTGGATACGGGGTGTTCCGGCCATGACGACGATCAACCGACTCCTGGTGGCCAACCGTGGCGAGATCGCCCGCCGGGTCTTCGCGACCTGCCGCCGACTGGGCATCCAGACAGTCGCGGTGCACTCCGATGCCGATGCGGACCTGCCGTTCGTGGCGGAGGCCGACGTCGCGGTCCGGTTGCCCGGGAGCACACCCGCGGCGACCTACCTGCGTCCGGACCTGGTCCTGGATGCGGCCCGGCGTACCGGGGCGGATGCGATCCACCCCGGCTACGGCTTCCTGTCCGAGAATGCCGACTTTGCCCGCGCGGTGATCGAGGCCGGGCTGACCTGGATCGGGCCGGCGCCCGAGGCCATCGAGCAGATGGGCTCGAAGGTGGAGTCCAAGAAGCTGATGGCCGCTGCCGGTGTGCCCGTGCTCGACAACGTCGACCCGGACACCGTCGCCGAGACGGACCTCCCGTTGCTGGTGAAGGCGTCTGCAGGTGGCGGCGGCCGGGGCATGCGCGTCGTACGCACCCTCGCTGCCCTGCCCGACGAGGTCGCCGCCGCACGAGCCGAGGCGGAGTCCGCGTTCGGCGACGGCACCGTCTTCGTGGAGCCGTACGTCGAGCGCGGACGGCACGTCGAGGTCCAGGTCGTCGGGTCGCCCGCGACCGACACCGGGACGAGCGAGGTCCTGGTCCTGGGCACGCGCGACTGCTCGCTGCAGAGGCGGCACCAGAAGGTGGTCGAGGAGGCCCCCGCGCCGGGGCTGTCCGACGAGGTCCGGGCAGCGATGCACGAGGCCGGCCGGGCCGCCGCGGCCGCCGTCGGGTACGTCGGAGCCGGCACGGTGGAGTTCCTCTACGACCCCGCCACCGAGCGGTTCTTCTTCCTGGAGATGAACACCCGGCTGCAGGTCGAGCACCCCGTCACCGAGGAGGTGTACGACGTCGACCTGGTCGAGCTGCAGCTGGCCGTGGCCGAGGGGGGACCCCTCCCGTTGCCCGAGGAGCCGACCGGGCACGCCATCGAGGCCCGGCTCTACGCGGAGGACCCCGCCGCCGACCATCAGCCGCAGAGCGGCCGGCTGGCGACCTTCGAGTTCCCGGACGTCGACACGACCTTCGACCAGCTCGACGGGCCCGGCATCCGGCTGGACGCCGGCTTCGTCACCGGCAACGAGGTCGGCACACACTACGACGCGATGCTGGCCAAGGTGATCTGCTGGGCGCCGACCCGGGAGCAGGCGGCCCGGCGCCTCGCCGGCGTGCTGCGCCGGGCGCGGCTGCACGGGGTCACGACCAACCGCGACCAGCTGGTCCGGCTGCTCGGCGACGCGGAGTTCGTGGCCGGCTCGATGACCACGGCCCTGATGGGCGAGCGTGACTGGAGCGCGAACCAGGTCGACCCCCAGGCGGCCACGGCGGCGGCGCTCGCACTCGCCGAGCACGACCGCGCCCGGGCCCGGGTGCAGCGCCGGATCCCGGTCGGGTGGCGCAACGTGACCAGTCAGCCCCAGCTGACCCGGTTCGAGGGCGGCGTCGAGGTGGCCTGGCTGGGTGCCCGCAACGGCTACCTCCTCGATGACGCCGAGGTGGTCTCGGCCGCGGCCGACCGGGTGGTCCTGGCGGTGGACGGTGTCGCCTCGCCGTACGACGTGCAGGTGGTGGACGTCGACGGCGCGTCACCACGCGTGGTGCATGTCGACGGCCCGACCGGCGCGGTCTCGTTCCGCGAGCTGCCGCGCTTCGTCGACCCGGCCGACCAGGTGGCCGAGGGTTCGCTGCTGGCCCCGATGCCCGGCACGGTCGTTGCGGTGCCGGTGGAGTCCGGCGCCACCGTAGTCGCCGGGGACACCGTGCTGGTCCTCGAGGCGATGAAGATGCAGCACACCATCAGGGCGCCCGGCGGCGGTGTGGTCACCGTCGAGGTCGTCGAAGGACAACAGGTTTCCGCGGGCGACGTGCTCGCGGTCGTCGAGGAGGACGCATGACCCAGTTCACCGAGTCCGAGGAGCGCCAGGAGCTGCGCCGTCAGGTCGCCAAGCTGGCATCGACCTTCGGCCGCGAGTACTTCACCGACAAGGCGCGGAAGGGCGAGAAGACCACCGAGCTGATGGCCGCAGTGGGCAAGGCCGGCTACCTCGGGGTGAACCTGCCCGAGGAGTACGGCGGCGGGAACGGTGGCATCGGCGACGTTGCCGCCGTCTGCGAGGAGCTCGCTGCGCAGGGCTGTCCGTTGCTGATGATGGTGGTCTCACCGGCGATCTGCGGCACGGTGATCTCCCGCTTCGGCACCGAGGCCCAGAAGCAGAAGTGGTTGCCGGGCATCTGCGACGGCAGCGGCACCATGGCGTTCGCCATCACCGAGCCGGACGCGGGCTCGAACTCCCATCGGATCACCACCACGGCCAGGCGCGACGGCGACGAGTGGCTGCTCAAGGGTCAGAAGGTCTTCATCTCCGGCGTCGACGAGGCGGCCAACGTGCTCGTCGTTGCGCGGACGGAGGCTCTGTCCGAATCCGGGGAGAAGACCGGGAAGCTCAAGCCCTGCCTGTTCGTCGTGCCCACGGACGCCAAGGGCCTGACCTACCAGCACATCCCGATGGAGTTCACCAGTCCGGAGTGGCAGTTCCAGGTCTTCATCGACGATGTGCGACTGCCGGCGGATGCGCTCGTCGGCGATGAGAACGCCGGGCTGATCCAGCTGTTCGCGGGGCTCAACCCGGAGCGGATCATGGCGGCATCGTTCTCGACCGGCATCGCCCGGCACGCGCTCGACCGCGCGACGTCGTACGTCAAGGACCGCAGGGTCTGGGACGAGCCCATCGGCGCCCACCAGGGCATCGCGCACCCCCTGGCGCAGTCGAAGATCGAGATCGAGCTGGCCAGGCTGATGACCCAGAAGGCGGCCGCGCTGTACGACGCAGGCGACGACATGGGCGCCGGCGAGGCGGCCAACATGGCGAAGTACGCCGCCGCCGAGGCCGCGTGCGACGCCGCCGACCGCGCGGTGCAGGCCCATGGCGGCAACGGCATCACCCAGGAGTACGGCGTCGGTGGGCTCATCCTCGCCGCTCGGGTCGGTCGGATCGCGCCGGTCAGCCGCGAGATGATCCTGAACTTCGTCGGCATGCACTCCTTGGGCCTGCCCAAGAGCTATTGAGTCGTTGAGTTGGGCGTTCCCGTCCGTTCACTTGGGAGTTCTGGTCGTGTGAGTCGAGAATTCTGTACGCCGTACCCGCAACGCCGACGACAACCCCGAACTCGACGGACCGAAACCCCGAACTCGACGGACGACAACTCCCAACTCAACGGAGACGACACATGACTGAGCTGGTCCACCACGACGTCGCGAACGGCGTCGGCACGATCACCCTGGACTCACCGAGGAATCGCAACGCGCTGAGCCGGCAGCTGGTCACCGAGCTGTTCGCCCGTCTCGACGCGGCGGCCGATGACGACAGCCGTGTGGTGGTGATCCGCAGCGCGGACCGGGTGTTCTGCTCGGGCGCGGACCTTTCCGAGGCCGCGGGTGGAGGGATGGAGGAGGGAACCCGGGCTCTGGTCGACCTGCAGCGCCGGATCGTCACCCATCCCAAGCCGGTGGTGGTCCGGTTGGCGGGACCGGTGCGCGCCGGCGGCCTGGGCATCGTCGCGGCGAGCGACATCGCGATCTGCGCCGACGACGTCACCTTCGCCTTCACCGAGTCGCGGCTGGGCCTCGCGCCGGCCGTCATCTCGCTCACCGTGCTGCCGCGGCTGACCAGCCGGGCGGCCGCCGACACGTTCCTCTCGGGCCGCACCTTCGATGCCAGGGAGGCAGCGACGATGGGGCTGGTGACCCGGGCGGTCCCGGCCGAGGATCTCGATGACGAGATCGCTCGCGTCGTCGAGGACCTGTCGCTGGCCCATCCTCAGGGACTTCGGGAGACCAAGGCACTGCTGGCCGGCGACCTGCTCGCCCGCATCGACGCCCGGGCCGATGACATGGCAGCGCTCAGCGCCCGCCTCTTCGGATCCGACGACGCCCGCGAGGCGATGATGACCTTCCTGACCAGGAAGAAGTCCTAGGCAACCAATCGGGCCGGCCGGCCGGTAAAGATCCGATGTGAGGACATTGACCGCCGACTCGGGGGCGCAGGTGGCGACGAAGGTCGATTTCGAGGACTTTGTCGCCACCCGGTCGACCCACCTGCTGCGTACGGCGTACCTGCTGACCCGTGACCACGCGCTCGCCGAGGACCTGCTCCAGACCGCGCTGACCAGGAGCTGGTTCGCCTGGTCGCGGATCGAGGGCAACCCGGAGCCCTACGTCCGCAAGGTGCTGGTCAACACCTACGCCAGTTGGTGGCGACGCAGGTGGAACGGCGAGCATGCCACCGAGGAGCTGCCCGACCACGGCGTCGCTGACCATGCGAGCGACACGGCGAGCAGCCACGACCTGTGGGAGGCGCTGAGCAGGCTGCCACGCCGACAGCGGGCCGTGGTGGTGCTGCGCTACTTCGAGGACCTGTCCGAGGCGGAGACGGCCGACCTTCTCGGCTGCTCCCGCGGAACCGTCAAGAGCCAGTTGAGCAAGGCGATCGCCAAGCTGCGACTGGACCCGGCCGTGATCGCGGAGGGAGAGACCCGATGAACGACCAGCTGACCGAACTGCGCCAGACCCTGCGTGGGCACGCCGAAGCAGTGGACGACCAACACCATCCCGAGCGGATCGGCGCGGTACGACGCCGGGTGACCGTGGCGCGACGCCGCCGTACGGCGGGGATTGCCATCGCTGCGGCTCTCGTCGTCGCGGCCGGTGTGACCGCGGTGAGCCTGCCCCACGACAGCCGGGTGCAACCCGCCGAGGCCCCCGCCCGGATGGTGGGCCACGTCGTCCCGCGCACGACCATGTCACTGGGCGCGACGTACCGCTACGTGCGCGGCTACGAGGCGAAGGACGGCCGCCTGGCGGTGCAGCTGCCCGCCTCTGTCAGCGACTACCTGGTCCGGATGGGCTCGGCAGATCCGCACGGCCAGCTCAGTCTGAGCCAGGCCGGCGCTAGCGACGAGTGGGTGACCTCCGCCGGCGAGTTCGGGGAGTTCTTCGAGGTGAGCGGCCAGGAGGCGAGCCGGCTCACCGTCCGCCAGCGCGGTGGATCGGGGCCGGTCGCGATGGCGGTCTACCGGTTCGCCCAGGCGGCTCCGGGGTCCTATCAGAAGGCGGGGATCGTCTTCGCCCCGACTGCCGCGGGGCAGCCGCTGTTGGGCGCCTGGATCGGCGACCCGGGCCAGGCGGTGCACACGCTGCGCTTCGACGCGCTGCCCGCCCAGGTGGACCTCCGCGCCGTGTGCAGCCATCTGCCGCACGGCACCCAGCTCAAGATCGCCTTCGTGGGCCGGCCCGGCTATGTCAGCGAGGGCGCCCAGTGTGGGCAGGCACCCGAGCACCTGCCCGGCGAGAACTCCGGCGTGATGAGCCCTCATGTCCCGCGCGGGGTCAGCGGCCTGCGGATCAGCGTGGTCGACCGTCACGACCACCCGGTCCCGGTGCCGTCGAGCACCCGGATCGGCCTGGGCGTCTACCAGCCGGCGAGCACCGGCGCCGTCCACGGCCTGCAGCGGTTCATCGACGACGCGGGCCACCGCTGGAAGCTGTCCCAGACGTACGTCGCTCCGCGCGGACAGCGCCGCGCCTCCGCGACGATCGACGGTCGCCAGCCGGCCCTGGTGGCCTTCGGCTCGCCGGGTCGCTCACGCGGCGTGCTGACGACCACGCTCGGCAACTCGGAAACCAGCCGCTTCGCCGGAGGCGGGATGAGCTGGGCGGTGGTGGCCGACGGGAGGGACGACACCCGGCTGCGAATGCACTTCAAGAACGCCGGGCCCACCGCGCAGCTCGTGATCGGCACCTACCAGCTGGCCGACTGACCCTCTCGGTCAGCCCGCCAGCCCGTACGCCGGCAGACTGACCCAGCCGCGCACGAACGCCGACTGGTGTCGCTGGCCCGCTCCGGTGTCGACGACGATGCCGGGGTGGGCGGACAACAGCTCCTGGAACGCGATCTTGGCCTGGAGCCGAGCCAGATGGCTGCCGATGCAGAAGTGCGGACCGCTGCTGAACGCCAGGTGTCGCGGGATCTGCCGTCGTACGTCGAGCAGGTCGGCCGTCGGCCCGAACTCTCGGGGGTCTCGGTTCGCCGAGCCGTAGAGCATCAGCACCTTCTCGCCTGCGGGGATCATCGTCCCGTCAACGGTGACATCGCAGGTGGTCGTCCGGCACAGGCCCTGCACCGATGACTCCAGCCGCAGGAACTCCACCAGCGCACCGTCGAGGAGCCCGGGGTCGTCCAGCAACAGCTGGCGCTGGTCGGGTGCGTCGGTGAGCAGAGCGATGCCGTGCGAAATGAGGGACGCCGTGGTGTCGCTGCCCCCGGCGACGACCACGAAGCAGAAGCCGAGGATGTCCCAGTCCGAGAGCCGTTGCGCCGACCCGTCGGGGCCGTCCATCTCGGCGGCGACCAGGGCACCGAGGAGGTCGTCGCGCGGGTGGGCCCGCCGATCGGAGATCTGCTCACTGAAGTAGCCGAGCATCTCGGTCACCGCCTCCCTGCCGTCGCCGCTGAAGGTGTCCGGATCGAGCCGCAGGCCGTCGTTCTGGATGGCGGTGAGTGCCTGGGTCCAGGGCCCGAAGCGCAGCCGGTCTTCCTCTGCGACCCCGAAGAGCTCGGCCAGGACGTGAGTGGGGATGGTGCTCGAGAAATCACGGTGCAGGTCGACGGGCTCCCCGTCCGATGCCCGTTGCGCCATCTCGGCCAGCCGACTGCGCACGAAGCTGCGGATCGCGCCCTCCAGCTCGGCCACCCGGCGCGGCGTGAAGCCGCGCCCGATCAATGCTCGGAGCCGGGTCTGCCGCGGGGGATCGAGCATCACCAGGTTCGGCGGCAGGCCGAGCTGCCCGATCTCGTCGAAGTAGAACGTCAGCCCCTGGGCGGAGGAGAACACCTCCGGCCTCCGAACCGCGTCCCAGACGTCGGCGAACCGGGAGAGCGCCCAGAACGGTGGTGCGCCGTCGCTGGCGTCGTGGTGGTGGATCGGATCGTGGTCGCGGAGCCAGGCGTACGTCGGGTAGGGATCAGCGATCAGTTCCGGGTCGACCGGGTCGTAGTGCATCGATCCTCTTCCACCCCTTGTCTCAACGAGGTCCGTTACTAACAACATTTGTTAGTATCGGGCGCCATGCCACGCGACGCAACCCGCACCAGAGAGCTCCTCGTCCGTGCAGGGGAGCGGCGCTTCGCCCGGGATGGGGTGAGCGGGGCCCGGCTCGCGGACATCGTGGGCGAGGCGCACCAGGCCAACGACTCCGCGGTCGGCTACCACTTCGGATCTCGCGAAGGGCTGCTCCGTGCCATCGTCGACAAGCACATGGCGGCGATGGAGGACGCACGCGCGGCGAGCATGGCGCGGCTACCGAACGCGGACCTCGCCGAGGTGGTCGACCTGGTCGTCGGCCCCACGGCTGCACGGCTGCTGTCCCCGAGCGGCCGAGACTTCCTGCGCATCACCGAGCAGCTCGCGGGCTATTCGGGGGTACGCGCCGGCCGGCCCGCGCTCGCGATCTCGGGAACCGTGCTGGCCGCTCAGCTGGCCCGGCTCGAGGAGGTGCTGCGCGACCGGCTGACCCGACAGGCTGCCCGCGAGAGGGTCGGCGCACTGGTCACGTTCCTGACCGCGTCCCTCGCCGAGCGTGCCCGGTCCGTCGAGGCGGGCGGCCGACAGCGAGTGGCGCACCAGCGCTTCGTCGACGACCTCGTGGCGATGCTGACCGCGGCGATGGAGGCTAGAGCCAGCGTCCCAGCCGCTCGAGCGCCTCGGTGATCTCCGCAGCGCTGCCCGCGAACGACATCCGCACGAACCGGCTTCCGGCACGGGTGTCGAAGTCGATGCCCGGGGCCATCGCGACGCCCGTCTCGGCCAGCAGCCGCAGGCACCAGGCGTACGCGTCGTGGGTGAGCTCGCCGACGTCGGCGTAGCAGTAGAACGCTCCGTCTGCAGGGGCAAGCCTGTCCAGACCGAGGCCGGCGAGGCCCTCGAGCAGCAGGCCTCGGTTGCCGGCATACCTCGCGACGTGGCCGTCGAGCTCGGCGTACGACTCCGGGGTGAAGGCGGCCAGTGCGGCGTACTGCCCGAGCGCAGGGGGACAGATGGTGAAGTTGCCGGTGAGCACGTCGACCGGGCGGCGCAGCTCCTCCGGCACCAGCATCCAGCCCATCCGCCAGCCGGTCATCGAGAAGTACTTCGAGAACGAACCGAAGACGATGCCGGTCCGCGAGGTCTGCCACGCGGACGCGACCGCTGCGTCGCCGTACTGGATGCCGTGGTAGATCTCGTCGCTGATCAGCCGCACCCCGGTCTGCTCGCACCACCGCGCGATCGAGGCGAGCTCGGCAGGGTCGATCATCGTGCCGGTGGGGTTGGCCGGTGACGCGATGAGGACGCCGGCGACCGGGCCCTCGACGGCTTGGAGCTGTGCGAGCGTCGGCTGGAAGCGAGTCTCAGGTCCGCAGTCGACCTCGACCACCTCGCAGCCCAGTGCCGTGAGCACGTTCCGATAGCAGGGGTAGCCGGGGTTCGCCATCACCACCCGGTCGCCCGCCTCGAAGGCGGACAGGAACGCCAGCAGGAAGCCGCCCGAGGATCCCGTCGTGACCACGACGTCATCGGCGTCGACCTCGATGCCGCTGCGACGGCGGTGGTGTGCGCCGATCGCCTCGCGCAGCTCGCGGATCCCAGTCGCTACGGTGTAGCCGAGCAGCTCCTGGTCCAGCAGCCGCTTCGCCTCCTCGCGCACCGCCCGGGGTGCGCCTGTGGACGGCTGGCCGGCGACCAGGTTGCAGAGGTCGCCGTGGGTGCGCTGCCGCTCGGTCGCCGCAGCGAGCAGGTCCATCACGTGGAAGGGCGGGACGTTCGCGCGCTGGGCGACCTGCAGCCGGTTCATGCGGCGAGGTTAGCGACCCGCGGCGCGTCGGCCTGTCCGCCGCCCGAAGTAGGAGCCCTCGGCCAACTGGGTCCCCGACGCGTAGCCCTTGCCGTCCTGGGCGATGTTCACTGCGCAGGCGCCGGCGGCGTAGAGGCCGTCGATCACGGACAGGTCGGCCCGCTGCACCCGGCCGTCGAGGTCGACGCGCATGCCACCCATGGTGAACCCCGCGTAGAGCGCCTTGCCGAGGCTCAGGTCGTAGGCGCCCCACGGGCCGCGGTCCTGCGGCTCCAGCCAGTCCGGGTGCTTGTGGAGGTCCGGGTCCTGCTTGTCCGCCGCGTGCTTGTTGTAGTCACCGAGGGTCGCGACCAGGTTGCCCTCGGGGATGCCGAGCGCGGCCTCCATCTCCTCGACCGTCTCCCAGCCGTCGATGAAGGGGCACAGCGGGAAGTCGGGGTGCTCGATGTGGGCGGAGTCGACGATGAGGAAGGCCGCCCGGTCGGGCTGATCCATCACGAACCCCGCCGTGCGGGAGTGGTAGCTGTCCTCGGCGACGAAGCGCTTGCCGTCCTTGTTGACCACGATGCCGGTGACCAGCTTCGACGGCGGGTAGAACGGCGCGGTGATGAACGCCTGGTCCATCATCCGCAGGTCCGCGCCCACGCTGGCACCCAGACGGATGCCCAGCCCGTCGTCGTACGTCGAGGCCAGCGGGATCAGCTTCGAGCCGAGCTGGGGGGTGTACTCGCGGACCATGTCGTCGTTGCCGACGTAGCCACCGGCAGCGATCACGACCGCGCCGGCGCGGATCACGCCGCGCTCCTCGAAGTGCCGCCAGGCGATGCCGACCACGCGGTCGCCGTCGACGACCAGGTTGGTCGCGCCGGTCTCGTAGCGCACGTCGACGGACGTCTCGGCGATCCGCGCCGCGAGTGCATCCAGCACGATCTTCGCGCCGTCGGTGTCACCGGGCTGCGGCACCTTGTGGCCACGCGGCGCCGGCGTGGCCTTCTCCAGGAACGGCCAGACCTTCTCGTTGCCGGTGTACATCAGGCCCTGGGTGCCGGGCTGGATCACCGCCTTCTCCGGATAGAAGGATCGCTCGAACCGCATGCCGAGCGACTCGATCCAGTCGAAGTGCTCGACGCTGTCGCCGCTGAAGGCCCGGATCTTTGCGGCAGTGTCGTCGTCGGTCTCCCGGGTGACGGCCATGAGGTATTTGCACAGCTCCTCGGGCGAGTCCTCCACGCCGACCGCACGCTGCACCGCCGTACCGCCGCCGAGGTAGAAGTGGCCGCCGGCCATCGCGCTGGTGCCGCCGTACTCCGCGGCACGCTCGAGCAGCACCACCCGCGCCCCGGCCCGTGCTGCCTCCAGCGCGGCGCATCCGCCGGAGATGCCGAACCCGACCACCACGACGTCGACCTCGTCGGACCACGCACTGACGTCGGAGGCGGAGAGGACATCGGGCAGATCAAGGCTCATGGGTGGAGTCTAAGCGAGAACTGGAACAGGTTCTAGTCGCCGGAAGGGCCTCGGTGGTGGCGAGTGGTCCAGCGGGTCGAGCACGTACCCGCCCGCGCGGTTGCCTGCGCCAGAGGACGGCCGGCGTCGATAGGATCTCACTCCGACCACGATCGCCGAGGTGCCTTGATGACACTCGACGTGCACACCCTCGACCAGGTGCTGCTCGTGGGCTCCGGTGTGCTCCTCCTCGCGATCATCGCCGTCCGGCTGTCCGTTGGCGTCGGGTTCCCCTCGCTGCTCGTCTACCTCGCGATCGGCATCGGGTTGGGCGAGTCCGGCCTCGGCCTGCACTTCGAGGACGCCAGCCTGGCCCACGCGCTCGGCTTCGCGGCGCTGATGCTGATCCTGGCCGAGGGCGGGCTGACGACGTCGTGGGCGGAGATGAAGCCGGTCGCTGGGATCGGTCTGTCCCTGGCGACGATCGGCGTAGCCGTCAGCGTGGCGGTGGTGGCGGTGGTGACCCACTACGTGCTGGGCCTGAGCTGGCAGTTGGCGGTGATCCTCGGTGCCGTCACCTCGCCGACAGATGCCGCCGCGGTGTTCTCGGTGCTGCGCAGAGTGCCGCTGCCGCGCCGGATCAGCGCCACCCTGGAGGCGGAGTCGGGGCTCAACGACGCGCCCACCGTCGTCCTGGTGACGCTCGTCAGTGTCGGCGGCCACAGCGCGCTCGGCCTGGTCGGTGAGGTCGCCTTCGAGCTCGTGGTCGGTCTCGTCGGGGGCCTGCTGGTCGGCTACGCCGGCGCCTGGCTGATGCGGCGGGTGGCGCTGCCCGCATCGGGGCTGTATCCCCTGAGCGCGTTGGCGATCACCGTGCTCGCATACGCCGGCGCCGCCACCCTGCACGGCTCCGGCTTCGCCGCTGTGTACGTCGCTGCCCTGGTCCTCGGAAACTCCGAGCTGCCGCACCGCGCCGCCACCCGGTCCTTCTCTGAAGGCATCGCGTGGCTGGCGCAGATCGGCCTGTTCGTGATGCTCGGGCTGCTCGCCTCTCCGGAGCGGTTCACGCTTCAGGTGGTGTGGCAGGCAGCGGCCGCCGGCCTCGTCCTCACCGTGCTGGCCCGGCCACTCTCGGTCGGGATCAGCAGCGTTGTCCAACGGATGCCGTGGCGCGAGGCGACGTTCATCAGCTGGGCGGGACTGCGCGGCGCCGTACCGATCGTGCTGGCGACCATCCCGCTCGCCGAACGGGTGCCGGGCGCCCACCACCTCTTCGACATCGTCTTCGTGATGGTGGTGATCTACACGCTGCTGTCCGGGCCGACCCTGCCGATCGTGGCCCGCTGGCTACGTGTGGCCCGACGCTCCGAACCGCGCGACCTCGACGTCGAGGCGGCCCCCTTGGAGCGGATCTCCGCGGACCTCCTGCAGGTCCGGATCTCACCGAAGTCGCTGATGCACGGGGTCGAGGTCGGGGAGCTGCGGCTGCCTACCGGGGCGTCGGTCGCCCTCATCGTCCGCGGCGGCGAGATCAAGGTGCCGGAGCTGAGGACGGTGCTGCGACGTGGGGACGACGTGCTCGTCGTGACTCCGCGCAAGGCGCGGGAGCAGACCGAGAAGCGGCTGCGGGCGGTGTCCCTCGGTGGTCGCCTCGCCCAGTGGTACGGCAGCTGAGTGGCACCGCAGCTGACGCCCTGGCGGAACGGTCAGTCGACCGGGACGCAGTGCTCGATGGGCTTCGGCAGCTTGAGCCGCTTGGGTGCGTGATTGTCCAGGTGGTGCATGTGGGCGCCGACGTACACGTCGATCCCGGGACCGAGCTCGTCGGCGACGACTTTGATCCGGGGGTGCCCGCCGAGGGTGCGCGCGACCAGCTTCGCGGCGGTGTCCCCCTTCTTGGTGGTGAGCACCTGCGCCCGCGTCACGTGGTCGTGCGTGGGGGCGTTGCCGACGCTGCCCGGCGCGAAGCCCAGGTTCTCGAGGCGCTGCAGCGTGAGGCGAGCGAACCCGGTCGGTGCGCCGGCGTTGTAGACGCTGACGGTGACGTCCTTGCGATGGACATAGATCTGCTTGGAGATCTCCGCCTTCGAACACGTCGACGTCGAGGCGTCATGACGCTGAGGCAGCGGTGCGGTGGCAGCGCGGTAGCCCCACACCGCCATCACCCCGAGTACGACGATCAGCGCGACCATGGTGAGCGTCGTGGTGATGCGGCGCCCGATCATCGGCCGCTCACGCCCGGGTCGCCGATCTGGTGCACCCGCGCATGCAGCACGTGGCGTTGCTGCAGAGCCGCCCTGAGAGCGCGGTGCAGGCCGTCCTCGAGGTAGAGGTCGCCACGCCACTCCACGACGTGGGCGAAGAGGTCTCCGAAGAAGGTGGAGTCCTCGTCGAGCAGGGTCGCCAGCTGCAGGGTGTCCTTGGTCGTGACCAGCTCGTCGAGCCGCACCGGCCGCGGCGGCAGCGCCGCCCAGTCGCGGGGATCCAGCCGGTGCTCCGGGTAGGGCCGGCTGTCTCCTACTCGCTTGAAGATCACCGCCACATCATAGGGAGACTGGTGCAACGACTCCGAAACACTAGGGTGGCCGTCATGACCGAGCAGGCGCCCGCAGCCGACGCTGCTGTCCAGGATCCGATCAGCGCGGCGGTGTCCGCGGGCTACCGGTTCGAGGGAACCGCACTCGAGCTCGGTGGGCTGATGCTCAACGCCACCGACCTCACCGACGTGCACGTGCGCATCCCGATCGGGATGCTCAACCGCCACGGACTGGTCGCCGGCGCCACCGGCACCGGCAAGACCAAGACCCTCCAACTGCTGGCCGAGCAGCTCTCGTCGGCCGGCGTACCGGTGTTCGCCGCCGACATCAAAGGTGACCTCTCGGGGCTGGCAGTGCCCGGCGCGGAGAGCGACAAGGTCAGCCAGCGGGCGGCGTCGGTCGGCCAGCAGTGGAAGGCGCAGGGCTTCCCGGTGGAGTACTTCGCGCTTGGCGGCCAGGGCACCGGGATCCCCCTGCGGGTCACGATGACCGCCTTCGGCCCGACCCTCCTCTCCAAGGTGCTCGGCCTCAACGACACCCAGGAGTCCTCGCTCGGGCTGGTGTTCCACTACGCCGACAAGGCGGGGCTGCCGCTGCTGGACCTGGCCGATCTGCGGGAGGTTGTCAAGCATCTGACCTCCGACGAGGGCAAGGCGGACCTGAAGGATCTCGGCGGCCTCTCGGCGGCGACGGCCGGAGTGATCCTGCGCGAGCTGATCACCCTGGGAGACCAGGGCGCCGACGTGTTCTTCGGTGAGCCCGAGTTCGAGACCACCGACCTGCTCCAAGTGACGAGCGACGGCAAGGGGCTGATCTCCCTGGTGGAACTGCCGAACCTGCAGGACCGTCCGGCGCTCTTCTCGACCTTCCTGATGTGGCTGCTCGCCGACCTGTTCCACGACCTGCCCGAAGTCGGCGATCCCGACAAGCCCAAGCTGGTGTTCTTCTTCGACGAGGCGCACCTGCTCTTCGACGGCGCGTCGAAGGAGTTCCTCGAGTCGATCGCCCAGACCGTGCGGCTGATCCGCTCCAAGGGGGTCGGCGTCTTCTTCGTGACCCAGTCGCCCACCGACGTCCCCGACGACGTGCTCGCCCAGCTTGGGTCCCGGATCCAGCACCAGCTGCGTGCCGCGACGCCCAACGACGCCAAGGCGCTCAAGCAGACCGTGAACACCTACCCCACGTCGTCGTACGACGACCTCGGCCAGGTCATCCTGCAGCTCGGCATCGGTGAGGCGATCGTCACCGTGATGAACGAGCGCGGTGCCCCGACGCCCGTCGCCTGGACCCGGCTGCGGGCGCCCGAGTCGCTGATGGGGGCCGCGGCGGCCGACACGATGACCGCTGCGGTGAAGGCGTCACCGCTGTCGGCGAAGTACGGCGAGGCCGTGGACCGCGAGTCGGCCAAGGAGATCCTGGCCCGCAAGCTCGACCAGGGCGCGACCAAGGCCACCGCCGAGGAGGAGGCCGCGCCGACGTCGTCGCGCACCACGAGCCGCACCCGCAAGCAGAAGTCGGTCGTCGAGCAGGTGGTCAGCTCGACCGCCTTCAAGCAGGTCGCCCGCAGCGCCGCGCGTGAGATCGTGCGCGGCCTGTTCAAGACCGGGCGCCGCTGAGCGCCTCCGTTCCCCTTCCGCCGACCTGGAACACGTTCTAGTCTCGGCGCATGGCGCACACCGACCGGGTCGACCTCACCGTCCACGAGCGCGACCCGGCGACTCTCCGCGAGGGCCTGGAGCAGTGGCTGCCCGACGTCCTCGGTCACGGGCCCGTCGTGGTGAGCGATCTGGTGCTGCCGGAGGCGGGTTACTCCAGCGCCACCGTCATCTTCGCGGCCCGCGACGCGGCGGGCCCGCACCAGCTCGTCGCCCGGCTGCCACCGGAGCGGTCGTCGTTCCCGGTCTTCCGCGGCTACGACTTCGGCTTCCAACGTGACGTGATCGAGGCGGTACGCCGCGTGGGCGTGCCCGCGCCGCGGGTGCTCGCGCTGGAGTCCACCGGTGAGGTGTTCGGCGCACCGCTGCTGCTCTTCGAGCGGTTGGAGGGCGAGGTGCCTTCGGACAACCCGCCGTACCTGTTCGGGGGGTGGCTCCTCGAGGCCGATCGGGAACAGCGACGCCGCCTGCTGCGGGGCAGCGTCGACGTGCTGGCCACGGTGCACGCTGCGGACTGGTCGAGCATCCCCGGGCTGTCCGGCGACGACGCGCTGCGGCGGCACTTCGAGGACCAGCGCGCCTACTACGCGTGGGCGGTGGCCGAGGACGGGGTGCGCATCCCGGTGCTCGAGGACGCCTTCGACTGGCTCGAGCAGCGCTGGCCCAGCACCGTGGGCGACCCGGTGTTGTGCTGGGGCGACGCCCGGATCGGAAACCTTGGCTACACCGACTTCGTGCCCACCGCCGCGTTCGACTGGGAGATGGCCTGCGTCGGACCTCGAGAGCTCGACCTGGGCTGGTTCTGCTTCCTGCACAGGTTCTTCCAGGACATCGCCGAGGTCTTCGAGCTGCCCGGGATGCCGACCTTCCTCCATCGCGACGACGTGGCCACGGCGTACCGGAACGCGAGCGGGCACGAGGTCCGCGACTTCGACTGGTACCTCGGGTACGCCGCGCTGCGCCATGGCAACGTGATGTGCCGGATCAAGCGACGGATGATCCACTTCGGTCAGGACCAGGTGCCTGACGATCCCGACGACTACGTGATCCACCAGGCATCGCTGCGCCGGCTGATGGCCGGCACCTATGACTGGGGAACGCCGGAAGGGCTGGCATGAGCCTGCACCCCACCACGCTCGACGAGTACCCGATCCATCAGGCGCCGCTGCCGATCGCGCGTCCGGACACCTCGGACCGCAACTTCTACGACCGCTGCTACTTCAACGCGATGGACCGCGCCGGTGAGGTGATGATGGTCGCGGGCGCGGGGGTCTATCCCAACCTCGGCGTGCAGGACGGCTTCCTCGTGGTGCGGGTCGGCGACGTCCAGCACGCGGCGCGCTTCTCCACCGCGCTCGGCGACCGACCGCTCACCCATGAGGTGGTGACCGGGGGAGGCCGGATCGGCGTGGCTGTGCCGGAGCCGCTCCAGACCGTCGAGCTCCGCTGCGAGGCCGACGGCCTGGCGGCCGACCTGACCTGGCGTGGGTCGTTCCCGGCGATCCTCGAGCAGCCGCACCTGCTCCTCGGGCCCAGCCGGCCGACCCTGATGGCCCAGCGGTTCGCCCAGCTGGGCACCTGGGCCGGCTCGATCACGGTGGGCGACCGCAGGATCGACGTGACCCCCGCGGTCTGGCACGGCACCCGCGACCGCTCCTGGGGCATCCGTCCAGTGGGCGACGCGGACCCGGCCGGCCGCGACGCGGACTCGCCGCTGGAAGGATTCTGGTGGCTCTACTGCCCGATGCAGTTCGACGAGTTCGCGCTGGTGGTCATCGTCCAGGAGGAGCCGAACGGGTTCCGGACGCTCAACGACGCGGTCCGGATCTTCCCCGACGGCCGCGTCGAGCAGCTGGGCTGGCCCCGGGTCGAGCTCGACTACGTCAGCGGCTCGCGGCACCCGCTCGGTGCCCGGCTGCATCTGACCACGGCCGACGGCACCGCCCTGGTCGTCGAGGTCGAGACGGTGACCTCGGTGGCGCTGCACCTGGGTGGCGGGTACGGCGGCGACCCCGAGTGGACCCACGGCCAGTGGCGGGGCGTCGAGTGGTCGCAGGTGTCGTCGTACGACCTCAGCGACCCGGACACTGCGGCGCGGCTGCCGTGGGGGGTCACCGACCACAGCGCGCGGGCGGTGCTGCGCACCCCCGGCGAGCGGGACCGAGAGGGACGCGGTCTGTTCGAGCACGCTTCGATGGGGCGGCACGACCCGACCGGATTCGGCGATTGGATGGCGGTGGCCCGGTGAGCAACGACCACGACGAGATCACCCGGCTGAAGTACCGGTACTTCCGGATGCTCGACCTGAAGCGGTGGGAGGAGTTCGCCGGGTGCTTCGTGCCCGAGGCGACCGGCGACTATGCCGGCCTCGTCTTCGACGACCGGGACTCGCTGGTGGCGTTCATGGCGGAGAACATGGGTCCGCAGATGATCTCGATGCACCACGCGCACCACCCCGAGATCGCGGTGGACGGCGACACCGCGACCGGGATCTGGTACCTCGAGGACAAGGTGATCATCCCAGAGCTCAAGTTCGTCCTCGAGGGAGCGGCGTTCTACGACGACCGCTATGTCCGCACGCCGGAGGGCTGGCGGATCGCGCACACCGGCTACCGGCGTACCTATGAGGCGTCGTGGTCCACCGAGGACGTGCCGTCGCTGAAGATCAAGCGCGGCACGGCGTACGATGAGCAGGACGGCTGACCGGGCCACACCGGCGCAGCAGCCGGCTCCGATCAGGCGGACGCCACGCCGGCGAAGTGCAGGACCTCGGGGAACGGGTCGTAGAAGTGGTGCAGCAGCCGACGCCACTGCTGGTACTCGGGGGACCGCCGGAACCCCTCGGTATGGTCCTCGAGCGCTTCCCACTGCACCAGCAGTAGGAACACGCTCTCGTCCTCGAGGCAGCGCGAGAGATCCAGGTCGATGAAGCCGGGCATCGACGCGATGATCGACCGCGCCTGTTCGAAAGCCGCGATGAACTCATCCTCCGACCCGGGCCGGACGTGGAGCACTGCCTGTTCGAGAATCACCAGGTTCCCCTTTCGAGCAAGGGACGAAGCCTGTCACGCGGGGCACGCGGTGTGGTCAGGCAGGCTCGACGATGGCGCGGATCCGCCGGGTGGCGAGCTCGATCATCAGCCGCGCGGCAGGCGAGAGCGTCGCCGATGCACGGTGCACGATCGCCAGGGTGTCGACCTGCCGCGGCCGCAGTGAGACGAAGCCCGCCTTGGGTGCCAGCCGGGGGAGCAGCTGGGTCGCCGCACCCCGCGGGATGACGGAGTCGGCCAGACCCATGCCGACCAGCTCGACCGCGGTCTCGACGTCCTCGACCTCGATGCGTGTCTGCGGGTTGCGGCCGGTCTCGTGCAGCATCCGGCGCAACACGATGCGGGTGGAGTCGGTCGCCCGCCAGGTCGTCTCGGGCATCACCAGCGAGGCCCGCGAGAGCCGATGCGCGGTCACCGGCGTCCGCAGCTTCTCGGGGTCCGCGCTGATGTAGACCAGCTCGTCCTGTGCCACCGGCGTGACCGACATCCCCTCGCTGGCCACCTGCGGCATGGCGATCATCGCCGCCTCCAGGCGGCCCCGTCGCAGGTCCTCCTGGACGTCGGTGGAGTTCTGGCCGACCAACTCGACCCGGACACCGGGGTGCCGGGCCAGCACATCGGCGATCAGCGCGGCGCCGGCGTACAGCCGAGCGGTGCCGAACATCCCGAACCGGATGGTGCCGGTCTCGAGGGCGGAGACGCTGAGCACCGCGCGCTCCGCCTCCTCGGCTGCGGCCAGGGTCCGCTCGGCGTGCTCGCGCAGCGACTCACCAGCAGGCGTGGGCACGACGCCCCGCCCCACCCGCGTGAAGAGCGCCGTCCCCAACGAGCGCTCCAGGGTGCGGATCTGCTCGGAGACGCTCGGCTGGGCGTAGCCGAGGTCCTCGGCGGCCGCGGTCAGCGAGCCGTGCTCGTAGGTGCTCAGGAAGCAGCGGAGCTGGTGCAGCGAAAGCATAGGAATACCCTTTGCTATTCAGAGGAAAGCAAGGCTACCCCTATTGCCGACACTGCGGGACCATGGAGCGGTCACCATCGGGCTCCCGGCTCGCACGAGGAGGAAGGTCGCCATGTTCACCCACGACTGCAGCGCATGCCAGAGGCGCCAGCTGATCTTCCCCAGCCAGGTCCGCGCCATCGTCCGCGTCCCCGGCGGCACCCGGCTGGACTTCACCTGCTGGTGCGGTGCCGAGCAGATCCACGATCTCGTCGAGCAGGTCGCGACCGCGGCCTGAGGTGCTTCGACAGGCTCAGCGACCGAGCTCGACCTGACCGCTGATCGCGGTGGTGGCCGACCCGCCGATCCAAACGGTGTCGCCCACCCGGTCGACGTGGACCCGTCCGGTCCGCCCGAGGACGGTGCCCTGCGCGGCGACGTACGACGTCGGCAGCCGATCACCCGCCAGCCACTGGGCGATGCCGGCGTTGAGGCTGCCGGTGACCGGGTCCTCGGCGACGCCGACGCCCGGGCAGAACGCCCGGACTTCGACCGCACATTCCGCCCCGTCCGGGTGCGGGCCGACGACGCCGATGTTCCACCTCCCGAAGGCGTTCCAGTCGGGTCGTACGGCGAGCACCGCCGCCGCGTCCTCGAGCAACACACCGACCCAGCCCGGCCCGTTGTCGATCCACGCCAGGTCGCGGACCTGCGACTCCTCCAGCGCGAGGGCCCGTGCGATCGCCTGTCGGTCCTCGGCGTCGACCGGACCCGAGCGGAGCAGCGGAGGTGCCGCGAACGCCAGCGCCGCGCCCTGACGCAGCCGAACGAGCCCGGCGCCGCACTCCTGGACGATCTCGGTGGCCGAGGACGAGCGGCCGCCGGCCTCGAGCCAGGCGTGCGCGCTGCCGATGGTCGGATGGCCCGCGAACGGCAGCTCCTCGCTTGGCGTGAAGATCCGCAGCCGGTAGTCGGCCGTAGGGTCCACCGGTGGCAGCAGGAACGTGGTCTCGGACAGGTTCGTCCATCGCGCGAACCGTGCCATGTCCTCGTCGGAGAGCCCGTTGGCGTCGTGCACCACCGCCACCGGGTTGCCCCGGAACGGCTCGTCGGAGAAGACGTCGACCTGGCTGAAGCGGCGCATGGTGCGCACGCTATCGGCCGGTCACGACCAGTCGACGCTGGAGTGCTGCGTCTCCTGGTACTCCCGGATCCCTTCCCGGCCGCCCGCGCGATCGATGCCGCGGCCTGTATCTGCGAGCTCACCGAACCGGTCGGGCTCTCGCAGCCGACGGTGTCCCACCACATGAAGCAGCTGGTCGACGCCGGCCTGGTCACGCGGGAGCAGCGTGGGCGATGGGCCGGCTACCGCGTGGAGCACGAAGCCTGACCGCGCTGGGTGGTGCCCTCCACCCGGAATGAGTCCACCCGCATCGAAGCTGCCCTCAAGGCCCGCGACGCCGGACTCGACTGATAGGTAGGGCCGCGCAGTCGTTCCGGGCGGCTCTACGTCGTCGCAGGCGTCCACGGCTGCACGAAGTCGTTGCCGTCGCGGCCCTCGACCGCCATCAGCAAAGACGCCGCGGTCGCGCCGTCGAGCTGCTCGCGGATGATGTCGGCGTGGCCCGCGTGACGAGCAAACTCCTCGACGTGGTGGACCAGTGCGTAACGCTGTACGGAGTCCGTCGGGGTGTGCAAGCCGTCCCAGGGGGCGGGTGGGACCAGCATGCCGCTGCCCGGGTCGGTGGCCCGCACGTCCGCCAGGTAGGCAACCGTGGCCTCATCGAAGTCATCGAGCGCACCGGCGAGCGTCTCGTCGTCGCGGAGCGCGGAGCTGCCCATGAACAACGCGACCGCAGCTTGGTCGGGCGCGGCCCCAGCGTTGCCCTGTTGTTGCGTACGCCGGCGCAGCACGTAGGTCGCGTGCTTGACCAGCCCCCCGATGGACAAGGCGCTGCGACACGGCGTCTCGCGCGCCTGCTCGTCGGACAGACCGTGGGCAGCGGCGCGGATCGCGGACAGCTGCTGGCCGAGATACCCCACGAGCACCTCGCCCTCGGTGTACTTACCGGGACCGAACATGGTGGCCTCCAAGGGGCGATGACGAATGGTGAGCGCCATCATGCCAAGTCGCTCCGACATCGCTCCGACATCGCTCCGCTGAACCGGGGCTGGAACGGAGACCACGGCGCAGAACGGTGGATGTCGTCTCGAAACCCCGGCTCAACGGTTGTTGCTGGTCAGCGTGGCGGAGGATGCGGGATTCGAACCCGCGAGGGCGTTAACCCAACCCGCTTTCCAAGTCGTCGAGGCCATGTGCGCGGTCGTTCGTGATGGCTCCGGGAGCGTTGCACTGCACGCTGTGCGGGCCGTGGCGAACTACTCCGAACGCTCGCGACTGAGACTAGAACTGAGACTGGCTGCGCCTACTTGAGAAGGGCATGAACTGCCCCGTTGGGCAGTGCTGACGCAGAGACGACCAGACCAACAGAACGCCTCAACCCCCGCACCAAAACCTCCTGGCGTCCCTACGCACGCTCCAACCGCGTGCGGCCTCCGACACGAACCGACGACCACAACCGCCCGATTCGCTGCCAAACACAACAGTTGACAGCAAGCGGTCCGAGCCGCCCCGGAGCCTCCGGACATCCCGGGACGGCTCAGTCGAACACTGCTCGCGAATACGCGCGCCGCACCCGACGACGAGATGTTGCGCGATGTCGGGCGCCTCGTCCGGAACACTCTGGCCGGCCCGTCCGAGAAGAGCCAGACCGATTATTTATCGACGCCTGGGAGGCGGCCCCTGCTGAAAGGCGCGCCCATCGGCTATGAAAGGTGGACCAGCAGGCCGGGAGAGAACCTCCGCCCGATAACCAGCCGCCATGGGGCGACGGCTGCAAACAACGACCGGTCGGTCCCAGGCTCGGTGGCAGCACTTTGAGCAGCCTCGACGCTCGCCTTTGCAACTGCTCCTGCCGGTAGCCTCGCCACGCTTCGACGCAAAGCGCGGGACCGGCGCGCCAGCGCCGCAGCCCGCGCGGAGCGCCGTCTTGATCTACTAGAGATCGATTCGGCAGTCGGTCGACTGCCCCGGTCAGGCGGGTACGTCCCGTTACTCGCCTCCGCTGCCGGGTCGATGCCTCGCGCGGCTCGGCTCGTGAAGCTCCATGCCGCATACGCTCTGGTCTGCACTGAGTGGCTCGCCGAAGTGTCGGAAGAAAGCCGTGCTCGTGGGGTTTCCAGTCGCGCCGATCCGCCCGAACCCCGATGATCGGCCCGACTAAGGCCCGGATACGCGGCGAAGAGCTCATTCAAACTCGGGCGGTGGCCACTATCAATCGGCCTCAGCATGCAGCACAGAGCCGCGCGAGATCTGCCCGGCAAGGGGATCGTGCCCCAGGGCCGCTTGTGATGATCTCCTAAGATCGCCTTCTGTGCGAGTCAGAGCGGGGTTCGGGAGTCTTTCGTCAACTACTTACTCTGGCCCGGGTTCGCTTGTGAGTGCACCCACCATCATCAGGATGATCGCGAGCATATATCCGGCACCGGGGAAAAAGCCGTCATCATACGGATGCGTGGCGTCGTACAACTGAAATCCGATAAAGAGCACCAAGGCCGCGCAAGTTAGGCCGAACGCCGCCATGTTGGATGTAGTCACGAAATGGCGTGAATTCAGCCATGCACCAATAGGAAGCGCCAACCAGAGAACGATACAGATCACGCGCAAGATCCAGTGAAGCCAATCAACACCAGCAATCGATGCGAGCAGCAGCGGGAACACGCTGACAAGCGCTACCACTAGGTTTCGGCGAGTCCGGCGCAGGCTGTAAATGATACGCCTCGGATTGTTCAACTTGAATCTCATTAGTGACACCTCAGGTGAAAACACTCTAGTCCTCTTTCGGCGACGAAGGAATGCGGGCTTACACGCCCTCGATTGTGGTATGCGCGATCACGACTTCCTCGTAGACGTTGGCAACGCCATAGCAACTAAATCTGCGCGTGGTGCCCAGAAGGCCCGGGTGTGCATACGCACAGTTGGTCCGCATGTCGTGCCAGAGGCTTAGATCGCAGGCGTAGTGGTGGGTCCACGGCTCATTATTCTTGCGAATCCGGTCATAACACATATCGTGAATTGCGCACGGCCCACGGAAGGTGGTACCGTCGAATGTATCTGGTGACTTTGTGCAATAGTCATGCAGCGCCACATGTGGACCCCGCTGCGGATGATACCGATATCCATGAGGAACACTGACCTTATTGGGCCTGTCTCCGGAGATAGGGCCCGCTGCGCTCAACGAGTCTGGGGCGCTCTCAGGGGGGATTACATATCCATTGCTGTCAACCTCACCCGCATCCACGCTTGGTGCGGCCGCTGCGTCGCCGCGTGGCGGAGACGATGTCATCGCGGCCGTGAGGTCATCGACCCGCGCTGATGCCTCAGGGTCGCCGTCATCGACGTAGACAGCCATGACTGCGACCGGGTACTGCGGGGCTGAGGGAGTCTCGACCGAGACCGTGAGGTCGTTTCCAGTGGACCCAATTGAGTACGGAATCGTTGCTCCGGACTCATCCACGACGATAGGAGTGAAGGCGCCAACGCGGGTTCCCGACGCGTCCAAGACCGCGGCAGCGTTTCCAGATGCGACGTCTGGGTCATCGGTAATCGTGTACCCGTTGGGGAGCGATGGGGAAAAGGTTGCAGAGCTGCTGCCGCTCTGGATGAGCGCCGGGGTAGGCGTGTAGTCAGGAAACTCTGAGGCGATCGGGTCTGGATCGTCTGAATACTCGACCGGGGGGAGTGTGAACCATCCTTGTGTTGCGAGCGAAACGGTTACAGGTGCGGAACTGGTGTTGTGGAGCGCGATCGTGCCGTCATCTGAGATGCCGGTGATCGCCGTCACCACCAACCCGTTCGCGGGGTCGCCCTCGTCTTTGGTGAAGGATGCAATTGCGCTGCCGGGGTTTCCTTCATCGGGATTGAACGCCGTGACGGTACCGTTCCCGCCCCAGCCCCGAACGGCCAGAGACGTTGCCAGGGCGCCGACGTTTGAGGAGTCTGGGATGCCGGCTTTGCCGAGCACAGGGATCTCGCGGGTCTCGCCGGCGCCCAGACTTGTCTGGCCAGTATCCGTCGTGGAGTAGAGCGGTGACGAAGTCAGCGGGTTATAGGAGGAGCCCTCCTCCGGGTCGGACGAGACGTAACCCTCGACGTCGATCTTGATGTCGATCGGTGACCCGGAGGCGTTCATTACCCGGGCAACTCCGCTGCTGTTGAGCTGCAGCGTCGTGCATGAGACGTATGCCCCGCTATCGCCGTAGCTCATTGCTGCTGGTACGGCACTTAGGTCAGCACCGCCTTCGCCCACACGGATCTTCCCCGACGATGTTGCGTTTCGGACCTCAATGTTTGCGAAAACTGACCTAGCGGAGTTAGAAATGTCTCCTTCGCCTGCGACCTGGATGTCGACGCTCTGACCGACGCCCAGCTTTCCCAAAGGAACACCATCCCCAGTGGCGGTATTGGCGACCCGATCTAAGTTTGTCGGTACGAACCCGCCACTGGCGTTGGAGGTGGAATCTGTGAAGTAACCCATGGCTGTGACGGTCACGGCCGTGCTGCCGAGGCTGTTGTAGACGTCGATGCTCCCAGTGCCGTCAACCTTCACGATCGCTGTGTTCGAGCGTGGAGCACTGGCGGAGCTGAAATAGACAGTTGGCATGGACGGGCGTGTTTGGCCACTAGGCCACGCAGTCACATATGAGTTCGAGGACGTCGAGGTTCGGGGGACGCCCACTTGAACAAGCACAGCCGAGACGCCGGATGTCGGGATCCCCGCGCGCCCCAAGGCGGAGTAGGTGCGCTGCTCTCCAGCGGAGAATTCGCCGGAACCAGCCGATGTGGCATTGACAAACATGTACGGAGTCAGCGAGACAAAATCCCCGCCGGGAGGCGTGTCGGCACGCGCGGTGCTGCTCGTGCCCAGGACGACCAACGATGTCAATACCAGAATTGCCGCGATAGCGACACCGTGCAGACGCCTCATGAAATTCGTTTTCCCGCCCCGTAGTGTGTGCGGCCCTGCCCGGCCGCAAGTGAGCGAACCGTAGCAGTGCGGGCGGGCCTCAGGAGACATTTACTGAATTCTCAAGCGGAAGCGCGGGGTCGTTGGCTTGTGCCGCCACGACCACTCCCGCCGAGTCCGATGCGGCGCTGGCTTGCCCTCGTGTCCGCCGGTGAATTCCCGCCTTCTCGACCATCTGCGTACCTGCTGCTGACAACCGATGCCAGGCGTGGGGCAACGGCGGCGCAAACGGGGCTGGCGCTGTGCACATCCACGGTGGTGTGGTCCTGATGACAGACGTTGCCACTTCCAAGAGTTTCTCCACGCCTGCTCCCACCATCGGCCGCGACCAGATCACGGACGCGGTCCTTCCGCACCCGGAGGTCGCCCAGCGCCTCACAGAGGTGGTGCGCGCGCACCGGTGCGCGACGAGGAGATATTGGAGGCGGACGCGAACACTTGAGGTTTCAAGGTCCCGCTATCGGCGAGTTGCGGCCTTCGAATCAGGTGCCGGCAGAACCCGACGGATTGCCTCGACCGCTGACTCCCGCTTACACGAGCTCCGCTGGGCGTCTGGCTAGCCTGCAACCATGACGTCAGTTGAGCGAGCGCGCGCTTTGGCGGAGGGCCTTCTCGCTGACGTGCTGCCTGTCCGCTGGACGCATGTGCAGGCGGTTGCGGCCTCCGCGAATGGGGTAGCCGACGACCTCGGGCTCGACGTAGAGACATTGGTGGCGGCGGCCTGGCTGCACGATGTCGGCTACGCGCCGGGCGTGGTGCAGACGGGTCTTCACGCGTTGGATGGTGCCCGGTTCTTGCAGGGTCGTGACGTCGAGCAGCGAGTAGTCACCCTGGTGGCGCGGCACTCCTGCGCGCCCGTAGAAGCACGCCTGCGGGGGCTTCTGGATCAGTTGGAAGGCGAGTTTCCTGAACTGGATCAAGATCTGGCTGATGCGCTCTGCTATGCGGACATGACCACGGGTCCGACCGGCGACCGGGTCGAGGTCGAGGACCGGCTGGCGGAAATCCGCAAGCGCTACGGTCCCGACGATGTCGTGACTCACTTCATCGACGAGGCAGAGGCTGAGATCGTCGCTACGGTGCGCCGGGTCGACCAACGACGCTGAACTCTCGACTCAGTCCAGATGAACACTGCGGCTCAGGAAGTCGTGGATGCGGCCAGTTGTGGCCGAGTGCATCGGGTGTTCGTCCAGGCTCAACGGGTGCACCCATTCCACATGTGAGGACTCTGCGCTCGGCGTTGGACTTCCACCAACGGCGCGGGCCGTCAGGACGATGGTGAACTCTTGTCGTACCTCGCCGTTGCTCGTGTACTCGATGAGGTGACGGGGATTGCTGTAGATGCCGGCTATGCCGGTCACGTTGCAGTCGATGCCAGTCTCTTCGCGCGTCTCACGGACGGCGGCCTGGATCAATGACTCCCCGAGGTCGACCTTCCCGCCCGGAAGCGACCAACGGTCGTTGTCCGTCCGTCGAATCAGCAGGATCTGATGTTGGTCGTTTTCAACGATCGTGTTGACCGACGGAATGAGCGTGTTCGCCGCCGGCGCGTTCGGGTCATCGAGGTAGTCGATGCGTCGTCCCATGAGCCCTAGCGTGCCATGGCTGGTGAGTCATGCTGGCCGCCCGTGGTGGCCCAGACCCGGTCGAAGGCCTGCATGTAGTGGTCGAAAAGTCGCCCGCCTGGGACCCGATGCAGATGTAGCACTGGGTTGTGGGCGGCCGAGGAGCCGTACGTGTGTGTGTTCACGAGGAGCTGCTCGTCGAATCGGTAGATCGATGTGTACAGCGGCGTCGAATGGGTGCGCAGCTCAATGCCGTGCACTTCGCGTAGAGGAGCGAGGGCGTCCAGGGTGACCCGCACCCGTGCCGCCATGTTGTCTCCGATCCCTTCCTCCTCCCCGCGTTGTCGGAGAGCCTCGGAATCTGGATCACCCAAGGCGATGCGCGCCTTCAGTCCGTGACCGGCCTTGGCGATCAGCGAGGAAAGCACGTCGGGGTGGGCATCGAACAGGAACAGCCCCGAGTAGGCGAGCAAATCGAAGCTGTCGTGCGTATCGCGCAGCAGTGCATCCCATAGCTCCGCCGGGATCGCGCCTCGGTGCGGGTACAGCGCGACGAACTCTGCCTGACTTGCGGACTTCGTTCGGGGGTCGTCGACCACCCGCGGCCACAGGTATCCCTCGTCCACGCCCAGCAGCTCAGCCGCTGCCCAGCGGTGCCGACGGTGCGGGAGGCGGTCGGTGGTGACCCAGCGTTCGACCGTCTTCGGGTCGATCTCCAACGAGCCGGCCATGGTCGTGTAGTCCAGGCCGGCTGCGGCGATTTGGCTGCGTAGCCGCTCGTTGCTCATCGAACCTCCCGAGAGTCCCGAGGGACGTTTTGAACGTACCACGGACGTCCGTGAACGTCCCGCTAGGTGGTGTCGCAGTCCCCGCAAGAGGCGGTGTCCTCGACGTAGCGGTCCGATCCAGCGGACCCACAACCGAGGAGATTCAGATGGGATACGCAGTCGACAGCAAGCGTCAGCCGATGGTGGCGACGGGCGTGGTGCGAGTCGCTCCGGAGTGGGAGCTGGGAGAGGACGGGAAGCGTCGTCCGTCGGATCGGCAGGCGCGCGACGAGAACACCGGGATGCCGCTGTGGGAGGTCGAGGTCTCGTACCGGGGTGAGAACTTCGGGCGCGAGTTCACCACCACTGCGAGCGTGACGGTGACCGCAGAGGCGAAGCCGGATCCGGCGGCGTACTCGCCGATCGTTTTCGAGGGCTTGACGCTCAACGCGTACGTGAACAAGGCGAACGGGCTGGCTGAGCGGTGGACGGCCGAGGGAATCAGCGAGCTGACCGCCGCGCGCGACACCAACAAGGGCGATACCAAGTCTGCTGCGTCGACCACACCCACCAAGGCGGTCGCGTAATGACTGGCGCGTCGGTGTGCGTGGTCCTGGGCCTGCTGGTCTTGCTGCTGCTCAAGACCAAGGGGCTCAACACGGGTTCCGCGGTGGTGTGCATCGTGTTCGGGCTGGTGCTGGCCTCGACTGCCGCTGGCACCGCAATCGAGAAAAGCCTGGACAGTGCCGGTGGCTGGCTGTGGTCCAGCTTCCACGCAATGTGAGTGGAGGCTCAGATGACTGGTCAGTTCGGGATGGTTGGCGAGCGGTACGACGCGCGCGGTGTTCCGGTCCGTTCCGAGACGGTGCGCGTGCCGCTGGAGTTCCAGTTGGCCAGTGTGGTGCTCGGCGGCTTGGGACGTCTGGTGTTCGCGATCGCTCAGCGGCCGTGGCTTTGGGGCGGCGCGGTCGTCGGCTGGCTGCTCTGGCTGACAATCGGCACCGTCGGCCTCGCGGCTTGCGTGGCGACCACAGGTGCCTTGCTCGTGGCGTGGTGGCACCTGCGCCGGGTGTCGTTCGATCACTTCGTCCGCTTCCGGGCGCGGGCGGCCATGCGCAGGGTGTGGGTGTACCGGCGTCAATGGCAGCCTGCGATGGTGACCGCCGGACTCGATGTCCGGATCGGTCAGCGGCAGTATCTGCCCGAGCTTCGTCGGGTGCGCTCCACCGGATCGGTTGATCGAGTCACCGTGAGGATGCTGTCGGGACAGATCCTCGATGACTACGCCGAGATGGCCGAGCGGCTCGCGTTGAGCCTGGATGCTGTGGAATGTCGCGTGCGGACGGTTCCGCCCACCAGGCGACACCGACGCGAGATCGAGCTGTGGTTCCTGGTCTTCGACCCACTGGAGGAGGTCGTTCCGGTCATCGATGCGCCTGCCGTAGCGGACTTCGCGAGCCTGCCGGTTGCACGACGGGAAGACGGTGGCCTCTTCGGGCTCCGGCTCTTGGGCAGTCATGTGCTGGTCGTCGGCGCCACGGGGTCCGGCAAGGGGTCAGTGTTGTGGTCCTTGGTCAACGTGCTTGCGCCCGCGGTCCGGTGCCAACTGGTGGAGCTTTGGGTGTGTGACCCCAAGGGAGGCATGGAGTTCGCCGCGGGCGCGCCCATGTTCCACCGGTACAGCTATGGCGACGGTGCGGCCGCAGAGCCGAATGCATACGAGGGCGGGTTCGCTGACTTCCTCGAAGATGCCGTGGCCGTGATGCGCCAGCGTCAGCGACGGCTCCGGGGCATCACACGGCTGCACGAGCCCACATGCGGTGATCCGCTCGTCGTGGTACTGGTCGATGAGCTGGCGTCACTCACCGCATACGTCACCGACCGTGAGGCTCGCAATCGGATCAAGGCCGCCCTCTCGCTGCTGCTGTCCCAGGGACGTGCCGTCGGCGTGGTCGTCGTGGCAGCCCTGCAGGATCCCCGCAAGGAAGTGCTCCCGTTCCGGGATCTCTTCCCGACTCGGATCGCGCTCCGCCTGACGGAACCTGAGCAGGTCGACATGACCCTGGGGGAGGGCGCCCGTCGCCGAGGAGCTGCGTGTGACCGGATCTCGGAGGCGCTGCCGGGCGTGGGCTATGTCGTCATCGACGGGATCGCCGAGCCGGTCCGCGTCCGATTCGCATACGTCTCCGACGATCACATCACGGCCATCGCGGTTCCTGACGACCTCACTGAACTCGCTGCTAGTGCCGCCGACAGAGGCCAGCCGTCATGATCGGCGGCTCGTGCCCTGTGTGCCTCGGATTCACCGTGTTGCGGGGCGTCGGACCCTGCCCGCACTGCCGGTCCGCGGAGGACGTCGAGTTCGTCCAGGCGGTGATCGGTGAGCGACGACCAAATGTCTCCGACGCACCGGGTTCAGTGGCATGACCGTGGACCTGCGCGCTGCCGCAACGGACTCGGCCCTGTTGACGATGGTCGCCGAAGCCAACGGAGTGTGCATCCGGCCGATCCTGCATCAGGTGCTCGACACCCACACTGGGGAGACAAGGACGGTGGCGATCCCATGCGGTGCCACCAAGGCGTCAAAGTGCGCTCCGTGCGCCGACAAAGCGCGCCGGTTGCGCATGCAGCAATGCCGTGAGGGCTGGCACCGCATAGACGAACCCGAACATCACGACGACGACACTGAACAGCCCGACGAACGCGACGTCGGAGCGGAGGGCGAGGCTCACGGCGACGGGCCGTCGCGTCGGGTGCGGTCGACTCGTCGTCGCAGTGATGCTCCCGATCTGCCCCGAGTGGAGATGAGCGAACGGACCATCGGGCGGGTGATGACCTCACCGTCAGGCAAGACCTACCGGCCCTCGATGTTCCTCACGTTCACGCTGCCCTCCTACGGCCCCGTCCATCGGGACGGGACGCCGGTCAGCCCAGCGACCTACGACTACAGACGGGCAGCGCTCGACGCGATGCACTTCTCACGACTGGTCGACCGGCTCTGGCAGAACCTCCGTCGCTGCGCCGGCTACCGGGTGCAGTACTTCTCGGTGGTCGAGGAACAGCACCGCCTGGCGCCCCATCTGCATGCAGCGGTGCGTGGGGTCATTCCCCGAGGGCTCGTCGTGAAGGTGGTAGCCGCGACGTACCACCAAGTCTGGTGGCCTGACTTCGATGAGGCGGTCTATGCCGACGATCAGCTTCCGGCCTGGGATCCAGTGCGAGAGGCGTTCTGCTGTCCTCACTCCGGCCAGCCATTGTCGGCGTGGGAGAGGGCCATGGACGAGCTTGATGCCAACCCAGCCTCGCGACCGGCGCACGTGGTGCGCTTCGGCAAACAGTCGGACTACAAGTGGTTGATCGCCGGATCACCGCGCACAGACAAGACCCTCGGCTACATCACGAAGTACCTGACCAAGTCGATCGCGAACACCTATGACCCGGACCACGTCAGCACCCGTCAGGCCGACCACGTCGAGCGGCTGATGGCGCACGTGAAGGTGCTGCCATGCGGGCCGGAGTGTGGGAACTGGCTGCGGTACGGGATCCAGCCCAAGGGCTCAGACGAGCACACGATCCCCGGGGGATGCCGTAGAGCGGCCCACGATCCCGAGAACCTCGGCTATGGCGGTCGTCGTGTCCTCGTGTCGCGTGACTGGACATCGAAGACCCTGACCGATCACAAGGCCGATCGCGCCGCAATCGTCCGTGAGGTCTTGGCGCAAGCGGGCATCGAGGTGGACGACACGGATCACTGCTCGGCGTGCGTGGTCGATCGGGACGGTCGACAGCGTTTTGAGTGGCATCCCATCGACCCGGCCGACCTCACATCAGGCATGCGTCGGGCAGCGATCCTCGTCTCCATCCAGGAACGTCAGCGTCGAAGGTCGCAGTATGAGCGCGCCCAACGCGCCGGACCCCCGCGGCCTCCCGCCAGCCAGCCAAATCCCAGGTCTCCACGCTGGCCGTCCAGGGCGAGCGAAGCGAGTCACGTAGTGACACGAAGTGCCCTGGACGGGCAGCGCGGAGACCGCACCATCAACCAGCGGGAGGCCGCGGGCCACCTGCGGACAGGGAGAAACCATGAGTGAGAACGAGCACGGCGACGTGGCGTTGCTTCTTCGGATGGAGGAAGCAGCCGAGCGACTCGGCATCGCCCGGACGATGATGTACCAGCTCGTTCGGGACGGACAGGTGGAGTCGGTGCGCGTGGGCCGACTGCGACGCATTCCAGTGGCGTGCCTCGAGGACTACATCGACGATCTGCGCACCCGGCCGGCGGTCGCGGCGCCCACCTCCGCATAGGGAGCGGGCCATGAGCAGAAACCCCAACCGCACGTCGTCGGTGTACCAAGGGGCCGACGGCTACTGGCACGGCCGTGTGACGGTCGGCGTGAAGGACGACGGGCGTTCTGACCGTCGCCACGTGATGAGCAAGTCGAAGGCCACCGTTGTTCGCAAGGTGCGCGACCTGGAGAAGCTCCGTGACTCCGGACGGGTCCCACGGATCGGCGAGAAGTGGACCTTCGGCAAGTGGCTCGGACACTGGCTGGAGACGATTGCCCGACCGGGACTCCGAGAGTCGAGTTACAACGCGTACAGGATCGCTGTGTACAAGCACCTGATCCCCACGCTCGGCAACCATCGCCTAGACCGCTTGGAGCCCGAGCACCTCGAACGGCTCTACCGGCGCATGATCGACAACGGTGCCCGTCCGGCAACCGCTCACCAGGTCCATCGCACGGCCCGTTCGGCAATTGGTGAAGCCAACAGGCGGGGTCACGTCGTGCGCAATGTGGCTGCCCTTGCCCGGCCGCCTCGGGTGCAGAGTGAGCCGGTCGAGCCCTACACGATCGACGAGGTGCAAAGGATCCTCGCGGCCGCCTCCGAGCGGCGGAACTCGGCCCGGTGGGCGATCGCGTTGGCGCTGGGAATCCGTCAGGGCGAGGCGCTGGCCCTGCGCTGGCAGGATGTCGACCTCGACACCAGCACCTTGCGGATCCGGGCGACGAGGCTTAGGCCTGTCTACGAACACGGCTGCGGCGGCACGTGTGGGAAGAAGCCGGGCTTCTGTCCGCAACGCAAGCAGCGGAACGCCGAACTCGGTGAGACCAAGTCGGCGGCCGGCAAACGGGTGATCGGTCTGCCCGACGAGTTGGTCGCGATGCTGAAGCTCCACCAGGAGGAGCAGGACCGCGAACGGCGTACGGCGGGCCAGCTGTGGCGAGACGGCGACTGGGTGTTCGCCTCGCCAACTGGAACGCCGCTGAACCCGAATTCGGACTATCACGAGTGGAAGGCGCTGTTGAGGACGGCAGAGGTACGCGAGGGCCGGCTGCACGATGCCAGACACACGGCAGCCACGGTGCTGCTGGTGCTCGGTGTTCCCGAGCGGACCGTCATGTCTGTCATGGGTTGGTCGAGCACGGCGATGGCCGCCCGATATCAGCACGTCACGGACCCGATTCGCCGCGATGTCGCTCGCCAGGTCGGGAGTCTCCTCTGGGCCACCGATGACGACCCGTCGAGCACCAACTGAGACTGAAACTGAGACTACGAGGGCACCAGTCGATGCGCGGTGGGTACACCAGATCAACGTTTGCGCTGGTCAGCGTGGCGGAGGATGCGGGATTCGAACCCGCGAGGGCGTTAACCCAACCCGCTTTCCAAGCGAGCGCCATAGGCCACTAGGCGAATCCTCCGCGGGAGAGGTTACCTGCCCCGATTGGCCCCGGCGAAATCGGTTGCCTACACTTCGCAGCAACCCCCCGTGCGGCGGTACCTCACTGAACTCCCCCAGGGCCGGAAGGCAGCAAGGGCAGGTGGGCTCTTCCGGGTGCGCGGGGGGCCTTCGCCTTCCCGGGCACCTATCATCCGAATCGTGTGGGGGAGAGCGGTGGTGGGTCCGGTTCAGCTGCTCGTGGTCGTCCTCGGCGCCGCTCTTCTCGCCGGCTGCGGACAGGCGCCACCGGCCGGCACGAGCGCAACCGCGGGGCTGACTGCGAAGGCGCCCGACCCAACCCGCTCCGCCTCGGGTCGCGGCCCCGCCGTGCCCGCGAGCCCAGCGGGTTCAGCCTCACCCGCGCTGCCCGATGCATCCGGCCTGGCCCGTCGCGCGGAGGCCGCGGCGAGGGCCAGCTCCTCCGGCCCGAGGGTGCTCGGCGCCGACGTCAGCTGGCCGCAGTGCCCGAAGGGCATGGGCATTCCACAGAAGCGATCCAAGGGCCTGCCGATGCCCGGGAGGGCGGCGCGCTTCGTCGTGATCGGACTGACCAACAGCCCCTCCTTCACGGTGAACCCCTGTCTTCGGTCGCAGGTCGACTGGGTGCGCACCAGGCACCTGCGCGCCTCGGCGTACTCCGTGGTGAGCTACCCCGACGACCGTACGGCGAGCGCACTCGGGACACGCGGACCGTTCCCCGCCGACGACCGTCTCGGCCGACTGCGCAACGTCGGCTACCGAGCCGCCGCCTTCAACGTTGCCTCGATGCGTCGAGCCGGCCTGCTCAGCCCGGCGGTCTGGATCGACGTCGAGTCCGTCCCCGGCTTCCCGTGGAGCAACGACACCACCGCCAACGCGGCCGTGGTCCAGGGCGCTGCCCGGGGGTACGACGACGCCGGGCTGATGGTCGGTGTCTACTCCACACCCGCGCTGTGGCGCTCCGTGGTCGGCGACCTGCGGCTCGGCGTACCGGAATGGCGTGCCGCGGGGCAGACCTCCATGGCCGAGGCGCTGCGGCGGTGTCGGCCCGACTGGTCCATCCAGGGCGGTACGGCGGTCCTCGGTCAGTGGGTCGAGGGCACCTCGGACCGCGACGTCACCTGTCCGGGCGCGCCGGCATCGGGCCGGTGGTTCCACCAGTACTGACGCGCCCCGCGCCTGTCGGGACAGACAGTTAGGCTCGCGGCGTGGAGTCCAACCTCGCCCTGTATCGCCGCTACCGGCCTGAGACGTTCGCGGAGGTCATCGGGCAGGACCATGTCACGGAGCCGCTGCGACAGGCGTTGGCCAACAACCGGGTCAACCACGCCTACCTCTTCTCCGGACCCCGAGGCTGCGGGAAGACGACGAGTGCCCGGATCCTGGCGCGGGCGCTGAACTGCGAGAAGGCGCCGGTCGCGGACCCCTGCGGCGAGTGCCGCTCCTGCCGCGACCTGGCCCGAGGCGGGCCGGGCTCCATCGACGTCATCGAGATCGACGCGGCGAGCCACGGCGGTGTCGACGACGCCCGTGACCTACGGGAGCGCGCGTTCTTCGCGCCGGTGTCGAGCCGCTACAAGGTCTACATCATCGACGAGGCCCACATGGTCAGCTCGCAGGGCTTCAACGCCCTGCTGAAGCTCGTCGAGGAGCCTCCGGAGCACCTGAAGTTCATCTTCGCCACCACGGAGCCGGAGAAGGTCATCGCGACCATCCGGTCGCGGACGCACCACTACCCCTTCCGGCTGATCCCGCCCCGGCTGCTCTCGGACTACCTGGCCGAGCTGTGCGCCCGCGAGGGCGTGCCGATCGACCAGGCCGCGCTCCCGCTCGTGGTCCGCGCCGGTGCCGGGTCGGCCCGCGACTCGCTGTCGGTGCTCGACCAGCTGCTCGGTGGCGCCGGCCCCGACGGGGTCACCTACGAGGTGGCCACCCGGCTCCTCGGCTACACCCCGGACAACCTGCTCGACGAGGTGGTCGACGGCTTCGCCGCGGCCGACGGGGGCACCGTCTTCCGGGTGGTCGACAAGGTGATCGAGACCGGGCAGGACCCGCGGCGCTTCACCGAGGACGTGCTGCGTCGGCTGCGCGACCTGGTCATCGTGGCGGCAGTTCCAGACGCACCGGCCACCGGCCTGATCGACGTGCCCGAGGACTCCGCCGAGCGGCTGGTCGCCCAGGCAGCGAGGTTCGGCAAGGCCGATCTGGTGCGTGCAGCCGACACGGTGGCGGCTGGACTCACCGAGATGCGTGGCGCGACCACCCCACGGCTGCTGCTCGAGCTGATCTGCGCCCGGGTGCTGCTCCCTGCCGCCGACCTCGACGCGATAGGCCTCGCCGCCCGGATGGACCGGCTTGAGCGTCGCATCGGTGTGGCCGGCGGGTCCGGCGGCGCGGCTGTCGAGGGGGCACCGGTCGGTCCGGCGCCCGGCGCCACGTCGGTTCACGGCGGGCCGTCCGCTGCACCGCCGGGTCGGGACACCGAGCCGCCGCCGGTCCCTCCAGCCCCCTCGGCAGACGCCGGCCGTGGTAGCGCCGCGTCCGTGCCCCCACCGGCGCCCTCCGCTGCGCCCACGTCCGCAGGAGCCGATACGGGGTCCGAGCGGTCGCCCGGTCAGGATGAGCAGCTGCCCGCCGCAGCGGATCAGCCCAGGGCGGTTGCCGCGACCGCACCCCCACCGGCGAGCGAGCGAGCGCCCGCTCCGTCCCGACCCGCGGCGGGCGAGCAGGCGGCAGGCGGTGCCCTCGGCCTGGCCGACGTACGCCGGATCTGGCCGGATCTGCTGGAGAAGGTCAAGCAGAAGAGACGGTTCACCTGGATCCTGCTCAGCCAGAACGCCCAGGTGCTCGGGCTCGACGGCGACGTGCTGACGATCGGGCTGAAGAGCGCAGGGGCCAGGGAGTCGTTCCTCGGCGGAGGCAGTGATGAGGTGCTGCGGCAGGCGGCGGTGGAGGTGATCGGCGCCGACTGGACGGTCGAGGCGATCGTCGACCCGTCCGCCGACCCGAGCTCTCACGAGGGCGTCCAGGTGACCCGTCCGGCGGTTGCGGCGCAGCCGCCCGCGCAGCAGGGCCGACCCGTCCAGCAGCCGACCCAGGAGCCGACCGGACCTCCCGACTCACCGGCCCAAGCATCCGCTGCGCGGCCCGACAGCCCCCCTGAGTGGGCCACCTCGACCAGTGCAGGTGCGTCCTCTTCCGGACCAGTGCCCCACAGTCCCGCCAGCCCTGCCATGGCCGCCAAGGCGGCCGTGACCCCGCGCGGCACGGCTCGCCCCGACCAGGCGTCCGCCGGGCGTGCGGCTGCCGATCCCGATGCTGCCGCCGACCCCGACGACCCCGATGTCGAGGACAATGGCCTCGACGGGCAGAGCCTCCTCGAGCGTGAGCTCGGGGCGACGGTGATCGAAGAGATCAGCCACGACCAGTGACCCCCAAAACGGAAAGTGGACGCCATGACACAGAACCCCTTCGGTGAGGGCGGCTTCGATCTCGGAGCGATGCTGGAGCAGGCCCAGCAGATGCAGCAGCAGCTCCTCGACGCCCAGGCCCAGCTCGGGTCGCGGACCGTCACGGGCAGCTCGGGCGGCGTGACCGTCACCCTGACCGGCACGGGCGAGCTGACGAACGTTGAGTTCGCGCCCGGCAGTGTGCCCGGCGACGAGGACTCCCTGACTGACCTCGGCGACCTCGTCGTGGCCGCGTTCCGGGACGCCAAGGGCAAGGCCGACGCGATGGCCAGCGACACGCTCGGCCCGCTGACCGGTGGCCTGGGCGGTCCGGGCGGTGCGCTGGGCGGTCCCGTTGTATGAGGGAGTCGTCCAGGACCTGATCGACGAGCTCGGTCGGCTCCCCGGGATCGGACCCAAGGGCGCCCAGCGGATCGCCTTCCACCTGCTCGCGGCCGACAGCGCCGACGTACGCCGGCTCGCCGAGGTGCTGGTGGAGGTCAAGCAGAAGGCACGGTTCTGTGCGGTGTGCGGCAACGTCTCCGAGGAGGAGCAGTGTCGGATCTGTCGTGACCCGCGGCGGGACCCCAGCCAGATCTGCGTCGTCGAGGAGTCCAAGGACGTCCAGGCGATCGAGCGCACCAAGGAGTTCCGGGGCCGCTACCACGTCCTGGGCGGCGCCATCTCGCCGCTCGAGGGCATCGGTCCAGAGCAGCTCCGGATCCGCGAACTCATCCAACGGCTGGAGAACGGCGAGGTCACCGAGATCATCCTCGCGATGGATCCGAACATCGAAGGCGACGCCACTGCGGCGTATCTCACCCGGATGTTGCGGCCGATGGGCTTGCGCGTGACGAGACTAGCCAGTGGACTACCCGTAGGCGGGGACCTCGAGTACGCCGACGAGGTCACCCTTGGGAGGGCATTCGCGGGAAGGCGGAACGCCGGTGAGTGAGCGATGACGGAGCAGGGCCTGCCGGCCCCGGACCTTGACGACTTCGCACAACAGATCGCGGACGCGATCGAGTCCTTCCTGCTCGCCGTGCAGGCCATCTCGCAGGAGGAGGACGCCGGCACCGCCGTACCCCTGCTGCTGTTGGAGGTCAGCCAGGTCCTGCTGGCCGGTGCCCGGCTGGGGGCGCAGACCGACTTCCGACCCGAGCAGGAGTACCAGCCTGATGTCGGGCCGGACCCCGATCTCGACGCGATGCGGCTCCGGCTCGCCGAGACCCTCGGCACGGTCGACACCTACAGCCACAACTTCGAGCCCTACGACCCCGAGACCTTCCCCGCGCAGCTCTCCGACGACCTGGCCAGCATCGCCGCCGACCTGGCCAACGGGCTGCGGCACTTCCGGACAGGCAACGTCGTCGAGGCGCTGTGGTGGTGGCAGTTCTCCTACCTCGCCTCCTGGGGCACCAACGCCTGCGGCGTGGTGAGCGCGCTGCACTCGATCGTGGCGCACGACCGCCTCGACACCGAGTTCGTCGGCGAGGACGATCAGATCGAGGCCGCGGAGGCGGCTTTGGACAGCGAGTAGGTCCTTTCCTCGCCGCCGGTAGGATCGTGGCGGTAAGTCAGCCGATCTCCAGGGGTTCTGTCGTGGGCATTGTCGTGCAGAAGTACGGCGGTTCCTCACTCGCCGACGCCGCCGCGGTGAAGCGCGTCGCCCGTCGCATCGTCGAGGCAAAGCGCGCCGGCAGCGACGTCGTCGTCGCGGTCTCCGCGATGGGCGACAGCACCGACGAGCTCCTCGACCTCGCCGCCGAGGTCAGCCCGCTTCCGCCGGCACGCGAGCTCGACATGCTGCTCACCGCAGGTGAGCGGATCTCGATGGCGCTGGTCGCGATGGCGATCTCCGACCTCGGCTTCACCGCTCGATCCTTCACCGGTTCGCAGGCCGGCGTGATCACCGACTCGGTGCACGGGAAGGCCAAGATCATCGACGTCACCCCGGGGCGGATCCGCACGGCGCTGGACGACGGCCACATCGTGATCGTCGCTGGGTTCCAGGGCGTCAGTCAGGACACCAAGGAGATCACCACGCTTGGCCGGGGTGGCACCGACACGACGGCCGTGGCGCTTGCCGCAGCGCTCGACGCCGACGTCTGCGAGATCTACACCGACGTCGACGGCGTCTTCACCGCCGACCCCCGGATCGTCCCCACCGCCCGCAAGCTCGATCGGGTCACCTACGAGGAGATGCTCGAGCTGGCGGCGTGCGGAGCCAAGATCCTGCACCTGCGCTGCGTCGAGTACGCCCGCAACTACGACATCCCGATCCATGTCCGCTCGTCGTTCAGCCAGCTCGACGGCACCGTGGTGAGCGGGAGCATCAACGACGAGTCCGATCGTGCCGAGGAGGCAGGAATGGAAGCACCGATCATCGCCGGGGTCGCCCACGACCGCAGCGAGGCCAAGATCACCGTGGTCGGTGTGCCGGACAAGGTCGGCGAGGCCGCCCGGATCTTCGACGCGCTGGCCCAGGCGCAGATCAACCTGGACATGATCGTGCAGAACGTCTCGGCGGCGGCCACCAACCTCACCGACATCTCCTTCACCCTGCCGGTCACCGACGGCCAGGTGGCGATGCAGGCCCTCCAGGAGCTCAAGGACGAGGTCGGCTACGAGTCCCTGCTCTACGACGACCGGATCGGCAAGGTGTCGCTGATCGGGGCCGGGATGCGCTCCCACCCGGGCGTCACCGCGAAGTTCTTCAACTGCCTTGCCGCGGCCGGGGTCAACATCGAGATGATCTCCACCTCCGAGATCCGGATCTCCGTGGTCGTCGACGAGTCGCAGGTCGACGGCGCCGTGGCGGCGACGCACACCGCGTTCGACCTCGACGCCACCGATGTCGAGGCCGTCGTGTACGGCGGGACAGGACGCTAGCTGTGGTGAGCATCGGAGTGGTCGGCGCGACCGGCCAAGTAGGCGTGGCAATGCGCCAGATCCTGCTCGAGCGCAGCTTCCCCGCGGACGAGATCCGCTTCTTCGCCTCGGCTCGCTCCGCCGGCACGGTGTTGTCGTACGGCGACCGGGAGGTCACCGTCGAGGATGCCGCGACGGCCGATCCCGCGGGGCTCGACATCGCACTCTTCTCGGCCGGCGCCAGCACGTCCCGTGCCCAGGCGCCGCGTTTCGCTGCGGCAGGCGTGACGGTCGTGGACAACTCGTCGGCGTTCCGGATGGACCCTGACGTGCCGCTGGTGGTCAGCGAGGTCAACCCGGAGGCGCTGGCCGACATCGGCAAGGGCATCGTGGCGAACCCCAACTGCACCACGATGGCGGCTATGCCGGTGCTCAAGCCGTTGCACGACGCCGCCGGCCTGGTCCGGCTGATCGCGTCGACCTACCAGGCGGTGTCGGGCTCCGGCGTCGCCGGCGTGGAGGAGCTCGCCTCCCAGGTCGCGGCAGCCGGTGACAAGGCCCGAGAGCTGGCCTACGACGGCAGCGCGATCGCCTTCCCGGACCCGGTCAAGTACGAACGCACGATCGCCTACGACGTGGTGCCCTTCGCCGGCTCCCTCGTGGACGACGGGATGAACGAGACCGACGAGGAGAAGAAGCTGCGCAACGAGTCGCGCAAGATCCTCGGCCTTCCCGACCTGCTGGTCTCGGGCATCTGCGTGCGGGTGCCCGTGTTCACCGGCCATTCGCTCGCGCTCAATGCCGAGTTCGGCGCCGAGATGACTCCCGAGCGGGCCCGCGAGATCCTCGCCGACGCTCCCGGTGTCGAGCTCGCGGAGATCCCGACACCCCTGCAGGCTGCCGGCCGCGACCCGTCGTACGTCGGGCGGATCCGGCAGGATCCCGGCGTACCCGGCAACCGCGGGCTGGCGTTGTTCGTCAGCAACGACAACCTGCGCAAGGGCGCCGCGCTCAACACCGTGCAGATCGCCGAGTTGCTCGCTGCTCGCTGACTCGCCGGCTCAGCCGTCGGACTCCTCGACGAAGGTGGCAGTGACCCACCAGGACAGTAGGAACGCGGCAGCGGTCAGCAACGGGATCACCAGCACCATCCAGACCGAGCCGATGCTGTCGAGGAAGAACAGCATCGCGATCACGGCGACGACGCCAACGCCGAGGAAGCTGGTGCTCAGCGGCTCCTCGATCTGCCACCCGCGCAGCAGGAACGCGCCGACCAGCACCTCGATGCCGAGGATGGCGATCAGGGCGAACAGGCCGAAGCCGCCGCAGGTACCGACACCGCGAACCGCCTCGCAGCCCTGGGCGGCGAGCCAGGCCAGCAGCACCGTCAGGAGTCCGCAGATGACCCCGGTAATGGGGGCGGCGATGCGGCCTGACAGCGCTGGCAGCACGATCGGCTCCCGGGGCTCCCGGGGTGGCTTCGGTGCCTTTGCTGTCTTGGGGGGTTTGGGTGTCTTTGCTGCCTTGGGCGGTTTGGCTGCCTTGGGTGGCTTGGGCGCCGTGCCGGGCTTCGCGGATCCGCCGGGCACGGCTGCATCCGGCACCTGGGCGGGTGCGGCCCCGGTCGGTCGAGCGATCTCGACCGGGATGGGGGCTGCTGCCTCGGTGGGCGGCGCCGGGGCCTCGGGGTCGGGGACCGGGGACGCGGCGGGGGGTGTCGGCTCAGGCGCGGGCACCGCTTGGCGCCGCCGCGGGGGCGAGGCGGCCTTCTTGACAGGCGGAGGCGGGGGCGCGGCAGTCGCCTTCTGCGGCGCAGGCGCTGCCTTCTTCGCGGGCGGAGGCGGGGGCGGAGCGGCCGGTGCACTCTCGTGGGAAGCTGCGGTCCTCAGCGCGGGTGGCGGAGGGGGTGCCCCTTCCTTGGCTGCGGGTGTGTCCGCGTTGGCCGCGGGCGGAACGGAGACCTTCGCGGCCGGTGGCGGCGGGGGTGCCGCACTTCGGGCCGGCGAGGGCGGCGCAGGGGCGGGCCGCGCCGTGGGTGGTGCGGGCACCGTCCGTGCTTCCTCGGTGGTTGCCTGGTGGGCCGGCGCCCCTGGTGACGGCGCCGTCGAAGGCGCCGAAGCCTCTGCGGATGCGTCCTGAGCGGCCTTGTCCCTCTTCTTCCTGCGCCGCAACCCGAGGCTCAGGGACGGCAACTCGAGGTTCGGCTCGTCCCCGGACTTCTCGGGTCCCTCGTTCCCGGTTGCGTCGGCCATGGCGGAAGTCTGCCACGACGGTGGGACCCAGCCGCGGGTCCACCCGCGGGTGCCGACACCGGTGATCAGCTCGCGGCTGCACGCGGGCCGCTCGTCGCCCACGCTCGGACCGGCGTCGTGTGCTCTGCCGGCCGGAACGAGATGCACCCGGACCCACGTCTCCGTGGGTCCGGGTGTCTCCGATGTCCTGAGACATCACATGGTCGGGCTGACAGGATTTGAACCTGCGGCCTCTTCGTCCCGAACGAAGCGCGCTACCAAACTGCGCCACAGCCCGAAGGCGAGTCAGATGCTACCGGAGCCGATGCGGTGCGCCGAATCGGGCCGTCGGCCCGCAGCCGGTCCGCCCGGTCGCGCCCCGCATGGGCGACCACTCGGCGCGCAATTTGGGACCACTCGCGGGGACGGACGGGGGGTGGGGAGGGGGAGGGGGAGGGCGAGCGGGGTGGGGAGGTCAGCGGGAAAGGCGGGGGAGGAGGGTGAGCAGGGTGGCCTCGGGGCGGCAGCAGAGGCGCACCGGGGCATACGGCGAGGTCCCCGCTCCGGCGGACACGTGCAGCCAGTTGCTGCCCGCGTCATCGGGCTGTGAGTCGGCCGGGTGCCGATGCAGCCCCTTGGCGCGGGCGGTGTCGAGGTCGCAGTTGGTGACCAGCGCCCCCTTGATCGGCAGGCAGACCTGGCCGCCGTGGGTGTGCCCGGCGAGCGTCAGGTCGTAGCCGTCGGCGGCGAACTGGTCCAGCACCCGCAGGTACGGCGCGTGCGTGACCCCGATCCGCAGATCGACGTCGCCGGGTGACGGTCCGGCGACCGCGCCGAGGTCGTCGTAACCCAGATGGGGGTCGTCGACGCCCGCGAACGCGATCGTGGTGTCGCCGACCGTCAGACGCCCCCGGGTGTTGCTCAGGTCCAGCCAGCCGGCTCGGGTGAACGCCGAGCGGAGGGTGCCGACCGGGAGGCGCGGTGAGGCGGTGTTGCGGTGACCGTCGTCGGGCAGCAGGTAGCGGACCGGGTTGCGCAGGCTCGGCGCAAAGTAGTCGTTCGACCCCAACACGAAGACACCCGGTGTCTCCAGCAGCGGTCCGAAGGCGGACAGCAGCCGGGGGATCACCCGCGGGTGGGCGAGGTTGTCACCCGTGTCGACGACGAGGTCCGGCTCGAGCGCGGCCAGCGACCGCAGCCAGCGCTGCTTGCGCTCCTGACCGGGGGTCATGTGCAGGTCGCTGACGTGCAGGACCTTCAGCGGACGCTGGCCGGGGGGCAGCACCGGGACGTCGACCCGGCGCAGCGCGAACGCACGCACCTCGTAGCCGGCCGACCAGGCTAGGGCCGCGGCGCCGCCCAGCGCCCCGATCGCGACGGTGCGCTGGAAAAACCGGGAGGGCCGCATCCCCCAAGGCTGCCACAATGGGTCAGGTGAGCGAGATCAAGGACAAGCTGCGGGCAGATCTGACCACCGCGATGAAGGCCCGCGACCAGGTACGGTCGGGGACGTTGCGGATGGTGCTGTCGGCGATCACCAACGCCGAGGTCGCCGGAAAGCAGGCCGTCGTGCTCGACGATGACGCCGTCCTGGGCGTGCTCACCTCCGAGGCCAAGAAGCGCCGTGAGGCCGCGACGGCCTTCGACGAGGGTGGTCGTGCCGAGATGGCCGACAAGGAGCGCGCGGAGCTCGCGGTGATCACCGAGTACCTCCCCGAGCAGCTCGATTCCGACCAGGTCGCCACGCTTGTCACCGAGACGATCGCCGACCTCGGGGTCGCCGACGACGGGATGAAGGCGATGGGCCGGGTGATGGGCGCGCTGCAGCCCAAGGTCAGGGGCCGTGCCGACGGGGGCGCGGTCGCTGCCGAGGTACGACGCCAGCTCGGGCAGTAGCTCGACAGCTGCCGGGCGCGCGCCGGGCGCAGGGACACCGGACCGCAGCGGTCAGTGGCCGTGACCGTGGCCACGGCCATGACCGTGGCCGGGCCCACCGCCGCCAGCGGGGGCTGCGCCGCCTCCGCCTCCACCAGGATGCGGAGCCGGCGCATGGTGGTGTGGTGTGGGCGGCGGTGGCGGCGCGGGGCCGCCGTGGCCCGTCGAGGTGTAGAGGTAGACCGTGCGGCCGTCGACGCCACGGCTGATGAATGCCACCGAACCGGCCGGGTAGTGCGAGTCGAGCTCGCCGGCCAGCTGCGGGTGGAAGCCGTCAGCCCGGATCGTCGACTCTGCCGAGGCCACCGACGAGCCGAGCACCTGCGGCAGCCCGGTCGTCGGCGGTGGGTTGCTGGGCCGCTCGAAGTTCTTGTACGGGATCCGATCCTGGATCGCCCGCATCGCCTCGGCCCACATCGGTCCGGCGACCGTGGAACCGTGGGCCGTGCTACGCACCAGACCGTTGAGCGAGACACCGTTGAGCGTGCTTGGGAAGCCCTGGCCGTTCACGCCGGCGACCACGGATGAGGCCGACACCTCGGGGGTGTAGCCGTTGAACCACACCGCCTTGTTGTCCTGGGACGTACCGGTCTTGCCTGCCGAGGGCTTGTCCAGCGCCAGGCCGACACCGAAGCCGCCGGGCAGCATCACGCCGCGCAGGATGTCGTTGATCCGGTCGGCGACCTCACGCGAGACGACCTGCTTGCAGTGCGTCGGATACTTCTTGAACACCTGGCCGGAGCTGTTGAGGATCTCGGTGACCGGCCGGGGCGAGCAGTACTTCCCGCGGGCGGGCATCGTTGCGTACGCCGCCGCCATCTCCAGCGGGTTCGCGTCGGCGACACCGAGCGTGAACGAGGGCACCTGGGCGTTGGACGGCAGCTGGACCCCCATCGCCTTGGCCAGCTTCACCGGCATGCACAGTCCGGTCTGCCGCTCCAGCTGGGCGAAGTAGGTGTTCACCGACTGCTGCATCCCGACGTACATGTCCATCGTGGTGTGGCTCAGTGTCGAGTTGTGCGGGTCCCAGGTGGCGACGTTGGGGTAGGGCCCCTTGCAGGTGCGGAACTCGTTCTGCGGGATGTGGGCCTGGTCCGGCGCGAAGAACCTCGTGGCGTGCGGGGCGAGTCCCTGGGTCAGGGCGGCCGACAGCACGAAGAGCTTGAACGTCGAGCCGGGCTGGAAGCCGGCGGCATCGCCGTACTTCTGGTCCACGACGTGGTTGAGGAAGGTCTCGCCCTTGGCCTTGCTCCGGCCCATCGGCTTGGACTGCGAGATGGCCAGGACGTCGCCGGAGCCCGGTTGCACCATCGCCAGCGCACCGACGGCATGGTCGGTGGGTCGGACCGCGTCGTGGGTGGCCCGCAGCGCGGCCCGCTCGAAAGGAAGCCGGAGCGTGGTCTTGATCGTCAGTCCGCCGCTGTTGAGCAGTTCCTTGCGGTCGTCGACGGTCTTGCCCAACGACGGGTCGTCGAGGAGGTACCGGCGCACGTAGTCGCAGAAGAAGGGGGCCTTCGAGCTCACACAGCCGTTCGGGGTCGGGCTGACCTTGAGCCCCAAGCCGCCGGCATCGATCTTGTCGGCCTTCTGCTGCGAGATGATCTTGAGTTGGGCGAGCCGATCCAGGACGACGTGGCGGCGCGCCTTCGCCCGGGCCGGGTACTCGGTCGGGGCGTACCCACTGGGGTTCTTCACCAGCCCGGCCAGCAGCGCGGACTGCTTGGCGTTGAGGTCCTTGGCATCCACGCTGAAGTAGTGCCGGGCCGCGGCCTGGATGCCGTAGGCGCCGTCACCGAAGTAGGCGATGTTGAGGTAGCGGTCGAGGATCCAGTCCTTGGAGTAGTTCTGCTCGAAGGCGATGGCGTGCCGCAGCTCGAGGATCTTGCGCTTGTAGGTGTCCGCGACCGCGGCCCGGCGCTCGGCGGGGGTCTGCGCCTGATTGAGGGCGGTCATCTTCGCCATCTGCTGGGTGATCGACGAACCGCCCTGCGTGCTGCCGTCTCCGGTCTGGTTGTTCAGGAACGCCCGCAGGGTGCCCTTGAGGTCCAGCGCGCCGTGCTGGTAGAAGCGGTAGTCCTCCACCCCGACGATGCTGCGCTGCATGATCTTGGAGACCTGGTCCAGCGGGACGTTCACCCTGTTCTGGTCGTAGAAGGTCGCGATCAGCCCGCCGTTCGAGCCCAGCACGCGGGTGCGCTGGGCCAGCGGCTCGGCCTTGAGGTCCTCGGGCAGGTTGCGCAGGGACGTGTCGATCTGGTGCGCGCCGTACCCGAGCGCCGAGACCAGCGGCACGGCCAGGCCCGCGGCCAGCACCCCCATCACCGCCGACACGGCGATCAGCACACCCAGGTGGGAGGCCACCGTGCCGAACGTGAGCGGTGGTCGTCGGGCTGCCATGGCGGACAGTCTAGGCGGGCCCGGCGACGCCTTCGGAGCACGGCGGAGTAGTCCGAAAGGACTACTCCGGGACCACCCGGCTGTGTCTGTTTCGGAACCGGCCATCTCGCATAGGTTTCTCATCGGGTTGGTCGCCGGACCAGTGAGGGGTCCGGAGGCGATATGGGGGACGTGGAGGTCCACACGCATGAGCTGGAACGAGGACTGGGCAAGCGCGGCGTTGTGCCAGAAGTCGGTGCCCGACGAGCTGTTCGTCCGGGGCGCGGAGCAGCACAAGGCCAAGGTCGTCTGCGCGGCCTGCCCGGTGCGCGGAGAATGCCTCGCCGAGGCGCTGGACAACCGCATCGAGTGGGGCGTCTGGGGCGGCCTGACCGAGCGGGAGCGTCGCGCCGTGCTGCGCAAGCGTCCTCAGGTGACCTCCTGGTCCGCGCTGCTGCGCACCGCCAAGGAGGAGCACGAGCGCGCTACCGGGTCCGGTAGCGAAGCCGTCCCCGCCTGACCTCGCCCCTTAGTCGGTCCCGGACAGCAGTCCGCCGATGACCCGCAGACCGTGCAGGTCGTGCACGTCGGTGGACAGTGCCGGCACGACAGCGGTCGCGACGTCGGGGTGCGAGGTGGCGAAGCGCTCACGCAGCCGGTGCTCCCGGGCAACCATCACCTTGCGGTCGGCGTGCAGCCGGAGCAGGCCCGCGGCCAGCGATCGGTCCTCGTCGTCGGCGTCGCCTGCTCCCGACCGCAGCCGCTCCGCCGCGGCCTCGGCCGCCGCCTCGGACAGCTCGGGTCCCGGATCGGTGGAGGCGCGGTTGAGCACCAGGCCGGCCAGTGGCATGTCCTCCGCGCTGAGTCGCTCGATGAAGTAGGCCGCCTCGCGCAGCGCGTCCGGCTCGGGTGCAGCCACCACCAGGAACGCCGTGCCCTTGGCCTGGAGCAGCTCGAAGGTGGCCTGTGCGCGTTGCCGGAACCCGCCGAAGAGGGTGTCGAAGGCCGAGACGAACGCCTGCATGTCACCGAGGACCTGTGCGCCGATGATCGTCGTGATCGCGCGGGTGACCAGCCCGAAGCCAGCGGTCATCAGCTTGGCGGGGCCCTTCGCCGGCGCCAGCAGCAGGCGCATGAACCGGCCGTCCAGGAAGCTCGACAGCCGCTCGGGGGCGTCCAGGAAGTCCAGTGCGTTCCGGGACGGAGGGGTGTCGACCACGATCAGGTCCCAGCGGCCGGACCTCTGGGCGTCCTTGTGCAGCTGGCCGAGCTTCTCCATCGCCATGTACTCCTGGGTGCCCGCGAACGAGCTGGAGACCGCGACGTAGAAGGGGTTCTCGAGGATCTGCCGGGCCTTCTCCGGGCTGGCCTGGCTCTCGACCACCTCATCGAAGGTGCGCTTCATGTCGAGCATCATCGCGTCGAGCGAGCCGCCCTCCCCGTCGTCCGAGACGCCCGGCACCGGCCGCGGGGTGTTGTCCAGCGCCTCGATGCCCATCGACTGCGCCAGCCGCCGGGCCGGGTCGATGGTGAGTACGACGACCTTGCGGCCACGCTCGGCCGCCCGCAGCGCGATCGCCGCAGACGTGGTGGTCTTGCCGACCCCGCCGGCTCCGCAGCACACGATGATCCGTCGTTCGGGGTCGTCGATGAGAGCGTCGAGGTCCAGCGGTGCGGCGGTGACGCCGGTGCTGACCATCGGGCCGACCCGGGCGCCACTGCGGCTGCTGGACCGCTGCGCCGCGCTCACGCCAGTCCGCCTTCGCAGAGGCCGGCGGCGAGGTCGTAGAGCCCGGCCAGGTCGGCGCCGCCCGGCAGCCGTGGCAGCTCGTAGGTCGGCACGTCGAGTGCATCGATCAGAGCGCGCTGGCTGTCCTCGAGCTCGCGCCGCTCGGCGTGGGCGCGACCCTCGTCGAGAAGCGTCCCCACCAGCGCCGTGTCGGCGTCCACGCCCACGCCGCGCAGGATGCTGGTCAATGTGTCGCCGTCGACGGTGCCGGCCACCAGGGACTTGCGCGCCTCCTCGTCGAGGTCCTGGGGCCGGATCATGTTCACCACCACACCTCCGACGGGGAGGTTCGCCGCGCGCAGCTCGGCGATGCCGTCCACGGTCTCCTGCACCGGCATCTCCTCGAGCACGGTGACCAGGTGCACCGCGGTCTGCTTGCTGCGCAGCAGCGTGGTGACGGTGTCGGCCTGGGACTTGATCGGCCCCATCCTGGCCAGCCCGGCGAGCTCGTTGTTGACGTTGAGGAACTGCGCGATCCGGCCGGTGGGCGGGGCATCGAGCACGATGGCGTCGTACGACCGCGCACCCTTGTTGCGCGAGTTGCGGCGCGCCGCCTCGTAGACCTTCCCGGTCAGCAGCACGTCGCGGACCCCCGGCGCAATCGTGGTGGCGAACTCGATGACCCCGAAGCGGTCGAGAGCCCTCCCGGCCCGCCCGAGGCGGTAGTACATCGCGAGGTACTCCAGCAGCGCGGACTCGGGGTCGATCGCGAGCGCGTACACGTCACCGTGCCCGTGCTCGCTGGCGCGAGCGACCAACCGCTCCTCGTAGGGCAGCGGCGGCACGTCGAACAGCTGGGCGATGCCCTGCCGGCCCTCCACCTCGCACAACAGCACCGTCCGGCCACGCGAGGCCAACGCCAGCGCGAGGCTGGCCGCCACCGTGGTCTTGCCGGTGCCGCCCTTGCCGGTGACGACGTGCAGCAGCACGTCCGGGAAGTCAGCCATGGGCGGAAGCCTATCGACGCCGGCGCTGGTCAACCCGGGTCACTTCTCGACAGCGGGACGGCAGGCGAGTCGGGTCAACCCAGCCGGGACCGGAACCCCTCAAGCTCCGCCAGACCCTCGGGGCTGGTGAGCGCGCCCCGGGCGACGGCCTCGTCGGTCGGCGTCCCCTGGAGGATCCGCTTGGCGGGCACCTCGATGCGCTTGCCCGAGAGGGTGTGCGGCAGCACGGACACAGCGTGGACGAGGTCGGGCACGTGCCGCGGGGACAACCGGGTGCGCAGCTCGGTCGCGATGGTTCGGCGCAGGCCGTCGTCCAGATCGACGCCCGGGGCGAGTTGGACGAACAGCACCAGGGTGCCGGCGCCGCCCTCGTCGTCCTCCAGGTGGACCACCAGGCTGTCGACGACCTCGGGCAGCGCCTCGACGACCGTGTAGAACTCCGCGGTGCCGAGTCGGACACCGCCGCGGTTGAGGGTCGCGTCGCTGCGCCCGGTGATCGTGCAGCTGCCGCGGTCGGTGATGGTGATCCAGTCGCCGTGCCGCCACACGCCGGGGATGGCCTCGAAGTACGCCGCCCGGTAGCGCGACCCGTCCGCGTCGCCCCAGAAGCCCACGGGCATCGACGGCATCGGCCGCTCGATCACCAGCTCACCGAGTCGGCCCACCACGGATTGCCTCTGCTCGTCGTACGCCGCGACGGCCGCGCCCAGGCAGCGGCAGGCGATCTCGCCGGACCACACCGGAAGGGTTCTCGCCGACCCGACGAATCCGGAGCACACGTCGGTGCCGCCGGACAGCGAACCGAGCTGCAGGGCGGTGTCGCCGGGTCCGGCGACCGTGTCGTAGACCCAGCGGAAGCCCTCCGCGGGCAGAGGGGCCCCGGTCGAGCCGATGCCGCGAAGGCGCGACAGGTCGGCGATCTCGCGCGGCACGATCCCGTCCTTGCGGCACTGCAGCAGGAACGGTGCGCTGGTGCCGAAGTAGGTCACACCGGTCTCGGCGGCCATGCGCCACAGCATCCCGGTGTCGGCGCCGTGCTTCGCGGACCAGGCCGGGTTGCCGTCGAACAGGACGATCGTGGCGCCGACCCCGAGGCCGGAGACGAGGTAGTTCCACATCATCCAGCCGGTGGTGGAGAACCAGAAGAACGTGTCCTCCGGGCCGAGATCGGTCTGCAGCGCCAGTGACTTCAGGTGCTCGACGGTGATCCCCCCGTGGCCGTGCACGATCGGCTTGGGGAGTCCTGTGGTGCCGGAGGAGAAGAGGACGTAGAGCGGGTGGGCGAACGGCACCCGCGCGAACTCCAGCGGTCCGCGCTCGGCGGTGAGGTCCGCCCAGGTGATCGCGCCGTCGGGGGCGGCGGCATCGGGGTCCAGGTAGGGCAGCCAGACCAGCGTCTCGACGCTGGGCAGCGACCGACGCAGCATGTCGACCTCCGAGCGCCGGTCGATCGGCTTGGCGCCGTACTGGTATCCGTCGACGGCGACGACGACCTTCGGCTCGATCTGCTGCCAGCGGTCGGTGACGCTCTGGGTGCCGAACTCGGGGGCGCAGGAACTGAACACCGCGCCGAGGCTGGCCGTGGCGAGCAGCAGCGCCAGCGTCTCGGGGATGTTCGGCGTGTACGCCGCGACGCGGTCGCCCTCGCCCACGCCGGCTCGGAGGAGCCCGGCTCGCACCCGGCCCACCAGGTCGCGCAGCGCAGCGGCCGTGAGGCGGACCTCGTCACGTCCCTGGGAACGCGCCACCACGACGAGGTCGTCCTCGGCCCGGCCCGGCATCCGCAGCATCGCCTCGGCGTAGTTGAGCCGGAGCCCGGGGAACCAGACCGCGCCCGGCATCGAGTCGTCGGCCAGCGCCGGGGCGGGGTCGCCGTCGGCGGGAAGGTCGAACCAGCGCCATACCGCGAGCCAGAACGCGTCGAGGTCGGTCGTCGACCAGCGCCACAGCGCCTCGTAGTCGTCGAAGCGCGGACCCCCGTTGTCGGCGAGCCAGTCTTGGAAGCTCGTCAGCCGGCAGTGCTGGTCGGCAGGGGGGCGCCAGAGGACATCGGGGACCATGACCGACAAGTTACAAGCACTGTCGCGCCGGCCGACGGCGCGTCCGCGATCGCCCGCCGGGCGGCGCTATGCGGTCTCGCGCAGCGGCCGGAGGGCGCGCTCCTGGCGGACCAGCTCGTCCAGCATCACCTTCGCGGCGCCGGTCATCGTGTCGTTCGGCTGGAGCCGACCCTCGTCGTCGATGAATTGGGCGACGAACGGGATGGCCACGGCCTCGACCAGCGCGGGCATCTTCAGGGTGGTGACCACCTGCTTGGTCATCTGCACGCCGCGCGTGCCCGCCGAGACGCCGCCGTACGAGACGAAGGCGGCCGGCTTGTGGGCCCACTCGTGCGAGAGGTAGTCCAGCGCGTTCTTCAGTACCGCCGGGGTCCCGAAGTTGTACTCGGGGGTGACGAAGACGAAGGCGTCGGCGGCGGCGATGCGGTCGCTCCAGTCCTTGGTGTGCTGGTGGGTGTACTGCCGCAGCCGCGGGTGGTGGGGCTCGTCGAGGAACGGCAGGTCGACCTCTGCCAGGTCGACCAGGTCGACCTCGAATCCGCCGTGCTCCTCGGCGGCGACGACGAACCACTCCGCGACCGGGAGGGCCACCCGGCCCGGGCGGGTGCTGGCAACGATCACGGCAAGGCGACTCATGGTGTTCTCCAACTGCTCGACTGCTGAAGTTGTTCCCTGTTCAACTACCTTTGAGTCCCTCCAGCAGTGTGGGGTACGTCGCACCTGCGGGGTCGATCAGCTCGTAGTGGCCCACCTGGGGCTGGACGAGCCGGATCCAGGGGTGGGCGGTGACCAGGTCTCGGCTCAGCCCGAGCGGGACCGCGTCGTCGAGGCTGCCGTGGATCACCGTGACCGCGCAGTCCGGTCGCCGTGCCAGCCGGATCATCGGGTCGGCGGGGTCGTAGTCCACCTCGTCGGGAGGGCCGCCCATGAACCGCTGGGTCGCGTCGTCGCCGAGGTGCCGTGCGGCTGCCGCCCGGAGGTCGCTGACGGGTGCGAGAGCCACGACGTGGCCGATCCGTGGGTGCGGGCGGGGCGGCGCATGTCCAGCGTGAACCGGCTCGCTCGCGAGCCACAGTGCCAGGTGTCCGCCGGCAGAGTGCCCGACCACGTCCACCGGGCCGAGCTGCACCCCGAGGGTGCCCAGCAGGTCGGGCAGCGCCGCCAGGGCGTCACCCACGTCCTCGCAGGTCGTGGGCCAGCCGCCGCCCCCGCCCACCCGCCGGTACTCCGGGGTCGCGACCACGTGGCCCTCGTCGGCCAGGGCCCGCGCGAGGTTTCGGGTGTGGGTGCGGTCCCACTCCTGCTTCCAGAACCCCCCGTGCAGCAGCATCACCACCTTGTCCCGCCGCCGAGACGTCCCATCTGGCGCGCCGAGGCGTCCCATCTGGTGCGCCGAGACGTCACGAGTGGTGGTCGCCCGAGGGAGGTGTACGTCGAGCACCCCGTCCGCGTGGTCGGCGTACCGCAGCACGTGGTCGGGCAGCCGCGGATCGGTCACGCCGGCACCGTAGCGGGTGGTCGGGGGAGGCGGACCCACGCGGGACTAGGGTGACGAGCATGACGCAGAGCCCGATCACACGCTGGGAATACCTGACGGCGCCCGTACTGGTCCACAACACCAAGGCGATCCTCGACAACTTCGGGTCGGACGGCTGGGAACTGATCCAGGTCGTCCCGGGGATGAATCCGGAGAACCTGGTCGCATACTTCAAGCGTCCGGTGCAGGGCTGATGACTCCCGAGGAGCGGCTGGCGGAGCTCGGCCTCGAGATCCCGCAGGTGGCGGCGCCGGTGGCGGCGTACGTCCCAGCAGTGCGCAGCGGCAGCCACGTCTTCACCTCCGGTCAGCTGCCCATGCGCGACGGTCAGCTGCTGGCCACCGGCAAGGTCGGCGGGGCGGTCACCCCCGAGCAGGCCCAGGAGTGCGCCCGGCAGTGCGGGTTGAACGCCCTGGCCGCGATCCGGGCCGAGATCGGCGAGCTCGCCCGCGTCAAGCGGGTGGTCAAGGTGGTGGCGTTCGTCGCGTCCACCCCCGACTTCACCGGCCAGCCGCAGGTCGCCAACGGCGTGTCCGAGCTGCTCGGGAAGGTATTCGGCGACGCAGGCCTCCATGCACGCTCCGCGGTGGGTGTCCCGGTGCTCCCGCTCGACGCGCCCGTCGAGGTCGAGCTGTTGGTCGAGGTGTGAAGCTCCCGATCCCGCAGCGCCTGGTCGACCAGGCTCGCGCGTTCGAGAGTGGCGAGATGACGCCCGCGGAGCCGCGCAACGCCGCCACCGTCGTACTCATGCGCGCCGGCGAGCGGGGGCCTGAGGTCTATCTGCTCCGGCGGCAGACCTCGATGGCCTTCGCCGGCGGGATGTGCGTGTTCCCCGGCGGTGGCGTCGACAAGCGTGACTTCGACCACACCGTGGCCTGGGGCGGCCCCTCCCCGGCGGAGTGGGCGGAGCGGCTGGGGGTCGATGACGCGACCGCACGTGCGTTGGTCTGTGCCGCGGTCCGGGAGACCTTCGAGGAGTCCGGAGTTCTGCTCGCCGGGGAGTCGGCCGAGTCGGTCGTCGCCGACACCACGGGCGCGGACTGGGAGGCCGACCGGCAGGCACTGGAGAAGCGCGAGCTCGCATTGACCGAGTTCCTGGACAGGCGTCGGCTGGTGCTTCGCACCGACCTGCTCGGCGCATGGTCGGGGTGGTTGACGCCGATCTTCGAGCCGCGGCGCTACCGGACCTGGTTCTTCGTCGCTCAGCTGCCGGAGGGGCAGCGCACCCGGGACGTGTCGACCGAGTCGTCGTCGGTGGAGTGGCTCCCCGCGATCGAGGCGGTCGAGCAGGTGGAGGCCTCGGCGCTGATGATGCTGCCGCCGACGTACCTCACCTGCCTGGAGCTGACGCCGTACGCCGACCCTGCGGCGGTCGTCGCAGCCGCGGCCGATCACCGCGTCGAGATGTTCATGCCCGAGGTGATCTCGTCAGGTGAGGAGTTCCTGCTCTCCCGACCCGCGCGGGTCGACCCGCTGCTGGCGGAAAGACCGCGATGACCTGGTCGGGCGGGCCGTTCGGGGAGCGTGCGCAGTGTGTGCTCGCCCCCAACGCCAACATCATGACGCTCGACGGCACCAACACCTGGGTGCTGCGCGAGCCGGGTGGCCGCCGATCGGTGGTGATCGACCCCGGTCCACCCGACCCCGGCCACCTCGACGCGGTCGCCGCGGTCGCGGGCGACGTGGCGGCGGTGTTGCTGACCCACCACCACCTCGACCACTCCGAGGCCGCCCGTGGGTTCGCCGAGCGGATGGGATGCGGAGTGCGGGCGCTGGACCCGGCGTACCGACTGGGTGAGGAGGGCCTCGGGGACGGCGACGTGGTCGAGGTCGACGGTCTCGAGATCCGCGTGGTCGGCACCCCCGGACACACCGCCGACTCGCTGTCGTTCCTGGTGCCGGCCGACGGCGCCGTCCTCACCGGGGACACCGTGCTCGGTCGGGGCACGACCGTGGTCGCCCACCCGGACGGGCAGCTCGGTGCCTATCTGGACTCGCTCGATCGGCTGCACGCGCTGGCGGAGGCGAACGAGGTCGCGACGATCTGGCCCGGTCACGGCCCCGTGATCGAGCAGGCCCTGCCGGCGCTCGACCACTACATCGCCCACCGACACGAGCGTCTGGAGCAGGTGCGCGACGCGTTGGACCAGCTCCGCCGCGAACCGCTTCCCGAGGGCATCGCCGCGGACGAGCTCCCCCGCAGGGTCGTCGAGATCGTCTACACCGACGTCGACCCCGTCCTCTGGCCCGCCGCCGAACTCTCCGTGCGCGCCCAGCTGGAGTTCCTCCGCACGCGTTGAGTTGGGGGTTCGTGTCCGGTGAGTGGTGGATTGCCGTCCATTGAGTTGGGGGTTCGCGACAGGCGAGCCCTGTTGACGGGCACCGCGGTCGAGCGGCCGTTCCACGCCCACAGATGGTGAACCCCAGCCGTCTTCCACAGGCCCGGGCCGATCCGAGGGCTGGACGTCGGTCCGGCGTGCATGGTCCTCAAGATGCACTCCGATGTTCCCTACACGCCCTTCACCCTGGCCGAAGCGCGCCGCCTCGGCATCACCGACCGCCGGCTGCGAGACGCGGTCCGCAACGGCCTCGTGCGGCGGGTGCTGCGCGGCGTGTACGTCGCTGCCGACGCAACCGACACGGTCGAGCTCCGGGTGCGCGCGGCCGCGCTGGTGGTCAGTCCACAGTCCGTCGTCTGCGACCGCACCGCAGCCTGGCTCCACGACGTCAACGTCTTCGGGTACGCCGACACGGCGGTCCTGCCTCCGGTGGAGACCTGCGTGCTCCGCGGTCATGCGCCCTCGAACCGGTCAGGCGTGGATGGTCGAACCCGCGATCTGCGGTCGGAGGACCTGGCGCAGATCCTGGGTGTCTGGGTCACGACGCCGCTGCGCACCGCATTGGACCTCGGCTGCGCCCTGGGCCGGCACCGCGCCCTGGGCGCCCTGGACGGGTTCGTCCGTGTCCACGGGATCACCCGTGAGCAGATGGAGCGACAGCTGCCGCGCTACTTCCGCCGGCGCGGAGTGGTCCAACTCCGTGGCTTGGTCGCGCTTGCCGACGGTCGGTCGGAGTCGATGCGTGAGTCGTGGATCCGGCTGGACATCCATGACGCCGGGCTGCCGGTCCCGGAGCTCCAGTACTGGATCGAGATAGACGGGGTGCCGACGTACCGCCTCGACCTCGCCTACCCGAAGCATCGTGTCGCGGTGGAGTACGACGGGGAGGAGTTCCATCGCCGTACCGAGGAGCAGAAGGCGCGGGATCGCACGCGGAGAAAGTGGCTCCGCGAGCACGGCTGGACCGTGATCGTGGTCGACAAGGACGGGGTCAGCGGGCCGGACCCGGACGCGTGGCTCAGCGAGCTTCGGGCGGCGCTCCGGCCACGGACCAGGCGGCTGCGTTGGACCCGAATCCCCGATTGACCGGGCAACAAGTCAGCATTCGACGGACCAGAACGCCCCACTCAACGAGCGCGGCGCTTCATCCGCTCGACGTCCATGATCACCACGGAGCGGGGCTCGAGGCGGAGCCAGCCGCGAGAGGCGAAGTCGGCCAGCGCCTTGTTGACGGTCTCCCGGGAGGCGCCCACGAGCTGGGCCAGCTCCTCCTGGGTGAGGTCGTGATGCACGTGCACACCGTCGTCGGCGGTCCGGCCGAACCGGTCCGCGAGGTCGAGCAGCGCCTTGGCGACCCGGCCGGGCACGTCGGAGAACACCAGGTCGGCCACCACGTCGTTGGACTTGCGCAACCGGCTGGCGATCTGGGACAGCAGCCCCAGCGCCACGGCGGGCCTCCCGGCCAGCCAGCGCATCAGGTCTTCGTGGGAGAGCGAGAGGAACTGCGCCTCGGTCACGGCTGTCACGGTCGCCGAGCGCGGGCCCGGGTCGAAGAGCGAGAGCTCGCCGAACATCTGGCCAGGGCCCAGAATCGCGAGGAGGTTCTCCCGACCGTCGGACGAGGTCCGGCCGAGCTTCACCTTGCCGTCGACGACGATGTAGAGCTTGTCGCCCGAGTCGCCCTCGCGGAAGAGCACCTCGCCGCGCCGAAGCTTGGTCTCGCCCATCGAGGACCGCAGCGCTGCGGCGGCCTCGTCATCGAGCGCGCTGAAGAGCGGCGCCTGGCGGAGTACGTCGTTGTCCACCGATGTTCCCTTCGCTCCGGGCCCAATCGTCCCGCTCGGTCCAGTGTTGCAGGTCACAGTCTGACCCATGCCTACTGCCCACGCCGCGGGATGGTCAATCGCGCCCGCGTAGTCTTGCGGCGTGCCGCCCAGCAAACAGGCGACCCTTCCGGTCCCGAAGCCTGACACGACCCTCGTGCGCCGGGCCCGCAAGATGGACCGGGTCCTGGCCGAAACCTATCCTGACGCGAAGTGCGAGCTCGACTTCGACGACCCGTTCCAGCTTCTCGTCGTCACCGTGCTCAGCGCGCAGACCACCGACCGCCGGGTCAACGCCGTCCGTCCGACCCTGTTCGCGGCCTACCCCGACGCCCCGGCGATGGCGGCCGCACGGCGTGAGGACCTCGAGCAGATCGTCGGGCCGCTCGGCTTCTTCCGAGCCAAGACCGACGCCCTGCTCAAGCTCAGCGCCGCCCTCGTCGAGCGGTACGACGGCCAGGTGCCGCCGCGACTCGACGACCTCGTCACCCTGCCCGGAGTCGGTCGCAAGACGGCCAACGTGGTGCTGGGCAACGCGTTCGGCATCCCCGGGATCACCGTCGACACCCACTTCGGTCGGCTGGTCCGGCGCTTCGGCTGGACGACCGAGACCGACCCGGTCAAGGCCGAGCACGCGATCGGCGCGATGTTCCCCGCCCGCGACTGGACGATGCTCAGCCACCACGTGATCTGGCATGGGCGACGGGTGTGCCATGCCAAGAAGCCCGCATGCGGTGCATGCACGATCGCGCGCTGGTGCCCGTCGTACGGCGAAGGCCCCACGGACCCTGAGGAGGCCGCGAAGCTGGTGAAGACCCAGGGGCCGGCATGAGGACGCGCGCAGGTCGGCTCGTCGGTGCGGTCGCGCTGGCGATGGCTGCTCTGCTGCTCGCCGGCTGTGGCGGATCCGGCGGCGGTGGACTGGGCGGGGGCCTGGGCAGTCCGCAGGTCAAGGTCGACACCCCGGCGCTGCGGGCGCTCAAGCACCGTGCCCACATCCAAGACTGCCCAGCGACGACGGCGCCACCGGCGGCGCACGGGCTTTCCGACGTCGAGCTGCCCTGCCTCGGCGGGGGGCGCAGCGTGAACCCGGCGCGGCTGCGCGGCCCGATGGTCGTCAACCTGTGGGCGCAGTCGTGCGCTCCCTGCCGCGAGGAGATGCCCCGGCTCCAGGCATTCGCGCAGAAGTACGCCGGCAAGGTCGCGGTGCTCGGCGTGGACTGGTCGGACTACCGACCCGAGCTCGCCCTGCAGCTGGCCCGCAAGGCGGGGACGACGTACCCGCTGGTCGCCGACACGGTGCCGCACCTGCGCACCGGTGCCCTGCCCACCACGATCCTCGTCGACGCCCACGGCGACATCGTCTTCGAGCGCGCGATGATCATCAGGTCGGTCGCTCAGCTCGAGGGTCTGGTCCAGCAGCACCTCGGAGTGTCCTGAGGATGCCGGAGAACGGGTCTGCGGTGAGCGACCTCCCCGACTGGCTGGTGCCGATCCGGGACGGCGCGCGCACCATCAGGGGAGAGGAGCTGAGTCGGTTCCTGCCGCCGCCGGGATCCGACGCCCGGCCCGGCGCGGTGCTGATGCTCTTCGGCGAGGGGCCTGCGGGACCGGACCTGCTGTTCACCGAGCGGGCTCACGACATGCGCTCCCACCCGGGCCAGATCTCGTTCCCGGGCGGCAGCATCGACGCCGGTGACGAGAGCCCGGTCGCGGCCGCGCTGCGCGAGGCGCAGGAGGAGACCGGCCTGGACCCGGCCGGCGTCGAGGTGCTGGCCAGCCTCCCGCAGCTGTGGCTGCCGCCCAGCAACTTCGCGGTCACACCGGTCCTCGGCTGGTGGCGTGAGGAGTGTCGGGTCGGCGTCGTCGACCCCGCGGAGGTGCATGCGGTGCTTCGGGTCCCGTTGGAGGAGCTTCTCGACCCCGCCCATCGGGTGACGGTCACCCACCCGGGCGGCTACTCGAGCCCGGGCTTCCTGATCGGGCCGGACAAGGACCTGATCCTGTGGGGGTTCACCGCGGGCCTGGTCAACCAGCTCTTCGAGCACGTCGGGCTCACTCGGCCCTGGGACACGTCGGTACGGCGGACGCTGCCGTCCTACATGCTCGGCGTGCGCGAGGATTGATCCGATGAACACCACCCCACGACGTGCCGCGCTCCTCCGCTGCGCTGCTCCGCCCACGATGCCGCAGGGGGTGTGGTGAACGTCCTCGACTGGTGCCTGATCGTCCTCGTGGTCCTCTATGCCCTCTCCGGCTACTGGCAGGGCTTCATCGCCGGCGCCTTCGCCACCGTCGGGCTCGTCGTCGGCGGCATCCTCGGCATCTGGATCGCCCCGCAGCTGCTCGGCTCCGCCTCACCGTCGGTGTGGATCTCGCTCGGCGCGCTGTTCGTGGTGCTGGTCGCGGCGTCCTTCGGCCAGGCGCTCTTCCAGTACGCCGGCACCCGCGTCCGCAACCGGATCCGGTGGCAGCCGGTGCGTGCGCTGGACGCGATCGGCGGCTCCGCCCTGTCGGTGGTGGCCGTGCTGGTCGTGGCCTGGATGCTCGGCGTCGCGGTGAGCGGGTCCCGGATCCCCGGCCTCAGCCCACTGGTGCGCAACTCCCAGGTGCTGATCGCGGTCAACCAGGTGATGCCCCGGTCGGCACAGTCGACCCTGCGCAGCTTCGACAACGTGGTCGGCTCGAGCGTGTTCCCGCGCTATCTGGAGCCATTCGCCCCCGAGCACATCGTCGGGGTGGCTCCGGCTCCGGGCCGCGTCGTCCGCGACCCGGACATCCAGCGTGCCGAGCCGGCGGTGTTCAAGATCCGCGGCAACAACAAGTGCGGCCAGGGTGTCGAGGGCAGCGGCTTCCTCTACTCGCCCGGCCGATTGATGACCAACGCGCACGTGGTCGCCGGAGTGAGCGACCCGCAGGTGTTGGTCGGCACCCACGACGTGGCGGCACAGGTCGTCTACTACAACCCCGACGTGGACATCGCGGTGCTGAAGGTGCCGTCGTTGACCAGCCCCTACCTCACCTTCGACCAGAGCGGCCACGCCAAGGAGGCCGCCGCGGTGCTCGGCTACCCGCAGGACGGTCCGTTCAGCGCGCAGCCCGCACGGATCCGGATCCAGCAGCGGCTGCGCTCACCGGACATCTACGGCAACGGCACCGTCACCCGTGACGTCTTCTCGGTGCGTGGCATCGTCCGGCCGGGGAACTCCGGTGGTCCACTCGTGTCCACCGCAGGGAAGGTCCTCGGCGTGGTGTTCGCGGCGTCGGTGAGCAACGGTGACACCGGCTATGCACTCACCGCCAGCCAGGTTTCCGGCGCGGCCGACCAGGGTCTGCACGCCAACGCGCCGGTGGGGACCGGCGGCTGCGCCTGACCGGCGCTCAGCTCTTCTTGAACGCCGAGGGCACCTGCTTGGCCTGGGCGATCGCACGCTCGGGGGCGCGCACCTTCCGGATCTTCAGGAAGCCGACGAAGCCGAGCAGCCCGGCCAGCAGCAGGTAGGCACCGAAGACGATCAGGAAGCACCAGGCCAGGTCGAGGCCTGCCATGTGGATGAAGTAGGCGATGGCCACCGACACCATGATCACTGCGAGGAGCGCCAGGAACCCGGCCATCGCGAACAGAGCGATGCTGATGCCACCGGTCTTGACGCTGACCTTCAGCTCGGACTTGGCGAGCTGGATCTCGCTCTGGACCAGGGTGGAGATGTCGCGGCTGGCGTCGACCACCAGCTTGCCGATCGTCGGCTCCTCCGCGACCGCGGGCTCGCGATGTGCCATGGGAGATCCTTCCGAGCGGGTGTTCGCCTACGTGGCGACCCTATCGTCACGGGCGGTACCCACGATCTGCGGCTCAACTCGCCCGATGCGTCCGGTTCCGCCTGGCGAGCACCAGCGACGAGAGCACGGCCGAAGCCACCGAGCCGAGAAGCACCGCCACCTTGGCCTCCGACCGTCGCGCGTCGGTGAACGACAGGTCGGAGACCAGCAGCGACACCGTGAACCCGACTCCGGCCAGCATCGCCAGCCCGATCATGTCGCGCCACGCCACGTTGTCGTCGAGCTCGGCACGGGTGAACCGGGTGACCACCCAGGTCCCGGCCAGCACACCCACCGGCTTGCCGACCAGCAGGCCGAGGACCACGCCCCAGACGACCGGGTCGTGCAGGAGCCGCTCACCGCTGGAGAGCACGACGCCGGCGCTCATCAGCGCGAAGAAGGGCACGGCCACGCCGGCACTGAGCGGGCCGATCCGGTTCTCCAACCGCTCGGCCGGCGACCGCGCCTCGCCCTCGTCAGGAAGCACCCGGGTGAGCACGCCGAGTGCCACCCCGGCGATGGTCGCGTGGATCCCGCTCTCGTGCACGCTCCACCAGGTCGCCAGCACGACCGGCAGGTAGACCAGCCGGGTGCGGACACGGGCGCGCTGCAGGCCGGCGTACACGAGGCACAGCAGCGCGGCGGCCAGCAGCCACCACCACGACAGCGTGGAGCTGTAGAAGATCGCGATGATCAAGATGACGATCAGGTCGTCGGTGACCGCGAGGGTGAGCAGGAAGGCACGCAGCTGGGTCGGGAGCGACGAGCCGACCACCGCGAGCACGGCGAGGGCGAAGGCGATGTCCGTGGCAGCCGGGATCGCCCAGCCCACCAGGTTGGCGGTGCCGTGGTTGACCGCGACGAAGATGGCGGCGGGCACGGCGACTCCGCAGCAGGCGGCAGTGACCGGGACCGCGGCGTCGGACAGGCGGCGCAGCGAGCCGACCAGGAACTCGCGCTTGAGCTCGAGGCCGGCGATGAAGAAGAAGACGCTCAGCGCACCGTCGGCGGCCCACTGCTCCACGTCCAGCGGGCCGAGCTGGTGATGCCGGACGGCGGTGTAGCTGCCCGGCGCGAGGTTCGCCCACAGCAGCGCCACGCCGGCGGCCACCAGGGCCAGTGCGCCCCCGACGGTCTCCGAGCGGAGGAAGTCGACGAGGAAGAGCGACTCGCCCAGGTCGGGGCGGGGAAGGAGGCGGCGGTGGCGGCTCATCAGGCCCTTCGGGGTAGGCGGGGCGAACTGCCGACCAGACTTCCCGGCGCACCGGTGACCAGCCTAGGCCACGATTGGCCGCGGGGTCGTCGCCCGTGCGAGACTGGGTGCGTTGGAGGGGAGTATTCCCCCGCACCGTCTCGTCATCACGGCCCGGAACGGGCCCGGGCCGGTGGTCCGCTCGGCGGATGGAAGAGACCTCCGGACCATGAACGACGCCCCCAGGGGCCCGATGTCCGGAGGTACGACGTGCACGTGACCGCGCTCGCCTGGTGGTTGACCATCGGCGGCACCCTGGCGGTGCTGCTCTTCGACGTGGTCGTGATCGGCCGCCGCCCGCACGAGCCGTCTCGGCGGGAGGTGACCGTCGCCCTCGCTGCCTACGTCGGTCTGGCCGTGCTCTTCGGTGTCGGGGTGTGGGTGGTGTCGGGGTCGACCTACGGCACTGAGTTCTTCGCCGGCTGGCTGACCGAGTACTCGCTGTCGATCGACAACCTGTTCATTTTCCTGATCATCATGAGCCGCTTCGGCGTACCTCGGGAGCTGCAGCAGTCTGCGCTGCTGGTCGGCATCGTGCTCGCCCTCGTGATGCGCGGGGTCTTCATCGCCCTCGGCGCGGCGGCGATCAACGAGTTCAGCTGGGTCTTCTACATCTTCGGCGCGTTCCTGGTCTACACGGCCGTGAAGCTGGCGAGTGGCGGGACCAACGATGACGAGGACTACCACGAGAGCGCGCTGGTGCGCTGGGTCAGCGGGCGGCCTGGGACCACCACGAAGTGGCACGGCGCGCGGGTCCTCGTCCGCGAGGGCGGCCGTCGCCTGATCACGCCGATGTTCGTGGTCGTCGTCGCCCTGGGTACGACGGACCTGCTGTTCGCCCTCGACTCGATCCCGGCCATCTACGGGCTCACCAAGGAGCCGTTCCTCGTGCTCACCGCGAACATCTTCGCGCTGATGGGCCTGCGACAGCTCTACTTCCTGATCGGCGGGCTGCTCGAGCGGCTCGTCTACCTGTCCTACGGGCTGGCTGTGCTCCTCGGCTTCATCGGGGTGAAGCTCGTGCTGCACGCGATGCACGAGAACGAGCTGCTGTTCCTCAACGGCGGACGGTCGATCGGCTGGGCGCCGGACATCCCGGTGTGGCTGTCCCTGGTGGCGATCGTCGTGATCCTCGGCGTCACCACCGTGCTCAGCCTGCTCTCCTCGGGCCGGCAGCAGCGTGCTGAGCGCGTCTGAGCACAGGCGCCGCAAAGGTAGGGCCCGGTGGGAGGCATGCGCCCCTCACCGGGTCCGTCCCAGTCAACCCCCGGCTCAGTCCTCCTTGCTCGCCTCGGCATCGGCGCGGGCCTTGATCTCCTGCACCACTGCGGGATCGGCAAGCGTCGTCGTGTCCCCGAGCGCCCGGTTCTCGGCGACGTCCTTGAGCAGCCGCCGCATGATCTTGCCCGAGCGGGTCATCGGCAACGTGTCGGCGAAGACGATGTTCGCCGGCTTGGCGATCGGGCCGATGACCTTGCCCACGTGGTCGCGCAGCTCGATCAGCTTCTCCGGCGACCCCTGCTGGTCGCCGCGCAGGGTCACGTAGGCGACGATCGCCTGCCCGGTCGTCGGGTCCGACCGGCTGACCACGGCGGCCTGGGCCACGTCGGGATGGTCGACGAGTGCGCTCTCCACCTCGATCGTCGAGAGCCGGTGTCCCGAGACGTTCATGACGTCGTCGATGCGGCCCATCAGCCAGAAGTCGCCGTCCTCGTCGACCCGGGCTCCGTCACCGGCGAGGTAGGCGTCGGGGAAGCGGCTCCAGTAGGTCTCGCGGAACCGATCGTCGTCGTTGTAGAGCCCGCGGAACATCGCCGGCCAAGGCTCCTTGATCACCATGTAGCCGGCGCCGCTACCGGCGGGGATCGCCTTGCCCTGCTCGTCGTATGCGGCCGCCATCACGCCGGGGAACGGCTGGGTCGCCGACCCGGGCTTGAGCGTGGTGAGCCCCGGCGTCGGGGTCACCATGATCATGCCCGTCTCGGTCTGCCACCAGGTGTCCACGACCGGCGTCTTGCCGCCGCCGATGGTGTCGCGGTACCAGACCCAGGCCTCGGGGTTGATCGGCTCACCCACCGACCCGAGCACCTTCAACGAGGACAGGTCGTGCCGCTCGGCGTACTCGGCGCCCCACTTCATGTGGGTGCGGATCGAGGTGGGGGCGGTGTAGAGCACGTTGACCTTATAGCGCTCGATGATCTCCCACCAACGATCCTTGTCGGGGAAGTCCGGCAGGCCCTCGTACATCACGCTCGTCGTCGCGTTGCAGAGCGGGCCGAACACGATGTAGCTGTGCCCGGTGATCCAGCCGATGTCGGCCGCGCACCAGTAGACGGTCTCGGGCTTGATGTCGAAGACGTAGTGGTGCGTCGTCGAGACCCCGGTCAGGTAGCCGGCGGTGGTGTGCACGATGCCCTTCGGCTTGCCGGTGGTGCCCGAGGAGTACATCAGGAAGAACATGTCCTCGGAGTCCATCTCCTCGCACGGGCACGAGGACGCGTCGTCGCTCTGACCGTCCACGACGTCGTGCCACCACTGGTCGCGGCCCTCGGTCATGTCGATCTCGGTGCCGGTACGGCGGACCACCAAGCAGGACTTGAGGTTCGGCGACTTGGACATCGCCTCGTCGGCGATCGGCTTCAGAGCCGACGCGGTGCCGCGGCGGTTCGCGGCGTCCTGGGTGATGAGGTACTCGCACCCCATGTCGACGATGCGGCCGCCGAGGGAGTCAGCGCTGAACCCGCCGAAGACGAAGGTGAACGGTGCGCCCAGCCGGGCCAGGGCGAGGAGCGTGACCGGGGCCTCCGGGATCATCCCCATGTACACGCACACCTTGGTGCCCTTGCCGATGCCGAGCTGCTTGAAGCCATTGGCCGCCCTGACCACCCGGCTCTGCAGATCGGCGTAGGTGATGTCGAGCCGGTCGTCGGCGGGCTCGCCCTCCCAGTGGTAGGCGACCTTGTCGCCCTGACCGTTCTCGACGTGACGGTCGACGCAGTTGTAGCAGACGTTCAGCTTCCCGCCGAGGTACCACTTGGCGTACGGGCGGTCCCACTGCTTGAGGGTGTCGAACGGCTTGAACCAGCTGATCCGCTCGCGGCCCTCCCGCTCCCAGAACGTGTCCGGGTCCTGGTCGTAGAAGTCGGCCGGCGTGTTCGCCTGGGCCGCGAACTCGGGGTCGGGCGGATAGCGTCGTTCCTCGGCCATCAACGCGTCGATGTTCTGGGTGGCCTCAGCCATGGTTTCTCGTCTCCTTAGGTTCTGCCTGCTCGTCGTGGGCTCGTGCGGACGCTGGATCGGTTGCCAACCACTCCAGCACCACGACCCCGCACGGGCAAGGGGTCGTGGTGCTGGCGGTGACTAGCGGTCCGTCACTCCCGGGGGCCGGTGGGGACCAGTGCCCTCTTGTGGGTGAAGGCGGTGACGCCACCGAAGGAGGCGTACCAGGCCGCGAGGGCGGTGGCCACGCCGACCCAACCGCCGATCTTGCCCAGGGTGTCGCTCATCGCGAACTCGCCGATGCCCAGGAGGATGTACGTGATGGTCAGCAGCACGAACACAGCCAGCACCGCGCCGCTGACCCGGGTGGCCGCGATCGTCATGTAGCCGGTGAAGATCGCCCAGGCGATCAGGTAGAGGCCCAGGCTGTTGCCCAGGTCGTTCGCGTTGGTCACCTTGTCCAGGCCGGAGTGCCCGGTGAGCCACCAGAACGAGATCCAGAAGCCGCCGTACGACGCGAACGCGGTCGCGCCGAAGGTGTTGCCCTTGGCGAACTCCCACATGCCGGCGCACAGCTGGGCGAGGCCGCCGTAGGCGAGGGCCAGCCCGAAGACGACGGGCTCGACCTTGAACAGGCCGGTGTTGACGAAGCTGAGCACGAACGTGGTCAGGGCAAAGGCTGCCAGACCCAGGGGTGCCGGGTCGGCGATGTGAGCGCCAGGTAGGGCGCGGGGCAGGACGCCGGAGTCGGCGACCTCCGAGGTGTGGGACATGACCTTCTCCTCACGGGGTGGGGGTGTGCCTGCTCGAAGGCTAGGAAGGCGGCGGCGAGCCCGGGAGGGGTTACCGGTGGGTTATCGCCCAACGCGAGTGAAGCGTCGATGTGTGCGCGGTCACACCGCGACGAGCGGTCGGATCGCTACGACGAACGGGCGACCGTGGTCCCGCTGGTGTCACCGCTGCGCCGCTCCGGGTGGTAGCTGCCGCGGTCGAGGACGATCTCCTCGGGGGTGTGCAGCCGCACCATCGTCCGGCCCAGGTGCGCCGGCAGGTGGCCCTTGGTGAGCAGCGATCCGACGACCATGGTGGCGAAGGCCACCGGCACCGTGCAGAGCGCCGGCTGGCTGACCACCGCACCGAACAGACCGGTCGGCGCGGCGCCCAGCATCACCGCCAGCACCGCGGTCGAGGAGCTGATCCCGCCGACGAGGAGCCCGGCGATCGCCCCGGGAGCGGTCAGTCCACGCCACCAGATCCCGAGCAGCAGCAGCGGGCAGAAGGTCGACGCGGCGACCGCGAACGCGAGTTCCACCGCGTGCGCGACGGCCAGGCCCGAGGTCAGCACGGTCAGGACGAGCGCCGCCAGCGCGGCACCGGTGGCCGCAACCCGGAACGCCGTCACCCCGTCAAGGCGTCGGCCGAGCAGATCCTGGCCGATCACCCCGCCCACCGAGACGACCAGGCCCGAGGAGGTGGACAGGAAGGCCGCGAACGCGCCGGCTCCCAGCAGCGCGGTGAGCAGGTCGCCCCCGACACCCCCGAGGAGCCGGCCGGGCAGCTCGAGGACGACCGAGTCGGTGTGCCCGGAGGCGATCAGATCGGGGGTGTAGATGCGCCCCAGCACGCCGTACAAGGTGGGCAGCAGGTAGAACGCGCTGAGCATCGTGAGCACCGACAACGTCGTACGGCGGGCGGCGCGGCCGTCGCGGTTGGTGTAGAAGCGGACCACGACGTGGGGCAGACCCATCGTGCCGAGGAACGTGGCGAGAATGAGCGAGTAGGTCAGGTACGTCGCGTAGTGGCCCTGCATCGGCTCCACCCAGTCGGAGGCGTCGAGCCGCGGTCCTGGGGAGCCGTCGCCGCGCCAGTGCAGCAACAGGAGTGCCAGCGGGAGGAGCAGCGCCCACAGCTTCAGCCAGTACTGGAACGCCTGCGCGATGGTGATGCTGCGCATCCCGCCGGCGGCGACGTTGGCGAGCACCACCACCGCGACCACGAGCTCGCCGGTCCAGGTCGGCGCGTCGGTGAGTGCGCGCAGGGTGAGCCCGGCGCCCTGGAACTGTGGAACCAGGTAGAGCAGCCCGATGAGCACGACCAGGGCGCTGGACAGCCGGCGGGTGACGATCGACTCGAGCCTGAACTCGGCGAAGTCCGGCAGCGTGTACGCACGTGAGCGGCGCAGCGGCGCGGCCACGAAGACCAGCAGGAGCAGGTAGCCCGCGGTCCAGCCGACCGGGTACCAGAGCATGTCGACGCCGCGCAGCAGGACCAGGCCGGCGACTCCGAGGAAGGAGGCCGCGGAGAGGTACTCGCCGCTGATCGCCGATGCGTTGACGACCGAGCCGACGGTGCGCGACGCCACGTAGAAGTCACTGGTCGTGCGCGAGATGCGCAGTCCCACCGCACCGACGGCGAGCGTGGCCACCGACACCGCGAGCACCGCGGCGATGGCGAACCAGTCGCTCACCGGGGCCCCCGCGGGATTGTGCGCAGGAGCATCGCTGGTGAGCAGGATCGCGGGGTCCCCGGGCAAAGGAGACCGAAGCGCGTCTGCGTGGGGTGCAATGTCGTGGGGGGATTCACGGCTCGTCCCCGGCTCCTGGCCCCACCAGGTCGTGGAACGACTGCTCGTTGCGCTCGGCCCGGCGTACGTAGGACCAGGCGAGCAGCAGCAGCACCGGGTAGACCAGCAACCCGAGCAACAGCCACGGCAGCGGCAGCCCGGCCAGGTGCGCCCGCCGGACGGCCGGGAAGACCTCGAACACCACCGGCCACGCCCCTACGGTCAGGACGAGGAGCAGTACCGTGCCCAGTGCCAGCCGAAGCTGGGTGCGCATCAGCGAGCGCATGTAGACCTCACCGACCTCGGTCTGAGCGTCGATCTCCGAGGCGACCGTCGTACGGCGGGGGCGGCCGGTCCGCGGGCTGGTGATCCGGACCCGTGGCAGCGGCGACTCGGTCACGGGTCGACCGTCCCGGCCACGGCGCCCTGACGGTAGCGGCGCAGCAGGTCGCGCAAGAGCGGCGTGTGCCGGCGGCTGACGTGCAGCTCCCGGCCGGCGATCATCACCGAGCACCGACCGCCGTCGACGCGCACCTCGTCGACATGGTTGAGGGAGACCAGCAACGAGCGGTGGATCCGGACGAACCCGGTCTGGCCCCAACGCTCCTCCAGCGCAGAGATCGGCAGCCGGACCAGGTGGCTGCCCCCGGCGGTGTGCAGACGGCTGTAGTCGCCCTGTGCCTCGACGTACTGGATCTCCGAGCGGGCGAGCAGCCGGGTCACCCCGCCGAGCTCCACCGGGATGGTGTCGTCGGCGGGCGTGGGCGCGCCTGCGTCGAGGACGCGCCGGACCGCCTCGCGCAGCCGCTCCTCGCGGACCGGCTTGAGCAGGTAGTCGACCGCGCGGAGATCGAAGGCGTCAACGGCGTGCTCGGCGTGCGCGGTCACGAAGACGATCGCGGGCGGCTCCTTGAAACGGGTCAGCACGTCGGCGAGCTCGAGGCCGGTGAGGCCCGGCATCTCGATGTCGAGGAAGACCGCATCGACCGGGTCCTCCCGGAGCACCCGCAGCGCCGCTGTGGCGGAGTCGCAGGCGGACACGGCGCTCACTCGGTCGTCGCGGCCGAGCAGCCAGCTGAGCTCGTCGAGCGCGGGCCGCTCGTCGTCGACGACCAGCACTCGCAAGCCGGTGGCGGGTGTGCTGCCCGGTGCGGTCACGGGCGGACCCCTGCGGCGTACTTCGGCACCCGCATGGTGACCTTGGTGCCCGCACCGGGGGCGGTCTCGACGACCAGGCCGTAGTCGTCGCCGTACGCTGAGCGCAGCCGCTCGTCGACGTTGCCGAGCCCGACGCTGTCGAGGGACTCGTCGCCGGCCAGCGCCCGCCGTACCCGCTCGGGGTCCTCGCCGACGCCGTCATCCTCCACGGAGATCACCGCCTCACGGTCATGGTCCTCGGCCAGGATCGTGATCCTTCCGGTCCCCGCCTTCTGTGCCAACCCGTGGCGAACCGCGTTCTCGACCAGCGGTTGCACGGAGAGCACCGGGACGGTGACCGGGAGCACCTCCGGCGCGATCCGCAGAGTGACCTGCAGCCGCTCGCCGAAGCGGGCCTGCTCGAGCACGAGGTAACGCTCGATGGAGCGGAGCTCCTCCTCGAGCGTCGTGTACTCGCCGTGCCGCTGGAAGGAGTAGCGGGTGAAGTCCGCGAAGTCGAGCAGCAGCTGCCGTGCCCGGTCGGGGTCGGTGCGCACGAAGGACGCGATGGCGTTGAGCGCGTTGTAGATGAAGTGCGGTGAGATCTGCGCTCGCAGAGCCCGCACCTCGGCCTCCATCAACCGGGTCCGGGAGGCGTCGAGCTCGGCGAGCTCCAGCTGGCCGGAGACCCAGCCGGCCACCTCCTCGGTCGCTCGGACCAGGGCCGCGGAGGCGAGACCGCCGAACACCTGCAGGGTGCCGATGACCCGGTCGTCGACCACCAGCGGGCTCAGGATCGCCTTGCGCAGGGGGCAGTACGGGTCCTCGCAAGGGAAGACCGCATGGTCGAGGACGGTGGTCGCCCCGTCGTCGACGGCGCGCCGGGCGAGCTCTCCGGCGTGGACGGCGTGCGCCGCATGGTGGCCGTCCCAGGCGAGCAGCCTCTCGGTGTCGGTCAGCGCCACCGCGGGCGCGGCGAGCAGCGACCGCAGATGTCGCACCGACCGCTCGGCGGACTCGGCGGTCAGGCCGGTGCGCAGCGCACCGGTCATCAGGGACGCCGTGTGCAGTGTGTGGAACGTGGCCCGGTCCGCCTCTGTCCCCAGGTGCCGGCGCAGCAGGCCGCCGGTCCGTCGCCTCGCCATGACGGCACCGTAGTCGCCGAGACGTCCCCTATGACGCGCGAATGGTCCCAAAGGGCATCCGAGTGGTCACAAGTGGCGGTCGCGCGGCATCCGCTTCGGACCAGTCGGCGCGCGATGTGGGACCACTCGCCGCGCGATTTGGGACCACTCGCGGACAATTTGGGACCACTCGCGGATGTGGGGGGAGGGCAGGGGAGGGGCGTGGCACACTTCCGGGCGTGACCCAGCGCGCGACGCTCGAGGAGGTCGCCGCCCGGGCAGGCGTCTCCCGGGCCACGGCGAGCCGGGTGCTGCGGGGTGCGACGAACGTGAGCGAGGCGGCACGGGCGGCCGTGCACGCGGCAGCGCACGAGGTGTCCTACTCGCCGAACCGCGCCGCCAGGTCGCTGGTCACCGGCCGCAGCGACTCGATCGCCTTCATGGTGGACGAGACCGAGGAGCGGATGTTCGCCGACCCGTTCTTCCTGGGCATGCTCCGGTCCGTGCAGGTGGCGACGGCGGCCGCCGGGCTCCAGCTGGTGTTCACGGTCGTCTCCCGGGCCGAGGACCGCGAGCGGTTCGTCGCGTACGCCGCCGGCGGCCACGTCGACGGCGTGCTGCTGCTCTCCCTGCACGGCACCGACGACCTACCGCACCGCCTGGAGGCCGAGGGCGTGCCGACGGTGCTGAGCGGCCGCCCGTTCGACGACGCCCGAGGCCTCTTCTACGTCGACGCCGACAACGTCGGAGGCGGTCGGATCGCGACCGCGCACCTGGTCGACTCAGGGCGACGGGTGGTGGCTACCGTGACCGGTGCGCTGGACATGTGTGCCGGGCAGGACCGGCTGACCGGCTACCGTCAGGCGGTCACCGCGTCCGGGGCGACCCTGGACGAGTCGCTGGTGGAGCCGGCTGGATTCACCACCGCCGAGGGGTACGCCGCCACCGAGCGGCTGCTCGCCCGGCGGCCGGACGTCGACGCGATCTTCGCCGGCTCGGACTTGGCCGCCTTCGGGGCGATCCGGGCGCTGCACGCCGCCGGGCGCAGGGTCCCGGACGACGTGGCGGTGGTCGGGTTCGACGACATCCGTGACGCGGCCGAGCACCAGCCGCCGCTGAGCACCGTGCGCCAGCCGGTCGGCGCGCTGGGCAGCGCGATGACCAGGATGCTGCTGGCCAGGGTCACCGGCGCCGTACCGGACCCCAACGTGGTGCTGCCCGTCGAGCTGGTGGTGCGCGGGACGGGATGAGCGTTGCCTCAGGTCACGAATCGGACGTCGAATTTGTTCGGGTGCTTGACATGTGGTGGCCGTCACAGCCATCCTCGAGCCAGCGTGAGAGCGCTCTCACAACCAGGAGGACACCCATGGGCCGAAGTTCCCACCCTCGCCGGACCGCAGCCGTACTCGCTGCCGCGACCGCCGGCGCCCTGCTGCTCGCCGGTTGCGGCTCCAGCAGCGGCAACAACGACGCCGCCGGCCAAGGAGCCGGCTCCGGGCCCTGCGGGACCACCGCCAAGACGACCGTCACGGTCGGGCTCTTCGGCACCTTTGGCTTCAAGGAGGCCGGCCTTTGGGACGCCTACCACAAGCGTTGCCCCAACATCACGGTGAAGGAGGACGACGTCGAACAGTCGGCCGACTACTGGACCCGGCTGAAGACCCGGCTCGCCTCCGGCAGCGGTCTCGACGACGTCCAAGGCATCGAGATCGGCTTCGTCGCCGACGTGGTGCAGAACCACGCCGACCAGTTCGTGAACTGGAACAAGGTCCCCCATGCCGCCGCCGACAAGGCCGAGTTCTTCCCGTGGAAGTGGCAGCTGGCCAGCAGCACCGACGGCAGCGACACGGTCGGCCTCGGCACCGACATCGGGCCCGAGGCGATCTGCTACCGCAGCGACCTGCTGAAGAAGGCGGGCCTGCCCTCCGACCCGGCCACGCTGGCGAAGAAGTGGTCGACCTGGAACGACTTCATCAACTTCGGCAAGCAGTACGAAGCGTCCACGACCAAGCAGGCGGGCTCGCACTTCGTGGACAGCGCGGCGAGCGTCTTCTCGACCGCTGTCTACCAGGGCAAGGAGGCGTACGACAACGCCGCCGGCCAGCCGGACGTGAAGAACAGCGACGGCGTGCAGAGCGCCTGGAACTACGCCACCGAGGCGGCGCAGTCCAAGATCACCGCCGGCCTCGAGCAGTTCTCCCCGACCTGGAACAAGGCCTTCTCCAACGGCGCATTCGCCACCCTGGCCTGCCCGACGTGGATGATGGGCTACATCCAGGGCCAGGCGGGACCGTCGTACGCCGGCAAGTGGAACATCGCTCCGGTGCTCCCCGGCGGGGCCACCAACTGGGGCGGGTCCTGGCTCGGCGTGCCGGACAAGGCGCAGCACAAGGCCGCGGCGATCGCTCTCGTCGAGTGGCTCTCGGCCAAGGACCAGCAGGTCACCATGTGGAAGCAGGGCGGTCACTTCCCGTCGAACTCCGACGCGGCGGCCGACCCGGCGGTGGCGACGGCCAAGAGCGCCTACTTCAGCAACGCGCCCGTGGGCAAGATCTTCGGTGACATCGCCTCGAAGATGTCGATCCCGCCGATCGGGCTCTACGACACGCAGATCCAGCAGGCGCTCACCACCCAGCTGACCAACGTCGAGACCAAGGGCACGGCTCCGACGAAGGCCTTCGGCGACGCACTGGCGGCGATCAAGCAGGTCACCGGCTGATGTCGGTCGCTGCGCCGGCGGGACCGGCCTCCCGGGCCGCCCGCCGGCGCAGCTCGCCTGGCCGACGGCGGCCGGGCAGCCGGATCGCCTATCTGTACGTGCTGCCGTTCTTCGCCGTCTTCGCCGCGTTCAGCGTCTACCCATGGCTGGACACCGCCTGGGTGTCGCTGCACGACGTCCGCCTGTCGACCTACGACCAGATGACCTGGATCGGGCTGGGCAACTACCGCGACCTGTTCACCAACCAGTTCTTCTGGAACGCCTTCCGCAACACGATCACGATCGGCATCATCTCCACCGTCCCGCAGCTGTGCATGGCCCTGGGCATCGCCCACCTGCTCAACTACAGGCTGCGCGGCCGCACCTTCTTCCGGGTCGCGATCCTGATGCCGTACGCCACCAGCCTGGCCGCGGCCACGGTGATCTTCCTCGAGCTCTTCGACCCCAAGCTGGGCCTGGTCAACTGGGCGTTGCACCTCGCGCACCTGCCCGAGGTCGACTGGCAGGGGTCGAAGTGGCCCTCGCAGATCGCGGTCTCCGCGATCGTGACCTGGCGCTGGACCGGCTACAACGCGCTGATCTACCTCGCCGGCCTGCAGGCCGTGGACAACGAGCTGTACGACGCGGCCGCGGTCGACGGTGCCGGCAAGTGGGCCCAGTTCCGCTACGTCACCCTGCCCGGCCTGCGGCCCACGATCCTCTTCACGATCGTGGTCTCCACCATCGGCGCGGCGCAGCTCTTCGGCGAGCCGTTGCTCTACCACAACGGGAAGTCCGACGGGGGTACGTCGAACCAGTTCCAGACGCTCGGCCTGCTGATGTACCAGCAGGGCTGGACCAACGATCGGCTCGGCCTTGCCTCGGCCACAGCCTGGACGATGTTCCTGATCATCGTGGTCGCGGTGCTGGTCAACCTGTTCCTCGCCCGCCGACGAGAGCGGGCCGGACGATGAGACCCGCCACGACGGCCTCCCGGCTGCCCGTTCGCACGACAGGACGGGGGCCCCGATGAGCGCGCAAGGGGTGACCCCCGAGATGACCACGGCCCTGGTGGTGCCGCGACGTCGCCGCCGTACTGCTGCGGGACAGCAGCTGAAGGCGGGTTGGGTCACCTATCTGCTCGTCGGCATCGTCACGGTGGTCTCGGTCTTCCCGCTCTACTACACGATCGTGATGGCCTCGCACACCAACGCCGAGATGGCGGCAGCCAACCCGCCGTGGCTGCCCAACGGCTCGATCTGGCACAACATCAGGCTGGCGCTGAGCCTCGCGCCGCTGAACCAGGGGCTCATCAACTCGGTGATCGTCTCCGGTTGCGTCACCGCCGGCACGGTGGCGCTGTGCACCCTGGCCGGCTTCGCGTTCGCCAAGCTGCGCTTCCGCGGGTCGAAGGTGCTGCTCGCGGTCTGCATCGCGACGATGATGGTGCCTACCCAGATGGGCGTGATCCCGCTCTACATGCTGATGAGCAAGCTCGGCATGGCGGGCCACCTCTCCGCGGTGATCCTGCCGACCCTGGTCACCGCGTTCGGGGTGTTCTTCATGAGGCAGTACGTCGCCAGCGCGGTTCCGGACGAGCTCATCGAGGCCGGCTACATGGACGGCGCCGGACCCTTCCGGATCTTCCGGTCCATCGTCGTGCCGGCGGTGCGGCCTGCGATGGCCGTGCTGGGGATGCTGACGTTCCTGATGTCGTGGAACGACTTCTTCTGGCCGATCATCGTGCTGAGCTCGCAGAACCCGACCGTGCAGGTCTCGTTCCAGAGCCTGGCCACCGGCTATGCGCCCCAGCAGTCGATCATCATGGCCGGCACCCTCTACGGGACGGTGCCGGTGCTGGTCGTCTTCGCACTTCTCGGCCGGCAGATCGTCGGCGGAATCATGCAGGGAGCGGTCAAGGGATGACATCGAGCTTTCCAGAGGGCTTCCGATGGGGCGTCGCCTCGGCGTCGTACCAGATCGAGGGCGCGGTGGCGGCCGACGGTCGGGGACCCAGCATCTGGGACACCTTCTCCCACACGCCGGGTCGCATCGATGGCGACGACGACGGCGACGTGGCCTGCGACCACTACCACCGCTGGGCCGAGGACCTCGACCTGATCCGCAGCCTCGGCATCCCCGCCTACCGGTTCTCTGTCGCCTGGCCACGGGTGATGCCGGATGGCCGCACGGTCAACCAGGCCGGGCTCGACTTCTACGACCGGCTCGTCGACGGGATGCTGGAGCGCGGCATCGACCCGCTGCTCACGCTCTATCACTGGGATCTGCCGCAGGCACTCGACGTAGGCGAGGCCGGGGGCTGGCTCGATCGGGACATCGCCGACCGGTTCGCCGACTTCGCGGTCGTGGTCGGCAAGCAGCTGGGCGACCGGGTGCCGGCCATCACCACCCTGAACGAGCCGTGGTGCTCGGCGTACCTCGGCTACGCGAAGGGCGAGCACGCGCCGGGACGCACCAGCAGCCCGCTCGCCTACCGCGCCGCGCACCACCTCAACCTGGCACACGGACGCGCCGCCGCCGCGCTGCGCTCGACGCTCCCGGCCGGTGCCGAGGTGTCGGTGACCCTGAACCTGCAGCAGGTGCAGGCCGCCTCCGACCGGCCCGAGGACCTCGCCGCCGCTGCGCACGCCGACCTCGTGGCCAACCGGATCTTCCTCGACCCGATGCTGCGTGGCGGCTACCCGCTCGAGCTGCTGGAGCAGACCGCGCACCTCACCGACTGGTCGTTCGTCGCCGACGGGGACGCCGAGGTCATCTGTCAGCCGCTGGACTTCCTCGGGGTGAACTTCTACAACCCGGTCCGGATCTGCGCCCCCGCCGCCGGGCTGGCGCCCTACCCGGGGACGGACCGCGCCTGCTTCGTGGACATCCCTGGTCCGCACACGGTGATGGGCTGGCCGATCCAGGCGTCCGGGCTGACCGACCTGCTGCTCCGGGTGCAGCGTGACCACGGCATCCCGATGATGGTCACCGAGAACGGCACCGCCTGCGCGGACCTCCCCGACGGTCAGGGCGTCGTCCATGACCTGGATCGGATCGACTACCTGCACCAGCACCTGACCGCCGTCCGGGACGCGATCGAGGCCGGTGCCGACGTCCGCGGCTACTACCTCTGGACGCTGCTGGACAACTTCGAGTGGGCGTGGGGCTACGACAAGCGCTTTGGGATCGTGCACGTCGACTTCGACACCCTGTCCCGCACTCCCAAGGACTCCGCTCGCTGGTACGCCGATGTCATCGCCCGCAACGCCCCGCCCTGACAGGAAGGTGCCGCCGCCGTCGATCGATCAGTGGAAGTCGATCAGCAGCGTGCCCGGATCCTCGGGCGGCTCCGGGGGCTCGGGCGGCTCGGTCTCCTCGACGCCGGTGGCCTCGAAGGCGTGCTCGGTGGAGCGCTCCGGCCGCGGCGGCGGGTCCGGTGGGTGCTGGACGGTGGCCCGGAAGCAGCGGGTCACGTAGGGGAGCAGCATGCCGTCATGGCCGCGGCCGTAGTCGTCGTACAGCTCCAGGACCTTGGCCAGCACCGCGAGGCGGGCGTCGTCGTCGAGCGTGGCCACGTAGGACCGCGAGCGGACCAGGTCGAGGAGGCTGTCGCGGTCGAGGCGCTGCCAGGTCCGGAACTTCGCCTCCTCGATGAAGCCGAACAGTGCCGAGTCGCGGATCGGCTTGACCAGGTCCTCGTCCTGTCCCTCGGTGCCGATGATCCGGCCGAGCCTCTTGACCCACGGGATGCCCTCGTCGCGCTGGTTCCACACCAGGGCGAGGACGCCACCGGGGCGCAGCACCCGCGCGATCTCCGGAAGCGCACGAGCATGGTCGAACCAATGGAACGACTGGGCGCAGACCACCACGTCAACTGAGCGGCTCGGTGACGGAATGGCCTCCGCGCCGGAGACGCCGATCGCGAACGGGACCACCCGTGCCCGCAGCCGGGTGAGCATCTCGGGCAGCGGGTCGGTCGCGATGACCCTGTGCCCGGCTCCGACCAGCACCTCGGTCAGCTTGCCGGTGCCGGCCCCGAGCTCGAGGACGGTGAGTTTGCCGTTGCCGGTCAGCCACCGAGCGGCCTCCGCCGGGTACGACGGCCGTGCACGGTCGTAGGCGTCCGCCACGGCACCGAAGGAGAGCGCGTGGTCGGGGGTCTCGGCGTTCATCACGACGAAACTACCCCGCGAGGGCTCGGTTAGCCTTGCGGCGTGCCCACGACGTCGGATCCCCTTGCCTGGTTGACCTCCCTGGAGGGCGTGCCCTCGGCGTACGCCGGCAGCCGGGACGGGATCGACGTGCTGCTGCGCGACCGCGGGCTGCGCCGTACCCGACCCGAGCAGACAGGCGAGTCGTTGCTTCGTGGCGCTCACGCGAGCGCGGTCCTCGAGGGGTCGGAGTCGTCGCTGGACTCGGTGCGCGCAGGCGACCTGGACGAGACCGCGGCCGCGGCGGTGCGGATCAGCACCGAGCTGCTCGGGCTCGTGCCGGTGATCACGTCCTCTCCGCTGCAGGCCTTCGCGCGGGTACACACGCTCGCCGGCAAGGGCGTGGTCGGTGACGACGCCCTCGGCCGACCCGTCGACGCGGAGGCCGCCGCGCGGCTCGCCACGCTGTCCCGCACCATCCTCACCACCGAGGTGCCCGCCCTGATGCTGGCTGCCCTGGTGCACGCCGAACTGGTCACGGTGGCGCCCTTCGCCTCCCATAACGGTGTGGTCGCCCGCGCGATCGAGCGACTGCTGCTGGTCGCCCGAGGGGTCGACCAGGCCTCGCTGACCGTGCCGGAGGCCGGGCACCTGGCGCTGCGTGCGGCGTACGAGTCGAACCTACGCGGCTACAGCAGGGGCGGTCGCGCCGGACTGCACTCCTGGCTCCTCTATGCCGCCGAGGCCTACTCCCGAGGTGCCGAGGCGAGCCCGCTGAACGGCTGAGCCAGCCCTCGACCGCACAGATGAGCGGCACCGAGGTCAACCCGTCCGGTTGGCGTCGATGCCGCTCTCACACACGAACCGACGGCTACCAGGCGTGCACGAATCCAACTGTCGCCTCGGGAGTGTCCCGATGAGCAAACGCCCTGTAGGAAGGGTAGATCGCCGCGTGGGTACCCGGTTCATGTGCTGGTCTGGAGTTGTTGTCTCCTTTGTACGCCGCACCCCGTGGCCTTACAAGGGTTGACATTGCGGCCTCGGGCGGATCAGGCGGCGTGCCGGAGCCGGCGAGCTCGAACCCAGGCGGTGGCGGCGAACGCGGCCAGGCCGCCGAGCGCCAGGGCGGCCAACGTCGGCTTCGCCGGTGGCAACCGCATCCGGGACCGCAGCGCCACCGGCTTCTCGAAGACGAGCACCGGCCAGCCGCGCTCACGCGCGATCTTGCGGAGGTCCTTGTCGGGGTTGACCGCGTGCGGGTGGCCGACCGCCTCCAGCATCGTCACGTCGGTGATCGAGTCGCTGTAGGCGTAGCTGCGGGCGAGGTCGTAGCCGCGCTTGCGGGCCAGGTCGGTGATCGCCTTGGCCTTGTTCTCCGCGTAGGCGTAGAAGCGGATCTCGCCGGTGTACTTGCCGCCCTCGACCGCCATCCGGGTCGCGACGACGTGGTCCGCGCCGAGCATCTCGCCGATGGGCTCGACCACCTCGGAGCCGCTCGTCGACACGATGATCACGTCCCGGCCGGCTGCATGATGCTGCTCGATCAGGCTGACGGCCTCGTCGTACACCAGGGGGTCGACCGTGTGGTGCAACGTGTCGGCGACGATCTCACGGACCGTCTGCACATCCCATCCGGCGCACAGCTGCGACATGAACTGCCGCATCTTCTCCATCTGGTCGTGGTCGGCGCCGCCGACGAGATAGACGAACTGGGCGTAGGCGCTGCGCAGCACGGCACCCCGGGTGATCAGTCCGCCGGCCTGGAACTCACGGCTGAACGCCAGCGTGCTCGACTTGGCGATGATCGTCTTGTCGAGGTCGAAGAACGCTGCCGTCGGCCGGGCCACGGGGGACATGTCGCCAGCCTATGCGGGGCGGATCCCCACGACCGGCCGTTTCCGGTCCACAGCCTGCACCGGTCGCAGGTTGTCCACAGCACGCCGCCTCGTGCTCGTACGGCCACGGCGGCCTCCCGGATCGTGACCGCATGGAGATCGCCGACACCCCCCTCACCTCCACCGGGCAGACGGCCCCGGTGCTGCTGTCCACCGACGAGCTGCTCGTCGCCGAGGTCCGTCGGCTGGCTGCCGCCGCCGGTGTCTCGGTGACGGTGGTCGCCGACCTCGCGGCCGCGGCGAGGACCTGGGCCACCGCGTCGGTGCTGCTGGTCGGTGTCGACCTGGCTAGCGCGTGTGCGGCGGGTCGGCCCGCTCGCCGCGAGCAGGTGCACGTGGTGGGCCATGGGTCGATCGGCAACGACGCCTTCCGGCATGCCGTCCACATCGGCGCGGAGTCGGTGACGGAGCTGCCGAGCTCGCAGGAGTGGCTGGTCGAGCTGCTGACCGACGCCGCGGACGGACTCTCGACGCCGGGGGTGGTGATCGGCGTCGTCGGCGGTGCCGGCGGGGTCGGTGCCACCGTGTTCGCCACGGCTCTGGCCCGGTGCGCAGCGGCCGTCACGCCCACGCTCCTCGTCGACCTCGACCTCCTCGGCGCGGGCGTCGACCGGGTGCTGGGCGTCGAGTCGAGCTCCGGCATCAGGTGGGACGCGATGATGGCCGCCACCGGCCGGCTGAGTGCACGCTCGCTGCGCGAAGCGCTGCCGCGCGCGGACGACCTGTCCGTGCTCGCCTTCCCCACCCGCCGGCCGGAGACGCTGCCGGGGTTCGCGGTCCGGGAGATCCTCTCTGCCGCCCGTCGCGGGTTCGGCTGCGTCGTGCTCGACCTCCCGCGGTCCGGGGATGCGGCCATCGAGCAGGCCCTTGCCCGGTGCGACCGATTGGTGCTGGTCTCGACGCTCACCCTGCCGGCGGTCACGGCAGCGTCCCGGGTGGCGGCTCGACTGCCGCAGACCGTGCCGACCGGCCTGGTGACCCGTGGGGGCGCCGGCAACCTCGCGCCCAGCGAGGTGAGCCGGCTGCTCGGCGTGCCTCTGCTGCACGCGATGACGGATCAGCGCGGCTTGGACGAGGCCATCAACCTGGGCGCCGGCCCGCTGCGGTCACGGCGCGGAACGCTGGCACGTGCTGCGCGGCGGTGTCTGCCGGTCCTGCTCGAGGACGCGGCGGCAGCATGACCGGGACACCGGCCGTAGAGGTCGACCGCCACATCCTCGAACAGGTCCGCACGCGCCTGGCCCGCGACGGCATGGCGCTGACCCCGGAGTACGTCGCCCGCGCCCTGCGTGACCAGGGTCGGCCGGTCGGGGACCGCGCCGTGCTCGCCGTGCACGATGCGCTGCGCCGGGAGGTGATCGGCGCCGGGCCCCTCGAGCCGCTGCTGCGGACATCCGGAGTCACCGACGTCCTGGTGAACGGTCCCGACCAGGTCTGGATGGACCGCGGGGCCGGTCTGGAGCGCTGCGCGGTCACCTTCCCCGATGACGAGGCGGTACGCCGGCTGGCACAGCGACTCGCCGCCTCGGTCGGTCGCAGGCTCGACGATGCGTCCCCGTTCGTCGACCTCCGGCTCGACGACGGCACCCGGTTCCATGCCGTGCTGGCGCCCCTGGCCCGGCCGGGCACGACCCTCAGCCTGCGGGTGCCGCGCGCCCGCGTGTTCACCCTGGCCGAGCTGGTCGCTGCTGGCGCGCTCTCGGACACGGGCGCGGCCCTGTTGCGCAGGATCGTCGAGCGGCGGTGCGCCTACCTCGTCACGGGTGGCACCGGCTCGGGCAAGACCACGCTGCTCAACGCATTGCTCAGCCTGGTCGACCCGGGTGAACGGTTGGTCGTGGTGGAGGACGCCAGCGAGCTGCGCCCGGACCATCCCCACGTGGTCTCACTGGAGGCACGGCCTGCCAACGTGGAGGGCGCCGGTGCCGTGCCGTTGCAGGTCCTGGTCCGGCAGGCACTGCGGATGCGCCCCGACCGGCTCGTGGTGGGCGAGGTGCGGGGCGGCGAGGTGGTGGACCTGATGGCGGCCATGAACACCGGGCACGAAGGTGGCTGCGGCACGGTCCACGCGAACTCCGCCGCCGACGTACCCAGTCGGATCGAGGGCCTTGCGCTGGCGGCGGGCCTCGGCCGCGAGGCGGCCCACAGTCAGCTGGCATCGGCAGTGGACGTCGTCGTCCACCTGGGCCGCGACCACGGGCACCGCTATCTCGCCGAGGTGGGAGTCCTGACCCGTGATGCCGATGGCCTGGTCGAGGTCCGGTCGGCGGTCAGGTTCGATCCGTCCGGTCGCGAGTACGAAGGCGCCGGCGCCGATCGGTTGGGTGTCCTGCTCCGATGAGCACGCTGGTGGCGGGCGCCGGATTGGCCGCGATCACGGTCTGGTTGGCCTTTCCTGCCGGGGCGACGGCGCGAAGCGCCGGTCGCGGGCGGTCCGCAAGGGTCCACCCCGGCGCGTGGGGAGGGCTGGTGGGGGCGGTGGTGGGCCTCGCGTGGTGGCTGCTGGGCGGCACCGACCTGGTCCTCGGCGCCATCGCGGCGGTCCTCGCCTGGGGGGCCGTCCGGCTGGTCCTGCGTCGGCGGCAGGCGCGTGCCGCCGACGAGCGCGCGGAGCAGGTGCTCCTCGTCTGCGAAGCGATGGCGGCCGAGCTGGCGGGGGGTCAGCCCGCACTGAGCGCGCTTCGCCGGGCCGCCGAGGACTGGCGTGAGCTCGGACCAGTTGCGGTCGCGGGTGAGCTCGATGCCGACGTACCCGCCGTCCTCCGGGAGCTGGCCGCGCTGCCGGGGGCGAGCCAGCTGCGCGCGGTGGCCGCGGCCTGGCAGGTGGCACACCGCTCCGGCTCCGGTCTGGCCGACGCACTCGCCCAGGCCGCGGTGGCGCTCAGGGAGGAGCGCCAGACCCGTCGCACCGTGGCCGCGGAGCTGGCCGCGGCGAGGTCGACCGCGCGACTGATGGCGCTCCTGCCGGTGATGGTGCTGCTCCTCGGGGTCGGGGTCGGCGGAGACCCTGTCGGGTTCCTGCTGCACACCGCGGCGGGTCTCGGGTGTCTGTCGGCTGGCCTGTTGCTCAGCTTCCTGGGAATGGTGTGGCTCGAGCGCATCGCCGACGCAGTCCTGGGCAGGTGAGCGACGATGATGCAGCTGTTCGCGGCGGTCCTCCTCGGATCAGCGGTCTGGTGGCTCTGCAGTCCGAGTGCCCGGCTTCGAGTCGTGGTCTCGACGGCGCTGCCGCAGGCGGAACGCGAGCAGGCCTCCCTGTTGCTGCGGCTCCGGATCCCGCTGTCCGCGCTGGCCTTCGTCGCTGGGTGGGCGTTCCTCGGCGGACTCCCCGGGATGGCCGTCGGCGCACTGGCGGCCGGAGTCTCGTGGAGGGTGCTGGGCAGGGCGGAGAGTCCTACCCGTCGTCGGCGGCGGGAGCGCCTCGAGGCCGACCTGCCCTGGGGAGTGCAGCTCCTTGGCAGCTGCCTGATCGCAGGCGCCGCGGTCCCGTCGTCCCTGCGGACGGTGGCCGACGCGATTCCCGGCCCGCTCGGCGACGAGTTCGGTCTGCTGCATCATCGGCTGGCCCTCGGTGAGGACCCGGTGCAGGTCTGGCGCGAGCTCTGTGACCACGATCAGCTCCGACCGCTGGGCCGTGCGCTGGTGCGTGCGCAGGAGAGCGGCACCCCTGTCGCCGGCTCCATCCAGGCCCTGGCAGACGAGCTTCGCGCCCGACGGCGTGCCGCCGTGGAGGAGCGAGCGCGCAGTGTCGACGTCAAGGCGTCAGCTCCATTGGGCGTGTGCTTCCTGCCCGCGTTCATCCTGCTCGGCGTGGTGCCGATGGTGGTGGGGATCTTCTCCTCGTTGCGGCTGTTCGGGTGACCGTCTGCCATCCACACCAGAGCCCGCAGCGGAGTTGTCCACTGCTTCCGAGGAGGCGGTGGCGAGCGCGGTGATCGCGGAGAAACCTCAACCCTGCAAGGAGAAATCGCCGTCGGGACGGTCTCGGGGGCCAAGACGCAAGGAGAAGCCATGACCAACAAGTCGCTCGCCGCGGTCCGCAACGAGAAGGGTGCCACCACCGCGGAGTACGCCGTCTGCACCGGCGCCGGGGTCGGGATCGCGGGCGTGCTCTTCCGACTGCTGACCAGTGACTTCGGCCAGCAGTTCCTCAAGGGGATCTGGACCGGCATCAAGGGCCTGCTGCCCTTCTGAGACGTCGGTGGGGAGCTCCGGGGCAGGGCTCCCCACCGGCACCACACGGCCGGCGAGGCCAGGAGCGGTCGGCGGCTGACCCAAGAAGAGCTCTGCCAAACAAGGAGCCGGCCCAGAGCGCCGGTCACAGAACAGCAGCGAGGAGTGGGGATGTTTTCCAAGGGCGAGTCCGGAGCAGTCACCGCCGAGACGGCGGTCGTGCTGCCGATCCTCGCCGTGTTCACCGTCGGGATGGCCTGGCTGGTCAGCCTCGGCGTCGCGCAGGTGCGGGTGCAGGACGCTGCCCGCGAGGCGGCTCGGGTGATCGCGCGCGGCGACACCACCAGCACGGGCGTCAGCTACGCCCGCCGGGTGGCACCCACCGGGTCGAAGGTGGTGGTGGAGAACGGCACCGGCACCGTGGTGGTGACCGTGCGAGCCCCGGTCCGGGGACCGCGCGGTGTGTTCGCGTTCCTGCCCGAGTTCGACGTCCATGCCCAGTCGGTGGCGGCGCGGGAGACCTCAGGAGGCCCCTCGTGAGGTTCCGTGGTGGACCCGGCGCAGCTCATCGGTACGACGAGCGCGGTGCAGCAGCCGTCTTCGGGATCGCTCTGGTCGGTCTGCTGGTCTGCTTCACCGTCGCATGCTGCGTGGTGGCCAGCGTCGTCTCGGGGCACCGCCGCGCCGAGTCCGCGGCGGATCTTGCGGCGCTGGCCGCTGCTCGTGCGCTTCAAGAAGGGACGGACGGGTGCACGGACGCAGCCAGGATCGCGTCGGCGAACGGAGCGCGCATCGAGACCTGCCGGGTCGACGGCCTCGACGTCGTGGTCACGGTACGAGTGGCGGCCGCGAGGCTGTTCGGTGCCGGGTTGACCCTCCCGGCCAGGGCGCGCGCCGGTCGCGGCGCCGGCTGAACCGGCCGCACAGGTCCGAGGCCAAGGGGGCATCAGCCCAGCAGGGTGTCGAGCAGAAGCACCGCTCCAGCCTTGTCCAGCGGGCTGTTCTGGTTGCCGCACTTGGGCGACTGGACGCACGACGGGCACCCGTCCGTGCAGCCGCAGTCCGCGATGGCATCCCGGGTGGCGGCCAGCCATCGCCTGGCGGATCCGAAGCCGCGCTCGGCGAAACCCGCACCGCCCGGGTGCCCGTCGTACACGAAGACGGTGAGCTCGCCGGTGTCCGGGTGCAGGGCCGTGGACACCCCGCCGATGTCCCAGCGGTCGCAGGTGGCGAACAGCGGCAGCAGTCCGATGGACGCGTGCTCGGCAGCGTGCGCAGCGCCGGGCAGGTCACGGCCCTGCAGTCCGGCCCGCTCCAAGACGTCGGGCGGGACGGTCCACCACACCGCGCGGGTCTGCAGCACCTGCTCGGGCAAGTCGAGTGGGACCTCTCCGATCACCTCGTTCCCCGGCTGTCGGCGCTTCAGGTAGGAGACCACCTGCCTGGTGACGCACACGTCGCCGAACGCCAGCCGGCCCGACGACCAGGCCAGCGCGCTCCGCTCGGCCACCACAGTGATGTCGGTGATCTCGCGGGCCGAGGTGGTGTGGCCCGGATCGGAAGCGACGATCGTCGCGACCGACTCGTCGAGATCGAGGCCGGTCACGAGCCACGTCTCACCCTGATGCAGATAGACGGCCCCTTCGTGGGCGGTCCCCGGGGCGGCGCTGTGGTCGACCGTGCCGATCACCCGCCCGGTGGCCTCCTCGACGAGCCGCACCGGCGGCCCGCCCGAGGAGCGGATGTCGGCGAGGTCGGAGGCCCGGCTCCGGTCGGTCCAGAACCAGCCCCGCGGCCGGCGTCGCAGCAGACCGGCCGCGGTCAGTGCGTCCACGGCCTCGCGGGCGCCCGGACCGAAGATCGCGAGGTCGGCAGGGCCGTCCTCGGTCAGCGGGATCTCAGCGGCGGCCGCGCAGAGGTGGGGGCCGAGCACGTAGGGGTTGTCCGGGTCCAGGACGAACGCCTCGACGGGTTGACCGAGCAGGGCCTCAGGGTGATGGACCAGATAGGTGTCCAGCGGGTCGTCGCGGGCAACCAGGACCCCGAGCGACTCCTCGCCGCCCCGACCCGCCCGGCCGAGTTGCTGCCAGAGGCCCGCGCGGGTGCCCGGGAACCCGGCCATCAGGACAGCGTCGAGCCCGCTGATGTCCACGCCGAGCTCGAGTGCGGAGGTACTGGCGACGCCGGTGAGCCGTCCGTCGCGGAGTGCCTCCTCCAGCTCGCGGCGCTCCTCGGGCAGGTAGCCACCGCGGTACGCCGCCACCTGGCCGCTCAGCGATGCGTCGACCTCGGCCAGCTGCCGGCGACTGGTCCGCGCGATGGTCTCGGTGCCGCGTCGCGAGGCGACGAAGGCCAGCGTCCGGACCCGCTCGACGACCAGGTCGGTGAGCAGGTCGGCCACCTCGGCCGTCGCGGACCGGCGTACCGGAGCACCGTTCTCGCCGACGCCGGCGACGAAGGGCGGCTCCCAGAGCAGCAGCGTCGAGCGTCCGTGCGGCGAGCCGTCGTGATCGACCGCGGTGACGTCCAGCCCGGTGAGCCGTCGCGCGGACTCGGCCGGTTCGGCGACGGTCGCCGAGGCGAGCACGAACGTGGGGTCAGATCCGTGCGCCGCGCAGATCCTCCGGAGTCGGCGTACGACCTGGGCGACGTGGGAGCCGAACACGCCGCGGTAGTGGTGCACCTCGTCGATGACGACGTACTGCAGCGCCGCGAAGAACCCGGACCAGCGCTCGTGCCCGGGCAGCAGCGAGTGATGCAGCATGTCGGGGTTGGTCAGGACGTACTCGGCGTGGTCACGGGTCCACTGGCGCTGCTCCTTGCTCGAGTCCCCGTCATGGGTCGAGATCCTCAGCCCCGGTACGGCGAGCCGACCGAGCGCATCGGCCTGGTCGTGCGCGAGCGCCTTGGTGGGGGACAGGTACAGCGCCGTCGCTCCGCGCTGCCCCTTGTCCCCGCGACTGCCGGTGATCGCGGACAGCGCCGGCATCAGATAGGCCAGTGACTTGCCCGAGGCCGTCCCGGTGGCGACGACGACGTGGTGACCCTCGCGGGCGAGAGCGGCCGCGTCCACCTGGTGACGCCAGGGCTGGGTGATGCCGGCCCCGACGAAGGACTCCCGGACGTCGGTGCTGAGCCACCCGGGCCAGTCCACGACCTGGGCCGCGCGCGCCGGGATCTCCTCGAGGTGGACCAGCGCGTCGGCACGGTCAGGACGGGCGGTGAGCCGGCTGACAAGGATGTCGACGGGCGGAATCGGCACCGCACGAGTCTCGCACTCGGCACCGACGCCGCCGGCGGCGCAGTCGGTCCGCTGGTCGATGACATTCCCGGCACATCGCCCTGTCATGGTTCAATGGCGAGGGGCGCCAGCGGTGCCCGGCACGACGCGGTAGGACGATCCGGTTCAGCCCACGGGAGACATGGTGGACCTTTCCCTCGAATCACGAGAGGCGAGCGGGCGCACGATCGTGTCCGTCGCAGGGGAGATCGACGTCTACACGGCGCCGCGTCTGCGCGAGCGCATCTCGGAGCTGGTGGCCGACGGTCACTACCACCTGATCGTCGACATGGCCGGTGTGGACTTCCTCGACTCCACGGGGCTCGGCGTCCTGGTCGGCGGGCTGAAGAAGGTGCGCGCGCACGACGGCTCGATGGAACTCATCTGCAACCAGGACAGGCTGCTGAAGATCTTCCGGATCACCGGGCTGGCCAAGGTGTTCACCATCCACGAGTCCGAGACGGCTGCCCTCGGGTCCTGAGCGCCCCTGATCGGCGGCGTGTCGTGCCCCTGGTGGCCGCCCACCCCGCCGACGTGATGCCGGTCACGCCTGCGTAGACTCCGCGGCGGTTGTATGCCACATCACACCGAGGAGAATCATGACCGGGCCCATCCCCGACATCGTGCACCTCACCGGCGGAAACCTCGTCCTCGTCATCATCGTCGCCCTGATCGCACTCGCTGCGCTCGGCATGGCCGCGATGTTCCGGGCCGAGGTCCTGACCGCTGGCGAGGGCACCGAGAACATGCAGAACATCGCCCAGGCGGTGCAGGAGGGAGCGAGCGCCTACCTCGCCCGACAGTTCCGGACGCTCGGCGTCTTCGCTGTCATCGCCTTCCTGCTGCTGCTCGCCCTGCCCGCTGACGACGTCTGGGTACGGATCTTCCGTTCGATCTTCTTCCTGGTCGGCGCCGGCTTCTCGGCCTCCGTGGGCTACCTCGGCATGTCGCTGGCGGTGAAGGCGAACCTGCGGGTCGCCGCTGCCGCCAACGAGAGCGGTCGTGACCCGGCGATGAAGATCGGATTCCGCACCGGGGCAACCGTCGGCATGCTGACCGTAGGTCTCGGCCTGCTCGGCGCCTCGATCGTCGTGGTCGCCTTCGGCGACGAGGCACCGCACGTGCTCGAGGGATTCGGCTTCGGCGCCGCCCTGCTCGCGATGTTCATGCGGGTCGGCGGCGGCATCTTCACCAAGGCCGCCGACGTGGGCGCTGACCTGGTCGGCAAGGTCGAGAACAACATCCCCGAGGACGACCCCCGCAACGCGGCGACGATCGCGGACAACGTGGGGGACAACGTCGGCGACTGCGCCGGCATGGCAGCCGACCTCTTCGAGTCGTATGCAGTGACGCTGGTCGCCGCGCTGATCCTCGGCAGCCAGGCGTTCGGCGACAAGGGTCTGGTGTTCCCCCTGATGGTCCCGGCGATCGGTGCCCTGACCGCCGTGCTCGGTGTCTACCTCTGCCAGCCGCGGCCCGGTGAGAACGGTCTGAAGACGATCAACCGCGCCTTCTACATCTCCGCAGCGGTGGGCGGCGTGGCCTCGGTGATCGCGGCGTTCATCTACCTGCCGTCGTCGTTCGCCGGCTTCAACGGAGTCACCGCAAGCGCCCTGGACCAGATCTCCAGTGGCGGCGCCGAGGGCGACCCGCGCTGGATCGCCTCGGCGGCCGTCGTGATCGGCATCGTGATGGCCTCCGGGATCCTGGCCCTCACCGGTTACTTCACCGGCACCGAGTACCGACCCGTGAAGGACGTCGGCAAGACCTCCCTCACCGGCGCGGCCACGGTCATCCTTTCGGGGCTCTCGGTCGGCTTCGAGTCGGCGGTCTACACCACGCTGGTGATCGGTGCCGCCGTATGGGGTGGCTTCCTCCTCGGGGGCGCATCGCTCACGGTGTCGCTGTTCGCGGTCGCCCTGGCCGGATGTGGCCTGCTCACCACGGTCGGCGTGATCGTCGCGATGGACACCTTCGGTCCGGTCTCGGACAACGCCCAGGGAATCGCCGAGATGTCGGGCGACGTCAGCCCCGAGGGTGCCCAGATCCTGACCGAGCTGGACGCGGTCGGCAACACGACCAAGGCGATCACCAAGGGCATCGCGATCGCCACGGCCGTGCTCGCGGCGACCGCGCTGTTCGGCTCCTACGCGACCTCGGTGCTCGACAAGCTCGAGACGGTTCGGGCGGGTGGAAACTCCCTGCTCGACTTCTTCGTGTTCAACCCGGGAGTACTGGTCGGCGTGCTGCTGGGTGCCGCGGTGGTGTTCCTGTTCTCCGGGCTGGCGATCAACGCCGTCGCCCGGGCGGCGGGCGCCGTGGTCTACGAGGTGCGTCGCCAGTTCAAGGAGATCCCCGGGATCATGGAGGGCACCGGTCGACCGGAGTACGGCAAGGTCGTCGACATCGTCACCAGGGACTCACTGCGTGAGCTGGTCACACCGGGCCTGCTCGCGGTCCTGGCGCCGATCGCCGTCGGCTTCGGCCTGGGTGTGGCCCCGCTGGCCGGCTTCCTGGCCGGCGCCATCGGCACCGGCACCCTGATGGCGGTCTTCCTGGCCAACTCGGGTGGGGCCTGGGACAACGCCAAGAAGCTGGTCGAGGACGGCCACCACGGCGGCAAGGGATCGCTCGCCCACGAGGCCACCATCATCGGTGACACCGTCGGTGACCCGTTCAAGGACACCGCCGGACCGGCGATCAACCCGCTGATCAAGGTGATGAACCTGGTCTCGTTGCTGATCGCCAGTGCGGTCGTCTCGATGAGTGTGGGCAAGAACCAGCACGACGTACTGCGGATCATCATCGCGGTGGTGGCGGTGCTGGTGATCGCCGCGGCGGTCTACGTGTCCAAGCAGCGCGAGGTCTCACTGGGTGGTGACAGTGGCGGAACGCCGCCGCCACCCCCTGCGGCCGACCCCTCCGAGCCGGTCGAGGCCACCACCCACCCGGGTCCGGTGCTGACCAAGGAGGCTCCGGGCACGGGCCCGATCGACGAGCCCACGAGGGCCTTCGACGCGTGAGTGCGGCTCCATCGAAAGGGGCTCCGGGGAAACTCGGGGCCCCTTTCGGGTTCGTCCCGCAGGTGCGGGACGCACTGCGTAGGGCCGAGTACACCTTCGACGCGGTCACGACCGTCCTCGGGTCCGAGGCAAACGCCGCTCTGTTGCGGAACGAGACCACACCGGGACTGCGGGCGACAATCGGTGGCAGCCCACTCGAGACACTGACCAGGCTCTGGTTGCTCCAGACGACGGTCCCGGTCGAAGCGGCCCAGGCCGCGTTGCCGGGATTGGTCGACGCGCTCTGTGCGGTGGGCGTCCTCGAGCGCTCGGTGGGCGAGGTGGCCGCACGTCTCGACCTGCGGCCGTATGCGGCCGACGACGCTCACCTCTGGATCGCCAGCGACCTGACGCCGGGACTCGACGGCGCACCCACGCGGGTGTCGCCCGACCACGTGCTCGGTCTCAGTCCCGCGGCGAGGTCGCTGGTCGAGCTCACCGTCCGTGACCGGGTGGGCTCGGCCCTCGACCTGGGCACCGGCTGTGGGCTTCAGGCCCTGCACCTGGCCGGCCACAGCGGGCGGGTCGTCGCCACCGATGTCAACCCACGAGCGTTGTGGCTGACCCGGCTCAACGCCTCGCTCAACGAGGTCGCGATCGAGGTGCGCGACGGCAGCCTCTTCGAGCCGGTGACCGGCGAGGAGGTCGACCTGATCGTGAGCAACCCGCCGTTCGTGATCGGTCCGGGGACCGGTGAGCGGCTCGTCTACCGGGACTCGGGGCTGCCGGGCGACGCGGTCGTGGAGCAGATCGTCCGCGCTGCTCCCGGCCATCTCAAGCAGGGCGGCACCTGCCAGGTCCTGGCCAACTGGCTGGTCCCGACCGGTGGCGGGTGGCAGGACCGGATGGCGGGCTGGGTCCCGGACGACTGCGACATGTGGGTAGTGCAGCGTGAGTCCGTCGACCTTCCGTCGTACGTCGAGCTGTGGCTCAAGGACGCCGGACTCCATCCGTCGACGGGCGGGTCACGGACCGACTACCTGCGTCGGTACGACGCGTGGCTGGCCTGGCTCGAGCACACTGGTGCCGAGGCCGTCGGGTTCGGCTGGATCAACCTGCGTCGGCGCGCCGGACCGGAGACCTCCCAGCGGCCGTCCCGCCGGTTGGAGGAGTGGCCGTGGGAGGTGGCCCAGCCGCTCGGCGACGAGGTGGCCGCCCACTTCGCCCGGACGGCCACGCTGGGTGCCGTCGACGACGAGGCCCTTCTGGCGGCCAAGCTCCGCGTACGTGCCGACGTACGCCAGGAGACGCTGGGTGCGCCGGGTGCGGCAGACCCCGGCCAGATCCTGCTGCGCCAACAGACCGGCCTGCGCCGGGCGCGGCAGGTCGACACGGCGGAGGCCGCCCTGGTCGGGGCCTGCGACGGCGACCTCCCGCTCGGCTCCCTGCTGGACGCGATCGCCGGGCTCACCGCTGGCACGGTATCCGTCGCCACGGTCCGTGAGCTGGTGGCGGAGGGGTACCTGACTTTCCCAGGTTAGGAACCCGAACTCCCTGTTCACCTAGGAGAGTCGGTGTGTGAACCGCGACTCTCCTGGGTGAAGTGCGAGGCCCCCGGAAGGAGGGGCCGCCGGCGCGGCTCCCCCGCGGGCCGTATCGTCCACCGCAGCAGACCCGCGACGTCCCGGTTGACGGCTCGCGCTACCTTGATGCGGCAGCACCGGGGTCGCTCGGCCCTCGGTGGCAGGCATCGCGCCAGATCGGCGCAACAGCCGCAAGGAAGGACAGCGTCAGCAGACGTGGCACACAAGCTCGTGATCGTGGAGTCACCGGCCAAGGCCCGCACCATTGAGGGCTACCTCGGCCGGGGGTACGTCGTGGAGTCGTCCATCGGCCACATCCGCGACCTCCCGCACACCGCCGCCGAGATCCCCGCCCGCGTCAAGGGTGAGTCGTGGGCACGGCTCGGCGTGGACGTCGACAACGGCTTCGAGCCGGTCTACGTGGTCGCACGGGACAAGAAGTCGCACATCACGAAGCTCAAGAGCCTGCTCAAGGACGCCGACGAGCTCTTCCTCGCCACCGACGAGGACCGCGAGGGAGAGGCGATCGCCTGGCACCTCCTCGACGAGCTGAAGCCGAAGGTGCCGGTCCGCCGGATGGTCTTCCACGAGATCACCCCCGGAGCGATCCGGGCCGCGGTCGACACGCCGCGCGAGCTCGACATGGACCTCGTCAACGCCCAGGAGACCCGACGGATCCTCGACCGGCTCTACGGCTACGAGGTCTCGCCGGTGCTGTGGAAGAAGGTCATGTCCGGCCTCTCCGCAGGGCGCGTGCAGTCGGTCGCGACCCGGTTGGTCGTCGACCGGGAGCGGGAGCGGATCGCGTTCCGTGCCGCGTCGTACTGGGACATCGAGGGCACCTTCGACGGCGGTGCGGCCGCCGGCGACTCCGGCCCGCGGATGTTCCCGGCCAAGCTGCACTCGGTCGACGGTGCCAGGGTCGCCAGCGGCCGGGACTTCGGCGCCGACGGCGGGCTCACCGGCGCCAAGCAGGTGGTGCACCTCGAGCAGGCCCGCGCCGAGACGCTCGTTGACGCGCTGCGCGACACGACCTTCGAGATCCGGTCGGTGGAGGCCAAGCCCTACCGTCGCTCGCCGTACGCCCCGTTCCGCACCACCACGATGCAGCAGGAGGCCAGCCGCAAGCTCGGGTTCGCCGCGTCCCGGACCATGTCGGTGGCGCAGCGGCTGTACGAGAACGGCTTCATCACCTACATGCGCACCGACTCCACCACGCTGTCGGAGACGGCGGTGGCGGCGGCACGCGAGCAGGCCCGACAGCTGTACGGCGCCGAGTACCTCCCCGACGCCCCGCGGACCTACACCTCCAAGGTGAAGAACGCTCAGGAGGCGCACGAGGCGATCCGGCCGGCCGGCTCGTCGTTCCGTACGCCGGCGCAGACCGGCCTCACCGGCGACGAGTTCCGGCTCTACGAGCTGATCTGGATGCGCACCATCGCCTCGCAGATGAAGGACGCGGTCGGGCGGTCGGTGTCGATCCGGCTCGGCGGCGCCTCGTCGACGGGGGAGGACGTCGTCTTCGCGGCCAGCGGCCGGGTGATCACCTTCCACGGCTTCCTCAAGGCGTACGTCGAGGGCCGCGACGACGGGTCGACCACCGACGATCAGGAGACCAGGCTGCCCGACGTGTCCGAGGGGGACGCGGTCAGCGCGGCCTCCCTGCACGCCAGCGGCCACCAGACCAAGCCACCGGCGCGCTACACCGAGGCGACCCTGATCAAGGAGCTCGAGGAGCGAGAGATCGGCCGCCCATCGACGTACGCGTCGATCATCGGGACGATCCTCAACCGCGGCTACGTCTACAAGGTCGGCCAGGCGTTGGTGCCAGCATGGCTCGCCTTCTCGGTGGTGCGACTGCTGGAGGAGCACTTCGCCCGGCTGGTGTCCTACGAGTTCACCGCCAGCATGGAGGACGTGCTCGACGAGATCGCGGCCGGCCACAAGGACCGCAACACCGAGCTCACGTCGTTCTACTTCGGTGACGACGAGATCGAGGGCCTGAAGAAGCTGGTCACGGAGCTCGGCGAGATCGATGCCAAGGAGCTGGCCACCTTTCCCGTGCGCGGCCCCGACGGTGAGATCAGCGGGATCGACCTGCGCGTCGGTCGTTACGGGCCCTACATCGAAGACACCACCTCGGAGGCCGATCCGAAGCCGCGTGCGAACGTGCCCGAGGATCTGCCCCCCGACGAGCTGACGCTGGAGAAGGCCCGCGAGCTGCTGGCGAACCCGGCCGGCGCCGAGACCGAGTTGGGCACGGACCCGGAGTCGGGTCTGCGGATCGTGGCGAAGAACGGTCGTTACGGCCCCTATGTGACCGAGGTGCTGCCGGACGCCTCGACAGGATCGGCGCAGGGGACGAAGAAGAAGGCGAAGCCACGCACAGGGTCGCTGTTCAAGTCGATGACGCTGGACACCGTGACGCTGGAGCAGGCGCTCGAGTTGCTGTCGTTGCCGCGGGTGGTGGGCACCGATCCGGAGAGCGGTGAGGAGATCACCGCACAGAACGGCCGCTACGGCCCCTACCTGAAGAAGGGCACCGACTCGCGGTCGCTGCAGACCGAGGAGCAGATCTTCGACATCACTCTCGAGGAGGCGCTCGCGATCTACGCCCAGCCGAAGGCCCGCGGCCGTGCCGCTGCGAGCGCACCGCTGAAGGAGCTCGGGGACGATCCGGTCTCGGGCAAGCCCGTGGTGGTCAAGGCCGGCCGGTTCGGCGAGTACGTCACCGACGGCGAGTACAACGCCACCCTGCGCAAGGACGACGCGATCGACACCCTCACCCTCGAGCGCGCGGCCGAGCTGCTCGCTGAGCGACGCGCCAAGGGCCCAGTGAAGAAGACCGCGAAGAAGACCGCGAAGAGGACGACGAAGAAGACGACGAAGAAGACGACCGCCAAGAAGACGGCGGCCAAGAAGACGGCGAAGTAGGCGTGAGCGGCTGCCGATGACGGAGGACCGCGCCTGACGTGTCGCCGTCACGTCCCGGCCCCTACCCGGGCGGCTCGTGGAGCCGTCGGAGCCCACCCCTAGGCTGAGGCCCGTGAGCGACTGGCCCGGGGTGTACGCCGAGACCGGGCTGTTCCTGTGCCTCGAGGGCGGCGAGGGGGCCGGCAAGTCGACCCAGGCGGGGCTGCTCCGGCAATGGCTCTCCGAGACCGGTCACGACGTGGTGCTGACCCACGAGCCGGGGGACACCCCGGTCGGTCGACAGGTCCGCGAGATCCTGCTCGACCCGGCGACAGGAGCGCTGGCCCCCCGCGCCGAGGCGTTGCTCTACGCCGCGGACAAGGCCGAGCACCTCGACAAGGTCGTCTGGCCGGCGCTGCGACGCGGCGCCGTCGTCGTGACCGACAGGTACGTCGACTCCACGCTGGCCTACCAGGGGGCCGGGCGTGACCTTCCGCAGGACGAGCTCGAGGACGTGGTCCGGTGGGCGACGGGAGACTTGCGGCCGCATCTGACCGTGCTGCTCGACCTCGAGCCCGAGTCCGGGCTGGGCCGCTTCGCCGAGCGCGACCGGATCGAGGGCGAGTCCGTGGCGTTCCACCGGCGGGTGCGCGAGCGCTTCCTCGCCCTCGCCACGCCCGATCGTCACCTGGTCGTGGACGCACGACTGGCCCCCGACGAGATCGCCGCACAGGTGCGGTCCCGCGTCGAGGGGCTCCTCGGATGAGCGCGGCCACCGGATCGGTCTGGGACCAGCTCGTCGGCCAGCAGCACGTCGTACCCCGACTCCGGGCGGCCGCCGGTGATCGTGCGACAGGCATGACCCACGCCTGGCTGTTCACCGGGCCACCGGGCTCGGGACGGTCGAACGCTGCGCTCGCCTTCGCGGCCGCGCTGCAGTGCGAGCAGGGCGGCTGCGGACACTGCCCTTCCTGCCATCAGGTTGCGATCGGCGCGCATCCCGACGTCGGAGTGACCCGCACCGAGAAGCTCTCGATCGGCGTCGACGAGGTGCGCCAACTCGTCCGCAGCGCGGCGCTGACCCCGGTCGGCCGGCGTTGGCAGATCCTGGTCGTCGAGGACGCCGACCGGCTCACCGACCAAGCCGCCAACGCGCTGCTGAAGGCGATCGAGGAGCCCAACGACCGCACCGTGTGGCTGCTCTGCGCCCCCACGGTCGAGGACGTGCTTCCCACGATCCGCTCGCGCACGAGGCTGGTCGTGCTCTCGACGCCCTCGGTCGAGGACGTTGCCGACTTCCTGGTCCGCGTCGAGGGCGTCGGCGCGGAGGAGGCGTCGTACGCCGCGCGAGCCAGTCAGGGGCACATCGGCCGTGCCCGGGCCCTGGCCCGGGACGACGACACCCGGCAGCGGCGGCAGGAGGTGGTGGCCATCCCTGCCCGACTCGACTCGCTGGGCGCCTGCATGGCCGCCGCCGATCGACTGCACGAGCTGGCCAAGCAGGAGGCAGGCGCGCTGACGGTGGCCGCCGACGAGCGCGAGCGGGTCGACCTCGACCGGTCCTACGGGGTGGTGGAGCGAGGACGTCGGCCGCGCGAGTACGCCCCCGCCCTGCGGGATCTCGAGAAGGGACAGAAGACCCGGGCCAAGCGCCGGGTCCTCGACGTGGTCGACCGCAGCCTGATGGACGTGGTGTCGGTCTACCGCGACGTGCTCACCCTCCAGCTCGGGTCGCCCAGCGCGCTGGTCAACGCCGAGCAGCGCGCGGACCTGGACGCGCTCGCAGCGGACTCGGGCCCGGAGGCGCACCTGCGTCGCATCGATGCGGTCTTCGAGGCCCGTGAGCAGATGCTCGAGTTCAACGTGCCGCCGCTGCTGGCCTTGGAGTCGATGATGGTGGGGCTCCGACTCACCGGCCGATCCGGCGGCTGAGCCTGTGGACCGCCGCCGCTCACTCGCCCGCGGCACCTAGGCTGGCGGCATGTCGCAGCCTTCCCCACAGCCGCCGCGCGGCACACGCAGCGCAGTCCTGACTGGCGTGGTCGTCGGCGCGCTGGTCTTCGTCGTCGGTCTCGGCGGGATCCTCACCTGGCAGGCGAGCAACCACGGCCGCGACAACAGCGCGACGCTGGCGCCGAGTCCGACGGCCCAGGGCCGCCCGCACCGCGGTCCGATGCCCGCGAGCGACCCATCGTTGGCGTCGTTCTACCACCAGAGGCTGCACTGGCGCAGTTGCGGCGCCAACCAGTGCGCGCGGCTGAAGGTGCCCCTCGACTACGCCCACCCCGGGCGTCGCACCCTCGAGCTCGCGGTCCTGCGCGTCCCCGCCGGGGTCCCCTCGCAGAAGGTCGGCGACTTGGTGATCAACAACGGCGGCCCAGGTGGTTCGCCGGTGGACTACGCCCAGGCAGCGCCCACCCAGTTCGGTGCCCGGCTGCTCGATCGGTTCGCGATCGTCGGGATGGACCCGAGGGGGGTCGGCCAGAGCGACCCGTTGGAGTGCGTCGGTACCCATGACCTCGACGAGATGCTTGCCTCGGACCCCGACCCGGATACCGAGAAGGAGCGCAACCGGATGGATGCGCTGATCCACCGGTTCGGCGAAGGGTGCCTCGCCCACGACGCGGGCCTGGCCCGGCACATGTCCACCGTGGAGGTGGCCAAGGACACCGACATCCTTCGGGCTGCCCTGGGCGATCCGAAGCTCGACTACCTCGGGCTGTCCTACGGAACGTTCCTGGGCGCTACCTACGCCAACCTGTTCCCGCACCATGTCGGCCGGATGGTGCTGGACGGCGCGATCGACCCGAAGCTGTCCAACCTGCAGCTCTCCCTTGCCCAGGCACACGGCTTCGAGGTTGCGCTGCGGGCCTACGTGAAGAGCTGCGTCGACCAGGGGGGCTGCATCCTCGGCAACTCCGTCGACCAGGGCACCCGCCGAGTGCGGACCCTTCTCGACCAGATCGAGGCGCACCCGCTGCCCACTGGCACCAGCCGCCCCTTGACCGCGGGGCTGGCGATGATGGGCGTCTGGATGCCGCTCTACGTCAAGTCGTGGTGGCCCGAGCTCACCGTGGGGCTGAAGCAGGCCATCGTCGACCACCGCGGCTCCACGCTGCTCCAGATGGCCGACCTCTACGCGTCCCGGGGGCCGCGCAGCTACACCGACAACTCGATGAACGCGCTGTACGACGTCAACTGCCTGGACCACGACGACTACATCCCGACCTCGCAGGTGCCGCAGTACTTCAAGCGCTTCGAGAAGGTCTCGCCCACCTTCGGCAAGGCCTTCGCCTTCAGCCTGTCCACCTGCGCCGACTGGCCGGTCAAGTCCCACAAGCACACCGTGGCCCTGCACGCGAAGGGTGCCCCACCGATCCTGGTGGTCGGCACGACCCGGGACCCGGCCACTCCGCTGGCGTGGGCAAGGGGGCTCGCCTCCGAGCTCGACTCCGGGGTGCTGGTCACACGCAATGGGGACGGCCACACGGCCTACCACCAGGGGAACCAGTGCATCGACTCCACCGTCGAGGACTTCTTGATCTCCGACAAGGTGCCCCCGAACGGCAAGGCCTGCTGAACTGGAGCGAGCCTGCGAACTGCAGGTTCTCGACTCCTGAAACCTGTGGATCGCAGGGCGGCGGGTCCGGTCGGTTCAGGTCGCGTGCTCCGATTCGGTCCGGCGCCCGGCATCGCCCTATACTCGTCCGGCGTGCCCGGCTGCCAGGTCGGGCACAGCGCCGCCTTAGCTCAGTCGGTAGAGCGATTCACTCGTAATGAATAGGTCGTCGGTTCGATTCCGACAGGCGGCTCCAATCGAAATCTCTGGTGCGGGTCCGGCGATGGCACCGCACGGTGCCGTCGGTAATGAATAGATCGTCGGTTCGATTCCGACAGGCGGCTCCAATCGAAATCTCTGGTGCGGGTCCGGCGATGGTGCACCGCTGCGCGGGCCCGGCACCCTCTGCGCCGGACCCGCGCATGCCGACCACTCAGCCCAGCGCGGGTTGCGGGACCGGCGCAGAGGCGGGGGCCGGAGCCGGAGCGACCACGTGGTCGTCGGGGGCCATGGTCGCCTCGTCGAAGGGATCACCACCACTGAGCACCAGGTCCAGGCGGGCCTTGTCGAGGCTGCCGGTCCAGGACCCGATCACCACGGTGGCGACCGCGTTGCCGGCGAAGTTGGTCAACGCCCGCGCCTCCGACATGAAGCGGTCGATGCCGACGATCAGCCCGACTCCACCGAGCAGGCTCGGAGCGTGCGACGCCAGGCCACCAGCCAGGGTCGCCAGGCCGGCGCCGGTGACGCCCGCGGCACCCTTCGAGGCGATCACCATGAACACCAGCAGCGAGATCTGCGCACCGATGCTGAGCGGGGTGCCCATCGCTGTGGCGATGAAGAGCGAGGCCATCGTCAGGTAGATCGCGGTGCCGTCCAGGTTGAACGAGTAGCCGGCCGGTACGACGACGCCGACCGTGGTGCGCTCGACACCTGCGTGCTCCATCTTGGCGATCAGCCGAGGCAGCGCCGACTCCGACGACGACGTCGACAAGATCAGCAGGAACTCACGAGCCAGGTAGCGCAGCAGTCGGAACACATTGACCCCGGTGGTCAGCCGCAGCACCGCGCCGAGGACGCCGAAGACGAACAATGCGCAGGTGATGTAGAAGCCGAGCATGACGACCGCCAGGCTCTTCAGGGCGTCGATGCCGGTCTCGCCGACCACCGCGGCGATCGCGCCGAACGCCCCGATGGGGGCCGCCCACATGATCATCGCGAGGATCCGGAAGACCAGTCGTTGCAGGTGCTCGACGCCACGCAGCACCGGCTCGCCGGCACGTCCCATCGCTTGGAGGGCGAAGCCGGCCAACAGGGCGACCAGCAGGGTCTGCAGCACCTCGCCGTCGGTGAGCGCCGAGAACAGGCTGGTCGGCACGATGCCGAGCACGAAGTCGGTGGTGCTGCCGGCGTCACCGGCCTGCGCGGCCCCGGCCTTGGCGACCTCGCTGGTCAGGTGCAGGCCCGATCCCGGGTGCAGGACGTTGCCGACGACCAGGCCGATGGCCAGGGCGCCGGTCGACATGACGAGAAAGTAGCCGAGGGCGAGGCCGCCGACCTTGCCGACCGCGGCGGCGCTGCGGACCGACCCGACACCGAGCACGATGGTGCAGAAGATCACCGGCGAGATCATCATCTTGATCAGGCCTACGAAGGCGGTGCCGAGCGGCGCGAGGGCGGTGCCGACGCCGGGTGCGGCCAGCCCGACGATGACGCCGAGGACCACGGCGACGACGACCGCCAGGTAGAGGTGGTGCGAACGGTCGCGTGGAGGCCGCGCCGGCTTGCGGAGCGGCTGTCCGCTCTGGTCGATGATCTGGCCGATGGTCATGGGATCCTCCGGGTGGACTCGGAACAGGTGGTCCGCCCATGCTGCGAGGATCAGTGACGCAGGTCACTGTTCTGTTCGTTGAGTTCGCGAGGAAGGGAGCCGGCCGTGGCGCGACGCTCGAGTCCGATCGCCCGACAGGTGCTGCTGCTCCAGGCCCTCGTCGTCCTCGTGGTCGTGGTCGCGGCCGTGGTGCTGGCGTTCGTCGAAGCCCGCAGCTCGCAGCTGGACAGTGCGCGGCTGCGGTCGGTGGACGTGGCGGAGTCGGTCGCGGACGCACCCACCGTCCTCCGTGCGCTCGGCCGGCCCGACCCGTCCCGCACCATCCAGCCGTACGCCGAGCGGGTACGACGCGACACCGGCACGGACTTCGTGGTGGTGATGGCCCTGGACCGGACCCGCTACTCCCATCCGGACCCGAAGCGGATCGGGCAGCACTTCATCGGCGATCTCGGCGGCGCACCACAAGGGCGGGTGTTCACCGAGGAGCACACCGGCACGCTGGGCCCGTCGATGCGCGCGGTGGTGCCCGTCTTCGACCGGTCACGGGTGGTCGCGCTGGTCTCGGTGGGGATCACGCTCAAGAAGGTCGACCGCGCCCTGCGTGAGCAGGTCATCGGCATCGGCTTGGCCGGACTCGTCGTACTCGGCCTGGGCGCTGGCGGCACCTGGCTGATCGGTCGACGACTGCGGCGACAGACCCATGGCCTCGGCGCCGCCGAGATCACCCGGATGTACGAGTACTACCAATCGGTTCTGCACGCGGTCCGCGAGGGCCTGCTCCTGCTCGACCAGGAAGGACGGGTGGTCCTCGCCAATGACGAGGCCGTCCGGCTGCTGGCGCTTCCGGCCGCTGCGGCCGGCCTGCGCGTCGACGCGCTCGGTCTGCCGGACCGGCTCAGTGCGTCACTGCTCGCGGGCACCGCCGGCCCGGACGAGCTCCACCTGGTGGGCGACTTCGTGCTGGTCGTCAACCAGGCCCGGGCGGACGCAGCCGGGCGCGGTCTCGGCTCGGTCGTCACGCTGCGCGACCACACCGAGCTGCGGGCCGTCTCGGGCGAGCTCGACACGGCCAAGGGCCTCGCCGAGAGCCTCCGGTCGCAGAACCACGAGGCCGCCAACCGATTGCACACGGTGGTGTCGCTGATCGAGATGGGACGGCCCGAGGACGCGCTGGACTTCGCCACCGCCGAGCTGCGCACCGCACAGCTGCTCACCGATCACGTGGTCGGTGCGGTTCAGGAGCCGGTGGTGGCCGCGCTGCTTCTCGGCAAGACCGCTCAGGCGGCCGAGCGTGGCGTCGATCTCGTGCTCGGCCCCGACTCCTCGGTGCGCGGCCTGCCGATCGAAGGGCGCGAGCTGGTCACCCTCCTCGGCAACCTGGTCGATAACGCCCTCGACGCGGTAGCCGAGAGCAGCACCCGTCGGGTCGAGGTGGCGCTCCATGCGACCGACGCCCAGCTCGACGTCCGGGTCGAGGACAGTGGGCCGGGCCTGGCCGAGGACGCGGTGGCCCGGGCCTTCGAGCGGGGCTGGAGCACCAAGAGCGGCGATCCGGCGATGGGTCGGGGGCTCGGCCTCGCCCTGGTCGCGAGGACCGTACGGCGCCACCACGGCAGCGTCGACGTCTCCCGATCTGCCCTCGGCGGCGCGTCGTTCACCGTCAGGATCCCGGCCCGATGACTGCCCAGGGCGCACAGATCAGGGTGCTCGTCGTGGAGGATGAGGCGGTCGCGGCCGAGGCGCACGCGACCTACCTCGGGAGGATCGAGGGCTTCGTTGTTGCTGGTGTCGCCCGCTCCGGTGTCGACGCGATGCGGCTGCTCGGCAACGACCCGGCCATCGACCTGGTGCTGCTCGACATGCACCTTCCCGACGGCCACGGGCTGGACCTGCTCCGCAGCATGCGCGCCGCCGGCCACCTGTGCGACGTCATCGCGGTGACGTCGGCGCGCGACCTCGAGGTGGTGCGGTCGGCGGTCTCGCAGGGCGTGGTGCAGTACCTGCTCAAGCCGTTCACGTTCGGCGGCTTCCGCTCGAAGCTCGAGCAGTACGCCGCCTACCGCGCCCAGCTGGTCGCCAGCGATGCCGAGGTGGTCCAGGACGAGGTCGACCAGCTGCTCGGCATGCTCCGCAACGCCCCCGGCGGGGCGCCGCTGCCGAAGGGCATGAGCGCGGACACCCTGCGGCTGGTCACGCGGGCCGTGCGCGGAGCCGGGTTGCCGAGGTCGGCGAGCGAGATCGGCAAGGCCGTGGGTGCGTCCAGGGTCACCGCGCGCCGCTACCTCGAGCACCTCGCCGAGTCCGGGCTGGTGGAGCGCAGCGTGCGTTACGGCGGCAGCGGTCGTCCCGAGGTCGAGTACGCCTGGCGTTCCGTGGAGTGATGCTGCCCGGCGAGACCGTGCTGTCGTCCGGCTCAGCGGCGACCGAATCCCAGGTAGGCAAGCGGCCCGAACGGCTGCACCACGAACGACAGCACCCAGATCGGCTTCGGTCCGCGCACGCTGGAGCCGTCGCGACGGGAGAGGTCCCGCAGGGCCATCGAGGTTAGGACCAGCTCTGCCGCCCCGCCGGCGATGATCGCCTTGCGGGCGGTGGGGCTCAGGTCGGACCAGCGCTTCTTCGCAGTGCTCATGCGGCGAATCTACGCGCCGCCCCGAACCTAGCCCGCGACGAGCCTGGTGAGCTCGCGGTTGAACGCCGGGATGTCGTCGGGCTTGCGGCTCGTGACCAGGTTGCCGTCCACGACGACCTCCTCGTCGACCCACTCCCCGCCCGCATTGCGTACGTCGGTCTGCAGGCTCGGCCACGACGTCAGCCGCTTGCCCTTCACGCAGTCCGCCTCGACCAGTGACCAGATCGCATGGCAGATCGCCGCGACCGGCTTGCCGGAGTCCATGAATTCGCGGACGAACCCGACCGCGTCCGAGTGCATCCGCAGCTGGTCGCCGTTGGCGACCCCGCCGGGCAGCACCAAGGCGTCGTACGACGAAGCCTGTGCGTCGGACACGGCCTGGTCGACCTCGAAGGTGTCGGCCTTGTCCAGGTGGTTGTAGGCCTGGACCTTGCCCGTCTCGGGGGCTAGCAGCCGCGGCTCCCAGCCCGCCTCCTTGACGGCCTGCCAGGGGCCGGTCAGCTCGGCCTCCTCGATGCCCTCGCTCGCAACCAGGAACGCGATCGTGGGGTTGTCGCTCATGTCCACCTCCATGTCGGGTGCGCCATCCGATGTCCTGGAGGGGTACCCGGTGCATCCCGATCACACGCGGCAACGCGCACCCCTGAGGTCCTCGGGCGAGCAGACGGGGTCCCTGCGGGCCGCCACCGGGGTGGGCGGCAGCGGACCGCAGGGGCATCCGCGCGGGCCGTTACCGGGTGAACCGGTGCGGGAACTGCTTGGCGAGTCCATGGGTGAGCATGTCGGCCATGTTCATCATGTGTGCCTCGGCCCTGCCGTAGTCCCGGATCGACAGGGCGTACTTCCCCTGCAGTTGGTCGGCCGCGTACGCGATGGTCTGCGTGATGTGGGTCTTCATCATTCGCCGCATCGCATGCCGGTGCCAGAACGGGTTGGCCGACGCGAGGAAGTCGGCGATCCGCTTGGCGTTGGCGTACCACGCCGCCACCGCGGTGGAGAGGGCGTCCTGGTCGCCGTCCTTGGCGGCCTCCAGGACAGGAACCGCGTCCTTGATGTGGGTGCGCAGCAGGTGGGTCAGCCGGTGTGCTGCGGCCTTCCCGTAGAACGGCCTGACGGCGTGGCCGATGTCGTTCTGGTTGCGCAGCAGCCGGTTCATCGTGGCCTGCAGGCCCGGGGACTCGGCCGCGAAGGCGGCGACCGTGGCGTAGGTCCACTCCATGTGCTGCTCCCACAACGAGCGCATGGCAGTGCGCAGCGCATCCTCCGAGATGCGGGCGTGGGCGGCAGTCGACACCGCAGCAGCGGACTGGGTGGCGTGCGTGCTGGCGGCTGCGCCGTCGAGCTGGGTCGTGCCGACGGCCACGGCGGCGGCCGCGGCCAGGGCGGCGGCAGTGATGCGCCTCCTGATGGGTGTCATAGCTGGTCCTTCCTCGGTGGCTGTCGCCGCGGGCGCGACGTCAGCAGGTGGAGGTGAGTGACCGCGCGGCGCCCGGGTCTTACCTCGGACGGCGGTAAGACTCGGCGTCGCGCTGACACCAACACACATGGACGTGGATGACGGACGGCGGGGACTCCCCGCACATGCCTCGCCCCAGTGCACCGGCAGCGAGCTGGCCTGGCGCACCGAACGACTGGTCGAGGCCGGCTTCGACCATGCGACGGCACGGCGACTGGCCGTGCAGGCGGGCGTGGACCTGCACGAGGTGCTCACCCTGGTGGACCGGGGTTGCCCACCGGACCTCGCGGCGCGGATCATGACTGGCATGGACCCCGCTCATGGATGAGGCCGAGCAGGTGGCGACCGTCGCCTCGGTGCGCAGCGCCGTCGTCGGGCCGCCCGCGCCGGCGGATTGGCTGGGGTGCCTGAGCGGTTCCGGCCCGGTCCGCGACGACGCGATCCGGCACCTGCACGCCCTGTTGGTCCGGGCTGCACGCCATCAGGTCTCCCGGATGTCCGAGGCCCGCCGCCTCGGGACGGTCACGTGCGAGGGCATCGTCCAGGCGGCGGCCGACGAGGCCACGGTCTCCGTGCTGGCCCGGCTGTCGACCTTCGAGGGCCGCAGCAGGTTCACCACATGGGCCTACAAGTTCGGGATCCTGCACGCCGCGGTCGAGGTCCGTCGTACGGCGTGGCGGGGGCGCGACGTGGCGCTGTCGTCGGTGCCCGAGCCGGTCGCAAGGGACATGTCGCCCGAGGAGTACGTGGGTGCCCGCAGCCTGTCCGCGGCGCTGGCCCGAGCGATGTCGGAGGTGCTCACCCCGCACCAGCGCCGGGTGGCGGTAGCCCTGCTTGTCGAGGGCGTCCCCATCGACGTGCTCGCGGATCGACTGGGCACCAACCGGAACGCTCTCTACAAGACTTTGCACGACGCCCGGAAGCGACTCCGGGTGGAGCTCGCTGCGCAGGGCTACCTGTCCGAGGTGGCCCGACGAGAGGAGGGAAGCTGATGCGACGCCACGTGCCGATCACCGCGGACGCTGCCGAGCGGCTGCTCGCACCGACGGATCCATGGCTGTCCTGTAACGACTGCTTCGACCGGGTCGACCTGGAGCTGGAGGCGATGCTCGGTCGCGACGAGGCGCCCGCCGAGGACTTCAGGACCCATCTCGTCAGCTGCGCAGCCTGCCGCGACGAGACCGCGTCCCTCGCCGCGCTGATCGCGCCCGACTTCGGGCTCGACTCGCAGGCTGCCGTCGAGGTGCTCGACCGTCACCTCGCGGTGCCCGGACGACGGGGCCGCTGAGGTGACCGACATCCTCGCCGAGCGCGCAGCGGGCAGGACCGACTCTGCACCGTCGGAGCCGACGCGAGGCATCGGCGTCCTGCGCACCGTTGCCGCGCTGGGCGCGTTCGGGGAGTCTGCCGCGCACATCCCGGTGATCCAGGAGCACCTCACCGAGGCGCCGTACATCGGCGTGGGCTTCGTGCTGCTCACCGTTGCCGGGCTCTATCTCGGCAACCTGCTGCTCCGCGAGGACAGCACCTGGGTCTGGCTGGCGACCGGGGTGGTGGCCGCCGCCGCCCTCGTGGGCTACGTCACGAGCCGAACCATCGGGCTGCCGCAGATCCACGACGACATCGGCAACTGGGGCGAGCCGCTCGGTGTGGTGGCGGTCGTCAGCGAGGCTTTGATGCTGGTGGCGGTGCTGGCGCGAATGGCGGGGGACCATCCCGGAGGGCTCCGTCGGCAGTGACACGATGTCGGTCGTGCTGCACGTCGACCTCGATACGATCCGGTTGTTCCTGCATGTGCTGGCCGCGACGGTGTGGGTGGGCGGTCAGCTCACCCTCGCCGCCCTCGTCGCGCCACTGCGCGCCGCCGGCGCGGACGTCAAGGTGGCTGCGAACGCATTCAACAAGGTGGCCTGGCCTGCTTTCGGTGTTCTGCTGGTGACAGGCGTGTGGAACGTGATGGCGACCGCTCACCGCGGACCGGCCTTCCAGCACACCCTGCTGGTGAAGTACGCGTTCGTGATCGCCTCGGGCGTGACCGCCTACGCACACATGCGGGCACAGTCGCGGCGCGCGATGGCGGTGTATGGCGCGCTCACCGGGTTCACCGCCCTCGGGGCCCTCTTCGTGGGGATCTGGCTGACCCGTTGAGCCGTCCGGCCGGCGTCGGTCGATGGACCGTCGTGAGTCGGACGACCCCATTACTAGAACCTGTTACATTCCGCAGATGATCCTCGACCTCTTCAGGGTGGACGGCAAGGTCGCCGTCGTCACCGGGGCCGGACGCGGCATCGGTGCCGCGACCGCGGTCGCCCTCGCCCAGGCCGGCGCCGACGTCGTCATCTCCGCCCGGCACTCCACGCAGCTCGCCGAGGTCGCGAAGGAGGTGGAGAAGGCGGGCCGCAGTGCCCACGTGGTCAAGGCCGACCTGAGCGACCTCGATGCTGCAGCCGGGCTCGCCCAGGCCGCGGTCGACGCGTTCGGACGGCTCGACATCGTGGTGAACAACGTCGGCGGGACGATCCCGAACGCACTGATGGACACCGACCCGGCGTACCTCGAGGAGGCGTTCCACTTCAACGTCAGCACGGCGCACGCGTTGACCCGGGCCGCCGTACCCCACCTGCTCGAGGCCGGGGGCGGCTCGATCGTCAACATCAGCTCGGTGGTCGGTCGGGTCGCCGGGCGCGGCTACCTCGCCTACGGGACCGCCAAGGCAGCGCTGGCGCACTACACGCGGCTGGCCGCGATGGACCTCAGCCCGACGATACGGGTCAACGCGATCGCGGTCGGATCGGTGCTGACCAGCGCGCTGGAGTACGTCGCCTCCGACGAGGCGGTGATGGGCGAGATGACCGAGACCACCCCGCTGCGCCGGGTCGGTCACACCGACGACATCGCCGCCGCGGTGCTCTACCTCGCCAGCCCGGCCGGGTCGTTCCTGACCGGCAAGGTGCTCGAGGCCGACGGTGGCCTGCAGGTGCCCAACCTCGACCTGAAGCTCCCCGATCTCACCACCGGGGCCTCGGCATGACCGCGCCGGTCAGGCGGGTGGTCGCCTGGTCGACCGGCACTGTCGGTCGGCACGCCATCGCGGGCATCGATGCGCGTCCGGACCTCGAGCTCGTCGGCGTCTGGGTGTCCACCCCCGAGAAGGTGGGCCAGGACGCCGGTCGGCTGGCGGGCCTGGATCGTGACCTCGGCGTGCTGGCCACCGACGACAAGGAGGCGCTGTTCGCGCTGCAGCCCGACTGCATCGTGCACACCGCGATGGTCGACGACCGGATCTTCGAGGCACTCGACGACCTGATCGAGATGGTCGAGCGCGGCATCAACGTGGTCTCCAGCGGCCCGGTGCTGATGTGCTTCCCCGAGAAGCTCGGCCTCGACGCGTACGTCGATCGCGTCAACTCCGCCGGCGCCGCCACCGGGGCCAGCCTGCACGTGAACGGCATCGACCCCGGCTGGGCCAACGACGTCCTGCCGCTGAGCGCCTCCAGCCTGGCGCAGCGGATCGACGAGATCCGGGTCAGCGAGATCGCCGACTACTCGACGTACTACCAGCCGGTGGTGATGCGGGAGATCTACGGCTTCGGGGAGCCGATGGAGCACGTTGCGATGCTGTGGCAGCCAGGCATCCTGACCACCGCGTGGGGCCCCGTCGTACGACAGCTCGCGGCCGGGCTCGATCTGGAGCTGGATCCCGACCTCGTCGAAGAGGTCGAGCGGGTCCCGGCCGAGCGGGACACGCACACGGTCAGCGTGGACATCGCCGCGGGCACGATGGGCGCGGTGCGGTTCCAGGTGAAGGGCACCGTCGCCGGCGTACCGCGCATCGTCTTGGACCATGTCACCCGGACCGATCCGGCGCAGATGCCGGACTGGCCCCAGCCGAGTGGCGGCGACGGCTGCTACCGCGTGGAGCTCACCGGCGAGCCGATGATGCGCTTCGACTTCAGCCACCACGGCGAGCACGGCGACCACAACGTCAGCGGGATGATCGTCACGGCCATGCGGCTGGTCAACGCCGTGCACGCCGTGTGTGACGCATCTCCCGGCCTGGTTGCGGCCAAGGACCTCCCGTTGATCACCGGACGTGGTTTGGTAGCGAGGTGACGAACACGGAGGACCAGCCCTACCAGTCCACCGGCTCGGGCGCCTGGACCGAGCCCGGGGCGTACGAGGTCGCGCCGGGCGTGCACCGGATCCCGCTGCCGCTGCCGATGGACGCGCTGCGTGCGGTCAACGTCTACGTGATGGAGACGTCGTCCGGGCTCGTGCTCGTCGACGGTGGCTGGGCCGTGCCCGAGTCGCGCACGCTGTTCGAGGAATCCTTGAAGGAGCTCGGCTACACCATCCGCGACATCCGCCGGTTCCTGGTGACCCACCTGCACCGCGACCACTACACCCAGGCGTACGTCGTCGGGCAGGAGGTCGGCGCAGGAGTCAGCCTGGGCATCGGCGACAAGCCGTCGATGGATCTGATGCACGACAAGGACCTGCACCGCGACCCCAACCTCGACCGGCTGCAGCTCGCCGGAGCGCTCGAGCTGGCCCAGGGGTGGCGGTCGATGATGCCCGCCGACCGGCCGCCGATGGACGACTACGGCATGCCCGGGGAGTGGCTCGACCGCGACCTCGTCATCGATCTCGGTGAGCGGCAGCTCGACGCGGTCGCCACGCCGGGTCACACCCAGGGGCACTACGTCTTCGCCGACCACGAGGCCGGGCTGCTCTTCGCAGGTGACCACGTGCTGCCGACGATCACGCCCTCCATCGGGTTCGAGCCCAAGTGGGTCGACCAACCATTGCGGGACTTCCTCGACTCGCTGGCCAAGGTGCGGGCGATGCCCGACCTGACCCTGCTCCCGGCGCACGGCCCGACCGGGATGAGCTCGCACACCCGGATCGACGAGCTGGTGGCGCACCACGACCACCGGCTCGAGCTGTGCCGTGCCGCGGTGGCCGATGGCGCCCGAACGGCGTGGGAGGTCACCGGCGAGCTGCCCTGGACCCGCCGCAATCGCCGACGCGAGGAGCTCGGTCCCTTCGACGCGGTGATGGCCGCCTTCGAGACGCTCGCGCACCTCGAGCTGCTCGCGCTGCAGGGCACCCTCGCCCGCACCGAGTCCGACGGCACCGCACGGTTCTCGCTCCCCGCTCCGGCCTGACGAGTCGCGCAGGCCGGCGTACGGCTGCGTCGTACGACGGGCAGGTGGTCGTGCAGAGTTGAGCCGCCTCGACGGTCCTGGGCTGCAAAGTTGAGCCGCCTCGGCGAGGTATAGGGTTGGTCGACGTAGCGACAGGGGAGCACGCACGGCGTGCTGAGAGTGCGGAAGAGCCCGCAGACCCTTGAACCTGATCCGGCTCACACCGGCGTAGGAAGTCGAAGGAGCACCACGATGCGGTCATCCCGCCCTTTCCATGTCCTCGCAGGTCTGCTCGCGCTGGGGGTGGCCACAACGGGCCTCGCGGGTTGTGGCAGCAGCAGCGGGAGCACCGATAGCCACACGATCGTGGTCGCCACCCACGACTCGTGGGCGATGCCGAAGCAGGTGATCGCCGACTTCGAGAAGCAGAGCGGCTACACCGTCAAGATCGAGGAGCAGGGCGACGCCGGCGAGCTCACCAACAAGCTGGTGCTGACCAAGGACAGCCCGATCGCCGACGCGGTCTACGGCATCGACAACACCTTCGCCAGCCGGGCCGTCGACGCCGGCGTGCTCGACCCGTACACGCCGAAGTCCCTGCCGGCCTCGGCGAAGCGGTACCTGCTGCCCGGCAGCGGCGCCCACGACCTCACCCCGGTGGACTACGGCGACGTGTGTGTCAACGTCGACGACGTGTGGTTCCGTCAGCACCACCTCGCCGAGCCGAGGACGTTGGACGACCTCACGAAGCCGGCATACAAGAACCTGTTCGTGACCCCCGCCGCCACCACGTCCTCCCCCGGGCTGGCGTTCCTGGCGGCCACCATCGCCGCCAAGGGCGACCACTGGCAGTCCTACTGGAAGGCGCTGCTCGCCAACGGCACCAAGATCGACTCCGGCTGGGACCAGGCCTGGAACGCCGACTACACCGCCGGTGGCGGCAAGGGGACCCGGCCGATCGTGCTGTCCTACTCGTCGTCGCCGCCCGACACGATCCCGAAGGGCGCGACCAGGCCGACCACCAGCGCGCTGCTGGACACCTGCTTCCGTCAGGTGGAGTACGCCGGCGTCGTGCGCGGCGCGGACAACCCTCGGGGCGCGCGGGCGTTCGTGGACTTCATGCTGAGCCGGCCGGCGCAGCGCTCGATGCCCGAGAGCATGTATGTCTACCCCGTGGACAAGTCCGTGCCGCTGCCCGCGCAGTGGGCGAAGTGGGCGACTGTCTCGCCGAAGCCGTGGGTGATCTCGCCGAGCGAGATCACCCAGAAGCGGGCCCAGTGGCTGCGGGAGTGGCGCGACCTCGTCAGCGGATGAGCCGCACGTGATCAGCGTGCTGCGGACACGGTGGCCGCTGCTGCTCGCGGCAGGGGTCCCGCTCGCGGCACTGCTGGTCTTCTTCGCCCTGCCCGTGGGTGGAATGGTGCAGCGCGGGTTCTGGCCCGACGGCCGCTTCGACCCGGCGGGCGTTGCCGACGTGCTCGGCCGCGCCCGGACCCTGCGGGTGCTGTGGTTCACGATCTGGTCGGCAGGGATCGCCACCGCGGTCGCCGTCCTGCTCGGGCTGCCGACCGCGTTCTGCCTGCACCGGCTCCGGTTCACCGGGCAGGGGCTGGTCCGGGCGCTGGTGATGGTGCCGTTCGTGCTGCCGACCGTGGTGGTGGGCGTCGCGTTCACGCAGGTGTTCGGCATCGGTGGACCACTGGCCGGCCTGCACCTGGACGGCTCCGCGGCCGCGATCGTGGCGGCCATGGTGTTCTTCAACGTGAGCGTGGTGGTGCGCACCGTGGGCTCCTTCTGGCAGGCGATCGACCCGCGTCGCGAGCAGGCCGCCGCCGCCCTGGGCGCTTCGCCCCGGCAGGTGTTCCTCACCGTCACGGTGCCGTCCCTGCTTCCGGCGGTGGTCGCCGCGGCCAGCGTGGTGTTCCTCTTCTGCGCCACGGCGTTCGGGGTCGTGCTGACCATGGGAGGGCTGCGCTACTCCAACGTCGAGACCGAGATCTACCTGCTTACCACCCAGGAGCTCGACCTGCCGTCCGCCGCCGCGCTGTCCCTGCTCCAGCTCGTCCTGATCGTGGTGCTCCTCGGGATCGTCGGCCGGGCACGTCGTACGCCGGTGGAGCGCAGCTCCAGCCCGGCCCGTCGTCCCGGCGCGCGTGACTGGCCGGTGCTGATCACGGCAGCCGCAGTCGTCGGCTTCCTGCTGCTGCCGATCGTGACCCTGGTCGAGGCCTCGCTGCGGGTCGGCGGCCAGTGGTCGCTGGGCAACTACCGTGCGCTCGGCAGCACCGGCAGCCACCACGCGCTGCTGGTGCCCGCCGTGCAGGCGCTGGGCACCTCCCTGGGGATCGCGGTGGAGGCATGCGCGCTCGCCCTCGTGCTCGGCCTGCTCGTCTCGTACGTCGTCTCGCGGCGGCCGGCCGGCCGGGTGGGCCGACGGCTGGTGGCGGCCTTCGACGGAGCCTTCATGCTGCCTCTGGGCGTCTCCGCGGTGACCGTGGGCTTCGGCTTCCTGATCACCCTGGACCGGCCGCCCCTGGACCTGCGCACATCGACCGTGCTGATCCCGATCGCGCAGGCGATGGTGGCGCTGCCCCTGGTGGTCCGCACCGTCGCCCCGGTGCTGTCCTCGATCGACGACCGGCAGCGCCAGGCCGCCGCGTCGCTCGGCGCCGGCCCGCTGCGCGTGTTCGGCACCGTCGACCTCCCCACGGCGTGGCGGTCGGTGCTGGCCGCGGCCGGGTTCGCCTTCGCGGTCTCGCTGGGGGAGTTCGGCGCGACGAGCTTCCTGGCCCGCAGCGACGACCCGACCCTGCCGGTGGTGATCTACGAGCTGCTCAGTCGCCCCGGCGTGATGAACTTCGGCATGGCCATGGCAGCTTCCGTCGTCCTCGCCGCGGCGACCGCGGGCGTGATGCTGTTGGTCGAGCGGCTGCGGGTCTCCTCGCTCGGGGCCTTCTGACCATGCTGCGGATCAATGGCCTGAGCGTGCGGTACGACGACACGGTGGCGGTCGACGACCTGGACCTGACTGTGCCGGACGGGTCAGTCCTCGCCGTCCTCGGTCCATCGGGGTGCGGAAAGTCCACCCTGCTTCGCGCGATCGCGGGCCTGGAGGACCCCTCCTCCGGATCGATCGCGTACGACGGCCACGACCTCGCCGGAGTGCCGACGTACCAGCGCGGGTTCGCGCTGATGTTCCAGGACGGCCAGCTCTTCGCGCACCAGAGCGTGGGGCGCAACGTCGGCTACCCGATGCGACTGCGGCACCGGGACCGCGCGGCGACGCGGGCCCGGGTGGCCGAGCTGCTCGAGCTGGTGGGCCTGACCGGGATGGCCGACCGGATGCCGGCCACCCTGTCCGGTGGCGAGCGGCAGCGGGTCGCCCTGGCGCGAGCGCTCGCGGTGGACCCACGGCTGCTGCTCCTGGACGAACCGCTGAGCGCACTGGACCGCGGGCTGCGTGACGAGCTGGCCAACCAGCTCCGGGAGATCCTGCACGCGGCGGGCACCACGGCGCTGATGGTCACCCACGACCAGGAGGAGGCGTTCGCCGTCGCGGACCGGATGGCGGTGATGCGCTCGGGACGGCTGGTGCAGGACGGCACCGTGGCCGAGGTCTGGGGTGGTCCGGCGGACGCCTGGACCGCCCAGTTCCTGGGCTACGCCACCGTGCTGACCGGCCCGGCCGCCCTCGCCGTACGCCGGGAGGTCGAGCCCGCCGGCGACTGGACCTCGGTGGCGTTGCGGCGCTCGGCGCTCCGGGTCAGCGGGTCCGGACCGTTCGCGGGCACGGTCCGGTCGGTGCGGGCCACCCCTGAGCTGACCCGCCTGGGCCTGGACGTCGACGGCATCGGCTCCCTGCAGGGCGTCGCCGATCCGGACACCGCCGTACGCCCCGGTGACCGGGTGCGACTGGCCGTCGATCGATCCCGGTTGGCGACCCTCCCGGAGCGCTCGGGAGCCGATCTCTACACTGACTCATCGTGAAGCGGCGCGCCTACGGACTCCTGGTGGCGAACGCGATCGTGATGGCGGTGCTCGCGTTCGTGCTCAGCCGGGCGACCGGTTATCCGCTCCGCGATCCGGACGGCTTCTTGGGCCCTGCCTGGATCCGCTTGCCGATGCTCTGCCTGATCGGGTTCGGGGTCGACATCATCCCGCGCACGCTGCTCCGCTCGAGACTGAACCCGCTGCACTTCCGCAAGGAGGCGCTGGGCCTGATCCGCGAGCATTGGACCCGCGACCGGGTCGGGCTCGTGGTGATCAGCGTGGTGTCCTTCTACGCGGTCTACGTCAGCTACCGCAACCTCAAGAACGTGCTGCCGTTCGTGCGGCCGTTCAAGTACGACTACGCCCTGCACCGGCTGGACCATTGGCTGCTGTTCGGCCACGACCCGACCCTGCTGCTCCAGCACGTCCTCGGCACCGGGATCAGCGCGCACTTCCTGTCCTGGATCTACCTGCTGTTCCTGCCGCTGGTGCCGATCTCGGTGTGTGCTTGGGCGGTCTGGTCGCCGAACGTCAACTTCGGGTACTGGTACGTCACCGCGGACTGCCTGGCCTGGAGCCTGGGCACGGCCAGCTACTACATGATCCCGACCCTGGGCCCGAACTTCGCATTCCCCTGGCTCTACGGCGCCCTCGACAAGACGGGGGTCAGCGCGCTGCAGGATGCGTTGTTCTACGGCCGTGAGAACCACATCCACGTCAATCCGTTCGCCGACGGAGTGCAGTCGGTTGCCGGCTTCGCATCCCTCCACGTCGCGATCACCCTGATGATGTGCCTGGTCGCGCACTACACGGTGCGCAGCCGGGTGATCCGGTGGGCACTGTGGACGTTCCTGGCCCTGGTGGTCGTCTCGACGACGTACTTCGGCTGGCACTACCTGGCCGATGACGTCGCCGGTGCCCTGATCGCGATCGTCTCGGTGTACGTCGCCGGCTTGGCGACGGGACAGAAGTTCGTGAGGCACGGTCGCGCCTCGGTGTCCACGACGACCACGCGCGAGGTGCCGGTCGAGCCCTGAGCCCGGGCTCTCTCGATCTACCCGTTCCGGCTCGTTCCACCCGAGCCGGCTCTCGTTCCGGCTCGCTCCGGGGTGCCGATGGCATCCGCTGTACGCCCCGGTGAGGCCTGCGTACCGGAATGACACTGCTGTCGTTCCAAAATTACAACCTTGTAGTTTGTCAAGCCGACACGCCGCAACTTCTGAGAAAATTCGATAGAACTGTTCCCTTTGTGACAGATGAGCTCTAACGTGGCGACGGTTCCCAGCCATGGGGAAGTGGCTGGGCCTCCCCAACGAAAGGGTTGTCGTCGTGCGAAAGAACGCGCGGACAGGTCTCGCGGCCGCCGTCACGCTCGCCTCCGTCCTCGGGCTCGGAGGGGTGGCCGTCGCCGACGGGAACGGTGGCTACCCGACGCAGCAGCAGGTCGACAACGCCCGCCGCGACGTGGCGGCCAAGAAGGGCGACGTCGCCTCGATCCGCAGCGAGCTGACTCGAGCCCAGGCTCGTGCCCAGGCGGCCGACCAGCGCGCCGAGATCGCCTCGGAGGCCTACAACGGCGCGATGTGGCGGCTTTCGGTCGCACGCAAGGAGGCCAAGGCTGCTCACGCAGCGGCACTGAAGGCGCGCCAGCGGGTGAACGCGCAGCGTGACGAGATCGCCCAGCTGGTGGTGCAGAGCTACCAGGACGGGACCTCGCTGAACAGCGTCACCGCGATGCTCGGCGCCGGCGGGCCGGAGGAGATCATGAGCCGCACCGGCGTCGTCGGGATGGCCGGCGACTCGATGCAGGCCGACTACGACCGGTTCACCAGGCTCAGCGCCGAGGCGAAGAAGGCTCAGCAGCACGCGGACGCCACGGCCCGCAACCAGGCGGAGATCGCCGCGAAGGCACGTGCGGCGCGCGCCGCCGCCGGCGCCTCCGCCCAGCAGGCAGAGGCGGTGGCGCACCAGGTTGCCGCCCGTCGCGCCACGCTCATCGAGGCCCTGGCGAAGGCCGAGCACACCTCGGTCGCGCTGGCCAACCAGCGTCAGCAGGCGTTGGAGGAGATCGCACGCAGGAAGGCCGAGGCCAAGGCGCGCCGGGAGGCCGCTGCGGCTGCCGCGAAGGCGCGCGCCGAGGCCGAGGCGCGGCAGCGGGCCCAGGAGAAGGCCGACCGGGAGAAGGCTGCTCAGGACGGCCAGTCCGCGAGCTCGGGCTCTGGTCCGTCGTCGAGCCCCGACCCGTCCCCGAGCAGCCCGCCGGCGGTGTCCTCCAGCGGCGCCGCGGCGGCGATCAGGTTCGCCGAGGCACAGCTCGGTGAGCCCTACCAGTGGGCGGCAGCCGGTCCGAACAGCTGGGACTGCTCCGGGCTGACCATGATGGCCTGGCGGGCCGGCGGGATCTACCTGCCGCACTTCTCCGGCGCGCAGTACGACGCTGGCACGCCCATCTCGGTCAGCGACGCACGACCCGGCGACCTGCTCTTCTGGAGCTACAACGGCATGCCCAGCGGCATCCACCACGTCGCGCTCTACCTGGGCGGCGGACGCTTCATCGAGGCGCCCCACACCGGCGCCTACGTCCGCTACAACTCGATCTACGACTGGTACCCGAACTTCGCGGTCCGGCTCTGACGGGTCCTGCCCCCGCGCCCTCGGCGGTGGCAGAGTGACGCCATGGCCGATTATGCCCAACCCGTTGTCGACGTACCCGCGCTGACCGCCTTCCTCGACGGCCGCTACGTCGAGGTCCGCAACCTGGTCCGCAAGAACCTCGCCGAGTACGCCGGCGTGCTCGACGATGCCGTCGAGCTCAGCCGTGACGACTTCCGTGACCGGGTGGCCGAGATCGTGCTGGACATGGCCCGGACGGGCTCGGCGGGGATGGGCTTCCCTCCGGCGTACGGCGGCGGCGGCGACATCGGCGCCTCGGTCGCGGCCTTCGAGACCCTGGCGTTCGGTGACCTGTCCGTGCTGGTCAAGACGGGCGTTCAGTTCGGTCTGTTCGGCGGGGCGATCCTGCAGCTGGGGACCGCCGGCCACCACACGACGTACCTGGGTGCCGTGATCTCCGGGGACCTGCTGGGCTGCTTCGCGATGACCGAGTCCGGGCACGGGTCCAACGTGCAGGCGCTCGGCACCAGGGCGCGCTACGACCTGGAGACCCGCGAGTTCGTGATCACCACTCCCGACGACATCTCCCGCAAGGACTACATCGGCAATGCCGCCCGTCACGGACGGATGGCCGTCGTCTTCGCCCAGCTCGAGGTCGGCGGCAAGTCGGAGGGGGTGCACGCGTTCCTGGTCCCGATCCGGGACGGCAAGGGCCGGACGCTGCCCGGCGTACGCATCGAGGACGACGGACCCAAGATCGGTCTCAACGGCGTCGACAACGGACGGCTCTGGTTCGACGACGTGCGGGTGCCGCGGGAGAACCTGCTCGACCGCTACGCGAGCGTGAGTGAGAGCGGTGTCTACTCGTCCCCGATCGAGAACCCCGACCGGCGCTTCTTCACGATGCTCGGCACCCTGGTCCAGGGCCGGGTGTGCGTCGGCGGCGCCGGCATCAACGCCAGCAAGGTGGCGCTCGCGGTCGCCATCGCATACGCGAACCGTCGGCGGCAGTTCGGCGCGCCCGGCAGTGACCGTGAGGAGCTGCTCCTCGACTACGGGATGCACCAGCGTCGGCTGTTCCCGCTGCTCGCCCGCACCTACGCGCTGCACTTCGCCCAGGAGGTGTTGGCCGGCGAGCTCCATGAGGTGTTCTCCGCGGCATCGGCCACCGGCGACCTCGGCGACGACCGGGACCAGGAGGACGAGGCGCTGGAGATGCGACGCCGCTCCCTGGAGTCCCGGGCCGCCGCCACCAAGGCGCTGGGCACCTGGCACGCGACCCGCGTCATCCAGGAGTGCCGGGAGGCCTGTGGCGGCGCCGGCTACCTCACCGAGAACCGCTTCGACGCGCTGCGCTCGGACACCGACGTGTTCACCACCTTCGAAGGTGACAACCACATCCTGCTGCAGCTGGTCGCCAAGGGGCTGCTCACCGACTACGCCTCCGGCTTCAACGACCTCGACCAGCTCGGGATGGTGAGGTTCGTCGCGGGGGTCGCCGTCGAGACGGTCGTCGAGCGCACCGCCGTACACAAGCTGCTCGAACGGATCAAGGACGTGCTTCCCGGAGGCGACGACGGCTGGGACCAGGAGGCGGGCCTGCTCGACTCTGAGTACCACCTGGCGATGTTCCGCTGGCGCGAGGAGCACCAGCTCTCCGGCGTCGCCCGGAGGCTCAAGCGAGGCATGGACGAGGGGATGGACCCGACCGAGGTGTTCAGCCGGGCGCAGGACCACGTGATCGCGGCCGCCTGGGCGCACGCCGAGCGGATGGTCCTCGAGGCATTCGTCGACAAGGTGCGGTCGATGCCGGAGGGCGACAACCGGGTGGCGGTGCAGCTGCTGTGCGACCTCTTCGCGTTGTCCACGATCGAGGCGGACCGGGGCTGGTGGATGGAGCACGGCCGGCTGTCGTCGCAGCGGGCCAAGGCGATCACCCGCGAGGTCGGCGATCTGTTGCGCAAGCTGCGGCCGATCGCGGAGGATCTCGTCGATGCGTTCGGGGTGCCGCCGGAGATGCTGCACGCGGCGATCCTCGAGCGGGACGGCTACTGATGCGCGAGCGACTGGGCCTGTCCCGGCTGGGACCCCCGAGGCTCGACCTGCCTCGGGTGGATCTGCCTCGGTTGGGCCTGCCTGGGTTGGGCGGATGGCACCAGGACCCGCTGTGGGGACACTTCTACGACTGGTCGGTCGAGCATCCTGGAGCCGGTGGCCTGCTGTGGCGGCTCGGGATCGGTTCGGACCTGCGTCGGCTCTACGCCGCGGCAGCGGAGATCGGCCGACAGCCGGCGGGCTCCGCCGTACTCGATGTGCCGTGCGGCGGTGGCGTCGCGCTGCGCGGCCTACGGCCCGGCCAGGGGCTGCGCTACGTGGCCGCAGACATCTCCGCGCTGATGCTCGACCGCACCATGGCGGCGGCGACCGAGCGTGGTGTGGCGGCCCAGGTCGAGCCGGTGGTCGCCGACGTGCAGCACCTGCAGTTCGGTGACGGCGAGTTCGACCTGGTGGTGAGCTTCACCGGGCTGCACTGCTTCCTGGACCCGCGCCGGGCCGTGCTGGAGCTGGGCCGGGTCACCGCCCCCGGCGGCGTGATCACCGGCAGTGCGCTGCTCCACGGCGCCGATCCGCGCTCGCTGCCGGTGATGGCCGTCGGTCAACTGGCCGGCCTGCTCGGCCCCAGCGGCACCCCCGCCGACGTACTCTCCTGGCTCGCCGAGGCCGGCTTCACCGAGACCACCATGGAGCTGTCCGGTGCGATCGGCTACTTCCGGGGCGTGCGGGGCTGACTTTCCCAGGTTCAGAACCCAAGGGTCATGTTCACACAGGAGAGTCGGTGTGTGAACGTGTCTCTTCCTGGGTGAGGTACGGCGGATGGATCAGTACGGCGGATGGATCGGCACGCGGATGGGTCAGTGCTCGCCCTGGTCCTTGAGCCGCTTGAACGACGCCACCACCTCGGCCTCGGCCTCGGTGCGGCCGACCCACTCGGCACCCTCGACCGACTTGCCGGGCTCGAGGTCCTTGTAGACCTCGAAGAAGTGCTGGATCTCCAGCCGGTCGAACTTCGGCAGGTGGTTGATGTCGCGCAGATGCTCCAGGCGCGGGTCCGTCGAGGGCACGCAGAGCACCTTGTCATCGCCGCCCGCCTCGTCGGTCATCCGGAACATGCCGATCGCGCGGCACTTGATCAGGCAGCCGGGGAAGGTGGGCTCCTGCAACAGCACGAGTGCGTCCAGCGGGTCGCCGTCCTGGCCGAGGGTGTCCTCGATGTAGCCGTAGTCGGCGGGATACATCGTGGAGGTGAACAGGTGGCGATCGAGGCGGATCCGGTTCGACTCGTGGTCGACCTCGTACTTGTTGCGGCTCCCCTTCGGGATCTCCACCAGGACGTCGAACTCCACTGCCGTGGCCCCTCTCTGCGGCGCATCCGCCATGCTTTGCCAAGATCATCGCTGGGCGCCTCGCCCAGTCCGCCGCCCAGTCTCGCGCACATCGGCCCCGATCGGGGCATCGAAAGGGGGAGTTCTTGCCGCAGCGTGAGCAAGACCACCCCACCGTGACCCCAGCACGGCGTCGCGGCCGTCGCTGGCTGCGCCGACTGGTCGTGGTGCTCGTGGTCGCGGTGGCCCTGCTGGCGGTCGGCCAGTGGCGGTTGGACCTGAGCGACCGACTCGGCCTCGAGCCGAACCCCCGGACCGACCCCGGCGCGGTCAGCCCGCCTGCCGGGTTGCAGCTCGCGGAGCAGCCGGCCGCCCGCCGGGTCGCGCCGGTGGCATCGGCTGGTCGGCTCAACCCCGCGGCGGTACGTCGCGCGCTGGCGCCGTACGTCGCCGACCACGCACTCGGCAAGAGGGTCGACGTGCTGGTCGCCGATCTCGACGGCACGATCGTCTACCGGCGTGGGGACTCCGCAGTGCGCCCGGCATCGACGATGAAGCTGCTCACCTCCACTGCGGCGCTCCAGGTGCTCGGACCGATGAGGCGGTTCAGCACCACCGTGGACCAGGTGCCCGGCAGTCGCCGGATCGTGCTGGTCGGTGGGGGCGACCCGTTCCTGGCCAGCACGGCGAAGCGGGCCAAGGGTCTCTACCCGCAGCGGGCCACCACGGCCGAGCTGGCCGCCCGCACCGCCGCGGCGCTCAGACGGGAGGGCGTCGGCAAGGTGCGGCTGGGCTACGACGCGTCGCTGTTCACCGGGCCGGCGGTCAACCCGGCCTGGCCCTCGACGTACCTGCCCGAGGACGTGGTGCCGCCGATCTCAGCGCTGTGGGTCGATGAGGCCGAGGACGGCGCCGGCCATTACGTGAGCGACCCCGCCGCTGCGGCGGCCGCGGTGTTCGCCGGTCAGCTCCGTGCGGCCGGGGTGAAGGTCCTCGGATCCCCGACCCCTCGAACGGCCCGGCCAGCCGGCCGCCGGATCGCCGCGGTGCGGAGTGCGCCGCTGGGCGAGATCGTGCAGCGCCTGCTCACCGTCAGCGATAACAACGCCGCCGAGGTAGTGCTGCGCCACGTCGGGATCGCCATCCGAAACGACGGGTCTTTCGCCGGAGGGACCACGGCCGTCCGCACGGTGCTCGGCCGGCTCGGCATCCCCACCCGCGGACTCCGGATGCACGACGGCAGCGGGCTGTCTCGCGAGGACCGGCTCCGTCCGCAGACCCTCGTCGCCCTGTTCCGTACGGCGGCCAGCCCGGCCCACCCGCGACTGCGCGACGTGGTCACCGGACTCCCCGTCGCCGGGTTCTCGGGTTCGCTGGCCGGGCGCTACCGCACCGCCCCGCACGCCGGGCTCGGCCGCGTCCGTGCCAAGACCGGCACCTTGACCGGAGTGAGCGGTCTGGCCGGGGTGGCGGTGGACCTCGACGGGACTCCGCTGATCTTCGCCGCGCTGACCGACCGGGTGCCGGTGGCGGACACGCTCGGTGCCCGCCAAGCGCTGGACCGGATCACGGCCGCGCTCGGTGCTTGCCACTGTGGCGCGTCGAGGCCCACCCCGTAGGGTCACGAACATGGACAACGACACCCCGCCGCGGATGATCGACTGGGACCTCGCGGTGCGGATCGGCTCTCGGCTGGCGGGTGACGGTCCCGAGGTGGACGCCCAGGAGGCGGCCGACTGCGTGGCCGAGCTGCGTGCCGGCGCCGTCCAGTCCACCCCCTTGGTGCGCGAGTTCACCGGCCTGGTCGCCGAGGAGGTGACCGCGCCGGTCCTGGTGGTGGACCGGCCTGGCTGGATCCAGGCCAACGCCGACGCCTTCGAAACCGTGATCGGGCCGCTGCTCGGCAAGCTGACCGAGCGCAAGGGCGCACCGTCGGCGCTGGCCACGGCCATCGGCTCACGGGTCACCGGGGTCGAGCTCGGGGCGATGTTCGGCTTTCTGGCCGGCAAGGTCCTCGGCCAGTTCGATCCGTTCTACTCTGCCGGCGGTGCCGGTGGTCGGCTGCTGCTGGTGGCTCCGAACGTCGTCCACGTCGAGCGCGAGCTGCGCGTCGACCCGCACGACTTCAGGCTGTGGGTCTGCTTGCACGAGGAGACCCACCGCGTGCAGTTCACCGCCGTACCGTGGATGCGCGACCACCTGCAGGCCGAGATGGGCAACATCGTCGGCAGCATCAGGACCGACCCCACCGAGTTCCTGGGCGAGCTCGTCAAGCGGGTCGGCGACCTGGTCTCAGGACAGCGCCCTTCGACAGGCTCAGGACAAGCCCCTTCGACAGGCTCAGGACAGGGAGGCAGCCTCATCGACCTCTTCGCCTCCCCGGAGCAGAAGCAGGTGATCGAGCGGGTGACCGGAGTGATGAGCCTGCTCGAGGGGCACGCCGACGTCGTGATGGACGGCGTCGGCCCCGAGGTGATCCCCAGCGTGGCCGACATCCGGCGCAAGTTCACCCAGCGGCGCAAGGGCGTGGGCGTCCTCGACCGGCTGCTGCGCCGGCTGCTCGGCCTTGACCAGAAGATGGCGCAGTACCGCGACGGCGCGGTCTTCGTCCGCGCAGCGATCGACAAGGTCGGCATGGACGGCTTCAACGCGGTGTGGGCCGGGCCCGAGAACCTCCCCTCGAAGGCGGAGATCCTCGACCCGGACAGCTGGCTGCGCCGCGTCCACGGATAGCGATGACCGGCCCCCAGGCGGCCGTGGCGGCCGTGCGGCTCGCCATACGCCCCTACCTGAAGGTCGAGCCGGGCGAGGCCGTCCTCGTCGCCTGCTCCGGCGGCGCGGACTCGCTCGCCCTGTTGGCCGGCTGCGTCTTCGAGGCGCGCAAGGCTGCCCTGCGGGTCGTCGGCGTCACCGTCGACCACGGTCTGCAGGACGGGTCAGCGGGGCACACCGAGCAGGTCGTCAGCCAGATGGCCCTGCTCGGCGCCGACGAGACCGCGTCGATCAGGGTCACCGTCGACGCCCGGACGGGCGGCGTCGAGGCCGGGGCGCGGGAGGCGAGGTACGCCGCGCTCGGACAGCTCGCCGAGCACTTCGAGGCCCGGCTGGTCCTGCTCGGGCACACCCTCGACGACCAGGCCGAGACCGTCCTGCTCGGGCTCACCCGCGGGTCGGGCGCCCGCTCCCTACAAGGGATGCGGCGTCAGTACGTCGAGCAGGGCAGCCGGGTCGGGTTCGCGCGGCCGCTTCTCGACCTCACCCGCGCCGAGACCGAGGCGGCGTGCCGCGCGCAGGGCATCGAGTGGTGGACCGACCCGCACAACGCGGACCCGCGGTTCGTCCGGTCCAGGATCCGGCACACGGTGATGCCGACGCTCGAGCGCGAGCTTGGTCCGGGGATCGCCGCGGCGCTGGCCCGCACGGCGGAGCAGCTGCGGGAGGACCTCGAGCTCATCGACCCGCTCGTCGACGACGCCTACCAGCGGGCCCGACTCGACGACGGAATTGACCTGGACGCCGTCGACGGCGCCGGTGAGGCGATCCGCTCCCGGCTGGTCCGACGCGCGGCGGTCGAGGCGGGCGCGACCCCGTCCGACCTCACCCGCTCCCACGTGCTCGCGATGCTCCGGCTCGTCGGCACCAGCGGCAAGGAGGTCCAGCTGCCCGGGTTCGTCACGGCGTACGCCGAGGGCGAGACGCTCCGCTTCCGTCGAACGTGACTTTTCCCAGGTTAAGAGGTCAAGGTCGCTCATCACCCAGGAGAGCTCGTGTGGGAAGACGACTCTTGGGTTCCTAACATGGGAAAGTCGTCGGAGCAGCGGGCGAGCTGTCAGAGGGCAGCGGTCAGCAGCCGAAGGGTCTCCTCGCGGGCAGGTGAGGCATCGGCGGCGGTGCCGGTATGGGCGCCGGCGACCGGATGCACCATCACCTCGTCCACGTCGTACGTCGAGGCGAGCTCCCGCACCGCCTTGGCTGCCTCGTCAGGAGACCCGATCACCCACCGTCGCGCCATCGCGTCGAGCAGGCCTTGATGGGTGGCCGGCACCGGGTCGGCCTCCGCATCCTCGACGAGGCGCTGCGGGAGCAGCGGACCGCCCGTGCGCAGCGCCACCATGGCCTGCAGCTGCGGCAGTGCGAGCCGCAGCGCCTCCGCGGGCGACTCGGCCACGGAGGCGTTGACGGTCAGGAACGTGCGCGGGGTCGGGTTCTCCTCGGTCGGGCGGTAGCCCTCGCGGTAGAGCGCGAGCGCCTCGGCGGTGCCCTGCCCGGAGAAGTGGTGCGCGAAGACGTAGGGAAGTCCGCGCTCGGCCGCCAGCCGGGCCGAGTAGTCCGAGGATCCCAGCAGCCATACCGGCGGGCGCCCGACCGCATGCGGGGTGGCCCGCAGCGGATGGGTCCGTCCCTGCAACTGCAGGCCGACACCCTCGGGACCCATCATCGCCACGACGTTGTCGACGTACTCCGGGAAGCGCGCGACGGCCTGGTCGTCGACTCCGCCGGCGCCGTGCCGCAGCGCCCACGAGGTGACAGGGTCACTGCCCGGGGCGCGGCCGATGCCGAGGTCGATCCGGCCCGGGAAGGCCGCCTCGAGCAGCGCGAACTGCTCGGCGACCACCAACGGGGCGTGGTTGGGCAGCATCACGCCGCCGGAGCCGACCCGGATCCGCTCGGTGGCCGCCGCGACCATCGAGATGAGCACGGGCGGGTTGGTCGCCGCCACCGCCGGCATGTTGTGGTGCTCGGCGAGCCAGTAGCGGTGGAACCCGAGCTCGTCGGCCGTGCGCGCGAGCCGACGGGTCGCCGTCAGCGCGTCGCCGGTGGACTGGTCGGATCGCACGGGGACGAGGTCGAGGACCGAGAGGCGCATGTGTTGCCCAACGCGGCGACCGGCCCGGATCATCCCTGTGGCAGTCTTGCGGCCATGGATGAAGCCGACGTCGAGGGCGACCTGGTCAACGTCCTCTTCACCGAGAAGCAGATCCACGACAAGCTGGCCGAGCTGGCTGCCGTGATCGAGTCGGACTACGACGGCCGCGACGTGTTGATCGTCGGCATCCTCCGTGGGGCGGTGATGGTGATGGCGGACCTCGCCCGCAGCTTCCATCGGCACGTCGAGATGGACTGGATGGCGATCTCGTCCTACGGCTCGGGCACCAAGTCCTCCGGTGTGGTGCGGATCCTCAAGGACCTCGACACCGACATCACCGGCCGGCACGTGCTGATCGTCGACGAGATCATCGACACCGGCCTGACGCTGTCGTGGCTCACCTCCAACCTGGCCTCGCGGAACCCGGCGTCGGTCGAGATATGCACCCTGCTGCGCAAGCCGGAGGCGCTGCAGATGCCGGTCGAGGTCAGGTACGTCGGCTGGGACATCCCGAACGAGTTCGTCGTCGGCTACGGGCTGGATTACAAGGAGCGCTACCGCAACCTGCGCGACATCGGCACGCTCGCGCCGCACGTCTACTCCTGAGGCCTCGTGCCCCGGTGCCGTGCGCTGATGGGTGAAGCTCAGGCGAGCAGCCCCGCGGCTGCAGCGGGTGTGATCCGAGTGAGCTTCGGCTTCATCGGGACCTCCCGGAGGGTCGGTCCACGTGGGTCAGATGGGAGAAGACCACCTCGTTGCCCACGTGGTGGTGGAGGGACTCGTCGAAGTCGCTGCAGGTGATCAATCGCAGCTGCGGCGTCGACAGGTCGCCTCCGTACACGACCTTGGTGGGGAAGCTGGCCTTCTTGAAGTCGCGGACCGCGTTCACGGTGAAGGTCACCCGGACGCCGTCGGCGCGGCGGACCTGGATCGTGTCGCCAGGCTTGATCGCGCCGAGCCTGAAGAACACCGACACGCCCTGGACGCTGTCGACGTGGCCCTCGATGATCGCGGGTCCGGGCTGTCCGGGCGTCGGGGAGTTCTTGAACCAGGCCGCCTGGTTCAGGTGCGGACCCGGCTGGGGTACGGCGAGGGTGCCGTCGGGCGCCAGCCCGATCGGGTTGACCGGCGTGTTCACGCCGATCGCGGGGATCTGAATGCGCACCGGGCGAGACGGTCCCAACGGGCCGCGTCCGCGGCGCGGCGTGGACGAGCCCGATGACCCGCTGCCGGTGGCCGGATGGCCAGTCGCCGGAGGGTCGGGCTGGATCCGCCCCGCGTCGTGGGGGTGCGGGGCGCGCTGTTGCGCACGCACGCCCACGACGATCAGGATGACCCCGATCACCGCGACCACCGAGGCGAGGAGGAGCACGCCTCGGCGGCCGCGGGTCGCGCCCCCCGGCATCTGGTCCGTCACTGGTTACCTGCCTTCCGGAGGTGGTCGACTCAGGCCTTGACGGCCTGCCGACGACGCACGCCGTACAGGGCGATCCCGGCCCCACCGAGCAACAGCCCGCCCCCGAGGCCGAGGACACCGCCGTCCTCGATCCCGGCCGTCGAACCGGTTCCGGTGGCGACGCCGCCCGAGGGCATGGCGTGGAGCGCACCGCACAGCGCCGGCGACGTGGCGGCCAGGGGCAGACTCGGCACCAGGTTGCTCTTCTCTCCCTGGGCCTTCTTGCTCAGCGTGGACGGGTCCAGCCCGTGCACGACCACGACGGCGGTGTCGTTCTGCAGCGACGACAGCGTCTTGGGATCCAGGCGGATGGTGCGGTGGTAGCTGGTGCTGCTGCCCGCCGGCGCGATCTTGATGTTGGTGCCCGCGGCCGGCGAGGTGTCGCCCTTCTCCGACAGGGTGGTCCCGATCGCGCCGTACGCCGGGGCGCCCTCCTGGGTGTCGACGATGCCGTCACCGTTCTTGTCCGCTGAGGGCGTCGGGCACTGGCCCTGGCCGTCGATGTGGATGTGCTGCACGTGCGGGTAGGGGCTGCCGCCGAACGTGCTGGCCAGCCCGCTCCAGCTCTCGGTCACGGTCGCCGAGCTGCCGTGCAGCGCGATCGTGACCATGCCCGAGCCGCCGGAGCCGTTGAGGGGGTCGAGCGTGGCCTGGTACGTCGAACCGCTGGCCATGGCCGGCGCGGCGAAGGCCAGCGGCGCGGCCGCAGCGAGTGGGATCAGTGCGCGTAGTGCCTTGTGCATGACTACCTCGGATCTCTTGATGTGGCGTGTCCATGCGTCCCGGACGTTTCTGCACCGGGGTGCCGAACTCGGTCATGTGAGGTTCGGCACGGGAACGCGATAGGATTGGTCGATCGGCGCCGTGGCTGCCGACGACGGTTCCAAACCGGTGCGGGCTCGGCTCCGAACACCTCACACGAACGTCGTCGACAATGAGGGGAACGGCCGGATGTGGACAGGTGACCGGAGCAGTGACCGCCCCAGAGCCCGGCTCGGCGGCCTCCACCCGAGCCCGAGGATCATGCTGGGCGCGGCTGCCCTGCTCGCTGTGACGCCACTGGTGGCTGCGTGCGGCGCGAGCGGCCAGGCCGGGACCGTTGCGGCTGACCCCGGGGCGGTGCACACGATGCCCGACGGGACGCTGATGAAGGACTCGACGATGCGCGCGGCGACCGGCGCGCCGACCGCGACGCCGGGCGCCACCGCGGGCGCGTCCTCCGCGGCGAGGATGACCTGCAGCGACGACACCGCCGCTTCCGTGCAACGCACCCTCGCACTCGCCACGCCACCGGCGAGGACGAGCCACTGGACCAGTGATGGTGCCGACGGTACCTATCGCTGCACCTACCGGGTGCCGGGCGGCACCCTGCGGCTGGTCGTGCGCGACCTCGACCGAGCGGTACCGGGCCGGGCCTGGTTCGACCAGTTGCGCGCCCGCCTTCCCGGGACGCGGCCGATCCGCGGACTCCAGAGCTTCGGGTTCCCCGCCTTCGAGACCGGCAGCGGCGACGTCGCCTTCCTCAAGGACCACAAGGCCCTCTGGGTCGACGCCCACGGAGTGCCGCGGGCCGACCTGCCTCCCGGAATCAGCCGTACCGGCGCGGCGTACGGCGTCGCCGCGGCAGTGATCGCCTGCTGGGCGGGGTGAGCCCTGGGCCGCGTCCCGCACGCCGCCGTGGACCGGGTTGGTGTCCGTGCGCCCCACGCGGGACAATGGATCTCGTGGGAACCGTCCAGCGGTCTCTGCGCGTTGTCGGTGACGTGTAGCGTCACTAGTTCAGTCCGAGGCATGGTGGCAGGAGGACGGGGTCGACGCCCCGGCAGATCGACGTGAGACGAATTCTTCGCGGACCCTGGTTGTGGGCGGTCATCGCCCTCATCGGTGTCCTCCTTGCCCTCCAGTACCTCGTGCCCAACGGTGGCTACACCCAGGTCAGCACCGCCACGATGGTCCAGCACATCAACGACGGCTCCATCAAGGAGATCACCTTCGTCGGCGGTGGTGACCAGCAGATGCAGGCCACCCTCGACAACGGCAAGAAGGAGATCGCCACCTGGGTCGACGGCCAGCAGGTCGAGCTGGTCAACAAGGTGCAGAAGGCCGTCGACGCCGGCCAGATCCAGAAGTACAACAGCAAGGTCTCCAAGCCCAGCCTGATCGGCTCGATCCTGGCCACGCTGCTGCCGTTCGTCTTCATCGTGCTGCTGTTCATGTTCTTGATGAACCAGGTCCAGGGCGGCGGGGGCCGGGTCATGCAGTTCGCCAAGTCCAAGGCGAAGCTGATCAGCAAGGACATGCCGAAGACCACCTTCGCCGATGTCGCCGGCTGCGAGGAGGCGATCGAGGAGCTCGGGGAGATCAAGGAGTTCCTCCAGGAGCCCGCCAAGTTCCAGGCGGTCGGCGCGAAGATCCCCAAGGGTGTGCTGCTCTACGGCAACCCCGGCACCGGCAAGACGCTGCTGGCCCGTGCGGTGGCCGGCGAGGCGGGTGTGCCGTTCTACTCGATCTCCGGCTCGGACTTCGTCGAGATGTTCGTCGGTGTTGGCGCCAGCCGGGTCCGCGATCTCTTCGAGCAGGCCAAGGAGAACGCCCCCGCGATCGTCTTCATCGACGAGATCGACGCCGTCGGACGACACCGTGGCGCGGGCATGGGCGGCGGCCACGATGAGCGCGAGCAGACCCTGAACCAGCTGCTCGTCGAGATGGACGGCTTCGATGTCCGCGGCGGGGTCATCCTGATCGCGGCCACCAACCGTCCGGACATCCTCGACCCGGCGCTGCTGCGCCCGGGGCGCTTCGACCGGCAGATCTCGGTGGATCCGCCCGACCTCAACGGTCGTGAGCAGATCCTGAAGGTGCACGCCCGCGGCAAGCCGATGGCCGCCGACGTCGACCTGCTCTCGGTCGCACGCCGTACCCCCGGCTTCACCGGCGCCGACCTGGCCAACGTGCTCAACGAGGCTGCGCTGCTCACCGCCCGCAACAACCAGAAGCTGATCACCAACGAGTCCCTCGACGAGGCCATCGACCGGGTGATCGCCGGCCCGCAGAAGCGCACCCGGCTGATGAGCGAGAAGGAGAAGCTCATCACGGCCTACCACGAGGGCGGCCACGCCCTGGTGGCCGCGGCGCTGCCGGGCACCGACCCGGTGCACAAGATCACCATCCTCCCGCGTGGCCGGGCGCTGGGCTACACGATGGTGCTGCCCGACGAGGACAAGTACTCCCAGACCCGTTCCCAGATGCTCGACCAGCTGGCCTACATGCTCGGTGGCCGGGCTGCCGAGGAGATGGTCTTCCACGACCCGACGACCGGCGCCGGGAACGACATCGAGAAGGCCACCAACCTGGCCCGGGCGATGGTCACGCAGTACGGCATGACCGAGCGTCTCGGCGCCATCCAGCTCGGCGAGAACAACGCCGAGCCGTTCCTGGGCCGTGACTTCGGGCACACCCGGAACTACTCCGAGGAGGTCGCCGCGGTCGTCGACGAGGAGACCAAGCGGTTCCTCGCCAACGCCCACCAGGAGGCCTTCGACATCCTCGAGGAGAACCGCGACGTCCTCGACTCGCTGGTGCTCGCCCTCGTCGACCGGGAGACTCTCGACAAGGCGGAGGTCGCGGAGATCTTCGAGCCGCTGCGGCGTCGCCCCGCGCGTCCGGCGTGGACCGGCTCGCCCACCCGCAACCCTTCGGAGATCCCGCCCGTCGACATCCCCCAGGAGGTCCGCGACCGCGTCCGCGTCAACGGCACCAAGCCGGCGTCCGACAGCGGCGCGATCCTCACCCCGCCCGGAGGCGGCGGTGACGTCCACGGCGACCCCGGCGTCGGGCCGCGGGCAGAGCCCGGCCAGGACTGACGGGAGCCGCGGATGAGTCCGGACCCCATTGCGCACGACGGGGGTGCCGTGGCCGACTTCGACCACGGTCGCGCCGAGGCCGCCGTACGAGAGCTGCTGATCGCGATCGGTGAGGACCCCGAGCGCGAGGGTCTGCGCGACACACCTGCCCGCGTTGCGAGAGCGTACGCCGAGCTGACCAGCGGGCTGCGCCAGCAGCCCAGCGACGTGCTCACCACCACCTTCGACCTTGGTCACGACGAGATGGTGCTGGTCCGCGACATCGAGCTGTGGTCGATGTGCGAGCACCACCTGGTGCCGTTCACCGGAGTGGCGCACGTCGGCTACATCCCCAGCACCGACGGCAAGATCACCGGGCTGTCCAAGTTGGCCAGGTTGGTGGACGTCTTCGCCAAGCGCCCCCAGGTGCAGGAGCGGCTGACCACCCAGGTCGCGGAGGCCCTTGTCGACCTCCTCGACCCGCGCGGTGTGATCGTGGTGGTCGACGCCGAGCACCTCTGCATGACCATGCGCGGGGTGCGCAAGGCCGGCGCCCGGACGATCACCTCGGCAGTGCGGGGCGCGATGCGCAACCCGGCGACGCGCGCCGAGGCGATGTCGCTGATCAACGCGGCGAGATGACCGGCGCGGCGCACCGTCCCGGGGTGCTCCCGGCCCGCCACGTCACCGGCCTGCCGCTGCTGCAGCGGCCGCTGGTGATGGGGGTCGTCAACGTCACCCCCGACTCGTTCTCGGATGGTGGCCGCTTCGTCGCTCCGGATCTGGCGATCGAGCACGCCCTCTCGCTGATCCGGGAGGGCGCCGACCTGGTCGACATCGGCGGCGAGTCGACCCGCCCCGGGGCGACCCGGCCGCTGGTGGCCGAGGAGCTCGATCGGGTACTGCCCGTCATCGAGGGGCTGGCCGGCCACGGGGTCCGGATGTCGGTGGACACCATGCGCGCCGAGGTCGCCGAGGCAGCGCTCGCTGCGGGAGCGGTGGTGGTCAACGACGTCTCGGGAGGGCTCGCCGACCCGGACATCCTCCGCGTGGTCGCCGACGCAGGCGCGGTGTACGTCGCGATGCACTGGCGCGGTCACTCGGACGTGATGAACCAGCGTGCGTCGTACGACGAGACGGCGGGCGGGGTGGTGGCCGCGGTGCGCGACGAGCTCTCCGCGCGCGTCGACGCCGCGGTGTCGGCCGGGGTCGCCGTGGACCGGATCGCCGTCGACCCCGGACTCGGGTTCGCCAAGACCGCCGAGCACAACTGGACCCTGCTGCGTCATCTCGACAAGCTCGACCTCGGCCTTCCGGTGCTGGTGGGCTCTTCACGCAAGTCGTTCCTGGGCAGCCTGCTCGCGGGGCCCGACGGCCGCCCCAGACCCGTGCTGGACCGCGAGGACGCCAATGTCGCGCTGACCACCCTGGCTGCGCTGAGCGGGGTCTGGGCCGTCCGCGTGCACGAGGCGCGGGCGAGTGTCGACGCGATCAAGGTGGTCTGTCGATGGCGAGGGCTGGCCCCGCTGGACAGGCCCGACGGGACGGGCGGGGTCGGGGTCACTCCCGCGTCGGGGCCCACATCCGTCACGGGTAGGGTCGAGGGCGATGAATCACCCCACCAAGACCCTTGCTGGCGCTCGCGTCTCCGCGGGGACTCCGATGAGTGACCGGCTGGCGGTGCGTGGGATCGAGGTCCTCGCCCACCACGGCGTGTTCGAGTTCGAGCGGCGTGAGGGACAGATCTTCGTGCTCGACCTCGTCCTGGGAGTGGACACCGCCGCAGCAGCGGCGACCGACGACTTGTCCGAGACCGTGGACTACGGAAGTCTCGTGGCGGATGCGAAGTTGGCAGCAGAGCAGGACCCGGTCGACCTGATCGAGACCCTGGCACAGCGGATCGCCGATGTGTGCCTGGCTCGCGAGAAAGTCGAATGGGTGGAAGTGACCGTGCACAAACCGCACGCGCCGATTGAGGCGACGTTCAGCGACGTCACCCTCACGATCAACCGGAGCAGACAGTGACCGAGTCCCCGAACCCGAACATCATCGACACCGACACCCTCACCGGCGAGATGCACCCGATCCGCCGTGCGGTGCTGTCCATCGGGTCCAACCTCGGTGACCGCCGGGTCAACCTGCAGGGCGCGGTCGACTCCCTCGCCGACACTCCCGAGGTGTGGGTCACCGACATCTCCCCGGTCTACGAGACCGCCCCGGTGGACGCCCCCGAGGGCTCCCGGGACTTCCTCAACGCCGTGGTGCTGCTGGACACCTCGCTGTCGGCGCCGACCCTGCTCGACCGGGCGCTGGCCATCGAGGCCGCCTACGGCCGCGAGCGGACCGAGGAACACGGACCCCGGACCCTCGACGTGGACCTGATCGTGGTCGGCGACCGCCGGGCCGACGACGACCGGCTGGTGTTGCCGCACCCGCGCGCCGGTGAGCGCGCCTTCGTGCTGGCGCCGTGGCACGACGTCGAGCCCGACGCCGAGATCCCCGGGGTCGGTGCCGTCGCCGACCTGCTGGAGAAGGCCGGCACGGCCGGGATCTCCCGGCGCGACGACATCGAGCTCACGCTGCAGTGAGCCACGGGCGATGACGGCCCCGGGCGAGGACCGGCCCCCGGACGACCACAACGGCAACGGCAACGGGCGTGGCACGGTCGGGTTGACCGGGCCCGGTCCGCTGTGCGTCTTCGGCGCGATCGGGCTGGTCGCAGGCTGGGGACTGCGTGCCCTGGCGATCCGGATGGGCAGGGCCGAGCCGGAGGTCACCTGGCTGTCCATCGGCATCGTGTTCTTCATCGCCGCGGTGATCGGCGGTGCGGCGTACCACACCTGGCGGACCCGCCGGGACGGCATCCGGCTGGAGCCGCACCGCGCGGTGAACCGGCTCGTGCTGGGCAAGACCTGCGCGCTGGTGGGTGCGGGCATCGCCGGCGGCTACTTCGGCTTCGCCTTGGCGCACCTCGGCGTCACGGACTCCTCGGGCGCGAACGCCCAGCTGTGGCATTCGGTGGTGGCCGGTTGCGGCGGGATCCTGGTGATGGTCGCGTCGCTGCTCCTCGAGCAGGCGTGTCGTGTGCGCGACCACGAGAAGTAGCGGCCTACGCTGGCGGACATGGCAATCCGGTCAGCCTCTCGTCGTCGGCAGCGAAGTGTCCGCGTCACCGTCTCGGTGACCCTGCTCGGCGTCGCGACCGTGCTGGTGGTGCTCGCCCTGCCCACCCAGTCCGCGCTGATCCTGTCGATCGCCGCCGTGGCCGCGATCGTGCTCGGCTGGGCGGCACTGCGGATGATGTGGACCGAGGTTCTCCAGTCGCGCCGTGAGAACGCGGCAGACCGCGTCGCGGCGGCGACGGCCTACCGGACCCTGTTCTCCCAGCGTGCCGCCGAGCACGCCGAGTTCACCACCGCGATGACCGAGCGACTCGCCGAGTCGCAGATGACGATGCGCGAGCTGCAGGGGCTGCTCGTCGCCGAGCAACGCCGGGCGGCGTCCGCCGAGAGCGGGCTGTCCCAGTCCAACCAGCGTCTCGAGGAGACCCAGACGAAGGTCGCGGCCCTGGAGGCCGAGATCGCCCGCCGGGAGGCCGAGGAGGCCGACGCCCTCGCGATCTGGGAGGGCGAGGGCGGCGAGGCGTCCGTGGCCGACCTGGTCGCGTTCGACGAGTCGGTGACTCGCAAGACCGCGCGGACTACCGCCGAGAAGATCCAGTCAGCCTGAGCCGCAGCCGCCCCAGGGCGGAGGTCGGGGTCGCGGCCTGCGGCGCCCGACCGCGGCGCTGGCCTGCCGGCCGACGCGGCCGGAGCACGCAGCGTACGACGCGCCGCCCGGCGATCTCCTCGATGCGGACCGTCGTTCGCGGACGCTTCGAGAGCCAGGCGATCAGGTCGTCCTGGACCTCGGTGGGGTCCGACCAGGTGGCGTACATCTTCGACTTGCTCACGCAGATCGGGCGCATCCCCTTGTTGAGCACGCCCTCCCACACCGCGGCGGCGACACCCGGCGTATGGGCGGAGCGGTAGTCATCCAGCACCACGACGCCGTCCGGCTGGAGCAGGGTGCGGGCGATGTCGATGTCGACGGCGACGTGGGCGTAGAGGTGCGAGGCGTCGATGTGCAGGAAGCGGACGCTGCCCGGGGTGACCAGATCGGCCACGTCGCTGGACGGCCCGGCGTGGACCGTCGGAAGCTCGGCATGGAACTTCAGGTAGTTGCTCTCGAAGGCCTGTTGGGTGAGGTTCTTGTAGGACCGCTGGTTCTCCTGGCTGTTGGCGTCGTCGCCGGCCGAGCGCTCGAAGAGGTCGACCACCGTCAGTGTCTCGCCCTCGCCGAGGTACGCGCCGATGAGGATCGCGCTCTTGCCCTCGAAGGCACCCACCTCGACCAGCTCGCCGTGCTGGCCGCGAGCCTGCTGGCGCTCGAGGAACCACTCGAACAGTCGGCGGTCCGCGAGCCGGAACCAGCCCTTGACCTGCCGCAGTGCCGGCCCGTGCGGATCGAGCAGGGTTGGTTCGATGTCGGTGGTGTCGGCACTGATGGGGTCAGGCACGCCAGTGGTCCTCTCGTCCTCTCCGAGCCCCGAGTGGCACGGAGTCCGTCGATGCTGTCACATCGCGGACCTTGGTCGCCCCAGGCACAGCCCGTCGGCCCGCGCCCGAGCGGGCCCGCGGTGGTTCAGACCTGGTCGTTGACCGAGGCGCGCAGCATCGCGTGCACGCCGTTCGGGGTGAGAACGCCGAGGATGCGGGCCCGGTCGGTGACCCCGACCGTGGGCTTGTCCTCCCGCATCATCATCGACATCGCGTCTCCGAGCGAGGAGGAGACGTCGATGGTGCCGCCCAGGTCCGCGGCGGTGATCCCGTCCAGCGTCTCGAGGTGGGCAGGATCGATGGGGGTCACGGCCATCCGCCGCAGGCCGCGGCTCTCGCCGACGAACTCGGCGACGAAGTCGTCGGCGGGTGCGCCGAGCACCTCCGCCGGGGTGGCGTACTGGGCCAGCCGGCCGCCGGCGGCGAACACCGCGACCAGGTCGCCCAGCCGGACCGCCTCCTCGATGTCGTGGGTGACGAACATGACCGTCTTGCCCAGCTCGCGCTGCAGCCGGAGGAACTCGTCTTGAAGCCGCAGTCGCACGATCGGGTCGACGGCGCCGAACGGCTCGTCCATCAGCAGCACCGGAGGGTTCGCCGCCAGAGCCCGGGCAACCCCGACCCGCTGCCGCTGGCCGCCGGAGAGCTGGTCGGGGTACTTGTCGCCGAACTCGGCGACCGGCAGGCCGACCAGCTCCATCAGCTCCGACGCCCGCTCGCGTGCGACCCGGTCGGGCTCGCCGAGGAGCTTGGGCACGGTCATCACGTTGGGCAGCACCTTCTGGTGCGGGAACAGCCCTACCTGCTGGATCACGTAGCCGATCCCGCGACGCAGCTGCACCGGGTCGATGTGGGTGACGTCCTCGCCGTCGAGGAAGATCCGCCCGCTGGTCGGCTCGATCAGCCGGTTGACCATCCGCAACGTGGTCGACTTGCCGCATCCCGAGGGACCGACCAGGCAGACGATCGCGCCCCGAGGCACGTCGAGGTCGAGCTCCCCGACGGCGACGGTGCCGTCCGGATAAGTCTTGCCCACGCCTTCGAGCCGAATCATCGGCTCTTCGGTAGCGTCCATGTCGTGACCCTACTGGTGCCCGAGGCGGTGACGGCTGCGCAATCGTGCTACACCCGCGCGGTCAACGACTGGTGGTGCCCGGCGTACCTCTCCGACTACCGGCACGAGCTGTGGTCGGCCACTCTCCAGCACCTGTGGATCACGCTGGTCTCGGTGGCGGTGGGGTTCCTCGTCGCGGTGCCGCTGGCCCTGCTCGCCCGGCGCTACCACCGGCTGGAGTCATCGATCCTGGCGGTCACCACCGGCATCTACACCATCCCTTCCCTGGCGCTGTTCCCCCTGATCGTGCCGCTCACGGGGCTGTCCCCGACGACGGTGGTCGTCGGGCTGGCGCTCTACTCGCTCACGATCCTGGTGCGCAACACCCTCGAAGGACTGCGCGCGGTGCCCACGGACGTGCGCGAGTCGGCGGTGGGGCTCGGCTTCTCGCCGATCCGGCTGCTGTTCCGCGTCGAGTTCCCCCTGGCGCTGCCGGTGGTGATCGCCGGCCTGCGGATCGCGACGGTCTCCACGGTCGCCCTGACCACGGTCGGCGCGATCGTCGCGTACGGCGGCCTGGGCAACCTGCTCTTCGACGGGGTCTCCACGAACTTCAAGGCCGAGATCCTGGCGGCCTCGGTGATCTGCGTGCTGCTCGCCTTCGCGCTCGACGGGGCGCTGGTCCTGACCCAGCGGCTGCTGACCCCGTGGACCAGGCTGAAGGCAGGGTGACGATGTGCTGACCGACGCCTGGCACTACCTGGCCGATGCGGCCAACTGGCACGGATCGCAGGGCATCACCGCGCTGCTCGGCCAGCAGCTGCTGCTCACCTTCACCGCCCTGGCGCTCGCCGTGCTCGTCGGCCTGCCGATCGCGCTGTGGCTCGGCCACCTGGGCAGGGGCGGCATGCTGGCCGTCAACGTCTCCAACATCGGCCGCGCCGTGCCGACCTTCGCTGTGCTGGTGCTGCTCAGCGTGGGGCCGGCCGGGACGGGCGTGCTCGGCCCCTACGGCAGGGCCGGGCTCGCGACGCTGATCGCGTTGGTGCTGTTCGCGCTGCCACCGATCATCACCAACGCCTACGTGGCGATGCGCGAGGTGCCGGCCGACGTCCTCGACGCCGCGAGCGGCATGGGGATGACCGGCCCACAGAGGTTTCGACGCGTCGAGCTGCCGCTGGCGGCTCCGCTGATCGTCGCCGGAGTCCGGTTGGCGCTGGTGCAGGTGTGGGCGACCGCCACGATCGCCGCGCTGGTCGCCGGTCCGGGGCTGGGCCGGATCATCACCGACGGCTTCTACCACTCCAACTACGGCGAGGGCTTCGCCGGCGCGATCGTGGTGGCTGCGGTCGCGCTGCTGCTCGAGCTGATCGCCGCACTGGCGCAGCGCGCGGTCGACCCGGCTCGACGTACCGCAGCGGCCGGCCCGGTGCCAGGGCCGGCGCCCCTTGAAGCTGTCGGCGACAGGTGACAAGGTTGGCGAAGCTTCGGCGGCGACGCCGGACGACCTGACACGCGCGGCCCCGCCGGTCGCGGGACACAGAAGGTGGTTTCCATGCTCGCTCGCCGAATCCTCGTCAGTGCCGCCATGGTGGGTGGCCTCGCCCTGGTCGCCGCCTGTGGCGGACCCTCGTCGTCGTCCTCGGGCGACAAGGGCAGCCTGACCATCTCGGGCCAGAACTTCCCCGAGGCCACGTTGATGGCCGACATGTACCAGCAGCTGCTCGAGCACGACGGCTACCACGTGACCGTGAAGCTGGTCGGCACCCGCGACGTCTACATGGCCAAGGGCCAGTTCCCGGGCACGGTCCAGATCGTGCCTGAGTACCTCGGCGGCATCGCCGACTACCTGAACACCCAGGCGAAGGGCTCCAACGCCAAGCCGGTGTCCTCGCCCGACGTGCAGACCACCCTCAAGGCCGCGCAGGGGCTGGCGAAGCCCAAGGGCATCGTCCTGCTCAAGCCGTCCAACGCCACCGACGCCAACGCGTTCTTCACCACCAAGAAGTACGCCGCCGCCCACCACCTGACCAACCTCTCCTCGCTACACGGCACTGCGGTGACCCTGGCAGCAGCTCCGGACTGCAAGGGCCGCACGGACTGTGCCGGCGGCCTGGAGAACGTCTACGGCATCAAGATCAAGAAGGTGCTGCCGCTGGGCTACGCCAGCGACCAGACCTACCAGTCGGTGATCAAGGGCGAGTCGCAGCTCGGCGAGACCAGCACCACCGACGGGTCGCTCTCGTCCCAGGGCCTGCAGTTGCTTCCTGACGACAAGCACGTCCAGCCGGCGCAGAACCTGATCCCGGCGGTCAGCGCGAAGTTCCTGGCCGCGCACCCCGACGTGCGCAACACCCTCGACGGGCTGATGGCCGTGCTCACCACCAACGACCTGGTGCGGATGAACGGCGAGATCGGCAACCAGCGCAAGAAGCCGGCCGACGTGGCCAAGGCCTACCTCGACCAGAAGGGGCTGCTCGGCTGACGGAGCACTCCTCGACGATCGGCGCCCGGGCGCGGCAGCGGCTCCGACGGCAGTGGGAGGCGAGGCCAGCCGGGCTCGTGACGCACGTCGTCACCGTCGGGCCGGGCCAGGAGCCCTTCCTCGACGACGCCTTGGTGTCGGTACGCCGGCAGACCTACCCCGCGAGCCGGGTGAGTGTGGCGCGATGGGGCGAGGGGACCGACGTACCCGACCTCGCGACCGCCCGCAACGACGCCCTCCGGCAGGCCGGCGGCCGGTACGCCCGGCTCCTCGAGGCGTCGGACACCCTGCCCTGGCACTCGACGGCGCTGCTGGTCCGGGCGCTGCGCGGCACCGGCTGGGCGAGTGCCGCCGGACGGTCGGTCCGCGGCAGCGGCTGGCGAGATGCTGCCTTCAGCCGCGCTGCGGGCGTCGAGCCCGGAGCCGGCGACCGACTGCTCGACCTGTCCCGCTGGCGGGCCAGCGGGGTCGGCTTCGACCCGGGTCACGGGCGGTTCGGCGACGCCGCGCTCGCCGCGCTCGATGCCGCCGGTGGCTGCGGGCTGATCGACGCGGTGACCCACGAGGACCGTGACCGTGCCCTCGGGCTGCCCTTCGGGCACCTGCGGCGCTGGTCGCTCGAAGCGGACGCCTGGCTGGCCGCCGTCGAGTCCGCGGCCACGCGAGCCTCGTCCGGATGGACCGCGGCGGTCCTCGACCACCGGCTGCCGGCGCTGCTCCAAGACGTCGAGCGGCTCGATGACGACCAGTGGACCCAGCTGCAGCAGCTCGCCGCGACACTGCTCGCCCGGCTGGGAGAGGAAGCCGCAGAGCCCGAGGAGCTGGTGCGCGCCGAGTCGCGGATCTTTGCCTGGCTGGTTGCGGTCGGCGCCCGCGACCGGGTCACCGCGCTGGTGCTCCGACGCTGGCGGGCACCCGACGACATCGCCACCGACGTCCGCGACGGTCAGGTCCTCGCCGACCTCGGGGTCGAGGGGGTGCCGGACGCCGCACGCCGCCTGGGTCGCGCCGAGACGCCGCTTGCGCTGCTCCCGGTACGCCGGACGCCCGATCGGCTCGAGCTCGTCGGCTTCATCCGCGGTGTGTCGACCGACGAGCCACCCCGGGTGCGGGCGTCGTACGCCGGCCGCGAGGTGCCCGTTGCGTCCACCAGCACCCCGACCGCCACGAAGATCGCAGCCGAGGCCGAGCACGACCACGACCACGCCTGGCTGAGCCTCGACCTGACCGGCCTCCCCGCGACCGGGGAGCTCACCGTCGAGCTCACCGTCCGCGGCGTCACCCGCAGCGGCACGGTGGCGGATCCGGCGACGCTGGAGCCGGCGGTGCGCGACGACCCCCGCGGCGACGACGAGATCGGCCCGCGGGCCCAGCTGCTCCTGCAGCGCTGGTACGCCGACGAGCGGGCACCCGGCCCGATCGAGCCGGACCTCGCCTACTTCCAGGCGTACGCCGGCCAACGCCCCACCGACAGCCCGCTGGCGATCCACGACGCGCTGCGCCGTACCCACCCGGAGATCCGGACCCGGTGGCTGGTGGAGCGTCTCGACGTTCCGCTGCCCGAGGGGGCCGAGCCGGTGCTGCTGCGCAGCCGGGAGTGGTACCGCACCCTGGCCACGGCCCGCTGGCTGGTGACCAACATCGAGATGGAGCGCTGGTTCCGCCGTCGTCCGGGCCAGGACCTGCTGCAGACCTTCCACGGCAACCCGGGCAAGACGATGGGGTTCTCCGCCTGGCGGGCCGCCGGGCTGACCCAGGGGCGGATCGAGCAGACCCTCGACCACGGGGCGCGCAACTGGACGCTGCTGGCCAGTCCCAGCCCGGAGATGACGGTGCACTACCGCGAGCAGTTCGACTACCGGGGCGCGGTCGTCGACCACGGCTACCCGCGCGACGACGTCCTGGTCGGGCCGCGGGCGGCGGAGATCCGGGAGCGCACCCGAGCGGCGCTCGGCGTCGGTCCGGACCAGGTGGCGGTGCTCTACGCCCCGACGTGGCGCGACGAGCTCGCCGTCAACTACCGACGGGCCCGTCTGCACCGTGGCTTCGACGTGGCCGAGGCCGCGACGGCGCTGGGCGCCGGCCACGTGCTGATGCAGCGCGGCCACCGCTTCCACCGTGACGTCAGCGGGGACGTCACCACAGCGGTCAACCGGGATCCGGCCGCCGGCCGGGTGCTGGACGTGACCGCGTACCCGGAGGTCAATGATCTGCTGCTGGCCGCCGACGTCGCTGTGCTCGACTACTCCTCGCTCCGGTTCGACTTCGCGCTGACGGGTCGTCCGATGGTGTTCTGCGTGCCCGACCTCGCCGACTACGCCGACCGCCGCGGCTTCCTCTACGACTACCGCGAGTCTGCGCCGGGTCCGCTGCTGGCGACGACCGACGAGGTGGTCACCGCGCTGGGCGACCTGCCCGGCCTCGAACGCGCGTACGCCGACGAGCGCGCGGCCTTCCACGAGCGGTTCAACCGCTTCCAGGACGGGCATGCGGCCGAGCGTGCGGTGGCGGCGTTCTTCGGTCCTTCGCCCACGGGAGGGACACCGGCCGCCGTGTAGCATGCTGCGCGATGATCACACTGAACCGCCTGCGGCGCCGTGCGTCCGGAGCGGCTCGCCGGATCGCCACCAGAGGGGCCCGAAGTCGGCTCGGGCAGCGACTCCGACCGCCGTCGATCAGCGTGATCGTTCCGTTCTACAACGTCGAGAAGTACCTCGCCGCCTGCCTGGACAGCATCCTCGAGCAGACCACCGGCGACTATGAGGTCATCCTTGTCGACGACGGCTCACCTGACGGCTCGCGGGCGATCGCGGAGAGCTACGTCGCCCGGGATCCGCGCTTCCGGCTGGTCATCCGTGAGAACGGTGGCCTGGGTGCCGCTCGCAACACCGGGATCCAGCACGCCAGGGGCAGGTTCCTCACCTTCGTCGACTCCGACGACCTGTTGCCGCCGAATGCGCTGGCGGCGCTGCGAGCCAGCGCCCGGCGTACCGGCTCGGACATCGTCGTCGGTGCGGTGGAGCGGTTCGACAGCTTCCGGCAGTGGAGCCCGAACTGGGTGCCCGAGCTGCACACGGTGCGCCGTGACCGGATTCGGATCGAGAGCTTCCTGCCGCTGCTGCGCAACCTCTACACCTGGAACAAGCTCTATCGCCGCGACTTCTGGGAGAGCCAGGGGCTGTGGTTCCGCGAGGGCGTCTCCTACGAGGACCAGCCGATCGTCACGCAGTTGCTCCTGCGGGCCCGTGGCATCGACGTCATCCCGGACGTCGTCTACCACTACCGGATGCGCGACGACCAGTCCTCGATCAGCCAGCAGACCGCCACCGTCAAGGACCTGCGTGACCGGGTGTCGGCCTGGCGGGCCACCGAGGAGGCCCTGACCGACGCGCCCGAGAACGTCCACCGGGCTTGGCTGCAGACCCTCTTCGACGCCCACTTCCTCTGGTACCTCACCAGCGCCGGCACCGAGGACGATGACTATTGGGAGCTGATCCGCTCGGTCGTCGTCGACCTGACCGCTCATGCACCGCAGTCGGTCTGGGACGCCGCGCCGCCGGCGAGCCGGGTGCTGCTGGAGCTGGCCAGGCAGGGACGGCGTGCCGACGTGCAGGCCTTCGTGGACGCAGGAGGCGCCCGCGACCAGCGCGGGGCCGAGTCCGAGCCGCAGGCCGACGGCGTACTCCTCAAGCTGCCGGGGTACGGCGATGCCGACCTGGATCCGTCGCTGTTCCTGCTCCGGCCGGACCAGCTGCGGGTCGCTCACCTGGTGTCCAGCGCCTCCTGGGCCGGTGACGAGCTCACCCTGCGGGGGCGCGCCCACCTGCGCAACGTGGATCTGCGCGGCCGCGCGTCGCACGTCGATCTGGTCGTGCGCGACGCCCGCACCGGCGCCGAGCAGGTGTACGCCGCGCGTGACGGGGTCGATCTCGACTGCCCGATGCCGTTCGAGGACGACTGGTGTGACTACCGCCCGGCGACCTTCGAGGTGACCGCGCCCTTCGGTGCCGCTTCGGCTGCCCTCAACGACCGTAGCGGCCGGTGGGAGCTGCTCCTGCGAGTGAGCGCAGCGGGGTTCCGCGTGGACCAGCCGGTGACTCGGCTGATGCGCGCCGGCGCCGCCGGCGGCCTCGAGGCGACCTGGCTGGAGGACGGCAGCCGGCTGTTCCTGACCTGGCGTCACCCGGAGCCCGCGCACGTGGTCCGCGAGCCAGCAGCGCTGCGCGCCACGGAGCTCCGGATCGACGGCCGACGCGTCTCCGGGTCGTTGGTCGGGCCCCTCGCCGTCGGTCTCCGGGCCCTGGACCTGGTGTGGGGACGAACGGTCGTCGGCGTCCGGTTGGACCGTGCAGGCGCGGCGCTCCGCTTCGAGGTCACCGTGCCCCCGGCCAGCGGACGCAGGACGGCAACCTGGGAGCTGCGGGCACAGGCGGCCACCGGGCCGGTGCCGGTGGAGCTGTCCGACCTGGCCGGGGTCGCCGCGCCGCCGGCCGCTGCGCTCCAGCTGACCCGCAACGCTGCTGGCCACGCCCGCGTCGTCGACCGGGCCCCGGGCGCCGAGGGACTGGAGGTCCGGGTCACCGAGGACGGCGGCTTGCGGATCGTCGGGCAGGTGTTCGGCGAGGGCATCCACGCGGTGCAACTGGGGACCAGATGGGTGCGCAGCACCAGCACGGGACCGCGTGCGCACGTCGTGGACGGTCGCTTCCTGGCCGAGCTCGACCTGCGGCACGACGTCCATCGGTTCGGTCGCCTGCCGCTCGGCATCGGTGAGCACCTGGTCGATGTACGCCTGGTCGGCGAAGGGGACGAGCCGCTGGCGACCGTCCCCTTGACGATCTCGCCGGAGCTGAACAGCCAGTTGCCGGTTCCGGTCGCCACGAAGGTGCACCAGGGCCGCGTCGTCCGCGGCGCCAACGGGGCGCTGCAGGTGACCCTCGGTCGGCCGGTGGGCGCGGAGATGACCCGGGCGGCGCAGTACGACCGCCAGCGGGCGCTGATGGCGACGCGCGGCCGGGCCAGCACCCGAGGGCTGTTGCTGCGGGCGTACTTCGGCGAGCGGGCCACCGACAACGGCGTCGCGATCCAGGCCGAGCTGCGTCGCCGAGGCTCGGATCTGCCGGTCTTCTGGGCGGTCCAGGACCATGGTGTGCCGGTGCCGGAGGGCGGCATCCCGGTGGTGGTCAACAGTGCGCAGTGGTTCGACCTGCTCGGGTCGGTGACCTACTACGTCGACAACATGTACCAGCCCGAGTACCACCTCAAGCCCGAGGGCCAGGTGCTGGTGCAGACCTTCCATGGCTATCCGTTCAAGCTGATGGGACACCCGCATTGGCGCCAGCAGGGCTTCCCGCGGGCGAAGATCGCGGCGTACGAGTGGCGCACGGCAGAGTGGGACTACCTGGTCTCCCCGGCGACGTACGCGACGCCGTTGCTGACCCGCGACTTCGGGTACGACGGCGCGGTGCTCGAGATCGGCTATCCGCGCAACGACGTGCTGCAATCACCCGAGGCCGGCCCGCTGCGCGAGGTGGTGCGCGAGTCGCTGGGCATCCGTCCCGACCAGACCGCGATCCTCTACGCACCGACGTTCCGCGACTACCTGGCGCAGAACGACAACCGGGCGCTGATGTCGGACTTCCTCGACTTCGAGGCGATCGGTCGTGCGTTCGGCGACGACGTCGTCGTGCTGATGCGGGGGCATGCGTTCCATGCGCGCACCAAGCACCGGATCGGCCACGGCGCCAGCCTGATCAACGTGACGGACTACCCCGAGGTCAACGACCTCTACCTCGCCGCCGACGTCGGCATCGTCGACTACTCCTCGCTGCGCTTCGACTTCGGCGTCACCGGCAAGCCGATGATCTTCCTGGTCCCCGACCTCGAGCGGTACGTCGAGACCCGCGGCTGGCTCTTCGACTTCGGCCCGACCGCTCCCGGCCCGCAGGTGCGCACCACCGACGAGGTGATCGAGCAGCTGCGTGATCTTCCCGCGCTGGTGGCCAAGTACGCGGACGAGTACGACGCGTTCCGCTCGTCGTACCTCAGCCTCGAGGACGGCCATGCGGCCGCGCGTTTCGTCGACGCCGTGATGGTGCCGCGCGGCGACGCCTGAGCCTGCGGTCAGCCCGGCCACAGGAACGCGTCAACTGGCGCCCTGTCGCCGACTTGAGATCTCCGCAGCTCAGCAGCTGTGTCGATGCTCGGCCCGGCACACATCGTGGCCGGGTCCGCCGTACGAAGTGTCTGACCCAGGCCCACCATAGAGGTGGTCACCGCCCCGGTTGCCGTGGATGACGTCGTTGCCGGCCCGGCCACGGATCACGTCGTTGCCGCCCTGGCCGTAGATGTCGTCCCGTTGTGGCGACCCGACGATGTGGTCACCGTGCGGTGTGCCCTTGAACGTCTCGACCGACCGCATGTTGATGAAGCCTCGCTTCCAGGTGCCGTGGCCGGAGGCGAGACTGACTCGGGCCGCGGAGGCGATGCCTCTCAGGTTCACGCTGTCATGGCCATGTCCGCCGCGGACCAGTTCATAGTCAGCGGGGGTGAACTCGCGGTCCCCACCCTCGCTGACCCCGTTGTAGCCGTGAAAACCATCGTCGCCGGCTCCCAGGCGCACCTGGAACGGCTCTCCGCAGCCGCAGTCGCTATCCCAGAACGCCTTCACCCGGTCGTCGCCGGGTCCGGTCCGGACATTGCCACCGTTCGAAACGAAGACACGGTCGTCGCCCTGTCCGGTGCGCACCGTTCCCGTGGACAGGTCGACGGTGTCGTTGCCGCCGCCCATGTCGACCCGATCAGCGCCTCCCTCACCGGTGCCGGAGTAGTAGGCCTCCGAGGCATCACTGCCGATGAAGGTGTCCGAATAGGCCGTGCCGGCGTACTTCTCAACGCCGGTCCAGGTCGTACGCCCGCCGATCGGATCTGTCTCGACCTTGGCTCGCGCATCGAACCGGACGCCGCCCCCCTGTGCCTGATCCGTGGTGGGGTCGGTGATGGCCAAGGTGTCTCGGCCCGAGTTGCCGGCAACGACGCTGCCCGCGACCCCGAAGCTCACTACGATGAAGTCGGCACCCGATCCACCGGAGAGCGTGCCGACCCCGAAAAGAGTGTCGCCTCCCGCCCCGCCCGAGATCTGGCTGGAGGGATTGGTGCCCCTGATCTGGACGCCTATATCGTTGCGCACCGTTTCAAGGTGGTTGAAGTCGTCGTTGCCACTACCCCCTTCGAGGACGTCAGCGCCGCCATCCCCGACGGGCAGGGGCGCCTGGCCTTGACCGACTCCAGAGAACACGTCGTCGCCAGGCCCACCGACCAGTCGGTCGTCGCCACCCGAGCCGTATAGGTGGTCGTTGCCGGAACCGCCATACGCGATGACGCCGGCACCGGACGTCATCGCGGGGAGTGAGCCCGGGAGACCCTGTTCGTCGGGCACAGCGCAGATGAGGTCTGCGCCGCCCTCGCCATAGATGGTTACGTTCCGGTGGCCCAAGGCCGAAATGACGTCTGCGTGGTAGCTGCCATGGATCACCTGGCCATCACCGGTCGCGGTGATTGTCACGCGATACCCGTCGCAGGTCATCGGACTGGCCGCCGATGCTGGCACGACTGCAAATGTCGCGACGATGAGACCACCGAGAACACCGACTGCGCCACGTCCGTACACACCGTCCCCCTTTGCGGATCGCCCACTTGGCGAACACGCCATGGATCAGGGTACGGCTCGCCGCCACCATCAGGTTCAGACTCGCGCATCTCGTGCGCGATAGCGCGGTGATACCTTGGCGACCGCTCCGCAGCCAGGGAGGTGACCATGTCCGCTGTCGATCCGGTGCCCTCCGGTGGCCGTCTGATTCACCTCGGCCCACCCAAGACCGGTACGACCGTGGTCCAGGGAGCTTTGGCGGCATCGCGCGACTCCTTGGCCCAACATGGCGTCGGCGTCCTGCCGCAGGAGGGGACGAGGGCGTGGGAGGCCACCCTCTCGCTGATCGGCAAGAAGCTGCCCGGCGGCGCGTTTGCTCCCGACATCGCACTGTGGGAGGACTTTGTGCGATCCGCGGATGCCTTGAGCGCCGACAAGTTGGTGGTCAGTGACGAGGCCTTCGCCAAGGCAACCGGCGACGCGGTCACCCGTCTGATCTGCGACCTCGGCGGCCCGCAGGGCTACTTCGTGTATGTCGTTCGTCGTATTGACAAGCTCATGTTGTCAGCGTGGCAGGAGACCTTGAAGGGGGGGCTCCAGCGTCGATCCTTGGGCGAGTGGCTCCCGATCGTGCTCGGCGACGACCGGTCGAAGACCGCGTGGCGAAACTTCTGGCAGTCGCAGGACCTCGATGAGTTCACCGGACGCTTTCTCGAGCATGTTCCTCCGGACCGATTGATCCTCGTCGTTGCCGACGAAGGCAACTCCAACCAGCTCCTGCCCACCTTCGAACGCCTCCTCGGCGTTCCGGGGGGGACCCTGCAGCTACCGAAGGGCAAGCGGACTAACCGCTCCTTGACGCTCAACGAGGCCGAGCTGGTCCGGCAGGTCTTTGCTCGTGGGCGCGACGCCGACTGGTCCAAGGATGACAAGTGGTTCCTGGTCAGAGAGGGCCTGGTGATGAATCACTTGGGTAGGTCCGAGCGCCGCGCGGAAGACGTGTCCCTGCGTATCCCGAACCAGCACCGGGATCCGATCAAGCAGTTGACCGCCGATCGGATTGCGAAGCTCGGCGCACTGCAGCGCGACGGCGCGCAGATCGTCGGAGAGCCGTCGTGGTTGGAGGTACCGGACGACGGCTTCGCAGACCTACCCACGCCCGAGGAACTGACCCTGCCCGTTGCCGCCGTTGCTGACCTGGTTGCGGCAACCGTCGAGGCGGCGCGCCGGCGTCCGAAGGTCGAGCGCAAGGACAGGGACAGCTTCCAGCGTCAATCAGAGCGTGTTCGGGGCTCGTAGGGGAGGTGATCGACGCCAGTTATCATCCCGCCATGCGCGTCTCAGACTCCCACCAAGTCTTGTTCGTCCACGTGCCGAAGACTGCCGGTTCGTCGATCGACGTCATCTTCGACAAGGAAGTTGCCGACGCCCGCAAGGCGGCGGGCGCGCGCCACGCAACATACGAGCGACTGCTGCGCAGGGAGGAGCAGTTCACGGATTACTGGTCGTTCGGGTTCGTCCGCAATCCGTGGGCTCGGATGGTTTCGTGGTGGTCGATGATCGCCATGGTCTTCGAGCGAGCCGACGCTGGGCACCAACCCGCGATCGACAGGATCGCGAAGGATCCCACTGCGTGGCTCCCTGAAGGGGAGTTTCGGCACGACTTCGACCGTTTCGTCCTCGAGGGGACGGAGAAGATTTCGAAGGTCGGACGTCCGCAGATCAAGACGTTGAGCGCGGGCGCGCGCCTGGTGGACTTCATCGGCCGCACCGAGAACTTCGAGAAGGACATCAACATCGTCCGCGAGCGACTCGGCCTGCACCCAGTTCAGAAGGTCCCCAAGCGCAACAGGAGCCCGCACGCTCACTACACCGAGTACTACAACGACGTCACCCGCCGGAAGGTAGCCGAGGTGTACGCCGCGGACATCGAGGCGTTCGGCTACACCTTCGAGGAAGGCTGACCTCAGGTCGCCGGCTGGGTCTGGCTCTGGCTCCACAGGTAGCTGAATTGGGCTTCATATGCCGCCAGCCCGGTTGAGTCTTGGACCAGCACGTTGCTGTTGTCCCCGCTCCAGATCCCGGTCCCCATGTTCGCCGAGCCCGTCCACACGTAGTTGTGCCAACCGGTCCCTTCCGGACCGACGAGTGCTGTGGTCTTGGCGTGCACAAGCACGTACTTGCTGTGATGCAGGGGACTCGCGGCATAGAACCGCACCGTTGCCCCCGCATTCCTGAGGTCCTGAATGACGGTGGGGTCCGGCCTATCCGACGAGATGTCCTCAAGGATCACCCTGAGATCGCAGGTGCCCGGCACCCCATCGAAGGCATTGAGAAGGCGGTTGCTGGAGCTGGTGAGCCGTCCCAGGGTGAACTGGTTGGCAAGCAGCCACACCGTGTTGGCTCCGCTGTCGCACTCCGTAATGGCGTTGAGGATGTCCGCGACGGTGTCATCGCTGGTCAGCTGCGGGTAAACATATGCGCGAATCTTGCCGCTGATGCCCGGCTTCGTGCGGTCAGCCGACGTGGTCCAGCCATCCCAATTGTCGTCCACCATGCGGTCGAAGTAGTGGTCGTAGAAGCTCAACAGTTCGTTGTGCAGGATGACCATGTTGGCGTACTTCGTGTACATGCCGTCGGCGAGATTGATCGAGGAGATGACTGTCGTGTTCTGACCGCCGATGGTGAATAAGAACAGCTTGTTGTGCTGGTCTCCACTGTTTGCGAGGCAAGTGCTCGGGCTGCACACCGTTACGTCATTCGGAAAGTCGGTCTCCAGATTGCCGATATCTTTGCTCGTGTTCCCGTCATCGAGAAGAATCTGTATGCTCGCGCCCCGCGCAGCAGCGGCCTTCAGAGCGTCAGTGAATTGATCGATGACTGAGTCATCGGTTGACCAGCGATACATGGCGATGCGGACCGTGTCGCCTTCCCCTGCGGAATCCGCCAGATCCTTCAGCCGGGCTACGAGCACTTGCTGCTGGGTCGTAGTTCCCTGCGGATCGTTCAGACAGACCTCATGGTCGGTGTAGTTCAGCTGGGTGCACGTTCCCAGATAGCTGACCGCCTGCGCCTGAGGTGGCGAGGCAGCGAGTAGTCCGATCAGAGGGAGTGCGGCGATGATGGACGCGGCCAAGCGCTTAGGTATCCCCATAGGGGGGAAGGTATTCGATGCTGTCGTAGAGCGCAGGACTTTGGTCAGTCCTTCCTTCGCCGGGTCTGCAGCATCAGGCCGTTGGCCAACCGGCTGGCGAGTTCGGTCGAGACCATCGTGGGTCCGGCGGCCTCGTTGGCATCGGCCGGCACCTGGCGGAGCAGATCGATGTCGCCCACCAACTGGGCGCCGCTGGCGACGATGTTGTCGACAATGCTGTTCGACAGCGCGGCGACCCGCTCGGCAGCTGTCGCGGGGAGCGTGATCCGATGCTCGTCAGGCTCCGGCGTACGACGCTTGACGTGCCGCCAGGCAGCGAGCCTCTCGTCCACGTTGAGCGGGAGCTTCGGCCGTCCGTTCTCGGCCCGGCGCGCGTTGATCTCGGCGAACTCGATGTTGAACGCCCGGATCGCCTCGGCCTCCTCCCACGTCAGCGATCGGTTGGTGACCTCGGACACTGGGGTGAGCAGGTCCTCGGGTAGGTCGAGCAGCCGGGCGAACTCGCGAATGATCTGACCCTTGTCGCGGCTGTCCAGGACGATCACGGTCACGTTCTCCGGCCCGACGATGGCCGCCCAGCGACGTACCAGCTCGTCGTGCTGGTGACGACGCCAGAACAGCCCGACGGTCGTCGGCTGCTCGGCGTGGTCGAGCACCGCCTCGGTCCATTCGTCCAGCGCCATGGTGGTGCTGGACTGGACGAACTGCTGCCACTGGGAGGGGAAGATGCTCGCCAGCGGTCGCAGGGTGATGACGACGCGGGTGTCCGCGGGCCCGCCGAGGTCGGCGACGATCTGCCGGGCGACGTCGTCGTCGGCTTCGCAGAGGAACTCGCTGGAGATCACGATGTCGCGCGCGCCACTGTGCCGGGCCTTGTCGGCGAGCTCGGCCCATTCGCGCTTGCCGTCCTCGCGGGTCTGGCCCGAGCTGCCTACCCCGGTCATCGCCTTGACGGCCTGGGTCGGCTGCAGACGCGGGCCGACGTAGTGGATGCCGCGCTCGGCGATCGCGTCCCTGTTGTGGTGGAAGGCGGACTGCACCGTCGTGGTGCCGGTCTTGTGCGGCCCGATGTGGATCACTCGACGGGTCGGCGCCACCGGCCCTGCGACCGCGTCCGACTCGGCGGTGGAGCGATCCCTGCGCCCCGAGAACAACTTCATGACGCCCTGTCTCCTCGGCTGGGTCGGCTCATCGTAGTGTCTGCTCACAGGTCCTGTTCGAGGGCGGCGGCAAGCGGATCGGCCTTCCGTACGTCGACGATGTGACCGGTCTGTCGCGACAGCAGTACGTCGAGGGAGGTGCGCGCCACGACCTCGGACTCCAGCAGCGACCCCGGAGGCTCGTCGCCGAAGGCCTTGGTGCGCATCGGGGTGGCGGTGCGCTCGGGGTTGACGCAGTTGACCCGGATCCCGGTGTCGGACCACTCGTCCGCCAGCGCCTGGGTGAGGTTCACTACTGCCGCCTTCGCCGAGGAGTAGAGGCTGTAGCCGGCCCGTCCCCGGGTGTAGGAGCTCGAGGTGAACAGCAGCAGCGACCCCTTGCTCTCCTGCAGATGTGGGTGGAACTCCTGGGCGATGAAGAGCGGAGCGAGGTAGTTGATCTCGGTGGCGGAGTAGACCGTCTCCTCGGTGGTCTCCAGCAGGTTGCCCCGTGGCAGGACGCCGGCGGTGTTGACCACGTAGTCCACCCGGCCCGCGGACTCGAGCACTTCACGGGCCGCAGCGGCGATGTCACTGCGCCGCTCCACGTGGGTGTTGGTCGACGACCGGCTGAAGCTGAACACCGTGGCGCCGTAGCCCGAGGCCAGCTCGGCGATGTCGTTGCCGATGCCATAGCTGCCGCCGAAGACCACCATGACCTTGCCGGCGAGCGCCTCGGCGTACTCCTCAGGGCTGCGGCTCGCGGGGGCATCGCTGCCGGTGAGCTGGAAGAGCTTGTCGGCGATGTAGACGTCGATCGGCTCGGTGACCTTCATGTTGCGCTCGTCGCCGGCGACGACCGTGATCGGCGCGTCCGGAAGGTAACGGAGCACCACGGTGCAGTCGTCGGTCGCGACGAAGTTCGGGTCCTTGACCGCAAGGTCGTAGGCCTTGCGCAGCACCGACAGCCGGAACGCCTGCGGGGTCTGGCCCCGGCGCAGAGCTGCACGCGGCGGGATCTCACGGATCGTGTCGTCCGGGTTGACCTCGATGATCGTGTCGGCCGACGGGATCGCGACGTCGACCGCCGGGTAGCGCTCGAGAGCCTCGAAGCACTCGGTGATGATCCGCGCCGAGATGAGCGGCCGCACCGCGTCGTGCAGCAACAGGTGGCACTCGTCGTCGGCGACTGCCTCGATGGCGCGCAGGGTGGTGTCGTTGCGGGTCTCCCCGCCCTCGAGGATGTCGGTGACCTTGTCGAAGCCACCCTGCTTGACGATCGAGCGGACCGCGTCGAGGTGGCCGGGCGCCATCATGATCAGCACGTCGTCGACCATGGGGTGGTCGTGCAGCGCGAGCAAGGTGTGCTCAAGGAGCGTCTTGCCCGCGACTTTGATCAGCTGCTTGGGGATGTCGAGCCCGACACGGGCGCCGACGCCGCCGGCGAGGAGGACGGCGACCTTGCGGCTGGTCGGGGCCTTGCTCGATGCCATGGCACGTACTCTCTCATTGCTGGGGCCGGCCCCAGATAGGGGACGCGGGCCGGGTGACGCGCCGCAGAGCTCGGTAATTTCCAAATCGGGCACTGCCTGTGCACGGACCCGCCTATCGTGGGCGGGTGAAGCCTCGCGGTGTTGCCATCGTTGCCATGGCCTGTGCGTCAGTCGTCGTCTTCAGCGTCAACCCGGCGGCTTCGGCACACAAGAAGCCGCATCGCGTCCACAGTCATGTGCATATGTACCTCGAGCAGACCGAGACTCGTGTGGGCCAGCCGGACACATTGACCGTCACCGTGAGTGCCAAGAAGCATCCGGTCGGCGAGGTCCGGGTGGTCGTCGCTGGAAAGCGGCTGCGCACGGTGGAGCTTCACGGGCGGCAGGCGACGGTGAAGCTGCCCAGCCGGCTTGTGGCGGGCACCGCTGAGGTGCGGGCGCGCTATCTCGGCAGCTACCGGGTGCGGCCCAAGACAGCCAGCGTGAACTGGCGCGTGATCCCGACGGTCCCGTCCGTTCCGCTGCGGGTCGGCACCTACAACATTGTGGACAGCTCCTCAACTGCCACCTTCAAGAGTGCGGTCGGCTCGATGCTCACGCACGTCGACGTCCTCGGCCTGCAGGAGGTGAACAGCAAGGACAAGGAGAAGGTCATGTACAACGACTTCGGTGACTGGAGTTACGTACGCGACATGATCTTCGTCGGCGGCTCGCGCTACCCCGAGCACGACTATTACTACCGCGAGGACGGCGCAGAGCAGCAGCCGATCCTCTGGCGCACGAGTCGGTTCGACTTCGAAAGCGCCTGCAAGTCGCTGTCTGCGCCACAACCACTTCCCGGGCCGAACTACCTCACGGCCGACGGGATGAAGAGCTATCGGCCAGACATCAAGCACTGGGTCCAGGTCGTGCACCTGCGGGACCGCGAGAGCGGCCAGGAGCTGTCCATCATCAACGCACACCTGCTTCCCGGCGCCGTCACCAACGGTCATCCGCGCCACGGGCTCAGCAGCCACTCCTGGAAGCTCTACACCGACCAGGTCCGTCGACTTGCGCACCTCGTGCAGGCGGAGAAGGCCACCGGCCGTGCTGTCCTCGTGATGGGCGATCTCAATGACGCCTACACGAGCGACGTCGACAACGGTGGTGCCTACGGCAAGTCCTTGCCAGTGCGTGCCTTGCGCGCCAAGGGCATGTCGTCGATGTGGGCCATCCATCGCCCGGCGCGATACGGCACGCGGGGCAAGGCACTGCTCGACCACATGTTCACCAACAACGGCGGTCCTTGGGTCACGAGCACCACGATCTATCGGAGCATCAAGGGCTCGGACCACAGTCCAGCCATGGGTGTCTTCCGGGTTCCCATCGGTACGCCGGTACCCGGCGACAACACCGTGCGTACTCCGGGCGCGCCGCCGCCGGTCCATGACCGAGACCGCAACACGCCCGGCCCCTACAAGGTCACCGACAACGCGTGCTCGAGCGACGCCACCTACTAGCGTCTTTGGCCGGTCGACGGGGCCTTGGCCCGTTGTCACTCCGAATCCATGCCGGTGGGCGCTGCCGGTTGAGCCTGCCCTTGCCCGGTGACTCATGTCAAGATGCGCGCGTAGCTGGTTTCGTTGACTCATGACCGGATGCGCGCGTGAGGTCGGGCTTTCTGAGGGCTGCCGCCTTGCTGGTGGTCAGGGTCAGCAGCTTGACTGTGAGGGCCTGGATCTGGCGTTGGATCGCGGCGGGGTTCAGGTTGGCGTAGAAGTCGGCAAGGATGGTCTTGTCCTCGGCGACGACGGCCTCGTGTCGCTCGGCGCGCCGGTGTGGGGTCGTCGCCTTGTCGTACTTCTTGGTCACTTTCGCGCCGTCGCGGACCTTGGAGATCAACTTCTGCTGGGCGCCGAAGAAGTTCGTCATCTGTGACTGCAGGACCCAGATCTCGTTCAGTAGAGCCAGTTCCGCGTTGGTGTCGTAGCGGTGGTAGCCGACCACGGTCCGTACGATCGCCCAGTTCTTCTGCTCCACGTGGGCGCCGTCGTTGGAGTTGCCGGGCCGCGACCGGGTGAAGGTGATCTTGCGTCGCTCACACCAGTCGAGCAGGTGGTGATTGATGAACTCCGATCCGTTGTCCGAATCGACCCCGATCACCGGGAACGGCATGATCGAAGAGATTTCCTCCAACGCCGCGATCACCCATTTGCGGGCCTTGTTGGGCACGCTGCGGTTCTCGGTCCATCCGGTGGCGATGTCGGTGACGGTGAGGGTGTAGCAGTGCTCACCGACCGCGTTGCCGCCCTCGTGGCCGACCAGGTCGATCTCGACGAACCCCGGCACGGCGTCGTCCCACTGGGCCCAGGTCCGGATCGGGATCTGGGACTTCAACAGCGACCCGGGCTTGGTGTGGGAGCGGCCCTTGAGGATCAGCTTGGCCCGGTCCGCGGCCAGCCGGCGGTCGATGGTCGCCGCCGACATCGCCATCAACGCTGCGGCGGTCTGGTCGGTGACGTCGAGTTCGTCGAACCGGCGCAACCGGGGCACCAGCTCGCCCATCACCGGGGCCAGCCGCTTCCCGGTCGGCGCACCGAGCACCGCCCAGCACAACCCCAACGCAGTAACGGTGTCGTCGTCGTACTTCGGGGACCGGGGCCTCCTGGTGGGCTTCACGAGCCTCGGCTTCAACGCCGCGGTCAGCGCCTTGCGGGCATGGTTGCGGTGCCAGCCCGTCGTCGCGCACAGCTCATCGAGAATCAGGCCCTTGCCAGCCTTGTCGCAACGCTTGTACCGCGTCGCGATCGCCTTGGTCACAGCTCGTCGTTGGCTCAACGTCAGTCCCATGCTCAGGGCCTACCGGTCACCGAACACACAGCCCGATAGGCGCGCTCTACGCGCGCATTCCTACGTGAGTCAACGAACCCCTCTACGCGCGCACTTTTGATGAGTCAACGCGCCTTCTTGACAAGCGATGGCTCTGACGTACAATAGAACACATGTTCGATGACCTCGGGATCGTACTGCAGACCGCGCGGTCCACGCTCGCCGAGGTGGCGGAGCTCTCCGAGCCTCACGGATCCGTCCAGCCGCAGTGGCCGTCGGAGTCAGAATGCATCGATCTGATCCGAGAGCTCGAGGACCTCAAGGCCGCAGCGGCGGCCGCGCAGGCGCGGCTCAGTGTCGATCTCGTGTCGGCGCGGGAGCGCGCCCTTGAGCGGGCCAAGGGGCCCGAGCAGCGAGTCAGCGCCCGGCGTGCCGTGCGCAGCACCGCGGCGGAGGTTGCCTTGGCGCGTCGCGAGTCTCCGCATCGTGGATCGCGGCAACTGGGTCTGGCCCGAGCGTTGACGACCGAGCTGCCGCACACGTTTCGCGCGCTGCAACGCGGCCAGGTCAGCGAGTGGCGGGCGACCCTGATCTGCCGTGAGACTGCATGTCTGTCCCGAGAAGACCGCATCGAGGTCGACCGACGGCTCGCCGCCGACACCGGCGGCACCGACGGCTGGGGCGACCGCCGACTGGCAGACGCGGCCCGCAAACTCGCCTACACCCTCGACCCTCACGCGGTGGTCGACCGCGCCGCCAGAGCCCGCAACGATCGCCACGTGTCGGTCCGCCCGGCTCCGGACACGATGACGTGGCTGTCCGCCCTGCTGCCCGTCGAGCACGGTGTGGCCTGCTATGCCGCGCTGAAGCGCATCGCAGACACAGCTATGGCGGTCGGGGACGATCGCTCCCGCGGGCAGATCATGGCCGACACCCTGGTCGAACGTCTCACCGGCCGATCGGCCGCCGACCCGGCCGAGGTGCAGGTGAAGCTGGTGCTCACCGACCGCACCCTGCTGCAGGGTGGGCCCGAGCCGGCGCACCTGGAGGGGTACGGCACGGTGCCGGCGCAGTGGGCCCGCGACCGGGTCAGGGACGCCCTCAGCAGAGCCGCGGTCTTCGTGCGGCAGCTCTACACCCACCCCGTGACGGGGGCGCTCGTCGCGATGGCCTCCCGTTCTCGCCGCGCCCCCACGGGTCTGGCCGACCTGATCGCAACCCGTGACCAGACCTGTCGCACCCCGTGGTGCGACGCACCCATCCGGCACACCGACCACGCCCGGCCGGCCGCGATGGGCGGAAAGACGGATGGCGACAATCTCCAGGGCCTCTGCGAGGCCTGCAACCAGGCCAAGGAGGCGCCGGGCTGGCGAACCCGACCCGGGCCCTCCGGCATGCGGCACCTGGTCGTCACCACCACACCCACCGGACACAGCTACCGCTCACTCGCGCCGCCTCCACCCGGCCACCGGCGCAGCGTCGGCGAGATGTACGTCGCCAGCCTCACCGGACGCATCGCCCCGGCCTACCGATGCGCCTGACCGGGACAGGTGACCGAGACGTGTGACCCGGGCCACCCCCTGGGCCGGTTCCGACGGGAGCGGCTGCGGCGTAGGCTTTTTGCGCAAAGTCATTGAGTAGTCCGGTACCCGCAGACGGGACTGGAACGAAAGGCGATGAGTCGGATGACCCGAGTCGGGGTTGTCGGTGCCGGTCGAGTCGGCGCCGTACTGGCTGCGGCGCTGCGTGCCGCCGGCCACGAGGTCGTTGCGGTCGCGGGTGAGTCCACCGCGTCCCGGAACCGTGTGGCCGCGCTGCTGCCCGGCGTGCCGATGCGCAAGCCCACGGACGTCGCCCGCAGCTGCGACCTGCTGTTGTTGACCGTGCCCGACGACATGCTCGGCAACGTGGTCTCCTCCCTGGCAGGCGCCGGGGTGCTGCGCGCCGGGCAGTACGTCGTGCACACCAGCGGACGACACGGCCTCGCCGTGCTCGAGCCGGCCACCGCGCTGGGCGCCCGCCCGGTCGCGATGCACCCGGCGATGACCTTCACCGGCACCGCGCTCGACCTGGAACGGCTCGCCGGCTGCGTGTTCGGCGTCACCGTCGTCGACACCGATCGCGTTCGAGCCGAGACGTTGGTCGCCGACCTCGGCGGTACGCCGATCTGGGTGCCGGAGGCCCGGCGCACCCTGTATCACGCAGGACTGGCGCACGGCGCCAACCACCTCGTCACCCTCGTCGCCCAGGCCATGGACCTGCTCGCGGCCTCCGGGGCCGACGACCCGGCCGCCACCTTGCGTCCGCTGCTCACCGCCGCGCTCGACAACGCGCTGACCCAGGGCGACGCCGCACTGACCGGGCCGATCGTCCGCGGTGACGTGAACACGGTGCGCGCCCACCTCGCCGACATCGCCACCACGTCGCCGGACACCCTGCCCTCCTACGTCGCGCTGGGCCGCGCCACAGCCGACCGGGCCGTTCTCGACGGCCGGCTGCTGCCGATCCGCGCGCGGCAGATCATGGCCGCCCTCGATGCGGCTGAGGCCGAGGTTCAGCACCAGTGACGATCCCCGTCCTCGCGCCTACTCGCGCGGAGCTTCGGTCACTCCTGTCCGACAGGTCGGGCCGGGTGGCGCTCGTGCCCACCATGGGTGCGCTGCACGACGGCCACGCGGCACTGATCAGACGCGCCCGCGAGGAGGCCGGGACCGGGCCGGTGGTCGTCTCGATCTTCGTCAACCCACTGCAGTTCGCGCCCGGCGAGGACCTCGACCGCTACCCGCGGACCCTGTCGGCCGACCTCGAGATGTGTGCCGAGGCGGGTGCCGACGTGGTGTTCGCGCCCGCCGTGGACGAGGTCTATCCGGGCGGCGATCCGCTCGTCACCGTGGACCCCGGTCCGCTCGGCACCATGCTGGAGGGCGCCTCCCGGCCCACGCACTTCCGCGGCGTGCTGACCGTGGTCGCCAAGCTGCTGGGCCTGGTCCGCCCCGACGTCGCCGTCTTCGGGCAGAAGGACTACCAGCAGCTGGTGCTCGTCCGCCGGATGGTCTCCGACCTCTGCCTGGGGGTGGAGATCGTCGGCGCGGCGACCGCTCGCGAGCCCGACGGGCTGGCGCTGTCCAGCCGCAACCGCTACCTCGACGCCGACGACCGGGCGCGGGCCACGATCTTGTCCCGGGCGCTGCATGCGGCGCAGCAGCGGGCGGAGTACGGCGTGCCTGCGGCGCGCTGGGCGGCGATGAAGGTGCTCTCGGAGGATCCGGAGCTCGAGCTGGACTATCTCGCCGTCCGCGCGGCGGACCTCTCCGAGATCCCTGACGACCTCGGAGACTGTCCCGACGGTGTCGAGGGCCGCGTGCTGGTCGCGGCCCGGATCGGCGCCACCCGACTGATCGACAACATGGCGCTCTGTCTGGGCGCACCCGCAACACCCGAAGGGGGCAGCTGATGCTGCGCACGATGATGAAGTCCAAGATCCACCGCGCAACGGTGACGCAGGCCGACCTGCACTACGTCGGCTCGGTGACCATCGACGAGGACCTGCTGGAGGCCGCGGACCTGCTGGTCGGCGAACTGGTGCACATCGTCGACGTCACCACCGGCGCCCGGCTGGAGACCTACACCATCGCCGGCGAACGGGGCTCGGGTGTGATCGGCATCAACGGCGCGGCGGCCCGGCTGGTGCACCCCGGCGACGTGGTGATCCTGATCGGCTACGGCCAGATGGACACCGTCGAGGCGCGGGAGTACGAGCCGCATGTCGTGTTCGTCGACGCGAACAACAAGATCATCGGCACCGGCTCCGATCCCGCCGAGGCGCTTCCCGGCAGCGGCCTGGTGCGCGGCGACCTGCACTCGTTCGCGCCGTCCGACCTGGTCGCGCAGCGATAGCGCCCGGCGCATGCGCGAAGGAGCGAGCAGTCAGACAGTCTCGGGTACGCCGCTGCCCTGGCCGCGGCACCTCGGTAGCCTTCGCCCGTGAGCATTCCCGAGCGGCTGGCTGCGGGTGAGCCGGGTTGGACCACCGACGCCGACGTCGTCGTGGTCGGCTCCGGCATCGCCGGGCTGATCGCCGCGCTCCGACTTCGCGACCGCGTCGGCACGGTCCTGGTCGTCACCAAGGACGTGCTGTCCGCCGGCTCCACCCAGTGGGCCCAGGGCGGGATCGCGGCTGCGCTCGGCCCGGGAGACACCCCCGCGCAGCACGAGCACGACACCCTGATCGCCGGAGCAGGTGCCTGCGACCCGGCCGCCGTACGCGTGCTGGTGACCGAGGGGCCGGAGGCGGTTCGTGAGCTGATTGCGCTCGGCGCCAACTTCGACCATTCGGCTGACGGGGAGCTGTCGCTGACCCGCGAGGGCGGCCACCACCGTGACCGGATCGCGCATGCAGGCGGCGACGCCACCGGCGCCGAGATCCAGCGTGCCCTGGTCGCCGCGATCAAGGCAGCCCCCGACATCGAGGTCGTCGAGCACGCGCTCGCCGTCGACCTGCTGCTCTCGGCGTACGACGGCACGGGCGCGGTCGCCGGCATCACCCTGCACGTGATGGGGGAGGGCCAGCGTGACGGTGTCGGCGCGGTGCGCTGTCGAGCCGTCGTCCTCGCCTCCGGCGGGCTGGGCCAGGTGTTCTCCCAGACCACCAACCCGGCCGTCTCCACCGGCGACGGGATGGCGCTCGCGCTGCGCGCCGGTGCGGTGCTGCGCGACCTCGAGTTCGTTCAGTTCCACCCCACGGTGATGTACCTCGGGCCCGACTCCCGAGGCCAACAGCCGTTGATCTCCGAGGCGGTGCGTGGTGAGGGCGCCGTACTGGTGGACTTCGCCGGCAACCGCTTCATGCAGGGCGTGCACGAGCTCGCCGACCTGGCCCCGCGCGACGTGGTCGCCAAGGCCATCACCCGACGGATGCACGAGGAGGGCCAGCCGCACATGTGGCTCGATGCCCGCCACCTCGGCGCGGCCTTCTGGGAGCGCCGCTTCCCGACGATCCTCGCCACCTGCCGCTCCCACGGCATCGACCCGGTGACCGAGCTGATCCCGGTGGCGCCGGCCTGCCACTACGCCTCGGGTGGGGTCGCCACCGACCTGTGGGGGCGCTCGAGCGTCCCTGGCCTCTACGCCACCGGCGAGGTGGCCTGCTCGGGCGTGCACGGCGCCAACCGGCTCGCGTCCAACTCGCTCCTGGAGGGGCTGGTCTTCTCCCGGCGCATTGCCGAGGTGCTGCCCGACGAGCTGGCACATCAGACCGACGCCGCTCCCGACCCCAGGACGCCCGGAGTGGTCGCCGCCGACGTGCGCGGTGCGCTGCAGGCCACGATGACCGAGCGGGTCGGTGTGCTGCGCAGCGCCACCGGCCTCGACCTGGCCGCCACCGAGCTCGCCGCCCTGGCCGACAAGGACGGCGAGATCGGCACCGGAGGCTGGGAGACCACGAACCTGGTCACCCTCAGCTGCGCGCTCACCGACGCCGCGCGGCATCGCGAGGAGACCCGCGGGTCGCACTGGCGAGAGGACTTCCCCGAGCGCGACGACGCGCACTTCGCCGGCCACTTCGACGTCACCATGACCGGCGGCCGGATCGAGGTCGCCTTCCGGTCCGCCCCGGCCAGCGACGGGGCAGAGGAACGCCGATGACGCCGTACGACGCGCTGCCCGGGGACATCCTCGCCGAGCTCACCGCCGCCGGACTCGACCCCAGGGCGGTGCACGCGGCCGTCGTGGCCGCGCTCGAGGAGGACCTGCCCGGCGGGTCCGTCGACGTCACCAGCGTCGCGACCATCCCCGTCGACGCCCGCGCCACCGCCGACCTCGCCGCCCGTGAGTCGGGTGTGGTGGCCGGTCTCGGTGTGGCGGCACTCGTGTTCGCCACCGTGCTCGGTGAGGACGCGGTCGTCTCGCGCCGCCTCAGCGACGGAAGCACGGTCACGGCCGGCGACGCGGTGATGCGGGTGAGCGGCCCGACCCGCGGGCTGCTCACCGCTGAACGCACCGCGCTCAACTTCGCCAGCCATCTCTCTGGTGTCGCGACCGCCACTGCCCACTGGGTGGCCGCACTCGACGGCACCACCGCCAAGGTGCTGGACACCCGCAAGACGCTGCCCGGCTGGCGAGCCCTGGAGAAGTACGCCGTGCGCTGCGGCGGCGGCGTCAACCACCGGTTCTCGCTCTCGGACATGGCCCTGGTCAAGGACAACCACGTGCAGGCCGCCGGCGGGGTGGTGCCGGCGTACCAGGCAGTGCGGGCGGCCTATCCCGAGACCCCGATCGAGGTCGAGGTGGACTCGCTCGAGCAGCTTCAGCAGCTGCTCGAGGCCGGATGTGACCGGATCCTGCTCGACAACATGAGCGATGAGACGATGCGCGAGGCGGTGCGCCTCACCGCGGGTCGCGCCAGCCTGGAGGCCTCCGGCGGCCTGACCCTGGAGCGGGCCCGGTCGGTGGCGCTGACCGGCGTCGACTTCATCTCCGTCGGCGCGCTGACCCACTCCGTGCGCGTCTTCGACCTGGGGATGGACCTCACCGAGGACCCCACCGGGTGACGACGCTGCTGTGTGCCGACATCGGCAACTCCCACACCACCCTCGGCCTGCTCCGCGACGGCGAGGTACTCGACCACTGGCGGGTCGCCACCGACGAGCGTCGTACCGCCGACGAGTGGGCGGTGCTGCTGCGCGGGCTGACCTCCGCCAGTCCCAGCGGCGCCGAGATCGACGGCATCGCGGTCTGCTCGACGGTCCCCGCGGTGCTCCACGAGTGGCGCGAGATGCTCGCCAACCAACAGCGGGACCTTCCGCATGTGGTCGTCGAGCCGGGCGTGCGCACCGGCGTGCCGGTGCTGATGGACAACCCCCGTGAGGTCGGCGCCGACCGGATCGTCAACGCGCTCGCCGCCGCCACCTTGTACGACGGACCCGCGATCGTCGTCGACTTCGGCACCGCCACCACCTTCGACGTGGTCAGCCCGCGTGGGGAGTACATCGGCGGTGCGATCTCACCGGGCATCGACATCTCCCTGGAGGCGCTCGGCCGTCGAGGGGCGCAGCTGCGCAAGGTGGAGCTGCTCCGTCCCCGCTCGGTGATCGCGAAGAACACCGTCGAGGCGCTGCAGTCCGGGATGCTCTACGGCTTCGCCAGCCAGGTGGACGGCATCGCCGCCCGGATGATCGAGGAGCTCGGCGTCCCCGTAGCCACCGTGAATGTGATCGCCACCGGCGGTCTTGCTCCCCTTGTCGTCGACGAGTGCCGCTGTTTCACCGACCACCAGCCCTGGCTGACCCTCCTCGGCCTCGAGCTGGTCTATCACCGCAACCGTTGAGTTGGGGGTTGTCGTCCGTTCAGTTCGGCCTCGTCGTCGGTTGAGTCGGGCCTAACGCGTCGGGTCGATCAGGATCTTCGCGTGGTGTTCGGCGGAGGCGAGCGACTCGAACGCGTCGGCCACGTCGTCCAGGCCGACCGTGCCGGTGACCAGCGGCGTCGGGTCGACCTTCCCCGAGGCGATCATCTGCAGCGTGTCGTGGAACTCGGCGGGGTCGTAGGCGAAGACGAAGCGCAGGTCGATCTCCTTGTTGATCGCCATCGCGGGCTGGAACGTGTCCGGTTCCATGCACACGCCGACGACCACGACCCGGCTGCGTAGCGGGGCCCCGGTGACGATCTGCTCGATCACGCCGGGCACCCCGACGCACTCGAACACCACCGGTCCGGACGGAACGGCGGCGCCGGCGGCGTCCGCGGCCCGCAGCACCTTCGCCCACGGCAGCCGGGGGATCCGACGCAGCTTCTCCATCGCGTCGAAGGCGGTGTCGAGCAGCGCGCGGGCATCGGTGACGTGCCGAGTCTGCTGGAACGACGCCCACGGCGAATCGACTGCCGGGTCCACCACCACGTCGGCGCCGCAGCGTACGGCGAGCTCGCGCCTGGCCGCGGAGAGGTCGCTGGCCACCACCGTGCGCACGCCACGGGCCTTGAGCATCAGGATCACGGCCAGGCCGATCGGCCCGCAACCGATCACCACGGCGGTGTCCCGGCGCCCGACCCGCCCTCGGCGTACGGCGTGCCAGGCCACCGCCAGCGGCTCCGTCATGGCCGCGGCGTCGGGGGCGACGCCGTCAGGGACCGCCATGGTCAGCGACTCCTGGACGAGGATCTTCTCGGCGTACCCTCCGGGCGCCTCGGCGGAGAGCCCGGTCATCGCCGCACGGCCGTCGCGGCGCACCATCGGCAGGGAGACGACGAGCTGTCCGGGCCGCCACTCCTGCCGGGTGCCGGGCCCGTAGGACAGCACCCGCCCACAGAACTCGTGCCCCATCACCACCGCGTCGGCCACCCGCATGATCCCGTCGAGCCCGATCAGCTCGCTCATGTCGGCGACGACGTCGGCGTGGCGACGCATGTGCAGGTCGGAGCCGCAGATCCCGCAGCGGGTCACCTCGAGCAGCACCTGGCCGGGACCGGGAACCGGGTCCGGCACGTCCTCCGTGCGCAGTTGGCTCTGCTGGCAGACGACCGCTCTCATGTGCGCATTGTGGCAGCCTCAGCGGCCGTGCTGTGTCGGCTGTAGCAGCCAGGCGCTGTGCCGGTTGGCGCGTCGCACTGTGCCCCGGTCTCGTCGAGGGACGGGCTCCTACGCGCCGCACCCCCTGACAGGTGCGCATCGCGAGAGGTGTTGGATGTCTCTCGACCTCAAGGAGCTTCTCGTGACCGACATCCCGACCCAGAACGGCGGCTTTCCCGCCGACCACACGGTGGCCGTGCTCGGCGGCACCGGCCCACAGGGGCGCGGGCTCGCGCGCCGCTTCGCGCAGGCCGGACTGAAGATCGTGATCGGCAGCCGCAGCGCCGAGCGGGCCGAGGCCGCTGCCGCCGAGCTAGCCGAGGCGACCGGTGGCAGCGTCACCGGTGCGGACAACCTGGCAGCAGCGAAGGCCGGCGACGTCGCCCTGGTGGCGGTCCCGTGGGACGGGCACGGCGAGCTGCTGACGAGCCTGGCCGCAGCCCTTGCCGGTAAGGTCGTGGTCGACTGCGTCAACCCGCTCGGCTTCGACAAGCAGGGGGCCTACGCGCTTCCCGTCGAGGAGGGTTCGGCGGCCCAGCAGGCGGCCGCCATCCTCGCCGACAGCACCGTCGTCGGCGCGTTCCACAACGTCAGCGCGGTGCTGCTGGACGACCCCGAGGTCGAGTCGGTCGACACCGACGTACTCGTCCTCGGCGACGACCGCGCGGCCACCGACCTGGTCCAGGCGCTGGCGAGCACGATCCCCGGCGTACGCGGTGTGTACGGCGGCCGGCTGCGCAACGCCCACCAGGTCGAGGCGCTGACCGCGAACCTGATCAGCATCAACCGTCGGCACAAGGCCCACGCCGGGGTCCGGATCACCGACATCTGAGCGTCGCGAACTCCTGACTCATCGGACCCGAACTCCCAACTCGACGGGCACGAACTCCCCACTCAACGGGGCAAGTAGCCTTTCGCGCATGAGTGACGTGCCCGAGACCGACGACCTTCCGGAGCAGATGCGGGTGCGTCGGGAGAAGCGGCAGCGTCTCCTCGAGGCAGGCGTAGAGCCCTACCCGGTGGCGGTTGAGCGAACGCACACGATCCGTGAGATCCGGGAGCAGTACGACGACCAGGGGCTCGAGCCCGACACGCGCACCGGCGACACCGTGTCGATCACCGGCAGGGTCATCTTCCTGCGCAACACCGGCAAGCTCTGCTTCGTCCGGCTGCGTGAGGGCGACGGCGCGGAGATCCAGGTGATGCTGTCCCTGGCGGAGGTCGGCGAGCAGGCGCTCGCGGACTTCAAGGCGCTGGTCGACCTCGGCGACCTGCTCGCCGTCACCGGCGAGGTGGTCACCAGCCGCCGCGGTGAGCTGTCGGTGCAGGCGACGAGCTGGAGCATCGCGGCGAAGACGCTGCGCCCGCTGCCCAACGAGCACCGCCCACTGTCCGACGAGGCCCGGATCCGGCTGCGCTACGTCGACATGATGATCCGTCCCGAGGCCCGCGAGATGGTGCGCACCAAGGCCACCGTCCTGCGCAGTCTGCGGCAGACCCTGGACGCCCGCGGCTTCACCGAGGTCGAGACCCCGATCCTGCAGCTGACCAACGGGGGCGCTGCGGCCCGTCCGTTCCGCACCCATCTCAACGCGCTCGACCAGCCGATGCTGCTGCGCATCGCCCTCGAGCTCGACCTCAAGCGGGCGATGATCGGCGGGGTGGAGAGGGTCTACGAGATCGGTCGGACGTTCCGCAACGAGGGACTCGACTCCACCCACGCCGCGGAGTTCTCGATGCTGGAGGCCTACGAGGCCTATGGCGACCAGTTCACGATGATGGACCTGACCCGCGCGCTGGTCCTCGATGCCGCACGGGCGGTGGGGCGCACCGTCGTACCGGGCCGTGACGGCTCTGAGATCGACCTGGAAGGTGAATGGCGACAGGCCTCGATTCTCGATCTGGTCTCCGATGCGCTCGGTGAGGAAATCACGATCGACACCTCGGTCGACACGCTCCGCCAGCATGCCGAGAAGCGCGAGGTCGAACTGCAGCCTAAATGGGGTGCCGAGGAGATCCTGGTCGAGCTCTATGAGCAGCTGGTCGAGGATTCCCTGATCAATCCGACTTTCGTGATGGACTATCCCTCCGCCGTCAAGCCGCTGGCGAAGGCGCACCGCAGCAAGCCCGGCGTCAACGAGGCCTGGGACCTCATCATCAACGGGGTGGAGCTGGCGCCGGCCTATTCGGAGCTGAACGACCCAGTGGTGCAACGGGATCGGCTCACCGCCCAGTCCTTGCTGGCCGCTGCGGGCGATCCCGAGGCGATGGAGCTCGATGAGGTCTTCCTCAAGGCCATGGAGTACGGCATGCCGCCGGCCGGTGGAATGGGGATGGGTGTGGATCGGCTGATCATGCTGCTCACGGGGGCCGGAATTCGAGAGACGATTCTGTTCCCGTTGTTGCGCCCCGAGTAAATGCTGAGGCGTGCTCATTGCCCGTATGCGGCGCCGGTATTTCGTGGGCGAGTGGATTTCGGCTAATCTTCCGGGCATGGCGCAGAAAGTGAACATCGTCCTGGTCGATGACGTCGACGGGTCCGACGCAGCAGAAACGGTTTCGTTCGCCCTTGACGGCAAGGAATATGCGATCGACCTCAATGAGAAGAATGCGCAGAAGCTGCGCGACGCGATGGCGCCGTACGTCGCCCACGCGCGACGGGAAAGCGGCCGCGGACGTCGCGCGCGCACCTCGGCCGGCAAGGCATCGGCCGCCGACATCCGTGCCTGGGCTCGGGAGAACGGGTACGACGTGCCCGAGCGGGGTCGGGTCGCCGCCGACGTGCGCGCGGCCTACGAAGCCGCTCACTGATCCGGTTGCCTCTGGCCCGTCGAGGGTCGAAGGTGGGCGGTATGACCGTCGACAACCGCACCACCCACGAGTCCGAGCCGACCGAGGTCGGCCCCCCGAAGACCGGCTCGGTCGGGTTGCCGGGCATCGCGGAGTCCATGAGGTACGCCGCACGCGAGATGGGTGCCTCGCGCAGCCTGGCCACGCTGCTGAAGATGAACCATGTCGACGGCTTCGACTGCCCGAGCTGCGCGTGGCCCGATCCCGAGCCGGGGGAGCGCAAGGCAGCGGAGTTCTGCGAGAACGGAGCCAAGGCGGTTGCCTGGGAGGCCACCCGGAAGCGCGTGACGCCGGCCTTCTTCGCCGAGCACTCCATCGATGATCTGCGCGGGCTCACCGACCACGAGCTGGAGCGCTTCGGCCGCCTGACGGAGCCGATGTACCTGCCGCCAGGCGCGACCCACTACCAGCCGATCGGCTGGGACGCCGCCTTCACGCTGGTCGCCGACCGCCTCAAGGCGCTTGACGACCCGAACCGCGCGGTGTTCTACACCAGTGGGCGGGCCAGCAACGAGGCTGCGTTCGTCTACCAGCTGCTGGCCCGACGCCTCGGCACGAACAACCTGCCGGACTGCTCGAACATGTGCCACGAGTCGAGCGGGGCGGCGCTGTCGGAGACGATCGGCATCGGCAAGGGCGTGGTGAGCCGAGCAGACATCGCCGAGCACGCCGAGCTGATCATCATCGCCGGGCAGAACCCGGGCACCAACCACCCGCGGATGCTGACCGCGCTGGAGGAGGCCAAGAAGCGCGGCGCGCGGATCATCGCGATCAACCCGCTGCCCGAGGCCGGATTCGGGCGGTTCCACAACCCGCAGACGCCCAAGGGCCTGGCCGGTCGCGGCACCCAGCTCGCCGACCGGCTGGTGCCGGTGCGGGTCAACGGCGACCTGGCGCTGTTCAACGGGCTCAACAAGGCACTCGCCGAGCGTGAGGAGCGGTCGCCGGGCACCGTCTTCGACCACGACTTCCTCCAGCGGTCCTGCGACGGGCTCGAGCCTGCCCTCGAGGCCTGGCGGGCGCTGGACTGGTCGGTCGTCGAGGAGCAGAGCGGGCTGAGCCGCAGCGAGATCGAGGCGATCGCGGACGACGTCGTCCACGCCGGCAGCATCATCGTGTGCTGGGCGATGGGCCTGACCCAGCACAAGAACGCGGTCGCCACGATCCGCGAGATCACCAACTTCCTCCTGCTGCGAGGCAACGTCGGCCGCCCCGGTGCCGGTCCGTCCCCGATCCGGGGCCACTCGAACGTGCAGGGCGACCGCACCATGGGCATCTGGGAGAAGATGCCCGACTCGTTCTTGGACAAGCTCTCCGAGGAGTTCGGCTTCGAGCCGTCACGCGCGCACGGCTGGGACACCGTCGACTCGATCCGCGCGATGCGCGACGGGAAGGTGGACGTGTTCTTCGCCCTGGGCGGGAACTTCGCCTCCGCCACCCCGGACACGGCGGTGACCGAGGCCGCGCTGGCCAACTGCGCGCTGACCGTGCACGTTGCGACCAAGCTCAACCGCTCCCACGTCTGCCACGGCACGGAGGCGCTGCTGCTGCCCTGCCTGGGCCGTACCGAGAAGGACGTGCAGGCCGGTCGCGAGCAGTTCGTCACCGTCGAGGACTCGATGGCGATGGTGCACGCGTCGTACGGTCGGCTGCTGCCGGGCTCACCGGAGCTGCGCAGCGAGGTCGCGATCGTCTCGGGGCTGGGTCACGCGCTGTTCGGTGAGGACCTCGGTTGGAAGCAGATGGGCGAGGACTACGCGGTGATCCGCAAGCACATCGAGCACGTCGTGCCCGGCTTCCAGGCCTTCGAGGACCGGGTGCGCGCGCCCGGCGGCTTCACCCTGCCGCGGCCGCCGCACGACTCACGGACCTTCGACACCGACAACGGCCGGGCCCACCTCACGGTCAACCCGCCGACCACGGTCGAGGTGCCTGCCGGGCACCTGCTGCTGCAGACGGTGCGCTCGCACGACCAGTTCAACACCACCGTCTACGGCCTCAACGACCGGTACCGCGGCATCAAGGGCGGCCGCAAGGTGGTGTTCATCAACCCCGCCGACCTCGCCGAGCTGGGGTATGCCGACGGCGACGTCGTCGATGTGGTCAGTGACCTCGACGGGCGCGAGCGGCGGGCCCGGTCCTTCCGCTTGGTCGGCTACCCCACGACCCGGGGATGCGTCGCCGCCTACTTCCCCGAGGCCAATGTGCTGGTGCCGTTGGACTCGGTGGCCGAGGTCAGCAACACCCCTGCCTCGAAGTCGGTGGTCGTGCGGTTCGAGCGGGCCCGCTGATCGGTGAGGCGCGGCGCGGCCGCTCCCTGAGCCGAACGGCTCAGGGACCGCCGGGTCAGCTGACGTCGCCGGAGGCGATCGCCTGCCGCAGCGCGGGTGCGAGGCCGTCGTCGAACGCCGGGTCGCCGTTGGCGTAGAGCGCGATCACGTGTCGCAGGATCGGGAACGAGTTGCTCGCGGCCGCCTGGGTGTAGACCGGCTCGACGTACAGCATCCGGCCGGCGACCGGGATCGCCTCGAGGTCGCCGAGCACCACCTTCGAGTTTCCGCCTCGCTGCAGGGTGAGCGCCTCGGAGATCTTGGTGTCGGACTCGATGTCGTTCTGCACCTGCGAGGGCGACTCGCCGCCCGACGACGACGGGAAGTCCAGGATCGTGAACTTGCCGTAGTCCGGACCCGGCTGAGCGTCGACCGAGATGAATGCGGCCAGGTCACGGCGGTTCAGCGTCACCATCGGGCTGGAGAGGGTGTAGCGCTGGGGGGCGAAGCCGTCCGGCGACATCGTGATGTACGCCGACGGCTCGTTCGGCCCCGAGGACGTACTTCCCGAAGAGCCGGCGTTGAACTGCTGGTTCGCGGACACCGTCGGGTCGGTCGGCACCTTCCAGAAGTCGTTGCCGCTGTAGAAGTCTGGGGCGCTGGTGACGTGGTACTGGGCGAGCAGGCTGCGCTGCACGTTGAAGAGGTCCTGGGGATAGCGCAGGTGCGGCATCAGCGCCGCAGGGATGCTCGACTGCGGCTGGACCAGACCCGGGAAGATCGACTCCCAGGTCTTCAACAGCGGGTCTGGCAGCTGGTTCTGCTGCCAGTTGTAGAGCGTCACCTTGCCGGTGTAGGCGTCGACGGTGGCCTTCACCGAGTTGCGCAGGTAGTTGACCTGTGTGCTCGGCTGGGCGACCGTCGCCCCGTTGGTCGACAGGGTGCTGGAGGTCGCCTTGTGCAGGTTGACCAGCTGCGACCCTGGGTAGTTGTTGGTCGAGGTGTAGCCGTCGACGACCCAGTCGATGTGCCCGTCGACGACGGCGGGGTAGACGTCGCCGTCGAGGGTCAGCCAGGGTGCGACCTTCGCCACTCGGGCCCGCGGATTGCGCACCATCAGCAACTGCGAGGACTTGTTGATGTCGGAGCTGAACAGGATGTTCGGGCTGTTCAGCTGGAGCGCGAAGAGCAGCCGCCGCATCGTCGAGCCGATCGGGATGCCGCCGTGGCCGGCGTACGTCGTGTGCGCGGAGCGCGAGCTGCCGTTGTTGCCCGGGTGGTCGAACTCGAGCTTCTGGCGGCTTCCGGGGGGCGCCCCGACGATGGAGTAGTTCGGCGACGACTGGCCGAAGTAGATCGCCGGCTGGTTGACCGGGATCTGCTGGGCCGGGGGCATCCCGGCGTTCAGGAAGTCGGGCCCCTCGGTCTTCGGGTTCATCCGGCCGGTCGGTGCGGCGACGATGCCGTACCCGTGGGTGTAGACGAGGTGGCTGTTCACCCAGCTGGAGTGCGGGATGCCGCCGACCTGGAGCTCACGGACGGCCAGCGCGACGTCCTGGGAGCGGCCGTCGAGGTCGTAGTGGTCGATGTCCAGCGTCGACTTGAACTGGTAGTAGGACTGCAGCTGCTGCTTGACGTTGAACGTCGGCGACAGCCGGTTCGGGTCGATCAGCGGGATCTGCGCCGTGTGGGAGGCCTTGTGCTGGAGCGCCTTGCCGTGCAGCGTCCTCGCGGCCTTGTAGGGCACCGTGCTGACGACGTCGCGCAACCCGAAGGCGGTGCGGGTGGCCTGAAGGTTGTGGGCGATCTCGCCGAGGTCGACGGTGGCCGCGCTCGGCTGCTCGCGGAAGCGGTAGACGAGGCTGGTCCAGGCGCTGCCGAAGACGGCAGAGGCGATCAGCAGCACCACCACCGCAGCGGCGGTGACCCGCAGCCGGCCGATGTGGACGACGTTGGCGAGCAACAGCCCCGCACAGGCGAGGGCCACCGCCATCAGCACCACCTTGCCGGGCAGCACTGCGTGCACGTCCGTGTACGACGGACCGGTGACCGGACCGCGCTGCGAGGTGTCGACGGCGTACCGACCGATCCAGTAGTTGACCGCCTTCAGCACGAACCATGCGGCGAGCAGCAGGGAGACCAGCTTGGTGATCGAGCGGGTGATGCGCGGCCCGGGCCCGCGGAAGCGCCAGATGCCGTAGAGGAAGCCGGCGATCACCGCGATCCAGAGGGTGATGACCACGATCTGCGAGAGCAGCGCGACCACCAGGACGTGGAACGGGTTGACCTCGATGAAGAAGGAGAGGTCCTTGTGGAACTGTGGGTCGGTTGCATGCCAGGAGGAGGCGTGCCGCCACAGCAGGTAGGTCTGCCACTGCCTGGCGGCGTGTCCGCCGACGATCCACGCCGGGATCACCACGCCCAGCAGCAGCACGATGGGCCACAGCCGCGGCTCGTGCTTGCGGAACCACCACCGGATCGAGTGCACCTGCTGCTCGACATGCAGCCGCGGCCCGGCCCGGCGGACCGTGCGGATGGTGAACCAGCCGGCCAGGCCGCCGAGGACGGCGAAGACGGCGAAGAGCAGGATCTGGGCGCGCAGCATGGTGGAGTAGACCGAGCCCTGGCCCACCGACTCGAACCAGAGGTGTGAGGTGACGACGCCCACCACGGCGTTGAACGCCCGCCACAGCACCACGACCACGATGACCGCGGTGACCGCTCGGATGACCCATCGGCGCAGTCCGTCGAGGGTGTCGTCCAGACGGCCGCCAGCACCGCTGGGCACCGCACTCTGCTCAGCCATGCCAGAAACGTAATCGTGATCCCTGAGCGAGTGCTGAGGAACGCGCCCAACACGGCATGACGATCGTCACGCATGCCGCAGCCCGCTTCCCCCGGCCGGGGGACTGCGATTCCCGCACAGTTCCCCCGGGAGAGGGTGCCGCGGGACGCCGGCAGGAGGCAGGATCTCGGCCATGGACATCTCGCTGACGGGTCGACGGTCCACCGCATCGCGGCTCGGTCGGCTCCTCGGCAAGGAGGCCTGGGCGCCCGTCCACGGGCCACTACCCGCGTCGTACTGGCTCACTGCCACGATGGGGGCGCTCGTGGTGCTCTTCTGCTACGCCTCCGCGTGGTGGGTGCCCAGCATCGTGGCCGACTACGGCTACCGGGGCGCGGGACCGTTCCTGATCGGCCTCGGGCCGGTCCTGGTCACGCTCTTCGGGCTCGGTGTCGGCGCTCTGACCGCGGCGGCTCCCTTCCTGGCGCTGCGCTGGCCCGGGGTCGCGATCGTGCTGGCGCTCGCCCCGGGTGCGTTCTGCCTGCTGTACGGCGCGCCGGTGCCGTTCGGCCTGTTCGCGGCACTCGGCGCGGTGACCCTGACCGCGAGCTGGCGTCGGCCGGTGGCGTCGGTGGTCGCCGTGGCGCTGGCGGCGCTGATCGTGTGGGCGTGGATTGCCACCGGCGACCGGATGGTTGCGCCGCTGCGCACCGACATCAGCATCGACTACTACGACACGGCGCGCCGGGTCGAGCTGGGCGTCATCTACACCGTCGTGCTGCTGCTCGTGCTGGCGGCGGCCGCCTGGATGAGGGTGGCGGGGGTCCGCGAGGGTGAGCGGCGTGCCCTGGCGGCCCGGTCCGGCGAGGTCGAGGACCACGCTGCGGTGGTGGCGGAGCGAGCCCGACTGTCCCGCGACCTGCACGATGTCGTCGCCCACCACGTCTCGCTGATCGCGGTCCGGGCGGAGACCGCGCCGTACACCTCGCCGGACCTGCAGCCCGAGGCGCGCGCCGTCCTCGCCGACATCGCGGCCGACGCCCGGCTGGCACTCGATGAGCTGAGGGGCGTGCTCGGGATCCTCGGGCGAGCCGCTGGCGAGCCCGACCGCGCCCCGCAGCCCACCTGGGCCGACATCGGCGCCCTGGTCGAGCGCACCCGCACCGCGGGCGTCGACATCACCGTGCAGGGCGACCTCGGCGTCACCGTCGGGGCCGCCTCGGGATACGCCGCCTACCGGGTCGTCCAGGAGGCCCTCACCAACGCCCGACGGCACGCGTCGGGAATGCCGGTGGCAGTGCACCTGGAGAGCACGGGGGCGCTGCTGGTGGTGCGGGTCTCGACGTCGGGCCGTACGGGGGTTCGGCCCGACGTCGAGACCCGCGGATCCGGGGCCGGGTCTGCCCAGGGGGTCGGCACCGGCCAGGGACTGGTCGGCATGCGCGAGCGCGTCGAGGCACTGGGCGGCCGCCTGGTGGCGGCGCCGAGGGACGGCGGGTTCGTGGTCGAGGCCACCCTGCCCCGGGGCGTTGCGTGACCACGGTCGTGGTCGCCGACGACCAGCCGGTGATCTGTGCCGGGTTCGCCGCGCTGCTCGACGCCCAGGAGGACCTCGAGGTGGTGGGCACTGCCGGGAACGGGCTCGACCTCCTCTCCCTGGTCGAGAAGCACCAGCCCGACGTCGCGCTCGTCGACGTACGGATGCCGGAGCTGGACGGGATCGCCGCGACTGGACAGATCACCCGTGACCACGACACCCGCGTGCTGATCTTGACCACCTTCGACCTCGACGCCTATGTCTTCGACGCGATCCGGGCCGGGGCCAGCGGCTTCCTGCTCAAGGACGTGACCGCCGACAGGCTGGTCGAGGGTGTCCGGATGGTCGCGGACGGGTCGATGCTGCTCGGGCCGGCGGTGACCAGGCGGCTCGTCGAGGACTTCGCGCGCCGCGGTCCCCACCTGCCGGACGGCGCGGTGGAGCGGCTGAGCCCCCGCCAGCGAGAGGTGCTGCTGCTGGTCGCGCGAGGCCTTTCGAACGCCGAGATCGCCGGCGAGCTGTTCATCGGGACCGAGACGGTCAAGTCACACGTTGGCGACGTGCTGCGCGAGCTCGGCCTGCGCGACCGGATCCAGGCGGTGGTCTTCGCCTACGAGCACGGTCTGGTACAGCCCGGCCGCTGAGCCTGCTCAGGCTGTCGACGTGCCGAGCGAGGTGGGAATATCCGGCGATGACCCAACCCAGTCCCGTGCTCGTGCGTCGAAAGAGTGGAAAGGACCGCAATGGTGGCGCTCGGCGACTCAAGCGACAGCGACTTCGAGGAACTGGTCGCGGCCAGGTGGGACTCCTGGGCCAGATTGGCCACGCTGTTGGCTGGCGGTCCGCAGGATGCTGAAGACTTCCTCCAGAGCGCAATGGTCGCGGTCTACGCCAAATGGCCGCGGGTGCGTCGCGCGGACCGGCCGGACGCATACATCGTCAAAGTCCTCGTCAACACGATTGTGTCGGCTCGTCGCCGAGCGGCCGTCGGCCAGGCCAAGCTCAAGGTCGTGGGCAGTGCTCAACCGTGGACAGACACCACAGACGACGATGTCGACCGCCTCGACCTGTGGGCCCAAGTGCGCCAACTGCCGCCTCGGCAGCGTGCGGTGCTCGTGCTGCGCTATTACGAGGATATGACGGTGCGCGAGACCGCTGACCTGCTGGGCTGCTCCGAGGGCACCGTCAAGTCACAGTCCTCGGACGCCCTGCGCACGCTTGGCCGGTCAGGCGTGCGCTTGAGCTCGGGAGAAGAAAGGGAGCCAGGAACATGAGCGACTTGGAAGAGCGTGTCCGTGCCGAGTTGCACGCGGTCGCTGAAGCCTCGCCCGTCCGCCCGTTCGCCGCTGTGATTGAGGAGATCAGACGCCGTGGGAACCGTGAACGTGCCCGAAGGGCCTGGGCGTTGCGAGTCATCCCGGTTATCGGTGTCGCAGCTGCGGTGGTCCTGGTTTGGAGCCTCGGGTTCCGTCCGGCGTCGAATCCTTCAGGAGGCACCACCGTCGCGACGTCTCCGAGAACGACAATGCCCAGCCCAACTGCGCCTTACTGCCGTTCGAGTGATCTGAGCATTGTCCCGTCGCGTCCGGTCTCGCCCATGACTCAAGAGATTCCGCTGAGCTATCAGATCACCCGGGTTCATGGAGGCCCATGCCTGCTCCAGGGCCGGCCGACGGCGACATTCTTCGACCGGAACGGTTCGCAGGTTCAACTGACGTTCGATGCGAAGACGCAGTACGTCGCCCCATCGCTCGCTTCTAGGGGTCCGGCTATTCGACTTGGCGACCATACGCGTGCGTACCTCCTGGTCGCGAAGAACGCCTGTGTCGGCAGGGACGCCACCCACATCGTGTCCGCGAGGCTACGCCTTCCGCATGGCGGAGGCGCTCTCAATGTGCCGACCACCGGTCAACGGTTCTTCTCCTGCGCCCAACGCGATGACCCGGGACGGGACTACACGGTTTCGGCCTTCAACACCTCGCTTGACTTCGTCACAGCCCAGCTCCAGGGGCAAGGCTAGGCGCCATACGTCAGCGTCCTGAGATCGAAGTCTTGGCCAGAATCCAGCTGCAGCACATCGCCCGACTCCGATGTGATGGTGAGAGATGCAGCTGTTTTCTGCTCGGGAGTATCGGCATTACGTCCCCCGCAGGTTGAAGCTCGTCGGTTCGGTAGGTTTGCCGGGTTCCGTGTAGACGCGGAGCGCTGGCGAGCCATGTGACGAGCCAGCAAACGCCAACGTCCATATGCCGATTACGGTGCCGATCCAAGAGTTGATCACGGCGACCTCACTGTCTGGGAACGGCCCAGTCGCACCGAGACCGTTCCCGGAACGGGGATCAGTGACGTCAGATTTTCGATACCGCTGTCGCGGGCCAAGCTATGGAAGCGATGTTCGCCTACGAGCACCCGCTGGTCCGGCCGGCCGCTGAGGGGACCCAGCAGGACCGTCCCGTCGCCCTGCGAACCGCAGGAAATACGGCTCGAGAACGTGCAGTTGGCAGGGGGATGTGGGCCCGGAGGGTATCGACCACCCACGGCCGCGGTTTCGCTGAGAGCGAATCCGTTGCTGGCCCGGAACACGTAGGCTGGGGGAAGGGTTGGACGAGGTGCCGGGAAGCCTTCATCGGGGCACACCGCCCGCCCGGCGATCTTGAGGAGCGATGCACATGTTCGAGCGGTTCACCGACCGAGCCCGACGAGTTGTCGTGCTGGCCCAGGAAGAGGCCCGCATGCTCTCGCACAACTACATCGGCACCGAGCACATCCTGCTCGGGCTGATCCACGAGGGCGACGGCATTGCCGCGAAGTCCCTGGAGAGTCTCGGCATCTCGCTGGAGGGCGTGCGTGCCCAGGTCGAGGAGATCATCGGCCAGGGCCAGCAGGCGCCCACCGGCCACATCCCCTTCACGCCGCGCGCCAAGAAGGTCCTGGAGCTGTCGCTGCGCGAGGCGCTGCAGCTCGGCCACAACTACATCGGCACCGAGCACATCCTGCTCGGCCTGATCCGCGAGGGCGAGGGCGTCGCCGCCCAGGTCCTGCAGAAGATGGGCGCCGACCTCAACCGGGTCCGCCAGCAGGTCATCCAGCTGCTCAGCGGCTACCAGGGCAAGGAGACCCAGACCGCTGGTACGGCGCCGGAGGCCGGCCCGTCCTCGAGCCTGGTGCTCGACCAGTTCGGCCGGAACCTGACCCAGGCGGCGAAGGAGGGCAAGCTCGATCCGGTCATCGGCCGCGAGAAGGAGATCGAGCGGGTCATGCAGATCCTGTCCCGCCGTACCAAGAACAACCCGGTGCTGATCGGAGAGCCCGGCGTCGGCAAGACCACGATCGTGGAGGGCCTGGCGCAGGACATCGTCCGCGGCGACGTGCCCGAGACGCTGAAGGACAAGCAGATCTACACCCTCGACCTCGGCGCGCTGGTCGCCGGGTCGCGCTACCGCGGCGACTTCGAGGAGCGCCTGAAGAAGGTGCTCAAGGAGATCCGCACCCGTGGCGACATCGTGCTGTTCATCGACGAGATCCACACGCTCGTCGGCGCCGGTGCGGCCGAGGGCGCGATCGACGCGGCCAGCATCCTCAAGCCGATGCTGGCCCGTGGCGAGCTGCAGACCATCGGCGCGACCACGCTCGACGAGTACCGCAAGCACCTGGAGAAGGACGCCGCGCTCGAGCGCCGCTTCCAGCCGATCCAGGTCGCCGAGCCGTCGATCGCGCACACCATCGAGATGCTCAAGGGCCTGCGGGACCGCTACGAGGCGCACCACCGGGTGACGATCACCGACGAGGCGCTGGTGTCGGCGGCCACGCTCGCCGACCGCTACATCTCCGACCGGTTCCTGCCCGACAAGGCGATCGACCTCATCGACGAGGCCGGCTCCCGGCTCCGGATCCGGCGGATGACCGCGCCGCCGGACCTGCGCGAGTTCGACGACAAGATCTCCGAGGTGCGCCGCCGCAAGGAGGGCGCCATCGACGGCCAGGACTTCGAGGCCGCTGCGTCGCTGCGTGACGAGGAGAAGCACCTGCTGCTGGCCAAGGCCGAGCGTGAGAAGCAGTGGCGCTCGGGCGACATGGACGTCGTCGCCGAGGTCGACGAGGAGCTGATCGCCGAGGTGCTCGCCGTCGCGACCGGCATCCCGATCGTGAAGCTTTCCGAGGAGGAGTCCACGCGGCTGCTCAAGATGGAGGACGAGCTGCACCGGCGGGTCATCGGCCAGGAGGAGGCCGTCAAGGCGCTGAGCCGCGCGATCCGTCGTACCCGTGCCGGCCTGAAGGACCCCAAGCGCCCCGGCGGCTCGTTCATCTTCGCCGGCCCGTCCGGCGTCGGGAAGACGTGGCTGTCCAAGACGCTCGCGGAGTTCCTCTTCGGCGACGAGGACGCGCTGATCCAGCTCGACATGAGCGAGTTCTCCGAGAAGCACACCGTCTCGCGGCTGTTCGGCTCGCCTCCGGGCTACGTCGGCTACGAGGAGGGTGGCCAGCTGACCGAGAAGGTGCGGCGCAAGCCGTTCTCGGTGGTGCTGTTCGACGAGGTCGAGAAGGCCCACCCGGACATCTTCAACTCGCTGCTGCAGATCCTCGAGGAGGGTCGGCTCACCGACTCCCAGGGCCGGGTCGTCGACTTCAAGAACACCGTGATCATCATGACCACGAACCTCGGCACCCGCGACATCTCCAAGGGAGTCAGCCTCGGCTTCAACCAGGGCAGCGACACCGCGGGCAACTACGACCGGATGAAGGCGAAGGTCTCGGAGGAGCTCAAGCAGCACTTCCGCCCGGAGTTCCTCAACCGTGTCGACGAGGTGATCGTGTTCCCGCCGCTGACGCAGGACCAGATCATCGCGATGGTCGACAACATGATCGCGGCCGTGGAGCTGCGGCTGAAAGACCGCGACATGTCGCTCGAGCTGACCTCGGCGGCCAAGGAGCTGTTGGCCAGGCGGGGCTTCGACCCGGTGCTGGGCGCCCGACCGCTACGGCGCACCGTCCAGCGCGAGATCGAGGACGTGCTCGCCGAGAAGATGCTGTACGGCGAGGTCGGCCCCGGCCAGATCGTCCTGGTGGGCGTCGATGCCGAGGGACCGGACGCGAGCTTCACCTTCGCCGGCACGCCACGGGCCGAGCTGCCCGATGCGCCGCCGGTCGAGGTGGCCGGCAGCGGCGGCGAGTCGTCGGTCTGACCCTTGGCTCAGCCGGGTAGGGCATAGCGCTGGTCGACCTGCTCCACGACGAGACCGTCGTCGAGCAGGGAGGCCAGCGCTCGCTCGCGTTGGGGCCGGTCCGTCCAGGCACGGTCCAGCTGGGACCGGGTGACCGAGCCGGGTGCGTCGCGGAGCACGGCGAGCAGCCGGCCACGGCACTGCCGGTCGGTGCCGGCGTACGTCTGGGCTCGGCGCGGCGGACCGGCGTACGGCGGGCTCCCGGCGGCCCGCCAGCGGCAGACGTCGGCCACCGGGCATCGGCCGCACCCGGGGGCGGTGGCCGTGCATACCAGGGCCCCCAACTCCATCACCGCGACGGCCCATGCCGCGGGTCGCACGTCGCCATCCTCGGCCGGCAGCAGGTCGAGTGCGCGCTGCCGATCCGCGGTCGTCACCGAGCGCGCGGGGAGTTCCTCGCCGCCGACGACGCGCGCGAGCACCCGCCGCACGTTGGTGTCGAGCACCGGGTGCCGGGCGCTGAACGCGAAGGAGGCGACCGCCGCCGCGGTGTACTCGCCCACCCCCGGCAACGCTCGGAGGTCCTCGAGATCGGTCGGGACCTCGCCGTCGTGCCGCTCGCCGATGGCAACGGCCGCGGCATGCAGGCGCAGGGCACGGCGGGGGTAGCCGAGCCGTCCCCAGGCGCGGACCGCCTCGCCGCTCGAGTCCGCGGCCAGGGCGCGCGGCGTCGGCCAGCGCCGCAGCCAGGTCGCGTGCACCGGCAGCACCCTGCTGACCGGGGTCTGCTGGAGCATGAACTCGCTGACCAGCACCGACCACGGGCTCGCTCCGGGCCGACGCCAGGGCAGGTCGCGCGCGTTCTCGTCGTACCAGGCGACGACGCGGCTCTGCAGCTCATCCATCGTGCGTCAGAGTAGTTGGTGCAGCGCCGTTGAGGTTGCACGGAGTGGCTCCGCGGGATCGGGCGCCCGGCTGGCTAGCGTTGCCGTCATGAGCGCGTTGTCCCGGCCCGCGGGTCGACTGCCCGCCCGGGTCTACTGGTTCCGTCGGGCGCTGGTGCTGTCGGTGGCGCTGCTGCTCGTCTTCGGGTTCGCCCATCTGCTCGGAGGCGGGGGCTCGGGTGGAGGCTCAGGCGGAGCCCAGCTCGCCGGCGACGTGCACAGCACCTCGCCGAGCCCGACGCCCACTCCGGCCGGGCCGATGGCGGTGCAGACCCTGGCCGCCGGCACATCTGCGAAGAAGGCGAAGAAGACGACCAGCCCCACGCCGTCGGTGCCGCTCGCCGCTCCCGACGGCGCGTGCGCCGCGGACGACATCACCGTGACGCCGAGCGTGCCGCACCCCCATGCCGGCGGCCCGATCACCATCGACGTGAAGCTCACCGCCACCCGGCCGGCCTGCACGTTCGCGGTCTCCTCGAAGACCCTCGCCGTGAAGATCACCTCTGGCTCGGACTCGATCTGGACCAGCCAGGACTGTCCACGCGCGGTGCCGAAGAAGTCCGTGGTGGTGCGCAGCGCGCTCCCGGCAGTGGTCCCGGTGACCTGGAACGGTCGTCGATCGAGCGGGAACTGTGGCCCGAGCAACGCCTGGGCCACGCCGGGCTACTACCACGCTCTCGCCGCGGCGATCGGATCGGAGCCGTCCGACACCCAGTTCTCGTTGTCGCTGCCGCCGCGCCCGGTGGTCACCAAGACCGCGCACCCCAAGCCGAAGCGCACCACGTCCACGGGTGGCTCCAAGGCCGGCGCCAAGAGCACCCAGAGCCCCGGGTCCGTCCAGGGCACGGAGTCGTCCTGCGGGGGCGACAACGCCGCCGGGACCTGCTGAGCGGGGGGACCTCCCAGGAGGCCACGTCGGTGTGCACGCAAGCCCCGACGGGCCCTGACGCCTCATCTGGCCAGGACGCTCGGCGCCCCAACGCCAGGTTCAGACGTAGCGCTCGAGAATGCTGGACTCCGCCAGCCGGGACAGCCCCTCGCGGACGCTGCGGGCCCGCAGCTCTCCGACGCCGTCAACGACCTGGAGGTCCTCGACGCCCGCGGAGAGCAGCTTCTGCAGCGTGTCGAAGTGCTCGACCAGCCGGTCGATCACTGCCGTCGGCAACCGCGGCACCTTGGCCAGCAGCCGGTAGCCGCGAGGTGTGACTGCGCCGTCGAGGTGCTCGCTCTGACCCAGGCCGATCGCACGGGCGACCTGTCCGACGTCGACCAGGTCGGTCGGGGAGAGCGACTCCATCTCGGCCAGCACCGACTCTGGGGTGCGGTCGCGACGACCGACGGGGGCGTAGTCGCGCACCACCAGCTCGCGCTCCGCGTCGACACCGGTCACCAGCTCCTCGAGCTGGAGGGAGAGCAGTCGGCCGTCGGTGCCGAGCTCGAGAACGTAGTCCTCGATCTCCCGGGCGATCCGGCTCACCATCTCCAGACGCTGGGCGACGACGGCGACGTCCCGCACGGTGACCAGGTCCTCGATCTCGAGGGCGGACAGCGTGCTGGAGACCTCGTCCAGCCGCAGCTTGTAGCGCTCCAGGGTGGCCAGTGCCTGGTTGGCCCTGGACAGGATCTGTCCGGAGTCCTCGAGCGGGTAGCGCAGCTCGCCGACGTAGACCGCGATGATCTGCATCGACTGGGAGACCGAGACGACCGGGAAGCCGGTCTGCTTGGCGACGCGCTCGGCGGTGCGGTGCCGGGTGCCGGTCTCCTCGCTGGGGATGGTGTGGTCGGGCATCAGGTGTACGTTGGCCCGGTGGATCACGCTGGCGGCGGAGTCGAGGATCATGGCGCCGTCCATCTTCGCCAGCTCGCGCAGGCCGGTGGCGCTGAACGGCACGTCGAGGGTGAAGCCGCCGGTCGAGATCGCGTCGACGGTGCGGTCCTGGCCGAGCACGATCAGCGCACCCGTGCGACCGCGCAGGATCCGCTCGAGACCATCACGCAGGGGAGTTCCGGGCGCGATGGTGGCGAGCGTCGCGCGCAGGCGTTCGACGTCGCTGGGTCGTTCCGGGGTGGCCACGAGCACCGAGTCTACGGGTTGGGGACCGGTGGGTCCGGCGACTTCTCCAGGCCGAGCACACGCAGGGCCCGGACCACGTTGTCGAGGTCGAGCACGCGCATGCCGTCGAGAACCCGGCTGGTGCCGGCGCTCGCCTGGTCGGGGGTGGGAACCACCGCGGAGCGGAAGCCCATCCGGGAGGCCTCGGCGAGTCGTACGCCGAGGTCCCGCACCCGGCGGATCTCGCCGGAGAGCCCGAGCTCCCCGATCGCGGCGACGTTGCGGCCCAGTGGCTTGCCGAGCGCGGCCGAGGCGATCGCCAGCGCGATCGCGAGGTCGTTGGAGGGGTCGTTGAGCCGGGCGCCCCCGACACTGGAGACGAACACGTCGTGCGCGTGCAGGCTGATCCGGGCGTGCTGCTGCAGCACCGCCAGGATCATCGCCACCCGCGATGAGTCGACCCCCGACGTCGTACGCCGAGGCCGGTCGCTGGAGGTCCGGGTGACCAGCGCCTGGACCTCGGTGAGCAGCGGGCGCCGCCCCTCGAGGGTGACCGCCACGCAGGTGCCGGGCACGGGGATCTCGCGGACGTCGAGGAACAGCCCGGTGGGGTCGGCGATCGCGACGATGCCCTCCGCGGACAGGTCGAAGCAGCCGACCTCGTCGACGGGGCCGAAGCGGTTCTTCATCGCCCGGACCATCCGCAGCCGGGAGGTGCGCTCGCCCTCGAAATGCAGCACTACGTCGACGAGGTGCTCCAGGACGCGAGGGCCGGCGATCGTGCCGTCCTTGGTGACGTGCCCGACCAGCACCAGCGTGATGTTGCGCAGCTTGGCCATCCGGATCAGGGCGGCCGAGACCTCCTTGACCTGGGTGACGCCGCCGGGCACGCCGTCGACGTCGCTGGCGCTGATCGTCTGCACCGAGTCGATCACCAGCAGGGTCGGCTTCACCGCCTCCACGTGGCCCAGCACGGCGCCCAGGTCGGTCTCGGCGGCGAGGTAGAGCTCGTCCTGGATGCCGCCGGTGCGGTCGGCGCGCATCCGCACCTGGGCGGCGGACTCCTCGCCGGTGATGTAGAGCGTGCGGTGCCGGTAGCGCGCCGTCTGGGCGGCCACCTCGAGCAACAGCGTCGACTTGCCCACGCCCGGCTCGCCGGCGAGCAGGATCGCGGCGCCGGGCACCAGCCCGCCGCCGAGCACCCTGTCGAGCTCGGGCACCCCGGAGGTGCGGGCGTGGGAGTCCTCGATCGGGACCTCGCTGATCGGCCTGGCCGGGGCGGTCACCGGGCCGGCCTGCACTCGGCTGCGGGGGGCGGCCTTCTCGACGACGGTGCCCCAGGCCTGGCACTCGGTGCACCGGCCGACCCACTTGACGGCCTCCCATCCGCACTCGCTGCACTGGTAGCCGCTGCGAGGGGCACTCCGCGTGGTCCTGGTCATGGCAGCACCGTAGGTGGTGACGCCGACATCGAGCGCGCGGCTGGCGGCGGGTCGGTCGAGCACCGCTCCGCCTGGCGCATGGCGGAGCGCTGACGAGGGGACGTTCTACTCTTGGAACGATCCACGGGAGGTGGGAGTGAGCGCCGGTCGACATGCTGCGTCGCAGCCCACGCTGACCACGGTCGCGGACGCTGCTGGCGTGTCCCGCCAGACGGTCTCCAATGCGCTCAACAACCCCGAGCTGCTGCGTCCGGACACCTTGGCCCGGGTCCAGGAGGTCATCGAGCGGCTGGGTTACACGCCCAACCGGGCCGCCCGCCAGCTGCGCACACGCAACTCGCACCTGATCGGTCTGCGCTTCGAGCAGGCCCAGGAGGGGACCAGCAACGCGCTGATGGACCGCTTCTTGCACTCCCTGGTCGAGACGATGGAGCGCACCGACCATCACGTGCTGCTGTTCTCCGGCGACCCGGAGGACCCTCTTGACGGGTACGACGACCTGCTGCGCTCGACCGCCGTCGACGCGTTCGTGGTCACCGACACCTACGCAGGCACCCCGCAGGCCGCCTTCCTGCAGGATCGCGGCGCGCCCTTCGTGGCGTTCGGCCGCCCCTGGGCGGGCACCGGCGTCGACGAGGGCGCCGACTGGGCCTGGGTCGACGTCGACGGGGCGGCGGGCGCCCGGATGGCGACCGAGCACCTACTCGCCGCCGGCCATGACAAGGTCGCCTGGCTGGGCTGGGAGAAGGCCTCGCGGATCGGTGAGGACCGGCGCGCAGGCTGGGCGGCGGCGCTGACCGCGACCGGGCGGGATCCTGCGGGGCTCGCCGTCCGCACCAGCGACAACGTCGACGCGGCGCGGATGGCCAGTCACGCGCTGCTCGAGGACCGGTCGGTCAGTGCGGTGGCCTGTGCCAGTGACACGCTCGCGATCGGTGTGCTGCACGCACTCGCGGAACGGGGGCTGCGGGCCGGCACGGACGTGGGGGTGGTCGGGTTCGACGACTCGCTCGGGGCGCAGGTCAGCTGGCCGGGGCTGTCCTCGGTGCGTCAGCCGCTCGAGCAGGTCGCCGTCGAGCTGGTCGCGCTGCTGCACCGGGTGCTGTCCGGTGAGCCGCTCGCCGAGACCGACAAGGGCACGATGTTGACCCCGTCCCTCGTCGTACGGCGTTCGAGCCAGCGCTGATCCGGCACGCCGCGACTACCAGCGGCGCCACCAGAGGTTCACCGCGTAGTCGACCACGGTGCCGTCGTACGAGGTGAGCACCTGCTCGGCCACCGCCGTCGGCAGCTCGATGCGGACGACGTCCTCGAGGTCGGCCCTGGTGTCGAAGGTCCAGGCGAGGTCGAGTCGCTCGCGGGACCAGCCCTGAGCCGACCAGAACCGCTCGACCGCGTGCGGGTCGACGTCGGGGAAGCCACGCCCGAACCACTCGCCGAAGGTCGATCGGGTGGGGTCGTTGTCGATCACGAGTGCAGTCCCGCCGGGACGCAGCACCCGGTCGAGCTCGGCCAGACCGGGCTCGCTGCCGGGCCCGAAGAAGTAGGCCCAGCGGGCATGGGCCACGTCCACGGAGGCGGGCTCGAGCGGCAGGTCGTCGGCGATCCCGGGCAGCAGGTCGACGTGCGGGTAGCGGCGGACGCGACGCCGGGCGATCGCGAGCAGATCGGCATGCGGCTCCACGCCCGTCACGCTCCGAGCGTCCGCGGCGAAGAGCGGCAGGTGGAACCCGGTCCCGCAACCGATGTCCACGACGTCGCGTCCCGTCCAGTCCGCGAGCTCGCGCAGGGTGCGGATGAGTACGCCGGCGCGGTCGAAGGCGCGGTTCTCGAGCTCGTACGTCGCAGGCGAATGCCAGATGTTGGGACTCGGACGTGCGCCCGGCAGGACCCGTGGGGTGCCGGACTGCGGCTGCTCAGCCACCGGGCCGGGTCAGATCCGGACGATCCCGTCGCGGGTCAGGAACTGCGCGGCGACGATGCCCGGGATGCCGTTGGGGGCGACCCACTCGACCTTGAGGTCCTCCAGGGGCTGCTCGACGGACTCGCCGAGCCAGTCCGACACGCGGGCAGGGTCGCCCGCGATCTCGAGGGCGGCCAGGGACAGGTCGCCGCTCGCTCCGGTGCTCGGGTGGTTGGCCGGGTCGGTCTGCCACTCGACGAAGAACGGCAGCTGCGGGTCGGACTGCAGGCCCTTGACGCCCAGCTGCTTCCAGAGCAGCTCGACCCCGTCCGGACGGTGCCGGTTGCCGTTCACGGACTCGCGGCCCAGTCGCTTCTCGAGCGGCACGATGTCGTCGACGGCGACGACCCAGCCCATCCAGCCGCCGCCCAGCTCGGTGCGAGCACGGACGGCCTGACCGAACGGGGCCTTGTCCGAGGCCGGGTGGTCGAGCACCTCGACGGCCTCCAGGTACATGCCGTCGCGCAGCGGCATGATCGCGTTGCGGGTGCCGAAGCGCGGGTGCACCCCACCGTCTCTGAACTCCTCCCCCAGCAGTGTGGCGAGGCGTTCGGTGGTGGCGGCGAGGCCGTCAGGTCCGGCGGCGAAGACGATGTGGTCCAGGCGCATGGCTCGATTCTCACCTGAGCGGGATTCGTCGACGACACCGGGGTCGACGGCCCTCGTGGCCGGGTCGACGCGCCGAGATGGCCCAGGGCGGGCTCAGCGCGGATCGGGCGAGGCGGGGTGGCGAGCGGTGCGGTCGCGAGAAGCCAACCGGGCTTGGCAATGAGCCGCGAGCACGTCGTACGACGGCTGCCCCATCAGCGTGATCAGCTCGGTGGCGTTCGAGAGGTAGACCGGCTCCGCCCCGACGTGTGCCTCGGTGTTCCCCGAGCAGTACCAGTCCAGGTCATGTCCACCCGGCCCCCAGCCGCGCCGGTCGTACTCGCCGATGCTGACCTCGGTGTAGGTCGATCCGTCGGTGCGCTCGACCTCGCGGAACGTCCGGCGGATCGGCAGCTGCCAGCACACGTCCGGCTTGGTCTCGACGAAGTGCACCTCCTCGCGCAGTGCGAGCGCGTGCAGCGCGCAGCCGTAGCCGCCAGGGAAGCCGCGGTCGTTGTGGAAGATGCACGCCCCATCGACGACACGGGTCTTGCGCTCGCCGTCCTCGACCTCGGTCCAGCGCTTGCGGCTGACTCGCCCCTTGGCGGTCAGGGCCTCGGACCGGCGCTGCCAGAGGCTGTCGTCGAGCCGGTCGACCCAGGTGGCGACCCTCTCCTCGTCGTCGGCGTCGGAGAAGTGCGCGCCCAGGGTGCAGCACCCGGACTCCGGGGCGGTCGAGTAGATGCCCTGACAGCCCTGCCCGAAGATGCAGGTCCAGCTCGACGTCAGCCAGGTCAGGTCACAGCGGAACACCTGTTCGGGGTCCGCGGGGTCGGTGAACTCGAGCCAGGCGCGGGGAAAGTCAAGGTCGACCTCGGGCACCTGCGCACCCTAACCCTGCGCTCCGCATCCCACGGACCCACTGTCGAGACAGGCGTCGGCGTCGCCGAACCAGCCCGTTCGCCGACGAAAAGTCCCGCCTTCAGGTGACGAAACACCATTCCCACCCTTATCGTCTGTCACGTGCGCATCAACTTGCACTCTCGTCGGCGTGTCTCCTTGACATGGAGCCACGCCTTCCTCGCGCTTGCCCTGGCCCTGGGGGTGCTGGTCGGCACGGCGTCGGCCGGTCAGGCCACACCGGGGCAGGACGACTACCCGACCACGCTCAAGAACGCGACCCAGGACTCCAAGGTCGACCCGTGGCGGTTCTACAACCGGGAGTGCACGTCGTTCGTGGCCTGGCGGCTGAACAACGACAACAAGATCCCGTTCGATGACTACTGGGGCACCCACTGGGGGAACGCCTCGAACTGGAAGGCCGCCGCCACCAGCCTCGGCTTCACGGTGGACAACCGCCCGGTCGTCGGCGCGGTCGCCTGGTGGAGGGCCGGGTCGGCCGGGTCGTCGGTGGGACACGTCGCTTGGGTCTGGAAGGTGAGCAGCGACTCGATCACCGTCGAGGAGTACAACTACCTGCGCCGCGGCTACTACGACACCCGGACGATCGCCAGCACCAGCTCGGTGTGGCCGAGTGGCTTCATCCACCTCCACGACATGGCGTTCAGCAACACCACGAAGCCGGCCATCTCCGGCACCCCGCAGGTGGGCCAACCGCTGAAGGCCAGCCCGGGAGGTTGGAGCCCGGACCCGGCGACGTACAGCTACCAGTGGCTCTCGGGTGGTGACCCGGTGGCGGGCGCGACGAGCCGGAAGTTCATCCCGACGGCTGCCCAGCTCAGTCGGCGCATCAAGGTGCAGGTCACCGCGAGGCGCGCGGGCTACGCGCCGACAACGGTGCGCTCCCCCCGCACCACGCGGGTGGCACAGGGGCAGTTCATCACCTCGGTGCCGCCGGCGGTGTCGGGCACCGCGCAGGTGGGCGTCCCGCTCACCGTGTCGTCGGGGACCTGGAAGCCGGCCGGCAGCTACACCTACCAGTGGTACGCCGGCGGCGTCGCGATCCCGGGTGCCACCGGCACGGCCTACACCCCGGTAGCGGGCGACCTCGGCAAGCCGATCACCGTGCAGGTGCGGGCGAGCCTGGCCGGCTACCAGGCTGCGACGACCACCACCGCCCCGACGGCCGCGGTGGCTCCTGGCTCGCTCGTCAACAGCGCGGTGCCGAGCATCTCCGGCACCCCGCAGATCGGTCGGGTCCTGACGGCATCCACGGGGACGTGGAGCCCCGCTGCCAGCTACGCCTACCAGTGGTACGACGTGGGAGCGTCCGGCGCCGCGACGCCGATCGCGGGCGCCACGGCGTCCAGCTACCGGCCGACGCCGGGAGTGATCGGGGACCAGGTCACCGTCGTGGTGACTGCCACGCGACCGGGCTACACGACAGCGACCAGCAGGGCCGCGCCGACGGCGGCCGTGGTGCCCGGCTCCTTCACCAACACCGCACCGCCGACCGTCTCGGGTGTGGCCCAGGTGGGCCGGACCCTGCACGCCACCACCGGCGGCTGGTCTCCGGGTGGCACGGCGTACGCCTACCGGTGGTTCGCGGACGGTACGACGATCCCCGACGCGACCCGACCCGACTTCACACCCGGAGCGGCCCAGGTGGGCAAGCACCTCACCGCCCAGGTGACTGTGACCCGGAACGGCTGGACCACGGCGCTGGCGACGTCGTCCGCGACCTCCCCCGTCCGGCGGGGCGTGATGACAGCGCAGTCCGGTCCGGGCGTGCGTGGGCTGCCGGTGGTCGGCGGGCAGCTGCGGGCGACCCGCGGCCGGTGGACCCCCCAGCCTGACGCGATCGGCTACCAGTGGCTGGCGGACGGGGAACCCGTCGAGGGGGCGACCGCCGCCACGTTCAGCCCGACGCGCGCCCAGCTCGGCCAGCGGATCTCGGTCCGCGAGGTGGCCACCACGGCCGGCTACGTGCCGCTGGGTGCGAGCTCGCCCGCCGTCCGGGCGGTGCGGCTCGGCGTCGCGAGCCTGGCGGACGAGCCGGTGATCCGCGGCCGGGCCGTCCTCGGCCACACGCTGCGGGCCATCGTGGGACCGCACACACCCTCGACGACACCGGTGGAGTACCGGTGGCGCCGTGACGGGCACCGGATCTGGGCCGCCCACGGCGCGACCTACCAGCTGCGCCGGAGGGACGTCGGCCAGCGGATCGGGCTCCGGATCGTCGTCGCCCCGCAGGGCTGGTTCCCCGCCAAGCGGTACAGCGCCCGCACGCCCCAGGTGCAGTCGGTGCCGACCATGACCACGACGTCGAGCGTCGTCCGTCGGAGGGTGAGCCTGACGGTCAGCCTGCGAGCACCCGCTGTCAGCGTCGTCGGCGGTCGGGTCGAGGTCCGGCTGGGCCAGACGGTGCTGGGCTCGGGGAGCCTGCGAGGCGGCTCGAGGACGCTGCGGGTGGACGTGCCCGGCTCCGGCCTGCGCCGGTTGCACGTCGACTACCTCGGCGACGCACAGGTGACGGCGGTGAGCCGGACGCTGCGGGTGCGCGTGGGCTGACATGATGGTCGGCCATGTCGTCGACCGGAGTGCCCTGATGCGTCGAATCTGGATCCCCCTTGCGCTGGCCGCCCTCGCGGTGCTGGCGTGGTGGCCGCTCGGCTTCCTGCCCTGGTTCAGCGCCGGCCTGGACTGGCCCACCACGATCGCTGCGCCGGTGGGCAGCTCGAGCGAGGGGCTCGCCGGGCTGCGGATGCCGCTGCCGCTGATCGCTGTCTATCTTCCGGCTCTCGTGTGCTGCGCCGTCGTCGGTGGCACGATCGCCGGGCTGCTGCCGATCCTGGTGCTCCAGATCCACCTGCCCCGCCCGGCCGCCATCCTCGAGGTGTGGCTGGTGGTCGCGGTCACCGTCGTGGTGACGTTGGCGCTGTCCACGGAGCTGATCCGGCAGCACGCCCCCACCAGCTTCGCCGCCGACACACGGGTGCTGGTCGGCCTCACCGCCGCGGTGGTGGCAGGCACGCTGCTCGGGCTCGTCGTCGGCTCGCTGAGCGTGCACTGGCACGGGCTCGCCTCGCTGGCGGCGGCGCTGGTCGCGGGCGCCGCGCCGACCTGGGTCCGGGCCTTCCTGTACGACGGCAGCCACGCCCCGGCCGTGCGGAGCTGGGCCGACGCGCTCACCGGCGTCCTGGTCGCCCTGGTGCTGTCCTCGGGGCTGGTCGTCTCGGTGCATCGCTCCCGTCGTTGGGCCGGGCTGTGGCCGGTCGCGCTGCTGGTGCTGTGGTGCGCCGGCCCCGCGGTGGCCGCCCTGACCTACCTGACGGCCGTTCTGCGGCCCTCCAGCGGGCTGCCGGACTCCCTGCCCGGACACCTCGCCGCCGCCCGTCAGGTGTTCGGGCAGGCGTTCACGCAGACCCACCCGCAACTGTGGCCCATGGTCGTCGCCTTCGGCCTGGGCCTGGCCTGGCTCGCCCTGGGCGCGCTGCGTGGCCGGCAGGAGCGACCCGCGCCCGCGTCCTGATCGCCTCGAGCCGCGCGTGGCCGCCGTCGCGTGCTGCAACGCTTGTAGGCTCGCCACGTGCGCCTGGGCGTCCTTGACATCGGCTCGAACACCGGGCACCTGCTTGTCGTCGACGCCCATGCGGGCGCGGCCCCGCTGCCGGCCTCGTCGTACAAGGAGCCGCTGCGCCTCGCCGAGCACCTGGACCCGGCCGGGATGCTGGCGGACTCGGGCACCGCGGCGCTGACCGCCTTCGTCGCCAACGCCCTGGAGCTCGCCGAGGACAAGGGCTGCGAGGAGATCTACGCCTTCGCCACCTCGGCGGTGCGCGACGCCACCAACTCCGAGGCCGTCCTGGCTCACGTCCTCGAGCACACCGGAGCGGACCTGCGGGTGCTGCCGGGCGAGGACGAGGCCCGGCTGACCTTCCTCGCCGTACGTCGCTGGTTCGGCTGGTCCTCGGGACGGCTGGCCGTCTTCGACATCGGTGGCGGCTCCCTGGAGATCGCCACCGGTGCCGACGAGGCGCCGTCGGTGGCGCAGTCCCTGCCGCTCGGTGCGGGCCGGCTGACCCGGGAGCACTTCGTCGGCAGGCGGCCCGACCCGGACGCGGTCCGTGAGCTGCGCCGCCGGATCCGGGCGGACCTCGCCCGTGACGCCGGGGAGGTACTGCGTGCTGGCGCGCCGGACCACGCCGTCGCGACCTCGAAGACCTTCCGGTCGCTGGCGCGTGTGTGTGGGGCGGCGCCCTCCGCCGAAGGGCAGTTCGTCCGCCGGCTGCTCGCCGCCGAGGACCTCGAGGCGTGGATCCCCAAGCTGGTGGACATGTCCCTCGACGAGATCTCCGGACTTCCGGGTGTCTCCGCGGCGCGGGCGCACCAGCTGGTGGCCGGAGCGCTGGTCGCCTCGGCGGTGATGGACATCTTCGAGGTCCCTGAGCTCGAGATCTGCCCGTGGGCGTTGCGTGAGGGCGTGCTGCTCGACCGGATCGACCGGCTCAGCGTGCTGGGCGGGTGACGGCGATGACCTCGCTGTTCGCGCTGTCCACCGCCTCGGTCTACCCCGAGAACACGTCGCACGCCTTCGCCTATGCGGCCCGGTTGGGCTACGACGCGGTCGAGGTGATGGTGTCGATCGACAGCACCAGCCAGCGCTCGGACCGGTTGAAGTCGCTGGCCGACTACCACGAGATGCCGGTGTGTGCGGTGCACGCGCCCTGCCTGCTGATCACCCAACGGGTCTGGGGCACGGAGCCCTGGCAGAAGCTGGAGCGCAGCGCCGAGATGGCCGGCGACCTCGGCGCGGACGTCGTGGTGGTCCATCCGCCGTTCCGATGGCAGCGGGAGTACGCCGACGGCTTCGTCGATGGCATCGCCGACCTGGAGCGCCGTACCGGCGTCGCCTTCGCCGTCGAGAACATGTACCCGTGGCGCGCGGCCCGCCGGTCGATGCAGGTCTACCTGCCCGGGTGGGACCCCTCCGAGCAGCCCTACGCGAACACCACCTTGGACCTCTCCCATGCGGCGACCGCGCAGTCGGACCCGTTGGAGCTGGCCGAGAGGCTGGGAGATCGGCTGCGGCACATCCACCTCACCGACGGCAGCGGGTCGGCCAAGGACGAGCATCTGGTGCCCGGACGCGGGAGTCAGCCGTGTGCAGAGCTGCTCGAGCAGCTGCACGGGTCGGCCTTCGACGGGCACATCGTCGTCGAGATCAACACCCGTCGGGCCGGCACCCGTGAGGCCCGGGAGGCGGACCTGCTCGAGTCACTCGCCTTCGCCCGGTTGCACTTCTCCGGCGTGCGAGGGTGAGCCCATGACCGCAGCAGCGGCAGAGCGGGTGCAGGCCCACGCGGTCGAGGTGCAGGGCCTGGTCGTGCACCGAGGCGACCGGGAGGTGCTGCACGGGCTCGACTTCACCATCCCCGCCGGCCAGGTCACCGGCCTGCTCGGGCCGTCCGGCTGCGGCAAGTCGACCCTGATGCGCACCCTCGTCGGGGTCCAGGCCGGCGTCACCGGCAGCGCCAGGGTGCTGGGCCAGCCGGCGGGCGCTCGGCAGCTGCGCTCCCGGATCGGCTACGTCACCCAGGCCGCGAGCGTGTACGACGACCTCAGCGTGCGCGAGAACCTCCGCTTCTTCGCCCGGGTGCTCGGCGTGGGAGCGGCCCGGGTGGACGCGCTCGTCGAGCAGGTGGACCTCGTCGACCACCGCGACCAGGTCGTCCGCGACCTCAGCGGTGGCCAGCGCTCCCGGGTGAGCCTTGCCGTCGCGCTGCTGCACAGCCCGGACCTCCTGGTGCTCGACGAGCCGACTGTCGGCCTCGACCCGGTGCTGCGGTTGCAGCTGTGGAAGATGTTCCACGACCTCGCCGATGCAGGAGCCGCCGTCCTCGTCTCCAGCCACGTCATGGACGAGGCCGAGCGGTGCGACCGGCTGCTGCTGATGCGCGACGGCGTCTTCCTGGCCGACGGCACCCCTGCGGAGATCAAGCAGCGGACCGGCACGACCACCGTCGAGCAGGCCTTCCTCGCGATCGTCGAGGGCACGCCATGACTCCCCGGATCACCCTGGCGGTGGCCGCGCGGGTGCTCATCCAGCTGCGCCGCGACCGCCGTACTCTCGTGATGCTGGTGGTGCTGCCCTGCGCGATCATGGCGCTGCTGTGGTGGATGTTCCGCAACAGCGCGGTCGCTGGCTTCGGGTCCCTGGCGCCGCCGATGCTGGCGCTGATCCCGTTCATCGTGATGTTCCTGGTCACCTCGGTGACGACCCTGCGCGAGCGCACGTCGGGCACGCTCGAGCGGTTGCTCGCGATGCCGATGGGCAAGGGTGACTTCCTGGGCGGGTACGCCCTCGCCTTCGGCCTGGTGGCGGTGGTGCAGTCGGTGCTGGCGGTGGGGACCTGTGTGCTCTTCCTCGGCCTCGACGTCGCCGGTCCGGTCGCGCTGCTGTGTCTGGTCGCCATCGTCGACGCGGTGCTGGGGACCGCGTTGGGCCTGTTCGTCTCGGCCTTCGCGCGTACGGAGTTCCAGGCCGTCCAGTTCATGCCGGCGGTGGTGATCCCGCAGATCCTGCTGTGCGGGCTGTTCATCGAGCGCAGCGCCCTGCCGGACGTACTCCGCCAGGTCTCCGACGTGCTGCCACTGTCGTACGCCGTGGACGCGATCGATCACGTCACCCATGGGTCGGACGGGACGTGGGGCGACCTCGCGATCGTGGTCGCCTACGTGCTCGCCGGTCTCGTGCTGGGCGCGCTCACGCTGCGTCGGCGCTCCGCCTGAGGTGGGCTGAGCCGGGCGGCAGGCTCCGGCGTACGGTGTGGGCGTGCTTCGCGAACCACTGCTGCTGCTGTCCCGCAGTTCCCGGGTGAAGGACCTGGTCACCCGACTGCCGATCAGCAGCACCATCGTCAACCGCTACGTCCCCGGCGAGACGACTGCGGACGCCGTCGCGGCCACCCGCGCCCTCGTCGATGACGGTCTGGTGGTGAGCATCGACCACCTCGGCGAGGACACCCGTGACGAGCAGCAGGCCGAGGCGATCGTGACCGCCTACCTCGAGCTCATCGACCAGCTCGCGGCGGCCGGCCTCGCCCATGGCGCCGAGGTGAGCGTGAAGCTGTCTGCGATCGGGCAGGCGCTGCCCGAGGTGGGCCCGAAGGTGTCCCTGGAGAACGCGCGCCGGATCTGTCGCGCCGCTCGCAACGTGGGCACCACGGTCACCATCGACATGGAGGACCACACCACCACCGACCAGACCTTGACGACCCTGCACGAGCTGCGCAAGGACCATCCGGAGACCGGTGCGGTACTGCAGGCCTACCTGCGGCGCACCGAGGGGGACTGTCGCGCGCTCGCGCACGAGGGCTCCCGGGTCCGGCTCTGCAAGGGTGCCTACAACGAGCCCGACTCCGTCGCGTGGACCGACCGGCTCGAGGTCGACAAGTCCTATGTGCGCTGTCTGAAGGTGCTCATGGCCGGGCAGGGCTACCCGATGGTCGCCACCCACGACCCGCGGATGATCCGGATCGCCACCGCGCTCGCCACGCGCAACGGGCGGATGCCGGGTAGCTACGAGTTCCAGATGCTCTACGGGATCCGACCCGACGAGCAGCGCCGTCTCGCCGCCGGCGGCGAGACCGTCCGGGTCTATCTTCCCTATGGCCGCGAGTGGTACGGCTACCTGATGAGAAGGCTCGCCGAGCGCCCTGCCAACCTGACATTCTTCCTGCGTTCGCTGGTCTCCAAGAGGTAGAGGGTGGTTCCGCGATGACGATCGCGATCGTCGGCGTCGGCGTGATGGGCGAGGCCCTCCTCTCCGGGCTGCTGCGCGCCGGTACGCCGGGCCCGGACCTGCTGGTCTGCGAGAAGCGAGCCGAGCGCGCCTCCGAGCTCACCGAGCGCTACGGCGTCAGCGTGGTGCCCGGCACCGACCAGGTGGCCCGGGCCGAGACCGTGCTGCTCGTGGTCAAGCCGCAGGACATGGCCGACGTGCTGACCGACCTGGCGCCGCACCTGCACGCCGGGCAGCTGGTCGTCTCGCTCGCGGCCGGCATCACCACCGCCTTCATCGAGCAGCACCTCCCCGACGGAGTGGCGGTGGTCCGGGTGATGCCCAATACCCCCGCACTGGTCGACGAGGGAATGGCTGCGATCAGTGGCGGCACCCACTGCGACGGCGCGCACCTCGACCGGGCCGAGCAGCTGATGCGCGCCACCGGCCGAGTGCTGCAGGTGCCGGAGAAGTACCTCGATGCGGTCACCGCGATCTCCGGGTCGGGCCCGGCGTACCTCTTCTTCGTGGTCGAGGCCATGATCGAGGCCGGCGTACATCTCGGGCTGCCGCGAAGCACCGCAACCGAGCTGGTGGTCCAGACGGTGGTCGGCTCCGCCAAGCTGCTGCGCGAGACGGGCGAGCACCCGACCGTGCTGCGGGAGCGGGTCACGTCCCCGGGCGGGACCACCGCCGCCGCGATCCGGCAGTTGGAGGACCACAAGGTCAGGGCCGCGTTCATCACCGCGATGGAGGCCGCGCGGGACCGCTCCAGGGAGCTGGCAGCCGGCTCGGAGTGACGATTTGAGTGCGTCTGATTGTATTGAGGCAAGTCGGCGCGCCGATGGCGTGAAAAAATCTCACGGTTCACCCCTTCCCCACGAGTCACAACAGGCCCTATTCTCCCTTTCGAGCGTGCAGGTGCGGCCGTCGGTGGGGAAGCCGAGGGAGCGCTGCCGGGAAAGAACGGTCCGAAATGGCAAGCAAGACGTCCGGAGACATCTCCGAGGTCAAGTTCCTGACAGTGGCTGAAGTCGCCTCCGTCATGCGCGTCTCCAAGATGACCGTCTACCGCCTCGTGCACTCGGGCGACCTGCCCGCGGTCCGGGTCGGTCGCTCCTTCCGGGTGAGCGAGGAAGACGTGAACGAGTACCTGCGCAAGAGCTTCTTCCAGACCGGCTGACCCCCGAGCCTGTCGCAGGCAGCGGTCCGGACGTGATCCCGGGCACCTCCGATTCGTGCGACTCGGTCGGGGCCGATAGGCTGGCCCCTTCGACTTCACCGCACCAAAGGGGCGTTCGTGGGATCCGTCATCAAGAAGCGTCGCAAGCGCATGGCCAAGAAGAAGCACCGCAAGCTGCTGAAGAAGACGCGCGTGCAGCGTCGTCGCCTCGGCAAGTAGCGCCAGCGTCGAGCGAGTCCCATGGGTCGCGTCGTACTCGTCACAGGGGTTGCCGGCGACCTGGGCAGGCGGTTCGCACGGCGGCTCGCCGAGCACCCTGACATCGAGCGGGTGGTCGGTGTCGACGTGACCCCGCCCAAGCTCGGTGTCGGCCGGATGCAGTTCGTCCGTGCCGACATCCGGAACCCGGTGATCGCCAAGGTCATGATCCGCGAGCAGGTCGACACTGTCGTGCACGCGGCCGTCGCCTCACGACCGGCGCCGGGTGGCAGCGGCTCGATGAAGGAGCTCAACGTCATCGGGACCATGCAGCTGCTCGCGGCCTGCCAGCAGGCGCCGCAGCTGCGTCACCTGGTGGTCCGGTCCAGCACTGCGGTGTACGGCGCCTCCAACCGCGACCCGGCGATGTTCGTCGAGGGCATGAACGCCCGGCGAGCGCCTCGGACCGGATTTCCCAAGGACGTCGGCGAGGTCGAGTCCTACGTGCGCGGGTTCGCCCGTCGCCGCCCCGACGTACGCGTCACCACCCTGCGGATGGCGAACATGATGGGCCCGATCGTGTACTCCCCGCTGACGGCGTACTTCCGGCTGCCGTTGGTGCCGACCGTCCTCGGGTTCGACCCGCGGCTGCAGTTCCTGCACGAGCACGACGCCCACGGAGCACTCGAGCGCGCGACGCTCCACGACGTCCCCGGGACGTTCAACATCGCCGGTGACGGCGTGATGATGCTGTCCCAGGCGGTACGCCGGCTCGGCAAGCCGGCCCTGCCGCTACCACCGTTCGCGGTGTCGGCGTTCGGCTCCACCGTCGGTCAGGCCAAGCGGGTCGACTTCTCCCCCGAGCAGGTCGCCTTCCTCACCTATGGGCGCGGGGTGGACAACACCCGGATGCGCACCGAGCTCGGCTACGAGCCGGTCTACTCGACCGAGCAGGCCTTCGACGACTTCGCGGCGGGGATCAAGCCGGGTGTGCTCCGTGCCGACCGGGTCCGGGCCGCGGAGACGACACTGGTCCGGGCCCTGTCAGGAGGAGCCGGATGAGCGAGGGCAACGTGATCCCGATCGGCACCCGTGGTCGCCCCGGTCGCGGCACCGGTGCCGCGCGACCGTCCGCGTCGGCCCGCAGCCTGGCCGGGAAGAAGCCGGCTCGCCGCCCCGTGGTCGACCCTGACGCGCCCGACCCTGCGGAGCTGACGAACCAGCCCCCGGTCCCGACCGACCGCGCTCCGGTCACCACCCACCCGGCCGGCCGACCGACGCACGGCATTCCGGTGGGCGACTGGCTCGCGGCCTTCACCTCGGCCTCCAAGGAGATCTTCGGGGACACCTGGGAGCCCCGGCTGGCCGAGTTCCTGGCCTTCCTGCGGCGCCGGGTCACCGGCGACTACACCGTCGACGAGTTCGGCTTCGACCCCGAGGTCACCGAGCGGTTCCTGGTCGCGGCCCTGCGGCCGATCAAGGAGAAGTGGTTCCGGGTCGAGGTGCGCGGCGCCGAGAACATCCCTGCCGAGGGCGGCGCGCTGGTCGTCTCCAACCACTCCGGCACGATCCCGGTCGACGGGTTGATGACGATGGTGAGCATCCACGATCACGCGCACCGGTTCCTGCGTCCGCTGGGCGCGGACCTGGTCTTCCGACTGCCCGTGGTCAGCGAGCTCGCCCGCCGGGCCGGGACCACGCTCGCCTGCAACGAGGATGCCGAGCGGATGCTGCGCGGCGGTGAGCTCGTCGGCGTCTGGCCCGAGGGGTTCAAGGGCATCGGCAAGCCCTTCTCCGAGCGCTACAAGCTTCAGCGCTTCGGTCGGGGTGGCTTCGTCTCGGCCGCGATCCGGACCGGCGTACCGATCATCCCGACGTCGGTGGTGGGGGCCGAGGAGATCTACCCGCTGGTCGGCAACATCCCCTCGCTCGCCCGGCTGCTGGGGGTGCCCTACATCCCGATCACGCCGCTGTTCCCGCTGCTCGGTCCGCTCGGACTGGTGCCCCTGCCCTCGAAGTGGCTCATCGAGTTCGGCGAGCCGATCCGCACCGACGAGTACGACCCGGCGGCGGCCGACGATCCGATGCTGGTCTTCAACGTCACCGATCAGGTCCGCGAGTCGGTGCAGCAGACGCTCTACGCGCTCCTGATGCAGCGCAAGTCCGTCTTCTCCTGACGGCCTCGCCGCTCGCCCCCAGGTGCCGAACCGGTCGAAGGATCAGCCCTGGGGCGGGTTGAGCAGACCCTTCACGGCGTCACCGACGCCGTTGAGGGTGTCGTCGAGGGGCGCGGTCACGCCGTTCAGCGTGTCACCGAGCCCGTTGGCCAACGGAACGCCACTGGTCAGCCCCTTGACCAGGTCGGTCACGGGGTGCTTGCTCGGCTTGGGAAGCGCGGCGCCCAGCGTGCCGACCTGAGGAGTCGACGCGCCGGCCGCGGGCGGCGCCGTGCTGGTGGCTCCCGGGCTGCTCAGGGACGGGGTGTGCGTCGTGGCTCCCGTCCCGGCCGACCGCGATGCCGCTTCCTGGGCTGCGCGAGCCTCGGCCCGGGCCCTGCTGCCCGCGCGGGCGGCCTGGTCGGCCCGGGCGGTCGGCACCGTGACCAACGCGGTCAGTGATCGGGCGGACACCATGTCGTCCAGCACCCGCGGGAGGCTCACCGGAGCCCGGTCGGAGCACGCACCGCACAGCGTGCGGGCCTGCTGATCGATGTCGGCCACGGCCGAACCGGCTCGGCGGAAGGCCGGGCTGCTCTGCGACGGAGCGTGCGCGGCGAGCTGCCGCAGCGCGCTCATGTGGCCCGCGGTGAAGTCACGGACCGCAGCGATGTCGTCGTTCTCGCCGCCGGACTGATAGCTGCGGAACAGCAGGTCGGAGCCCTGGTCCGCGCTTGCGGTGAAGGCCGCCAGGGTCTGGTCGACGAGCTGTGGCGTCGCATGGGCCTCACTGGGCTCGGCGACCAGGGACCGGACCTCCTCGAGCCGGGTGCCGGCCTGGACGAGCAGCTGCCGGCCGCGCGCCGCGTCGTTGCCGGACATCTGGACCTCGACCTGCTCGATGCCGCGCTTGACCGGGTAGAGGGCCTGGCCGGGGAGCGCGGACTGGGCCGCCGCAGCCATGCCGGCGGTGCCGCCCACCAGGACCAGTGCCGCCGCGGCCGCGCCGAGGTGGCGTTGCCGCCAGCCCGCGGGCCGTCGACGCGCCGGCGCCGACGGACGAAGCCGGGTCGGCTGCGCGGGGAGCAGGTCTGCGGCATCCATGAGGCGCTCGCGCAGGTCGGTGACGAACTCGGGGCGCGGCAGGGGCTGCGGGTGCTCGCGGAGCAGCATGACGGTGCCGACGAGGTCGGCGTAGCGATCGGCCACGTCCGATCGGGTGGGCCCGTCGATGACGCTCGCGAATTCCTCGGCAGCGCGTCGTGCCGCGAACTGGGGACTCATCGTGGCGGTCCTGGGTGCAGAAGGGATCGGACACCGGACACAGGGGTGGCGCATCCGGTGGGGGGGTGCACCAGGGACAACGACGGATGCCGGGCCGAGGTTATGTCCTCGCCGGTGCTGTGGGCTCGTGGAGTCGCGAGCGCGAGGGTGCCCGCAATGGGTGCCTGCCGCAGGTCGCTCATGGCGGTGCTCATGCGAACGCCTCCGCCGGCAGCAGCTTCGCGAGGTTGCGTACTCCGCGCAGCTGCAGCTGCTTGACCGCTCCTGAGCTGCGCCCGAGGACCTCGGCGGTCTCCGCGATCGACAGACCTTCGAGGAACCGCATCACCAAGCAGTCCCGCTGCTCGCCGGGCAGGTCGCCCAGCGCGGCCACCAGGGCCTCGTTGCTGAGCGCGGTGAGCACCTCGCCTTCGGGGCCGTCGGTGGTGGTGTCGAGGGTCTGCATGTCCTCGGTGGTCTGCTCCAGCCGGGTGCGGCCGGCCTTGAAGTGGTCGGCAGCGAGGTTGCGCGCGATCGTCATCAGCCACGCCCCGAAGTCCTTGCCCTGCCAGCGGAACGAGCTCATGCTGCGCAGCGCACGGAAGAACGTCTCCGCAGTGAGGTCCTCGGCGAGGGTGGTGGAGGAGACGCGGTAGTAGAGGAACCGGAACACGGAGACGTGGTAGTGATCGTAGAGTTGGCCGAACGCCTCCTTGTCGCCGGTACGAGCCAACTCGACCAGCGCGATCAGTCGGTCACCCTCGGCCTCGTCGTCGGCGGAGGAGGCGGCCAGGTCGGCGTCGCCGAAGCCGTTGGACCGACGGACCCGGTCAGCGGCTGCGGAGGCGAGCACGTCCGGGCGCTCGTCGAGGATCTGGCTGAGCAGCCACCGTGCGTCGGACCGGGTGCGGTGCCCGGCGTCGGCGCCGCCCGCGGGGGCAGGGCTCATCGTGAGCGGTGCGAACGGATCGACAAGTCCGGCCCAGGCGTCGCAGACGGCCTCACGGAGCGACGCCAGACCCCGCTCGCATGCCGTCCAGTCCATGGTGCTCCCTCGCCAACCGGCCCCCCACGCGCCGGTTCTCCCTCGAGAATGCTAGACGGCTCCGCCCGGATTGGGAACCAGTTCCAGTTGATGGGCCTGCGGCCGCATCCCCGACGACCCCAGGACAGGTCCTGGCGCGCCTCGCGGCACGTGCCGGGATGTGGGTGCGGGCTAGACCAGTCGTCGCCGGATCGCGGCCGTCGCGGCGGCGCTCCCCACGGCAGCGCCGACGAGCGCGGCCGTCAGCACACCGGCCCGGGCAGCCTTCCGGCCCGTCCGGTAGTCGTGGATCCGCCAGCCCGCTGCGCGGGCGTGCTCGCGCAGCTTCGCATCCGGGTTGATCGCGCACGGGTCGCCGACCAGAGAGAGCATCGGCAGGTCGTTGGAGGAGTCGGAGTACGCCGAGCAGCGGGACAGGTCCAGCCCCTGGAGCTCGGCCAGCGACCGGATGGCCTCGGCCTTGGCGGGGCCGTGCAGCATCTCACCGACGAGCCGGCCGGTGTAGACGCCGTCGACATGCTCGGCCACCGTGCCCAGCGCCCCGGTGAGCCCGAGTCGGCGGGCGATGATCGAGGCGATCTCGATCGGGGCCGCGGTGACCAGCCACACCCGCTGCCCCTGGTCGAGGTGCAACTGGGCCAGGGCGCGCGTGCCCGGCCAGATCCGGTGGGCCATCGCCTCGTCGAAGATCTCCTCGCCGAGGTCCTCCAGCTCGGCCACGGTGTGGCCGGCGATGAAGGACAGTGCCGCTGCACGGGCCTCTGCGACGTGCTCGGGATCCTCGACGCCCGCCAGTCGGAAGTAGGCCTGCTTCCAGGCGGCGCCCAGGATGTCGCGGGTGGTGAAGAACTGGCGGCGGTGCAGGCCGCGGGCGAGGTGGAAGATCGAGGCGCCCTGCATGACGGTGTTGTCGACGTCGAAGAATGCGGCCGCGCTCGGGTCCTCGGGGACGGACAGCGCGGTCTCGACCTCGGCGATGGCCGCCGCAGCCTCGCCGGCGAGCTGGGACCGCCGACGCAGGTTGGGGGTCGCCGGCCTGCTGGACGGCCGGCCCGGCGCTCGCTTCGCAGACACGCCTGCAGCCTAGTGCCGCGAGCACCTGTGTCAGACTCCCCGGATGGAGTCAGGTGTCGCCGACCTGCTGACCGCAGCCGTCGCTCGCGAGCCCGGCAAGATCGCGCTCTCGGAGGCGTCCACGGGGCGGGTGCTCACCTGGGCGGCCCTCGACGAGCTGGTCGAGCGGGTCGCCGGAGGCCTCTCCGGACTGGGCCTGGTGGCCGGCTACCGCGTGATGATCGCGATGACGAACCGCATCGAGTTCGTCGCCGCCTACCTCGGCATCCTTCGTGCCGGCATGGTGGCGGTGCCGGTGAACCCGCGCAGCACCACCGGCGAGCTGGTGCGGATGCTGGCCGACTCCGGCGCCCGGGTCGTGTTCGCGGACCCGCCGACCGTTCCGGGCGTCCGCGCTGCGGTGGCCGGACTGTCCGGGGCGATCGCAGCCTCTCCGGGCAGTGCCATCCCGCAACCGCGGGTCATCGCCGTGGGCGTGCCGGCCGAGAGTGGCGAGCACGCCTGGGAGGACGTCGCCGCGGCCGGCGTCGCGCCGGTGCCCGTCCGCGACGACCCCGAGGCGCTCGCGGTGCTGCTCTACACCAGCGGCACCTCCGGTCGACCACGCGCCGCGATGCTCAGCCATCGGGCCCTGCGCGCCAACATCGAGCAGGTCGCGAAGGTCAGGCCGCCGATGGTGATCGGCCAGGACGTCGTCCTCGGGGTGCTCCCGCTGTTCCACGTCTATGGGCTCAACGCGGTGCTCGGCCAGGTGATGCGCCAGTGCGCCCGGCTCGTCCTCGTCGACGGCTTCGACTCCGAGGGGTCGCTCGACCTGATCGAGGACGAGGCCGTCTCCGTCGTACCGGTGGCGCCACCGGTGTTCGCCTACTGGATGCAGGTGCCCAGCCTGGAGGAGCGGCTCGGCCCGGTGCGTCTGGTGCTCAGCGGCTCGGCGCCGCTCTCCGGGGAGCTGACCCGCTCCTTCGTCGAGCGCACCGGCATCCCGATCCACCAGGGCTACGGCCTCACCGAGGCTGCCCCGGTGGTGACCTCGACCCTGTGCAGCGCGGAACCGGGGCCCGGCACCGTCGGGGCCGCGCTTCCCGGCATCGAACTGCGACTGACCGACGACACCGGCAACCCGCCGGAGGCCGAGGACGAGGGCGAGATCTGGGTCCGCGGTGACAACCTCTTCTCCGGCTACTGGCCGGACGGCACCGACGGGCCGGACGAGGACGGGTGGTTCGCGACCGGCGATGTCGGCTACCTCGACCCCGACGGGGACCTCTACCTCGTCGACAGGCTCAAGGAGCTGGTGATCGTCTCCGGCTTCAACGTCTACCCGAGCGAGGTCGAGGACGTCATCGGCGAGCTGCCGGAGGTGTCCGGCGTCGCGGTCATCGGCGTCGACGACGCTCGTACGGGCGAGGCCGTGGTCGCCTATGTGACGCCCGCGGCCCACACCGATCCGGCGACGCTGGCCGCGCTGGTGACCGGGCACTGCGGGAGGCGGCTGGCCCGCTTCAAGCAGCCCTCGGTGGTGCACGTCGTCGAGGCCCTGCCCTACACCGTGACCGGGAAGGTGCAGAAGGGGCGACTCCGGGAGACCGAGCGACGCCGCCACCTGGGGCTGCTGGAATGACCGAGCCAGGCGCCCGGGTGCTGCTCTACTCCAGGCCCGGCTGCCACCTGTGTGATGACGCCAGGGCCGTGATCGAGCGGGTCTGCGCCGACGTCGGCACGTCGTACGGCGAGGTCGACATCACCACCTCGCCCGAGCTGATGGCGGCGTACGGCGAGCAGATCCCGGTCACCTTCGTCGACGGTGCCCAGCACGACTTCTGGCGGGTCGACGAGGAGCGGCTGCGGCGCGCCCTGGCCCGTGAGGACGGTGGTCACCGTCGCGCAGGGCACCCTGCCTGAGTGAGCGATCTCACGATGTGCTAGTCACCAGGCGGACTCAGTTTGTTCCCACGTTCACAAACTCCTAAGGTGACTTCAGCCCGCCTTCCTCAAGTGGTCGCAGACCCGACCCGGACGGGCCAGCCATGGAGAGTCTTGACGTGACGAGTGCCGGCATTCCGGAGGCCACGGTTGCGCGCCTCCCGGAGTATCTCCGAGCGCTCACCGCGCTCCTGGACCAAGGGGTCAGCACCTGCTCGAGCGAGGAGCTGGCGGGTGCCGCAGGCGTGAACAGCGCGAAGCTGCGCAAGGACCTCTCCCACCTGGGCAGCTACGGCACCCGCGGGGTGGGCTACGACGTGGAGTACCTGCGCTACCAGATCTCCCGGGAGATCGGCATCACCCAGGACTGGCCTGTGGTGATCGTCGGGATCGGCAACCTGGGCCACGCCCTCGCGAACTACTCCGGGTTCTCCAGTCGCGGCTTCCGCACGGTGGCGCTGCTGGACGCCGACCGCGCCCGTCACGGCGAGCTGGTGGCCGGGCTCAAGATCCGCGACTTCACCCAGTTGGAGTCGATCGTGCGTGAGCACGGCGTGGCCATCGGCGTGATCGCCACCCCCGCAAGGGCAGCTCAGGACGTGTGCGACCGGATGGTCGCTGCGGGCATCGGCAGCATCCTCAACTTCGCACCCACGCTGCTGACCGTGCCGGACGGGGTGGACGTCCGCAAGGTCGACCTGTCCTCGGAGTTGCAGATCCTCGCCTACCACGAGCAGCGCAAGCTGTCGGCGGGCCAGCTGCCCGGGTCGCATTCCGGCGTGGTCGGGCCGGACGCGGAGGTGCCGGCATGAGGGTCGCGAGCACGGTCGCACTGCGCCCCACACCCGTCGGGGGGCACCAGTGAGTGTCCTGGTCATCGGCATCTCGCACCGCTCCGCGCCGGTCTCCCTGCTCGAGCAGGTGGCCCTCGACGCCGACTCGGTCGCGAAGGTGATCAGCGACGTCGCGGCCAACGAGCACGTCACCGAGACCACCGTGCTGGCGACCTGCAACCGCTGCGAGGTCTACGCGGACGTGGACCGCTTCCACGGATCGGTGGAGGCCATCTCGGCCCTGCTGTCCGAGCGCACTGGCGTACCCGCCGAGGACCTCGTTCCGCACCTCTACGTGCACTACGACGACGCGGCCGTCTCCCACCTGTTCTCGGTGGCATCCGGGCTGGACTCGATGGCGGTCGGCGAGAGCCAGATCCTCGGACAGGCACGACACGCGCTCCGGGTCGGCCAGGAGGCCGGCACCGTCGGCCCCTCGCTCAACCTGCTCTTCCAGCAGGCGCTCCGGATCGGCAAGCGCGTCCACGCGGAGACCGACATCGACAAGGCGGCGCCGTCGCTGGTGTCGGCTGCGCTCGACCGCGCCGCCGAGCACCTCGACGGCCTCGACGGGGCACGCGCACTCGTGGTCGGCGCCGGAGCGATGGCCGGCCTCGCGGTCGCGACCCTGCGCCGTTCCGGTGTCGAGGACATCGTCGTCGCGAACCGCACCCGTGCTCGTGCCGACCGGCTTGCTCAGCAGTACGACGTGCACGCGATCGACCTCGCCGACGTACCGGCCCGGCTCCAGGGGATCGACCTGCTGGTCTCCTGCACCGGAAGCGCCCGTGTCCTGGTCGGTGCCCCCGAGCTGGACGCCGCCCGCCACGACGGTCGCCCGATGGCCGTCGTCGACCTCGCCCTGCCGCACGACGTGGATCCTGCGGTGGCCGGGCTCCCCGGGGTGCGGCTGATCGATCTCGCGGCGCTGGCCGCCGCGTCCGAGGCCGATCCCCAGGGCGACGACGTCGCCGGCGTGCGCGCCATCGTCGCCGAGGAGCTCGGCGCGTTCTTGAACCTGCGCCGGACGTCCAGCATCACGCCCACGGTGGTGGCGCTGCGGTCGATGGCCACCGACGTCGTCGACGGGGAGCTGCAGCGGCTGCTCAGTCGGCTGCCCGACCTCGATCCCGAGATCAGGGCAGAGGTGGAGCAGGCGGTCCGCCGGGTCGCCGACAAGCTGATGCACCAGCCCACGGTGCGGATCAAGGAGCTTGCGAACGAGCCGCGCACCGTCTCGTACGCGACGGCGCTCGCCGAGCTGTTCTCGCTCGACCCCGAGGCCGTCGAGGCCGTCACCCGGGTGGAGGGCGTATGAGCAGCCCCGCCATGAGCACCGCGATCCGGCTCGGCACCCGTGCCTCGCTGCTGGCCCGCACCCAGAGCGGGCTTGTCGCCGAGGCGCTGCGCTCCGCGCTCGGCCGCGAGGTCGAGCTCGTCGACGTGCGTACCGAGGGGGATGTGACCACTGCGCCGCTGGCGAGCCTGGGGGGCACCGGTGTCTTCGTCAGCGCGCTGCGTGAGGCGCTGCTCGCCGGCGAGGTCGACGTCGCCGTGCACTCGCTCAAGGACCTCCCGACCGGGCCCGCCGAGGGCATCACGATCGCCGCGATCCCGGTCCGCGAGGACCCGCGCGACGTCCTGGTCGCGCGCGACGGGCTGACCCTCGGAGAGCTGCCCGCGGGCGCGCGGGTGGGCACCGGCTCACCGCGTCGGGTGGCCCAGATCGCCGCGTTGGGGATGGGCCTGAAGCTGGTCGGGGTCCGAGGCAACGTCGACACCCGCATCTCCCACGTGACGGCGGGCGACCTCGACGCCGTGGTGCTGGCCCGTGCCGGCCTGGCCCGGCTGGGCCGCACCGACGAGATCACCGAGAGCATCGACCCGATCCAGGTGCTGCCCGCGCCCGGCCAGGGCGCCCTCGCGGTCGAGTGCCGCGCCGGCGACCCGCTGGCGGCGCAGGTCCGTGCCGCGCTCGACGATCCGAGCACCCGTGCCTGCGTCGAGGCCGAGCGCACCGTGCTGGCCGAGCTCGAGGCGGGGTGCAGCGCGCCGGTCGGCGCGCTCGCCGAGGTCGTCGAGGGCGACGCTGGCGAGGAGCTGTGGATCAGGGCGGTCGCACTGGCGCCCGACGGCTCCCGGTCGGTGCGCCTGTCCGCCTCCGGCCCGCTCACCGACCCCGTCGGCGTCGGCCGCAAGCTCGCCGCCGAGATGGTCGCGGACGGCGCGGCGGCCCTGATCGACACAGCAGCCCCGGCACCCACCCCGCCCACCCCGCCAGAGTCAGACCCCCCCGACCCCGCCGCACCCACCCGCCCGGCAGCAGCACCGCAGCACCCCGAGACGAAGAGGCCATCGTGACCAACACCTCCCGCAAGCCAGCCGTCCGCCCGACCCGCTGGGTCTCGTTCGTGGGCAGTGGCCCCGGCGACCCCGCCCTGCTCACCGTGCGCGCCGTGGAGCTGCTGCGCGACGCCGAGATCGTGGTGACCGAGGTGCCCGGCCACGCCGACCTGGTCCGCCGCGCCTTGGGCCTCGCCGCCGACGACCCGGCGATGCCCGAGCTGGTCGACGGAGGCTTCGGCGACGACCACCAGCCGATGACCGCCGCCGCCCGCGCCAAGGTGGTGGTCAGGACCGCCCGCACCGGCAAGCGTGTGGTGCGCCTGATGGCCGGTGACCCGTTCCTCTACGCCTCGGGCCCCGAGGAGGCCAAGGCGTGTGCCAAGGCCGGCGTCGGCTTCGAGATCGTCCCCGGGCTCTCGGCTGCGAGCGCGGTCCCGACGTACGCCGGGGTGCCGCTCACCGCCAAGGGCCAGCACGGCGTCGCGGTGCTCAGCTGTGGGGAGGCCCGCATCGACTGGTCGGCTCACGCCACCCAGTCGACGCTGGTGCTGCTGTCCGCGGCCGACCGGATCGGGGAGATCGCCCGTGAGCTCGTCGCCGCGGGACGCCCCTCCGACACCCCGGTGTCGATGACCTCCTCGGGCAGCCTGACCACTCAGCAGACGATCGTGTCCACGCTCGCAGAGATCGGCAGCGTCGCCCGCTCCGCCCGCCTGCAGTCGCCGGTGACCACGGTGGTCGGCCCGGTGGTCGACCTGCGCGAGACGCTGTCGTGGTTCGAGACCAAGCCGCTGTTCGGCTGGCGGGTCCTGGTCCCGCGCACCAAGGAGCAGGCGCCGGCACTGTCGACGCGGCTGCGCGGCTTCGGCGCCGTCCCCGAGGAGGTGCCGACCATCTCGGTCGAGCCCCCGCGGAACCCGCAGCAGATGGACAAGGCGATCCGTGGACTGGTCGAGGGCCGCTACGAGTGGATCGCGTTCACCTCGGTCAACGCGGTCCGGGCGGTGCGGGAGAAGTTCGAGGAGTACGGCCTCGACGCCCGCGCGTTCTCCGGGCTGAAGATCGCCGCAGTCGGCGAGAAGACCGCGGCCCGGTTGGCCGAGTGGGGGCTCAACGCCGACCTGGTGCCCTCCGGGGAGCAGTCCGCCGCGGGCCTGCTCGAGGACTGGCCGCCCTTCGACGAGGTGCTCGACCCGATCAACAGGGTGTTCCTGCCCAGGGCCGACATCGCCACCGAGACCCTGGTCGCCGGTCTGGTCGAGCAGGGCTGGGAGGTCGACGACGTGACCGCCTACCGCACGGTGCGGGCTGCGCCGCCGCCGGCCGAGACCAGGGAGGCGATCAAGACCGGCAGGTTCGACGCCGTCGTCTTCACCTCGTCCTCGACGGTGCGCAACCTCGTCGGGATCGCCGGCAAGCCGCACCCGTCCACCGTGATCGCCGCGATCGGGCCGGCCACCGCGAAGACCGCCGAGGAGCACGGCCTACGGGTCGACGTGCTTGCCGAGTCCCCATCGGTCGACGCGCTGGTCGACGCGCTGGCCGACTTCGGTGCCTCCCGGCGCGCGGCGCTGGTGGAGTCCGGTCAGCCGGTCACCCGGCCGTCCGAGCGGCGCTCGGCGGGCAGGCGGAAGACGGCGGCCAAGTGACGCGCCCGAGAGGGAGGATCCGCTGATGGGCTACCCCGAGGCCAGGCCGCGTCGGCTCCGCCGTACGCCGGCCCTGCGCCGGCTGGTCGCCGAGACGCGGGTCGACCCCTCGATGCTGGTCCTGCCGGTCTTCGTCCGCGAGGGCGCGGCCGAGCCGGTCCCCATCTCCTCGATGCCGGGCGTCGTCCAGCACACCCGCGACAGCCTCAAGAAGGTCGCCCACGAGGCGGTCTCGGCCGGCCTCGGCGGGATCATGCTCTTCGGCGTCCCGGAGACCAAGGACGCGGTCGGCTCCGGCGCGGTGGACCCCGACGGCGTGCTGAACCTGGCCATCACCGACGTGGTCGCCGAGGTCGGTGACCAGCTCACCGTGATGTCCGACCTGTGCCTGGACGAGTTCACCGACCACGGCCACTGCGGTGTGCTGGACAGCGACGGCCAGGTCGACAACGACCGCACCCTGGAGATCTACGCCCAGATGGCGCTGGCGCAGGCCGCGGCGGGGGTCGACCTGGTCGGGCCGAGCGGAATGATGGACGGCCAGGTCGGCGCGGTCCGGGCTGCCTTGGACGGCGAGGAGCACACCGGTGTCGGCATCCTGGCCTACTCCGCGAAGTACGCCTCCGCCTTCTATGGTCCCTTCCGCGAGGCCGTCGACTCCTCGCTGCAGGGTGATCGGCGGACCTATCAGCAGGACGCCGGCAACGTGCGCGAGGGCGTCCGTGAGGCGCTGCTCGACGTCGACGAGGGCGCCGACCTGGTGATGGTGAAGCCGGCCCTGGGCTACCTCGACGTGGTCCGCGCCGTCCGGGAGGCCGTGGACGTCCCGGTCGCCGCCTACAACGTGTCGGGGGAGTACTCCATGGTCGAGGCCGCGGCAGCTCGCGGCTGGATCGACCGGGACGCAGCGGTGCTCGAGACGTTGACCGCGATCCGGCGCGCGGGCGCCGAGGTGATCCTCACCTACTGGGCCCTCGACGCGGTCACCCTGCTCGGCTGAGGCCCGCTGGCAGGCGACCGAGGACCGACGCGGCTACTTGCCGCTGAGCCAGGCGAGGACGCCCTTGAGGGTGTTCGGGATGGTGCTGGCAGCCTGCTCCTGGGTCATGCCCTGGACCTGGGTGGCGCAGCTGCTGCGCAGTGGCTTGAGGAGCCCGAGCGGGTCGGGGATCGCGGCGAACTGGGCGGTGCAGAAGTTCAGCGCGGTCAGCGAGGTCAACGTGCTCGTGACCGGGCTCAGCGCGGACTGGATCGGGGTCGGCAGCGCCGAGGTCGCCTGCTGAACCCCGTCGGAGAGGGCCCCCAACGGGTTGGAGGCGGCCGACGGGGTCGGGGCCGACGGTCCCGTGCCGGGGCCGGCGCCCGTGCCGCCGTTGCCGGTGCCCGGCTGGGTGGTGGTGCCCCCGGTCGACCCGGTGGAGCCGGTGTGGCCCGGGGCGGTCCGGCTTCCGCCGTGCGAGCGGCGCTCGGCGGCGACGTGACGTCGGTGGGCGATCGCGCCGGAGGTGCTGGGGCTGAACACCGTGCCGGCGTAGGAGCCCGACGGCACCGAGGTGAAGTCACCGGCGGTGTAGGCCTCGGCGATCCGCAGCACCAGGTTCACGTAGCTCCTGCTGTGGTTGTAGCGGTAGACCGCACTCTCCTGGCCCTTTCGGGTGGCGAGATTCTCCGAGCCCGAGCAGAGGTAGACCGCGGACGCCAGCGAGGCGTCGTTGATGTCCTGCGGGTTGCGCTGGCCGTCGCCGTCGGCGTCGACCTTGACGACCTGCCAGGTCGAGGGGATGAACTGCATCGGACCGACCGCACGGTCGAAGACCTTGTCGCCGTCGATCTGGCCGCCGTCGGTGTCGCGGATCAGCGCGGTGTTGTGCTTGCCGTCCAGCACCGGGCCGTAGACGGGGGGAGTGTCGATGCCCTTGGCGTTCAGGGTGCTGCCGCCGTACCGGCCGTGGTCGGACTCGACGCGACCGATCGCCGCGATCAGCTCCCACGGGATGTTGCAGGCCTTGTCTGCGGAGTCGATGATCTGCGCGGCCCGCTGGTACGCCGCCAGCGCAGGGGCCGGAATGCCGCCGGTCGAGGCGCCGGCGACGACTTGGTCGGCACTGCCCTCGGGGACGCCCGGCGCGATCCGGCCGGGCAGCGGCACGTTGGCGGGCGCCTGGATCGCCTGCGACGGCACGCTGGTGCCGTCGGGGAGGTTCTTGTCGTGGTCGGGTGCGGCACCAGCCGAGGAGTAACTCAACAGGCTCACGGTCCAGGCGCCGGAGAGCAGCGCGACCGGCACGATCGCGATCGCCTTGCTCCGACGCGTGAGGGACGCTGGGCTCATCTGGGTCAACTCCTGGAGATGCACGGACATCCGCGACCCGATGGCGCGGCTCTCTTGACACAACGAGCGTGCCCGGAGAACGTGACGCGAAACGTCTGAATCGTCGCCGCAGCCCCCACCGGCACCACCCGCCATCGCACAGCCTACGACGGGGGCTCGGCCCCCGCATCCTTCCGTCGCGGGTCGGGATGGCGCCGCGTGCGCCGCATCCTTATCAGGATCTCAGGCGTCCACGCGGGGTTGTGCTGCCTGCCCGGTTGGGCGCCGCGCACCGGACGGGGGGACAATGTCCGGGTGCCCGAGCAGTCCACCGACGAGTCGGCCGCCCGCTCAGCCCCCGCGGCCGGCGCCGATGCAGGCTCCCGGACCACGTCCTCGTCCGGGCAGTGGTTCGAGCGCGCGCGAGCGGTCACTCCGGGGGGCGTGAACTCCCCGGTCCGCGCCTTCACCGCCGTCGGCGGCACCCCGCGGTTCATCGCCTCGGCCAAGGGCGCCCGGCTGGTCGACGTGGACGGCAACGAGTACGTCGACCTGGTCTGCTCCTGGGGGCCGATGCTGCTGGGCCACGCCCATCCGAAGGTGCTCGCCCGGGTCTCCGAGGCGGTCGCCCGCGGCACGTCGTACGGCACCCCGACCGTGCCCGAGGTGGAGCTGGCCGAGGAGATCGTGTCCCGCACACCGGTCGAGCAGGTCCGCCTGGTGTCGTCGGGCACCGAGGCGACCATGTCGGCGATCCGGCTGGCGCGGGGCTTCACCGGACGCGACCTGGTGGTGAAGTTCGCCGGCTGCTACCACGGCCACGTCGACTCGCTGCTCGCCGAGGCCGGGTCGGGCCTCGCGACCCTTCGACAGGCTCAGGGCAGCGCCCTTCGAGGGGCTCAGGGCAGCGCCCTTCGAGAGGCTCAGGGCAGCGCCCTTCGAGAGGCTCAGGGCAGCGCCCTTCGAGAGGCTCAGGGCAGCGCCCTTCGACAGGCTCAGGGCAGCGCCCTTCGAGGGGCTCAGGGCAGCGCCCTCGCGGTGCCTGGCACCCCGGGGGTGCCGGCCGAGGCGACCCACGGCACGCTCGTGCTGCCCTACAACGACCGTGACGCGGTGACTGCGGCGTTCGCCGAGCACGGCGACCGGATCGCGTGCCTGATCACCGAGGCGTCGCCCGGCAACATGGGCGTGGTCCCGCCACACCCCGGCTTCAACGAGTTCCTCGCGCAGACCTGCGCGACGAACGGGGCGTTGTTCGTCAGCGACGAGGTGATGACCGGCTTCCGGGTCTCGCGCTCGGGCCAGTGGGGCCGCGACGGCGCGGTCGAGGGCTGGCGACCGGATCTGATGACCTTCGGCAAGGTGATGGGCGGCGGCTTCCCGGCTGCGGCCTTCGGTGGCCGGGCCGACGTGATGGCTTGCCTGTCCCCGGAGGGGCCGGTCTACCAGGCGGGCACGCTCTCGGGGAACCCGGTGGCCACCACCGCCGGGCTGACCACGCTGCGGCTGGCGACCGACGCCGTGTACGCCCGTGTCGACGAGGTCGCCACCCAGATCGGTGCCGCCGTGACCGCGGCCCTGACCGCGGCCGGCGTACCCCACCGGTTGCAGACGGCAGGCAACATGTTCAGCGTGTTCTTCACCGACGCCGCCGAGGTCACCGACTACGCCGGCGCCACGGACCAGGACCTCGACGCCTTCAAGGCCTTCTTCCACGCGATGCTCGACGGCGGTGTCTACCTGCCACCCAGCGCGTTCGAGGCGTGGTTCTGCTCGGCCGCGCACGACGACCGCGACATCCAGCAGGTGGTCGACGCCCTGCCCGCCGCCGCCCGGGCCGCCGCTGCGGCCAGTCGACCGAAGGCGGTCCTCAGATGACCGACGGGTCGGAGACCGGGACGACCGTCCACCTGCTGCGGCACGGAGAGGTGCACAACCCCGAGGGCATCCTCTACGGACGGGCCACCGGCTACCACCTCTCCGAGCGTGGCCGGGCGATGGCCGAGCGCGTCGCCGAGCGGGTCGGGGACCGCGACATCACCCACATCGTGTCCTCGCCGCTGGAGCGGGCCCAGGAGACCGCCGCCCCGCTCGCCGCGGTCCGTGGCGTCCAGGTCGGCACCGACGAGCGCCTGATCGAGTCGGAGAACTTCTTCGCCGGCAGGCCGTTCACGGTGCGCGACGGGCTGCTGCTCAACCCCGGCGCGTGGCGACGGCTCTGGAACCCGTTCCGCCCGTCGTGGGGTGAGCCGTACGCCGAGGTGGCGCAGCGGATGTGGGCGGCCGTGCTCGACGCCCGCGAAGAGGCCGAGGGGCACGAGGCCGTGCTGGTCTCCCACCAGCTGCCGATCTGGGTGACCCGGCTCCACGCCGAGCGTCGTCGCTTCCTGCACGACCCCCGCCGGCGCCAGTGCACGCTGTGCAGCATCACCTCCTTCGAGTTCACCGGCGACCGGCTGACCACGGTCAGCTACTCCGAGCCGGCCGGTGACCTGATCCCGGTCGCCGACCGGCGTGCGACCTTCTCGGCAGGCGGTGCGGACGACGGACCACACGAGCCGCTCCCGTGAGCCGCTCCCGCTTCACGCCGGTACGCCGGCTCGCCGCGTCGGCCCCTCCGCGCCCGGCCCGTGTCGTGGTGGCGGTGCTGCTCAGCGCACTGCTGGCCGGGGCGCTCTCGGCCTGCGGCGCCGAGGGCACCGGCGACAAGGGCTACGTGGACGGGCACGGAGTGATCACCGAACTGCCCCCCGCCCAGCGGCACCAGGTCGGGGCGATCTCGGGCGATCTCCTCGACGGAGGGCACTTCGACCTGGCCGACCACCGGGGCAAGGTCGTGGTCATCAACGTCTGGGGATCCTGGTGCGCGCCGTGCCGGGCCGAGGCACACGTGCTGGCCGCGGCGGCCGCGAAGCTGCGGCCCGAGGGCGTGCTGTTCGTGGGCATCAACACCCGGGACGCCAGCAAGGACAACGGCCGCGCCTTCGACCGCGCCTTCGGCATCGACTATCCGAGCATCTTCGACCCGTCCGGGCGCAACCTGCTGGCCTTCCATGGCGCCATCACGCCGAGCGCGATCCCGAGCACGATCGTCATCGACGGGCAGGGCCGGATCGCGGCGAGCGTGCTCGGCGAGCTCACCTCGAGCACGACGCTGGTCGACCTGGTCCACGACACGATCCGAGGGACGGTGCGCTCGTGATCCCCGCGCTGATCCCGCTCAGCCTGGGCCACTGGTTCCAGAGCACCGCGTTCGGCGGGTCGCTGGTGCTCGCCGTACCCGTGGCCGTGATCGCCGGGCTGGTGTCGTTCTTCAGCCCCTGCGTGGTGCCGCTGCTGCCCGGCTACCTGTCCTACATGACCGGGCTCTCCGGGGCCGACCTCGGTGCCGCTCGCCGCGGCCGGATGTTCGCCGGAGCGCTCCTCTTCGTGCTGGGCTTCTCGGTCGTGTTCGTGCTGATCGGCAGCGCCACCGGTGCGATCGGCGCTTGGCTCTTCCAGTACCAGCGCGAGCTCAAGGTGGTGCTGGGCTGCCTGACCATCCTCGTCGGCATCGTCTTCCTCGGTGCGCTGCCGGTGATGCAGCGCGACTTCCGGATCCACAAGGTGCCCGCCGTGGGGGTGGCCGCGGCACCGATGCTCGGGGTCCTCTTCGGGCTGGGCTGGACCCCGTGCCTGGGCCCGACCCTGACCGCGGTGATGTCGCTGGCGACCACCCAGGGCACGGTCGGACGCGGGATGGCGCTGAGCCTGTTCTACTGCCTTGGCCTGGGGCTCCCGTTCATCGTCGCGGCGCTCGCCTATCGGCGGATGCTCGGCGCGATCCGGTGGGTCCGCCGCCACCAGCAATGGGTCACCCGGGTCGGTGGCGTGATGCTGATCGTCGTCGGGCTGCTGCTGGTCACCGGCTGGTGGGACGTGGCCGTCTCCCACCTGCGCTACTCCGGCTTCACGGCGGGGGTGTGAGGTGGGTCCCGAGATGAGCACCGACGAGATCGAGCAGATCGACCCGCCGAGCGAGGACCTGGGCCCCGGCGCGGCGTCCAAGCGGCCGCCGGAGTCGACCACCGGGCAGTTGCGGGCGCTGTCCCCGGTCGAGCTGATGCGGTGGACCTGGCGCCAGCTCACCTCGATGCGTACGGCGCTGCTGCTGCTCTTCCTGGTCGCCCTGGCGGCGATCCCGGGATCCGTCGTGCCGCAGGAGAACGTCGACTCTGTGCTCACCTCGCAGTGGAAGCAGCAGCACACCACGCTGGCCCCCATCTACGACAAGCTCGGCCTGTTCCACGTCTTCAACTCGGTGTGGTTCGCTGCGATCTACCTGCTGCTGGTGATCTCGTTGCTCGGGTGCATCGTGCCGCGCCTGGGCGTCTACTGGCGCGGCCTGCGCGCGAAGCCCCCGGGCCCTCCGCGCAACCTGCGTCGGCTGCCGGCCCACGCCGAGGCCGTCGCTGCCGACTCCAGTCCCCAGGCCGTCCTGGACGTCGCGGAGGCCGCATTGCGCCGTCGCCGGTTCCGCACGGTCCGCCACGACGACGCGGTGTCCGCGGAGCGGGGCTACCTTCGCGAGGCCGGCAACCTGCTCTTCCACCTGTCGGTGCTCCTGGTCCTGGCCGGGGTGGCGATCGGCGGCCTCTTCGGCTACCAGGGCGGCGTGATCGTGGTGACCGGGCACGGATTCACCAACTCGCTGAGCCAGTACGACGACTTCAAGGCCGGGACGTTCTTCACGCCCTCGCGGCTGGCGCCGTTCTCGTTCACGGTGCACAACTTCGACGTGAACTTCATCCGCAGTGGCCGCGAGGCCGGGATGGCGCACAAGTTCTCCGCCGCGATGAGCTATCGCACCACCCAGGACGGCCCGGTACGACGGGCCGACATCTCGGTGAACCATCCGCTGACCATCGACGGCACCTCGGTCTACCTGATCAGCCACGGCTACGCCCCGCACATCACCGTGCGCGACGGCAAGGGACACGTGGTGCAGTCCGGGCCGGTCGTCTTCATGCCGGAGGACGACACGTTCCGGTCCTTCGGCGTGGTCAAGGTGCCGGACGCGCAGGCTCGTGACGGCAGGCCCGAGCAGATCGGGCTCGAGGGCGAGTTCTACCCGACGTACGCCTTCACCGACGCCACCGGACCGTTCTCGGCCTTCCCCGACGACAAGAACCCCGCCCTCTCGATGCTCGCCTACACCGGCGACCTCGGCCTGGACTCGGGACGGCCGCAATCGGTCTACAGCCTGGACAAGGCGGGCCTGAAGCCGATCAAGCAGGCCAACGGCAAGCCGCTGCGGATCGACCTGATGCTCGGCCACACCGTGCTGCTGCCCCACGGGATGGGCTCGGTCACCTTCGACGGGGTCAGCCGCTACGTCAAGCTCCAGGTCAGCCGGTCGCCGGCGGACTGGCTGGCCCTGCTCGGGATGGTGCTCGGGCTGACCGGGCTGCTGGGGTCGCTGTTCATCCGGCCGCGCCGGCTCTGGGTGCGGGTCCGGCCCGCCGACGGGGGCGACGGGTCGGGCGGGGACGGGTCCGGAGTCCGGCGTACCCTCGTGGAGGTGGCCGGCCTCGACCGGACCTCCGGCGGGGATCTCGTCGGGGAGATCGAGGCCCTCGCGGGTCGGCTCGGCACCCCGCCGAGCAGTCGAGCAGCCGAGGACGGCCCGGCCGCTCCCGGCACTGAGGAGGATCCAGCATGAGCCACGACGCGTTCGAGGTGCTGAGCAACCAGGCCGTTGCTGCCTGCGCAGTCGTCTACTTCCTCGCGGTGCTCGCGCACCTGTGGCAGTGGGCGCTTCTCCGGCGGGTGGCCCCCGCTCAGGTCTCGGCCCAGGTGCCCGCGATGGCGGCAGCGGGCGGAGGCTCCGACGACGCACCGGCGCCGGTGCTCGCTGCGGGCGGTGCCGACGAGGAGCGCGCCGGGCTGTTCGGCCGGATCGGGGTCGCGCTGACGGTGGTGGCGGTGACGATCCACTTCGTCGCGGTCATCTCCCGCGGTCTCGCGGCGAACCCGGTCCGGGTCCCCTGGGGCAACATGTACGAGTTCACCCTGACCGCCACGTTCGTGGTGGGGCTGGCCTACCTGCTGCTCTACCGCAAGTTCGACCTCGACTGGCTGTCGCCGGTGGTGACCGCGTTCATCCTGATCACGCTGATGGTCGACGTGCTGCTGCTCTACAGCCCCGTCGTGCCGCTGCGCGACGCGCTCCAGTCACCCTGGCTGGTGATCCACGTGGTAGCCGCGATCCTGGCCACCGGCGCCTTCACGATCGGCGGGATGGCCTCGGCGCTGTACCTGATCAAGGAGCGGTGGCCGCACAGCCGCCCGGGCGGCTTTATCGCCCGGCTGCCCCAGCTCGAAGGGCTGGACCGGCTGGCCTACCGCACCCATGCGTTCGCCTTCCCGGTGTGGACCTTCGCTGCGCTGATCGCCGGCCCGATCTGGGCGCAGCACGCCTGGGGCAAGTACTGGAACTGGGACCCCAAGGAGGTGTGGGCGTTCATCACCTGGGTGGTGTACGCCGCCTATCTCCACGCCCGCGCCACCGCCGGCTGGAAGGGCAAGGCGGCCGCGATCGTCGCCCTGATCGGCCTGGCCACCTTGTGGTTCAACTTCATCGGGATCAACTTCTTCTTCGGCTCCGGGAGCATGCACTCCTACGCCTGACCCGCCCCCCGGACCCGCCGAGTGGTCCCTTATTGCGCGCGAGTGGTCACTTATTGCGCGCGAGTGGTCACTTATTGCGCGCGAGTGGTCACTGATGGCGCCTCTGGTCTGGTACGCCGGACGCGCCGGGCTACGGACCGTCGCGCCGACGCCGATCGAGCTCGCGGAGGAACTCCTCATCGTCGTCGGGCCCGAGCGGACCGCGCGGCCCCTGCGGAGCGCGTCGGCGCGGGCCACCGGACCGGTCCTCGTCGCCGGCGCCAGCGCGTCGATCGAGCGCCCAGAAGATGACGTAGAGCGCTGCCGCGAGGATCAGCAGCCATACGAGCAACCGGAGCACACGCACAGCGTAGTCCGCGAGCACGTATCCTTGGGGCGTGAAGGACTTCCTCGTCTACACCGCGCTGCGGATCCTGATGTTCGTGGTCTGCTATGCCGTGTTCGCCGGCCTGTGGACCCTCATCTGGGGTGACAGCGGTGCGGCGTACATCTGGCCCTTCGTCGCCGCCGCGGTCGTCTCGTCGTTGCTGGCGCTGAAGTACCTCCAGGGCCCGCGGGAGCGGTTCGCCCGCCGGGTCGAGGAGCGGGCGGCACGGGCCACCGCGAAGTTCGAGGAGATGCGCTCGCGCGAGGACGCCGACCAGGGAGCCTGACGTGCGCGAGGAACGCGAGGGCTGCTGTCGTTCGGCTCGTGCCGAGGGCAGCGGGCGTGGCTGGCTCGCCGAGGCGGTACGACGCGTCGAGGCGGACGCCAACCGCTCGGCCGACACCCACCTGCACGTCTTCCCGCTCCCCGAGGACTGGGGCATCGACCTCTACCTCAAGGACGAGTCGGTCCACCCGACCGGTTCGCTGAAGCACCGGCTGGCCCGGTCGCTGTTCCTCTACGCGCTGTGCAACGGATGGATCCACGAGGACTCGACGATCATCGAGGCGTCGTCGGGATCGACCGCCGTCTCCGAGGCGTACTTCGCCCGGCTGATCGGGCTGCCCTTCGTCGCGGTGATGCCGGCTGCGACCTCGCCGGAGAAGATCGCACTCATCGAGTTCCACGGGGGCTCCTGTCACCTCGTCGACGACCCCGGCACCATCTACGACGAGGCGCGACGGCTGGCCGACGAGACCGGCGGCCACTACATGGACCAGTTCACCTACGCCGAGCGCGCCACCGACTGGCGCGGCAACAACAACATCGCCGAGTCGATCTTCGATCAGCTCGCCCGCGAGCGGCACCCGGTGCCCCGCTGGGTCGTGGTGGGCGCCGGCACCGGCGGCACCTCCGCGACCATCGGCCGCTATCTGCGCTACCAGCGCCACGACACGTCGCTGTGCGTCGTCGACCCGGAGAACTCCGCGTTTTTCGAGGGCTGGTGCGCCGACGACCCGTCGTACACCACCGGCAGAGGCTCGCGCATCGAGGGCATCGGCCGGCCCCGGGTCGAGCCGTCGTTCCTGCCGGCGGTCGTCGACGCGATGATCGCCGTACCCGACGCCGCCTCGATCGCCGCGGCCCGCTGGACCACCGAGGTCACCGGCCGAAAGGTCGGCGGCTCGACGGGTACGTCGATGTGGGGTGCGCTGCACCTGATCGCGCAGATGCTCCGGAACGGCGAGACCGGGTCGGTGGTGACTCTGCTCTGCGACGGTGGGGAGCGCTACGCGCACACCTACTACGACGACGGCTGGCTGGCCGAGCACGGGTTGGACATCGCGCCGTACCTCGCGACGCTGGAGAAGTTCCGCGCCAGCGGCGAGTGGGTGGAGCCGGTCGGGAGTTAGCGGTTCCTGCGGCCGAGCTGCCGCTGGATGCGCGACTCCGGCTGGCCGAGCACACGGGCCAGTAGCGGCACCCGGAAGACGTAGAGCACTGCGCACACCGCGAGGATGGCGAGCAGGATCAGGAACCACATGTCTCCAGTGTGCCCCACAGGGCCTGGGACCATGTGTCAGCGGGCGACGAGCAGCCCGATGAACGCCCCCGCGGCATAGAGCAGCTCGCCCGCGCCGGTCCCCGCCAGCACCGGCACCAGCCCCGGCCCCGAGGCGCCACGCAGCACGGTTCGCGAGGCGCGACCGAGCGGCACCAGTGCCACCAGACCGACCAGTGCTGCGAGGGTGGTGGCGAGGGCGACCAGGACCAGCATCACCACGGCGACCAGCACGAGCCCGACGTACAGCCGTCGGGTCCGACGATCACCGAGTACGACGGCCAGGGTGCGCTTGCCGACCTCGCGGTCGGTCGGGATGTCGCGCAGGTTGTTCGCGACCAGGATCGCGCATGCCAGCGCGCCCACCCCGACGGCGGCCCACCAGGCTGACGGCCACACCGAGAAGTGCATCCCGGCAGGCAGCGGGTCGTAGGCGAACCACCCGTTGACGTGGTGGTGTACCTGCACGTACACGGTGCCCAGCACGGCCACCAGCCCGAAGAACACGAAGACCATCAGCTCGCCCAGCCCGAGGTAGCCGTAGGGCTTCGAGCCGCCGGTGTAGAACCATGCCGCAAGGATCGACAGCGCCCCGACGGCCACCAGCCACCACGCGGTCGTGGCCGCCAGCACCAGGCCGACGGCCGCCGCCAGCGCGAGCGTGCCCAGCGCGGCGCGCTTCACCGCGGCGGCAGTGGCGGCGCCGGAGCCGACCAGCCGCATCGGCCCGACGCGGTCGTCGTCGGTGCCGCGGACCCCGTCGGAGTAGTCGTTGGCGTAGTTCACCCCGACCTGCAGCAGCAGGCTGACGAGCAGTGCCAGGGCAGCCTTCCACCACACCTCGAGATCGAAGTACGCCGCCACCGCCGTACCGGCGAGGACCGGGGCGATAGCGGCCGGCAGGGTGCGGGGTCGCGCGCCGGAGACCCATTGGGCAGGTGTGGCCACGAGGGATGAACCTACAGCGCCCAGAGCGATGGCCTAGCGTTGCCCGACGTGAGCAGCCTGCGCCCGGTGTCCGGCACTGCCGAGGAGATCCTCGCGCTGCTCCGGGAGTGGGACGCCGCGACCGATCCGGATCCGCTGGTGATCGCTACCTCCGGCTCCACCGGCCAGCCGAAGCGCGTGGTGCTGTCCCGGGACGCGGTGCGGGCCTCGGCGCTGGCCACCCACGAGCGGCTCGGCGGGCCGGGCCGGTGGGTGTTGAATCTGCCCGCGACCTATGTGGCCGGGCTGCAGGTGCTCTACCGATGCGTGGTCGCCGGCGTCGAGCCGGTGCTCTACGCCGACAGCTGGCGGGTGACGCTGGAGCCGGTGAGCGGACGGTCGTACGTGTCGCTGGTCCCCACCCAGCTGGCGCGGCTGCTGCACGACGAGTCGCTGGCCGGGGAGGTGGCGTCGCTGGCGGGCTGCAGCGCCGTACTCATCGGTGGCGGGCCGTTGGACCCGCACGTGCGCGCCCAGGCCGAGGCACGGGGGCTGCGGGTCGTGCAGACCTACGGGATGAGCGAGACCTGCGGTGGCTGCGTGTACGACGGCCGCCCGCTGGCCGGCGCCGAGGTGCGGATCGACGAGGGCCACGTGCTGGTGCGCGGCCCGATGCTCTTCGACGGCTACCAGGGCGAGCCCGAGCGCACCGCGGCAGCCCTGCGGGAAGGCTGGCTGGTCACCAACGACCTGGGGCACTGGGACGAGCAGGGCCGGCTGCGCATCGACGGCCGGGTCGACGACGTGATCATCAGCGGCGGCGTGAAGGTGCCGGCCGGGGCGGTGGCCGCCGCGGTCGCCCGACTCACCGCCGTGGTGGGAGTCGAGGTCGTCGGGGCGGCCGACGAGGAGTGGGGCGAGCGCGTGGTCGCGGTGGTCACGGCCCGGGACCCGCTCTCGCTGGCGGCGGTGCGCGAGGCCGTCGAGCCGCGGGCATGGGCTCCGCGGCAGCTGGTGGTGGTGCCGGAGCTCCCGCGGCTGCCCAACGGCAAGCCCGACCGGTTGGCGATGCGCCGGCTGGCCGAGCAGGAGTGGTCGGGATGACCGAGGTGTTCTCGATCCCGCTGCGGACCCGGTTCCGCGGCATCACCGTGCGTGAGGGGATGCTGCTCCGGGGCGATGCCGGCTGGGGTGAGTTCAGCCCCTTCCTGGAGTACGACGCGGCCACGTCCGCTGGCTGGCTGGCCTGCGCCCGCGAGGCCGCCGACCTCGGCTGGCCGGCCCCGGTGCGCGACTCCGTCCCGGTCAACGTGACCGTCCCGGCGTGTCCGCCCGACGAGGCCGTCGCGATCGTGCGGCGGTCCCAGGGCTGTCGGACGGCGAAGGTCAAGGTTGCCGAGCGGGGCCAGTCGGTCGCCGAGGACCAAGCCCGGCTCGAGGCCGTCCGCGAGGCCATCGGGCCCGCCGGGCTGGTGCGGGTGGACGCCAACGGCGGCTGGTCCGTCGATGAGGCGATCACCCGGATCCCCTTGCTGGACAGGGCAGCGGGCGGTCTGGAGTACGTCGAGCAGCCGTGTGCCGAGGTCGAGGAGCTGGCCGTCGTACACCGCAGGGTCGGCGTACCCATCGCCGCCGACGAGTCCATCCGCCGGGCCGTCGATCCCTACCGGGTCAGGGACCTGGCCGCTGCCGACATCGCGGTGCTCAAGGTGCAGCCGCTCGGCGGTGTCCGGGCGTGCCTGCGCATCGCCGAGGACATCGGGCTGCCCGTCGTGGTCTCGAGCGCGGTCGAGTCGAGCATCGGGATCGCGGCGGGGGTCGCGCTGGCGGCGGCCCTGCCTTCCCTCGAGCATGCCTGCGGGCTGGCGACCGTCCAACTGCTCACCGACGACGTCGTGGCCGACCCGTTGCTTCCCGTGGACGGTGCGCTGCCGGTGCGGCGCCCCGAGGTCGACGATGCCGCACTGGGTCGCGTCGTGGCCCCTCCCGACCGGGTGGCGCACTGGCGGGCCCGGCTGGCTGACGTCGAGGCCGTGCTGGAGGATCGTCGATCGTGAACCCGTCCACCGCCCTCGCCCGCTGGCTCGTCGACGCGCTCGTGGACCGCGGCGTCGCCCACGCGGTGCTCTGTCCGGGATCGCGCAACGCGCCGCTGTCGTTCGCGCTGGCCGCCCACCCCGGGATCACCTTGCACAGCCGCATCGACGAGCGCACCGCGGGCTTCCTCGCTCTGGGCATCGCCAAGACCTCCCGCCGTCCGGTGGCGGTGGTCACCACCTCGGGTACGGCGACCGCGAACCTGCACCCGGCCGTCCTCGAGGCCGCCCATGCCGGACTCACCCTGGTCGCGGTCACCGCCGACCGTCCCGCCGCCCTGCGCGGCACCGGCTCGAACCAGACCACCGACCAGGTACGGCTCTACGGCGACGCCGCTGCCTTCGCCGACCTGTCCGAACCCGATCCCGACGCGCTCTCCGCCGCCTGGCTCCCCGGCGGTCCGATCCACCTCAATGTCCAGCTCAACGACCCGCTGCTCCCACCCGCCCCCCGCGAGACGTCCCAAATCGTCGCCGAGACGTCCCATATCGCCGCCGAGTCGTCACAGATGGAGCCCTCTCCCACGGACCCAGGGCGACGCGACCAGCCCGGCCGCTCGGGCGAGCGTGAGGAGTCCGAGCAGGCCCGCACCGGACGCCTCGCACGCGGTCCGCGCACGGTGGTGGTCGCCGGCGACGATTCGGGGAACAGGGCCCGGCTGCTCGCCGAGTCGGCGGGCTGGCCACTGCTGGCCGAGCCGAGCAGCGGCTCGCGCAACGGCGCCACCCCGATCCGCAGCTACCGGCTGCTGCTCGGCACACCGCTCGCGGCACGCATCGAACGAGCGGTGGTGCTCGGCCACCCGACCCTGTCCCGTCCGGTGAGCCGGCTGCTGGCCCGCGAGGACGTCGAGGTGGTGTCGGTCCGCGCCCGGGGTCGCTGGCCGCAGCGCCCCTTCCCCGTCGCCGCTGAGTACGACGCGGTGGAGGTCACGCCCGGTGACGAGTCCAGCGGATGGCTCGAGGAGTGGCAGAGCGCCGACAGGGACCTCAGCAGGCGCATCGACGCCCTCGTGGCCGATCAGCCGGACCTCACGCCGTACGACGTCGCGGCGGAGGTCAACGCCGCCGTACCCCCCGGTGGCCTGTTGTACGTCGGCGCCAGCAGCCCGATCCGCGACCTGGACCTGATGGCCCGGCCCTACCGGGTGGGGGAGCGTCGCCTGGTGGTCGCCAACCGCGGGCTGGCCGGGATCGACGGCACCCTGAGCAGCGCGCTCGGGGCCGTGATCGGGCGGCCGCACACCACTCGGGCCATCGCCTATGTGGGTGACGTGACGTTCCTGCACGACCTCACCGGCCTCGTGGTCGGGCCGGACGAGCAACGCCCGGACCTGACCGTGGTGGTGGCCAATGATGACGGCGGCTCGATCTTCGCGACGCTCGAGCAGGGTGCGTCCGGCTATGCGGACCGGTACGACAAGCTCTTCGGCACCCCGCACGGCGTCGACCTGGCCGCCCTGTGCGGCGGCCTGCGGGTTCCGCACTGGCGGGTCACGGACCGGGCCGAGCTGGCTCACGCTCTGGCCAGCCCGAACGGCGGGATCGAGGTCGTCGAGGCCGTCGTCCGCCGGGACAACAGGCGCGAGCTCGACGAGGCGATCCGAGCTCTCGCCGGGTGAGGTTCGGGTCAGGGTGCGCAAGGATGATCAAGCAGGCAGCACCGCACCGCCGCAGGATCGGGGCATGACAACGGAAGTGGCGACCGACACCTTCACCGCGTTCGTCGACGTGCTCATCGCCGCACTCGACCCCTCGACGGGCTCGGCGCAGGCGAGTGGGCTGAGCGCTGAGGAGATCGCCGGCCGGCTGCACCTCTCCCGGTTCCACCTCGACCGGATCGTCAGCCAGACGGCTGGTGAGCCTCCGCGGAGGTTCCGCCGTCGGATCCTGCTGGAGCGCGCGGCGTACCGCCTGCTCTCGTCGGACCGCAGCATCCTCGACATCGCCGTCGAGGCCGGCTACGGCTCGCACGAGGCGTTCACCCGCGCGTTCGCCTCGGCGTACGGCGAGCCGCCGGCCGCCTGGCGCAGCCGGCCGCGGGAGATCCGGATCGAGGCGCCGAGCGGGGTGCACTTCCACCCACCGGGCAGCATCAGGCTGCCCTCGAGAGATGAGGTGACTGCGATGGAGCTGCTGACCCGGATGGTGGAGCACCACGTCTGGCTGACCGGGGAGATCCTGGCGCGGGCGACGAGGCTGACCGACGATCAGCTCGACGAGCCGATCCAGCTGAGCGTGGAGGACGATCCCGACCCCGCCTCGCTGCGTCGGCTGCTCTCCCGGCTGATCGGGCAGATGGGGATGTGGAACGCCGCGCTCGCGAACCGGGAGTACGACTGGTCGGTCGAGGAGCACGAGTCGCTCACCTCGATGCGACGCCGGCTGGCCGAGGAGGGTCCGACGTACCTGCGTCACGTGCACGAGGTCGTGGACGAGGGCCGCCTGGACGACACCTTCGTCGACGCGCTGTGCGATCCGGCCGAGGTGTTCACCTACGGCGGGATGATCGCGCACGTGCTCACCTTCGCCGCGCACCGGCGCACCCTGGCGGTGCTGGCCCTGGACCGGCACGGGATCACCGAGCTGGGTTGGGGCGACCCGATGCGCTGGGTCGCTGAGCCCGCCGGGTGATCAGCGGAGCGCTCGGGCCGCCTCGGTCCTGCCGGTGGCCGCGTCCGTCAGCCAGCCGGACCCTCCTGCCAGGAAGGCGCGGGCCGCGGTCGCGGCGGCCTTCCAGGTGGTCCAGGCCATCGCTCCACCGACGCTGATCCGGGCCACCCCGGCGTCGGCCAGCGCAGGTACCTCGAGCCCGGCGAGAAGGAGCACGTTGACCGGGCGCGGCACCTCGGCGACCAGGGTTCGGATCTCGTCGAGGTCGCGCATCCCGGGGGCGTAGAGCACGTCGGCGCCGGCCTCGGCGTAGGCCTGCAGCCGGGTGATCGCCTCGGACAGCGACGGCACGTCGTGCAGGTAGCCCTCGGCGCGTCCGGTCAGCACCAGCCCGGGTGCCGCCTCCCGGGCTGCGCCCACCCGCTCGGCCGCCTCCGCTGCCGAGAGCAGTTGCGTGCCGGACCAGTCCTCGAGGGACGCACCGGCCAGGCCCGACTCGGCAGCCCGTCGGTAGGTGAGCGCCAGGTCGTCGAGCGTCGTCGCGTAGCCCGCCTCGAGGTCCGCGGAGACGGGTACGTCGACCGCGGCCACCAGCCGAGCCGCATGGTCCAGCACCTCGTCGCGGGTCGCGGCGCCGTCGACGCGGCCGAGGGTGGCGGCGAAGCCCGAACTGGTGCTGGCGATCGCGCGTGCGCCGACGCTCTCGAGCAGGCGGGCCGAGCCGGGATCCCAAGCGTTCGGCAGCAGCAGCGGTTCACCGGGCACGTGCAGCGCGAGGAAGTCCTCCATGCGGGCATCCTCTCCCATCGGCCATGATGTGCGGGTGCATGCCGCCCTGGTCCTCGTCTGTCTGGCGGCTGCGGTGCTGGTGTTCACGGCGTCCGCGGAACGGGTCCGGATGCCCGCGCCGCTGCTGCTGATCGCGGTGGGCATCGCTGCGTCGTACATCCCCGGGATGCCGCAGCTGCAGCTCGGTCACGACGTGGTGCTGTTCGGGCTGCTGCCGCCGCTGCTGTACGCCGCCGCCCTGCAGACCTCCCTGGTGGACTTCAACGCCAACCGGCGGAGCATCCTGCTGTTGTCCATCGGCCTGGTGGTGTTCAGCACCGTCGGGGTGGCCTGGGTGGTGCACGAGATCCTGCCCGGCCTCCCGTGGCCGGCGAGCCTGGCGATCGGCGCGGTGGTGGCCCCGCCGGACGCCGTCGCCGCGACCGCGGTGGCACGGCGGATCGGCCTGCCCCGCCGGGTGGTCACCATCCTGGAGGGCGAGTCGCTGCTCAACGACGCGACCGCACTGGTCGCGCTGCGCACGGCGATCGCCGCGTTCGGCGGTGGGGTCCAGCTGTGGCGCGTCGGCGGTGACTTCTTCTGGGCCGCGGTCGGTGGCGTGCTCGCCGGGCTCGTCGTCTTCGTCTTCGTCGCCAAGGTGCGGCGGCACCTCACCGATCCGCCGGTGCTCGACACCGCGCTGTCCCTGGTGATCCCGTTCGCGGCCTACATGCTTGCCGAGTCGGTCCACGCCTCCGGGGTGCTCGGGGTCGTGGTCGCCGGCCTGCTGCTCGGCCACGAGGCACCGATCCTTCAGACCGCCCAGTCGCGGATCGCGGAGCGCACGAACTGGCGCACGATCGCCTTCCTGCTCGAGAACGCGGTGTTCCTGCTGATCGGCCTGCAGGCGCAGTGGATCGTGCACGACGTACGTCGAAGCGACCTGGGCACCGGTCGGATCATCACCGTCTGCGGGGCGACCCTGGTCGCGGTGATCGTGCTCCGAGTCGTCTGGGTGTTCGCAGCGCGGGCGCTCCTGGTCCGACCGGTACGCCGTGGCGGCCGGGTGCAGGCTCCCGTGCGCTCGACCTTCCTGATCTCGTGGGCCGGCATGCGTGGCGTGGTCACCCTGGCGGCAGCGTTCGTGATCCCGATCGAGACCCCGCACCGCGAGGTGCTCCTGCTGGTGGCCTTCACCGTCGTGGTCGGGACGCTCTTCTTGCAGGGTCTCTCGCTGCCCTGGATCGCTCGGGTCCTGCGGGTGCCGTCTCCGAGCGCGCGCAAGGACGCGCTCGCGCGGGCGAACCTGCTCCACCAGGCCTCGGCCGCCGGGCTCGAGGCGATCGACGAGTGCGACGACCCACACGGCGTCCGCGAGGTGATCCGGGACCGGATCGAGCGGCGCAGCTTCGCTGCCTGGGAGCAGGTCGGCAGCTCGGAGGCGGAGACGCCCAGCGAGGCCTACGCCCGGATTCGCCATGTGATGATCGATGCCGAGCGGGCACGCGTGCTGCAGGCGCGCAGCTCGGGTGACTACCCGCACGAGGTCGTCCAGGAGGTCCTCGGCATGTTGGACGTGGAGGAGTCGATGCTGGAGCACACCCGCGAGCAGCGCGAGCAGATGCGGACCGCGCTGGCCGAGGTCGCCGCTGAGGGGCACGGCGACTGCGAGCACCTGCGTCAGCCCCGTCCCGAGGTCGAGCCGCGGACGCCGGGGGAGTGCGAGGACTGCATGCGCGAGGGCAGCACCTGGGTGCACCTGCGGATGTGCCTCGACTGCGGACACGTCGGATGCTGCGATTCGTCCCCGCGTCGGCACGCCACCCACCACTTCGAGCAGAGCCGGCACCCGGTGATGCGCTCGGCCGAGCCCGGCGAGTCCTGGCGCTGGTGCTTCGTCGACGAGGTCACCGGTTAGGCGCCGCCCTCACCAGCCTGACGGCGTAGCGAGCGCGACCGGATCAGGCCGTCGCGTCTCGGGGGTGAACCTGATCGGGAACCTGATCGCGCCGGTGTTGCCCGAGACCGGCAGCCATTCGCCGGGTCCGTCGGGGCGGGCGTCGGGCATCCGCATCGCCAGCAGCGGCAGTGCGACGGCCATGTCGATGCGCGCCACGAAGTGGCCCAGGCAGTGGTGCACGCCGCCGCCGAAGCCCATGTGCATCGGCCGTGGCGACGTGATGTCGAAGCCGGTCTCCTCCATCGCGCGCGGGTCGGTGCCGGTGGCGTGCGAGAGCAGCTGCACGATGCCGCCCTTCGGGATCACCAGCCCGTTGATCTCGACGTCCTCGAGCGCCTCGCGGGTGATCCAGGTGACCGTCGGGTTCACCCGCATGATCTCCTCGACGGCGTTGCGGCCGAGCTCGGGACGCTCGCCGAGCAGCCGCCACTGGTCGGGGTGGGCGAAGAAGGTCTGCAGCGCGAGGGTCAGCTGGTTGCGGGTGGTCTCCATCCCGGCGAACACCAGGAACACCAGCGCGACGCCGAGCTCCTCGGCCGAGAGCCTCTCGGCCTGCTGCGCGGCGATGAGCTGGCTGACCAAGTCGTCGGTCGGGTGCGCCGTGCGGTCGGCGACCAATTGGTCGACGTACCCGTAGAGACCCGTCAGGGCCCCCTCGATCCTGGGCAGGTCGGCCTTGAGGTTGACCCCGAAGGACTTGCCCAGGTCGTCGGCCCAGTGCGCGACCTGGGACCACTCGCTGTCGGGCAGGCCGAGCAGTCCGCAGATGATCCGTGACGAGTACGGCTCGGCGAACTCGGAGACGAGCTCGACCTCTCCGCGCGCCGCGAAGCCATCGATCAGATCGGTGGCGATCCGCTGGAAGCGCGGTGCCATCGCGGCGACCGGCCGCTGCTTGAAGGCAGGGAAGAGCAGTCGCCGGATCCTGGTGTGGTCGGCGCCCTCCAGCGACAGCAGCACCTTGCCCCACCAGTCGTGGAACGGGCCGGTGTGCACGCCGTTCTGGTCGGGCCACCGGATCGTGCCCTGGCAGAACCGCCGGTCCTTCAGGATCGCGTTCGCCTCGGCGTACCGCAGCACGGCGAAGCCGTAGTTGGTGCGCACATACCAGTCGGCCTCGCGAGCCTCGTGCACCACCGGGGCGGTCACGTCGAAGCTCAGGTCGCCGAGGTCGAAGAAGCGGCCCTCGTCGGTGCTGGTCGTCATGCCTCATCGTCGCCGAGGCGCGGGTGCCGGCGGCAGCGCCGTCCAGAGATTGGCATCTCGGATCCGAGACGCCAGCGGTGTGATCGGTGGGTGTCGGGTCACTACCGTCGGGAGCATGAGGATCACCAAGTTCGGCCACGCCTGCGTCCGTGTCGAGTACGACGATCAGGCGGTGGTGCTCGACCCCGGGATGTTCACCGAGCCGGAGGCCGTCGACGGGGCCACCGCCGTACTCATCACGCACGAGCACCCCGACCACGTCCACGTGGACCACCTCAGGCGCACCGATGCGCCGATCTTCACCATCGCGGCGGTCGCGAACCAGCTCGCCGACGATCTGCGCGAGCGGGTCACCGTGGTCACGCCCGGCGCCTCGCTGGACGTCGGGCTGCCGGTCACCGTGGTCGGTGAGAAGCACGCGGTGATCCATCCCGAGCTGCCGCACTTCGACAACAGCGGCTACCTGCTGCACCTCGGCGAGGTGCTCGTGTTCCACCCGGGTGACGCGCTGACGGTCCCCGGCCAGGACATCGACGTACTGCTGCTGCCGGTCAGCGCGCCGTGGCTGAAGATCAGCGAGAGCATCGACTTCGCGCGTGAGGTCGGGGCGCCGCGCAACCTGGCGATCCACGATGCGGTCTACAGCGAGGCCGGTCTGGGCATCGCCGACGGGCACCTGGAACGGTTCCTGGGCGCGCGGCACCAGTCCTACACCCGGCTCGCCGCGGGCACAGACCTGTAGCGGGGCGGGTCACCGCTTCCTGCGACCCGCAGGTCTCGAGGGTCCGTGCACGTGTCGATCGCAGGGGGAGGCAGGGCGCGCCCGAGCACAGCGTCAATCGCGACGTCTCGCGCGCAATCTGGGACCACTCGGCGGATCAGGAGAGCGAGTCGCGCACCGGGACGAACTTGGCCTGGGACTCGGCCAGTTCGGCTTCGGGGTCGGAGCCGGCGACGATGCCGCAGCCGGCGAACAGCCGGACCCGGTCGCCGTCGAGCTCACCGGAGCGCAGCGCGATGCCGAACTCGCCGTCTCCGCGCGTGTCCATCCAGCCGACCGGTCCGGCATAGCGGCCGCGGTCCATGCCCTCGATCTCGGCGATCATCTCGACCGCGACCTTAGTCGGCGTCCCGCCCACGGCGGCGGACGGGTGCAGGGCGGCGGCGAGCTCGAGCACGTTGGCGCCGCTGTCGTGCGCCACCCCGGCGACGTCGGTGGCCAGGTGCATCACGTTGGGCAGGTGCAGCACGAACGGCGTCTCCGGCACGTTCATCGACGAGCAGTACGGCGCCAGCGCGTCCGCGACCGAGCGTACGGCGTACTCGTGCTCCTCGAGGTCCTTCGACGATCGGGCCAGGGTGGCCGCCAGGCGCAGGTCGTGCTCGTCGTCGCCGGTTCGGCGGATGGTGCCGGCCAGCACCCGAGAGGTGACCAGGCCCTTCTCTCTGCGGACCAGCATCTCCGGGGTCGCCCCGAAGAGCCCGTCGACGTGGAAGGTCCAGCACATCTCGTACTGCGCGGCGAGGCGGCGCAGCGGCCAGCGCACGTCGATGGGAGCGTCTGCGGTGGCGACCAGGTCACGGGCCAGCACCACCTTGTCCAGCTCGCCGGCGTTGAGGTGCAGGACCGCCTCCCACACCACTCCCTCCCACTCCGCGCCGCTGAGGGCGCCGTCGGCGAACATCAGGTTGCTGGGCGCCTCGGGGACGCCGTGGGGGCTGAGGTCCGGCAGCGCCTCGGGACTGGTGCCGATCGTGGTCATCCAGCTGCGCTCACCGCGCTTGCCGACGACGACCGACGGCACGATGAGGACCGAGTCTCCCGGGGAGTCGGCGAAGGCGAAGCTGCCGAGCGTGATCAGGCCGGTGCCCGGCACCGTGACCTCGTCGGCGACCGCCGCGACGCGGACCACCTCCCGCCACCAGGCGGAGGCATCGGCGAACCGGTCGACGCCGGCGCTGTCGAACCGCGCGGCCACGCCCCAGGCGACCAGGCCTCCGCCCTGGCGCAGCCAGGTCATCGGCTCATCGGCGGGGAGCAGCTCGACCAGGGGGCCTGGGTCGTCGATCTCGACGGTTCGAGCGACCAGTCGCGGAACGGTCGTCGCGTCGCTGGTCACGTCCAAGAAGCCTAGACCACCCCACCGAACAGCTCAGGACCAGTAGATGACCACCTTGTCCCCCACGCGGACGTGGGAGAACAGCCACTTCACGCCCTCGTGGTCGCGGACGTTGACACAACCGTGCGAGGCGCCGGCGTATCCGCGGGCGGCGAAGTCGGATGAGTAGTGCACCGCCTGGCCGCGGGAGAAGAACATCGAGTACGGCATCGCCGAGCCGTACTCGTGAGAGACGTGGTCGGCGTCCATCCAATAGACGTGGAAGAGGCCTTCGCGGGTCGGGGTGTACGACGCGCCGAAGCGTACGTCGACCGTGCGGAGCACCTGGCCGTCGACGACCCAGCGCAGCGTGCGACTGGACTTGTCGATGCAGATCGCCCGGCCGGTCCGACAGCGTGGGTCGAGGCGGCCCGGGGTGTTGCCCATCGGGGTGAGCCGGTTCTCCAGCTCGGCGGTGGTCGGTGCGTGGGTCATCGCGTCGAGCCGGTGCCGGGTGCGCGGGTCGACGTACCCCGTCACCGCGATGCCGCGCTTGGCCTGGAAGCCGCGTACCGCTGCGGTCACGGTGGCGTCGTACACGTCGTCGACGTCGCCGGAGAGCCAGGCGATCTGACGCAGCCGGGCCTGCAGCGCGCGCACCTGCGGGCCGTGGTCACCCGGTCCGAGCAGCCGCCTGCCAGGCACCAGCTCCGGTCGGACCCGGAGCGGCGCGTGCCGTGGCGCGACATCCTGGACGGGCCGGACCACGAGGCCACCGGTCGCAGCGCCGTCGGTCGTGGTGGTCGGCGCCGGGTCGGTGGCTGGATCGGTGGCTGGGTGGTTGGTTCGATGCATGGTTGGGTGGCTGGCCGGTCCGGCGGCGTCGGACGGGCCGGCCGCCTGGCCCACGCCGTACGCCAGTCCGGCGACGGCCAGGAGCAGGACGAGGAACATCCCGGTCGTGGTGCGTGCCTTCATCGATCGAACCCCCTTGGTCACACCCGCACCATGATCTGCCAAGCACGGCCGGGTACCCCTTTGACGCGCCGAGCGCCCGATCGGTTGCTCGACGGCGGCGCCCATTAGGCTCCGCCCGTGACCCGCGCAGACCTGGACAAGCAGCCGGCCGAGGTGCGGGCGATGTTCGACGATGTCGCCCGTCGCTACGACCTGACCAACGACGTGCTCAGCCTCGGACAGGACCGCCGCTGGCGCCGCATCGTCCTCGACGCGGTCGACCCGCGGCCGGGCGAGGTGGTGCTCGACCTCGCCGCCGGCACGGGTACGTCGTCCCAGCCGTTCCGCGACCGCGGCGCGACCGTGGTGCCGTGCGACTTCTCCGAGGGCATGCTGCGCGTCGGCAAGAGGATGCGACCGCACCTGCCGTTCACCGCCGGCGACGGCACCCGGCTGCCGTTCGCCGACGACACCTTCGACGCGGTGACGATCTCGTTCGGCCTGCGCAACATCGTCGACCCGGACGCCGGCCTGCGCGAGCTGCTCCGCGTCACCCGCCCCGGCGGCCGGGTCGTGGTCTGCGAGTTCTCCTCGCCCACGTGGACGCCGTTCCGCACCGTCTACCTCGAGTACCTGATGAAGGCGCTGCCCTCGATCGCCCGTGCGGTGTCGTCGAGCCCGGACGCCTACGTCTACCTGGCCGAGTCGATCCGGGCGTGGCCCGACCAGGCGGGGCTCGCCGCCCGGCTCCAGACCGCGGGCTGGTCGGACGTCGAGTGGCGCAACCTGACCGGCGGGATCGTCGCGCTGCACCGCGCCCGAAAGCCGTGATTTCGACAACAGGTTGATGCGCTAAATCGCTCGATCCACGCCTGAAACCGGCTGTTCGGGGGGCGGTTCGCGCGGTGTGACGCAGGCCTCTATGCTGGGTCGGTCGAGAGTTAGTGAAGTCGTTCACATGCTCACGAAGTCGCAGCGAGGAGGAGTGCGGTGCACCTGTACGCGCCAGTGCTGGCATTGCTGATCCTGGCCGCAGGATTTGCGGTCTTCTCGGTGCTGATGAGCGCCCACGTCGGGCCCAAGCGCTACAACCGCGCCAAGCTCGACTCCTACGAGTGCGGCATCGAGCCGACCCCGCAGCCCGTCGGCGGGGGCCGGTTCCCGATCCGCTACTACATCGTCGCGATGCTCTTCATCGTCTTCGACATCGAGATCGTGTTCCTCTATCCGATCGCAGTCGCCTTCGACCAGATGGCGCTCTTCGGGTTCGTCGAGATGGTGCTGTTCATCGTTCCCGTCTTCGTCGCCTACGTGTACGTGTGGCGACGCGGCGGCCTGGACTGGGACTGACGGCCGCCATGCATGCACGTGCCTGGTGGCTCTCAACGGGAGGAATCTGATGGGACTTGAGGAGAAGCTTCCCTCCGGCGTCCTGCTGACCACGGTCGAGGGCGTCGCGGGCTACATGCGCAAGGCGTCGTTCTGGCCGGCCACCTTCGGCCTGGCCTGCTGCGCCATCGAGATGATGACGTCCGGCGGTCCGCGCTACGACCTGGGCCGCTTCGGCATGGAGGTCTTCCGGGCCAGCCCGCGCCAGGCCGACCTGATGATCGTCGCCGGCCGGGTCAGCCAGAAGATGGCACCGGTGCTGCGGCAGATCTACGACCAGATGCCCGACCCGAAGTGGGTGCTGGCGATGGGCGTCTGCGCGAGCTCCGGCGGCATGTTCAACAACTACGCCATCGTCCAGGGCGTGGACCACGTCGTGCCCGTCGACATGTACCTCCCCGGCTGCCCGCCGCGTCCTGAGATGCTCATCGACGCCATCCTCAAGCTGCACGACCAGGTCCAGCACACCAAGCTCGGCGTCAACCGGGCCGACGAGATCGTCGCCCACGAGGAGTCGGCGCTGACGGCGCTGCCCACGTCGCAGATGAAGGGCCTCATGCGATGAGCACCCCACGCACCTGCTCGCGCCGCCGGCCCCTCGGCGGAGGTGCCGCATGAGCGACGACACGTCGAAGAGGCCGTCGGACGAGGCCGACAAGGCCGTCCAGTCACCCGCGGAGCACGAGGTCGTCACCGGGCACCAGGACGCCAGCCTCGACTCCGTCCGGCCCACCAGCGGTGAGGTCATCGACCAGCGGCGCGGCATGTTCGGTGTCCGCGGCAGCGGTGACACCTCGGGCTACGGCGGCCTGGACCGCGCGGTCGCGATGCCCGGGTCCACCCGGCCGCCGTACGGCGAGTGGCGTGACGAGGTGGCCCAGGCACTGGTCGCGGCCGCGCGCGACGCCGGCATCGAGGACCCGTTCGAGAAGGTCGTCGTCCACCGCGGCGAGATCACCTTCTTCTGCCGCCGCGAGGACCTCGTCACCCTGGTCAAGCTGCTCCGCGACGAGGAGGCGCTCCGCTTCGAGTTCTGCTCCGGCGTCAGTGGTGTGCACTACCCGCACGACAAGGGTCGCGAGCTGCACGCCGTCTACCACCTGCTGTCGATGACCCACAACCGGCGGATCCGCCTCGAGGTGACCTGTCCCGACGAGGACCCGCACATCCCGAGCGTGGTGTCGACCTACCCGACGGCCGACTGGCACGAGCGGGAGACCTTCGACTTCTTCGGAATCGTCTTCGACGGCCACCCCGCGCTGACTCGGATCGAGATGCCCGACGACTGGCCGGGCCACCCCCAGCGCAAGGACTACCCCCTTGGGGGCATCCCCGTGGAGTACAAGGGCGGGACCGTTCCGCCGCCCGACGAGCGGAGGGCATACAACTGATGAGCAGTTCGACAAGCTCAGCGACCGGCGCCGACCACGACGCCTACGCCCCGCACAGCGAGACCACCCAGGGCCGCGTCTTCACCGTCACCGGCCAGGACTGGGACTCGGTCGTGGCCGGCATCTCCGAGGACCACGACAACAAGGTCGTGGTGAACATGGGGCCGCAGCACCCGTCGACCCACGGCGTGCTGCGGCTGATCCTCGAGCTCGAGGGCGAGACGGTCACCGAGGCCCGGTGCGGCATCGGCTACCTGCACACCGGCATCGAGAAGAACATGGAGTTCCGCACCTGGACGCAGGGCGTCACGTTCTGCACCCGGATGGACTACCTGAGCCCGCTGTTCAACGAGGCGGCCTACGTGTTCAGCGTGGAGCGACTGCTCGACATCACCGACGACATCCCCGAGAAGGCTCAGGTCATGCGGGTGATGCTCATGGAGCTCAACCGCATCTCGAGCCACCTGGTCGCGATCGCCACCGGAGGGATGGAGATCGGCGCGCTGACCGTGATGACGATCGGCTTCCGCGAGCGCGAGCTGGTCCTCGACCTCTTCGAGCTGATCACCGGCCTGCGGATGAACCACGCGTTCATCCGCCCCGGCGGCGTCGCCCAGGACATGCCGGCCGGCGCGCTGGACCAGATCCGCGACTTCGTGGTCCTGATGAAGAAGCGGCTTCCCGAGTACGCCGACCTGTGCAACGCCAACCCGATCTTCAAGGCTCGGCTGGTCGACGTCGGGCACCTCGAGCTGTCCGGTTGCCTGGCGCTCGGCCTGACCGGCCCGGTGCTTCGCGCGACCGGCTACCCGTGGGACCTGCGCAAGACCCAGCCGTACTGCGGCTACGAGGACTACGAGTTCGACGTGCAGACCTGGGACAGCTGCGACGCCTACGGCCGGTTCCGGATCCGACTCAACGAGATGTGGGAGTCGCTGCGGATCGTCGAGCAGTGCGTCGAGCGGCTCGCCGGGCTCGAGGGCGCTCCGGTCGTGGTCGCGGACAAGAAGATCGCGTGGCCGGCGCAGCTGGCGATCGGCAGCGACGGGATGGGCAACAGCCTCGACCACATCCGGCACATCATGGGTGAGTCGATGGAGGCGCTGATCCATCACTTCAAGCTGGTCACCGAGGGCTTCCGGGTGCCCGCGGGGCAGGCCTACGTGCCGATCGAGTCGCCTCGCGGCGAGCTGGCCGCGCACGTCGTCTCCGACGGCGGCACCCGGCCCTACCGCGCCCACTTCCGGGACCCCTCGTTCACCAACCTGCAGGCCACCAGCGTGATGAGCGAGGGCGGCATGGTGGCCGACGTGATCGTGGCGATCGCCTCGATCGACCCGGTGATGGGCGGTGTGGACAGATGAGCGCGCAGCTAGGAGCGGTCCTTGGCCGCGGCCGACGGCAGTCGCGTCCTGTGGTCGCGAGCGGTTGCGCAAGGACGGTGGTCTAGGTGTCGGTTCCCTACGAGGCCGAGCTGCGTGAGATCGCCGGCCGCTACCCGGAGGCGCGCTCGGGACTGCTGCCGATGCTGCACCTGGTGCAGTCCAACGAGGGTCGGGTCACCGCCGACGGCATCGAGGCGTGCGCGGAGATCCTCGGGATCAGCGCCGCCGAGGTCAGCGGTGTCGCCACCTTCTACACCATGTACAAGCGCAAGCCGGTCGGCGATTACCACGTCGGCGTCTGCACCAACACGCTCTGCGCGATCATGGGCGGCGACGCGATCTTCGAGCGACTCAAGGACCACCTGGACGTCGGCAACGACGAGACCACGCCCGACGGCAAGGTGACCCTCGAGCACGTCGAGTGCAACGCCGCCTGCGACTACGCGCCGGTGATGATGGTGAACTGGGAGTTCATGGACAACCAGACTCCCGAGTCGGCCGTCGCAGTCGTGGACGACCTGCGCGCGGGCAAGCCGGTCACCTCGACCCGCGGCCCCCGTATCTGCACCTGGCGCGAGGCCGAGCGGGTGCTCGCCGGCTTCCCCGACGACCTGGCCGACGAGGGCCCCTCGGCAGGCCCGGCCTCGCTGGTCGGCCTCGAGGTCGCCCGTGAGAACAACTGGACCGCTCCGAAGGCTGAGACCGATCGTGACTGACCCCCTGACCCCGGTGCTCACCGACAACTGGGGCACCGAGCGCTCCTGGACGCTGGCCGCCTACGAGGAGCGCGGTGGCTACGCCGCGATGCGGAAGGCGTTGGGCATGGCACCCGACGACATCATCGCGGCCGTCAAGGACTCCAACCTTCGTGGCCGTGGAGGTGCGGGCTTCCCGACCGGCATGAAGTGGTCCTTCATCCCGCAGGACAACCCCCGGCCGAAGTACCTCGTGGTCAACGCCGACGAGTCCGAGCCGGGCACCTGCAAGGACATCCCGCTGATGATGGCCAGCCCGCACACGTTGGTCGAGGGCGTGATCATCAGCTCGTTCGCGATCCGTGCCAACCGGGCCTTCATCTACGTGCGCGGCGAGGTGCTGCACGTCGTACGCCGGCTCCAGGCCGCGGTCCGGGAGGCGTACGCCGCGGGCCACCTGGGCGCAGACATCCACGGCTCGGGCTACGACCTCGACCTCGTCGTGCACGCCGGAGCGGGCGCCTACATCTGTGGCGAGGAGACCGCGCTGCTCGACTCGCTGGAGGGACGACGCGGCCAGCCCCGATTGCGTCCGCCGTTCCCGGCCGTGGCCGGTCTCTATGCCAGCCCGACGGTGATCAACAACGTCGAGTCGATCTCGTCGGTGCCGAGCATCATCGGCAACGGCGCAGAATGGTTCGCCTCGATGGGCACCGAGAAGTCCAAGGGGTTCGGCATCTTCTCCCTGTCCGGCCACGTGGCGAGGCCGGGTCAGTACGAAGCGCCGTTGGGCATCACCCTGCGCGAGCTGATCGACCTGGCCGGCGGTGTCCGCGAGGGCCACGAGCTGAAGTTCTGGACCCCCGGCGGGTCCAGCACCCCGATCCTCACCGCCGAGCACCTCGACGTGCCCCTCGACTTCGAGGGCGTCGGCGCGGCCGGCTCGATGCTGGGCACCCGGGCGTTGCAGATCTTCGACGAGACCACCTGCGTGGTCCGCGCCGTACTGCGCTGGACGGAGTTCTACAAGCACGAGTCGTGCGGCAAGTGCACGCCCTGCCGCGAGGGCACCTGGTGGCTCGCGCAGACCCTGGAGCGCCTCGAGCAGGGCCATGGCAGCGAGAGCGACCTGGACCTGCTGCTCGACCAGTGCGACAACATCCTCGGCCGGGCGTTCTGCGCGCTCGGCGACGGTGCCACCAGCCCGATCAGCTCGTCGATCCAGTACTTCCGTGACGAGTACCTCGCCCATCTCGAGCAGGGCGGCTGTCCATTCGACCCGGCGCGATCGACCCTCTTCGAGACCGAAGGAGCGTCGGCATGACGGTCACGTCCGACTCGGCCGGCGAGGTCGAGCAGAGCAACCTGGTCACCGTCACCATCGACGGCATCGAGGTCAGCGTCCCGCCGGACACGCTGGTCATCCGTGCGGCAGAGATGATCGGCGTCCAGATCCCGAGGTTCTGCGACCACCCGCTGCTGGACCCGGTCGGGGCGTGCCGGCAGTGCCTGGTCGACGTACCCGACGCCGGCAACGGCCGGCCGATGCCCAAGCCGCAGGCCTCCTGCACGATCCCGGTCGCGCCCGGCATGGTGATCAACACCCAGGCCACCTCCCCGGTCGCGAAGAAGGCCCAGGAGGGGATCATGGAGTTCCTCCTGATCAACCACCCCCTGGACTGCCCCGTCTGCGACAAGGGCGGCGAGTGCCCGCTTCAGAACCAGTCGATGAGCAACGGCACCGCCGAGTCCCGGTACGTCGAGTCCAAGCGGGTCTACCCCAAGCCGATCAACATCTCGGCCCAGGTGCTCCTGGACCGGGAGCGCTGCGTGCTGTGCGCCCGGTGCACCCGGTTCTCCTCCCAGATCGCCGGTGACCCGTTCATCGAGCTGATCGAGCGGGGTGCCCTGCAGCAGGTCGGCATCTACGAGAAGCAGCCCTTCGAGAGCTACTTCTCCGGGAACACCATCCAGATCTGCCCGGTCGGCGCCCTCACCTCGGCCGACTACCGCTTCCGGTCGCGGCCCTTCGACCTCGTCTCCACCCCCTCGGTGGCCGAGCTCGACGGCTGTGGGTCCGCCATCCGTGTCGACCACCGACGTGGCAAGGTGATGCGTCGGCTCTCCGGCGACGACCCCCAGGTCAACGAGGAGTGGATCACCGACAAGGACCGCTTCGCCTTCACCTACGCCCGGCAGCCGGACCGGCTCACCCACCCGCTGGTGCGTGGCGACGACGGCGAGCTGCGGCCGGCGTCCTGGCCCGAGGCGTTCGTGGTCGCGGCCCGGGGTCTCGCGGCAGCGCAGGGGCGCGTCGGCGTCCTGACCGGCGGCCGGCTGACCGCCGAGGACGCCTACGCCTACTCCAAGTTCGCCCGGGTCGTCCTGGGCACCAACGACATCGACTTCCGGGCCCGCGCGCACAGTGCCGAGGAGGCCTCGTTCCTGGCGTCCAGCGTGGTGCTGCGCCAGGACGTGACGTACGCCGACCTGGAGTCTGCCGGCTCCGTGGTGCTCGTCGCGCTCGAGCCCGAGGACGAGGCCGGGACGATCTTCCTTCGCCTGCGCAAGACCCACCTGAAGCACCGGACGCCGATCTGGTCCGTCGGGTCGCACACCACCGCGGGCCTGCGCAAGATGGGCGGCACCCTGCTGTCCGCCGCGCCGGGCGCAGAGGTCGACGTGGTCCGGGGGCTGGCGAGCCGCACCGACCTCGCCCTGGACAGCTCCAGCGTCCTGCTCGTGGGTGAGCGTGCCGTCGAGGTGCCCGGCCTGCTGAGCGCGGTCGCCGCGCTGGCCGGCAGCACCGGCGCCCGGCTGGCGTGGGTGCCTCGTCGCGCCGGCGACCGTGGTGCTCTCGAGGTGGGCGCGCTTCCCAACCTGCTGCCCGGTGGCCGCCCGGTCGCGGACCCGGCGGCACGTGTCGACCTGGCCGCTGCCTGGGGTGTCGAGTCGCTGCCCGACGCGGAGGGCCGCGACGGCGCAGGGATCATCGAGGCCGCCGCGACCGGCGAGCTCACCGCACTGGTCGTCGCGGGTGTCGATCCCGGCGACCTGCCGGACCATCACCGGGCCGTGGCCGCGCTGGACAAGGCCTTCGTGGTGTCGCTGGAGCTACGTGCATCCGAGGTGACCCGTGCGGCCGACGTCGTACTGCCGGTCGCGGCGGCGACCGAGCGCGCCGGCAGCTTCGTCAACTGGGAGGGGCGGGTGCGCAGCTTCGCGCAGGTCCTCGACAAGCCCGCGGCGTTGCCGGATCTGCGGGTGCTCGCGGGCATCGCCGAGGAGATGGGCGTCCCACTCGGCTTCCGCACCACGGCCCACGTGCAGGGCGAGATGGCGTCTGTGGGCCCCTGGGACGGTGCCCGGCCTCAGCCGCCTACCGCCGAACCCGCGCCCGTGACCAGGACCACCTTGGTGCTGTCGTCGTGGAAGCAGCTCATCGATGACGGTCGGATGCAAGATGGCGAGGACTACCTGCGGGCCACCGCTCGCCGGCCGGTCGTGCTGATGGGCGCCGCCACACTAGCCGGGCTCGGTGTCGCCGAGGGCGACCCGGTGACGCTGAGCGGACCTCTCGGTGAGGTGACCTACCCGGCGGCCGTCAGCGACGACATCGTCGACGGGGTCGTCTGGGCGCCGGCGAGCGCACCCGGCGCCGCCGTACGCCACCTGGTCGGTTCCGCCGGCAGCGCTGTGTCGGTCAGCTCCGGCGGAGCCACCATCGCGAAGGGAGCCGAGCAGTGAGTCTCCTCGACACCAACCTGAGCGGGTTCGGCACCGACCCCGTCTGGGTCATCATCGTCAAGGCTGTGCTGATCTTCCTGGTGCTGGTCCTGCTGACCTTGTTCAACATCTGGTTCGAGCGCCGCGTCGTCGCCCGGATGCAGCACCGCATCGGGCCCAACGTCAACGGACCCTTCGGCCTGCTGCAGAGCCTCGCGGACGGCGTGAAGCTCGCGCTGAAGGAGGACATCATCCCGAAGGCGGCCGACAAGGTCGTCTTCTTGCTTGCGCCGGTGCTGGCGACGGTCCCAGCATTCGTGACCTGGGCGGTGATCCCGTTCGGGCCCGAGGTGAACTTCTTCGGCCACCGCACCCCGTTGCAGTTGACCGACATGCCGGTCGCGGTGATCTTCGTCCTCGCGATCGCCTCCATCGGCATCTACGGGATCGTGCTCGGCGGCTGGTCGTCGGGCTCGACGTACTCGCTGCTGGGCGGCCTGCGCTCGAGTGCCCAGATGATCTCCTACGAGGTCGCCATGGGGCTGTCCTTCGTGGCGGTCTTCCTCTACGCCGGCTCGATGTCCACCTCGGAGATCGTGGCCGCTCAGGACAAGACCTGGTTCGGGATCATCCTGCTGCCGTCGTTCGTCATCTACGTGATCTCGATGGTCGGCGAGACGAACCGCGCGCCGTTCGACCTCCCGGAGGCGGAGGGCGAGCTGGTCGGGGGCTTCCACACCGAGTACTCCTCGCTGAAGTTCGCCCTGTTCTTCCTCGCCGAGTACGTCAACATGGCCACCGTCTCCGCGCTGGCCACCACGCTGTTCCTCGGCGGTTGGCACGCCCCGTTCTGGATCGACACGGTCTGGGCCGGCGCCAACCACGGCTACTGGCCCGTGCTCTGGTTCATGGGCAAGGTGCTGGCGTTCATCTTCGTGTTCATCTGGCTCCGCGGGACGCTGCCCCGGCTGCGCTACGACCAGTTCATGGCGTTCGGCTGGAAGCGGCTCATCCCGATCGCACTGGTCTGGATCATCGCCGTGGCCGGCATCCGCGCGGCCAGCCTGCACGGCTCGTTCAACAAGAACTACCTGTACGCCGCGATCGTGGTGCTCGCCGCACTGGTGCTCGTGCTCGGCTTCGTCGACGACCGGGCCTCGCGCGGACGCGAGAGACTCGCGGCCGAGGCCCGGGCCGACGCCGAGGCCAAGCCGTTCGATGCGTTCGCCGGCGGCTATCCGGTCCCGCCGATGCCCGGTACGGCGGTCGCCGCCGGGTCCGCACGTGTCTCTGCCACCGCTGAGGGGGAGGAGCAGTAATGGCATCCCTCAAGGAACAGTTCTGGGACCCGGTCGCCGGGTTCGGGGTGACCTTCCGGACGATGTTCCGCCGGGTGGTCACCGAGCAGTACCCCTTCGAGAAGAAGCCCACCGCGCCACGGTTCCACGGCCGGCACCAGCTCACCCGCTGGCCGGACGGGTTGGAGAAGTGCATCGGCTGCGAGCTGTGTGCCTGGGCGTGCCCGGCGGACGCGATCTACGTCGAGGGCGCCTCCAACACCGACGACGAACGGTTCTCGCCGGGCGAGCGCTACGGCCGCGTCTACCAGATCAACTACCTGCGCTGCATCCTGTGCGGCCTGTGCATCGAGGCCTGCCCGACCCGCGCGCTGACGATGACCAACGAGTACGAGCTGGCCGACAGCAGCCGTGAGTCACTGATCTACGAGAAGTCCGACCTGCTCGCCCCGCTCCTCCCCGGCATGGAGCAGCCGCCGCACCCGATGCGTCTCGGCGACGACGAGGGCGACTACTACCGAGGTGCGGTGCGGCCGGCCTCCGGTCCGGAGGGGGACGCATGATCGCCTTCTGGATCCTCGCCCCCGTGATGGTGCTGGCCGCGCTGTCGATGCTGTTCGCCCGCAAGGCCGTGCACGCCGCCCTGCTGCTCGCCGTCGTGATGATCTCGCTCGCGGTGCTGTACGCCGTGCAGGACGCGCCCTTCCTGTTCGCGGTGCAGATCATCGTCTACACCGGCGCGATCTTGATGTTGTTCCTCTTCGTGCTGATGCTCGTGGGCGTCGACTCCTCGGACTCGCTGGTCGAGACGATCCGCGGGCAGCGACTCTGGGCGATCATCTTCGGCCTCGGCTTCGGCGCGCTGCTGGTGCTGGGCGTGGCCCAGGTCTCGTTCGGGGTGGTCACCGGTCTGCAGGCCGCCAACGAGAACGGCAACGTGCAGGGCATCGCGCAGGTGCTGTTCACCAAGTACGTCTTCGCGTTCGAGGCGACCTCAGCGCTGCTGATCACCGCCGCGATCGGCGCGATGGTCCTCGCCCACCGTGAGCGGCTCACCCCGAAGCCGACGCAGGCCTCGCTGGCCGCGCAGCGGATGCGGGACTACGCCGAGCACGGGCTGCACCCGGGTCCGCTGCCGCCGCCCGGGGTGTTCGCTCGGCACAACGCCGTGGACACGCCCGCGCTGCTACCCGACGGGAGCACCGCGCACGCCTCGATCTCGCGTGTCCTCGCCGCGCGCGGCACCGTCAAGAACGCTCCCGAGCTCGCCACGGACGTGGCCCGGCTGACCGAGGAGGACCCCGAATGAGCGTCACCCCGTTCATCGTGTTGTCCGCGATCTTGTTCACGATCGGCGCCGTCGGCGTGCTCGTCCGCCGCAACGCGATCGTCGTGTTCATGTGCATCGAGCTGATGCTCAATGCCGGAAACCTCGCCCTGATCACGTTCTCCCGCGGCAACGGCAACCTCGACGGCCAGATCGCCGCGTTCTTCGTGATGGTCGTCGCCGCAGCCGAGGTCGTGGTCGGCCTGGCGATCATCATGACCATCTTCCGCACCCGACGCTCGGCCTCGGTCGACGACGCCAGCCTGCTGAAGTACTGAGAGGCGCGTTGATGACGAACACCTTCGTACCCCTGCACGCGGTCGCGCCGATCGTGGACCCGAGCGCGGCCACGGGCGCGTTCTCGCTGCTGTGGCTGATCCTGGCGCTGCCGGCGTTCGGCGCGGTCGTGCTCCTGATCGGCGGCCGCCGTACCGACCGCTTCGGTCACCTGCTCGGCACCGGCACCGTGGCGGTGTCGTTCGTGCTCAGCGTGGTCGTGTTCGTCGCGCTGATCGGCCGCGACGCCGGTGACCGCCAGGTGCAGCAGCACCTGTGGACGTGGTTCACCGCGGGGAAGTATCACGTCGAGCTGAACCTGCTCTACGACCAGCTGTCGGCGCTGTTCCTGCTGCTGATCACCGGCGTCGGCGGCATCATCCACCTCTACTCGGTGGGCTACATGGCTCACGACCCGCGGCGCCGACGCTTCTTCGCCTACCTGAACCTGTTCGTGGCCTCGATGCTGCTGCTGGTGCTGGCCTCCGACTACGTCGCCCTGTTCCTGGGCTGGGAGGGCGTCGGCCTGGCGTCGTACCTGCTCATCGGCTTCTGGCAGCACAAGCACTCCGCCGCGTTCGCCGCGAAGAAGGCGTTCGTGGTCAACCGGGTCGGTGACATCGGCCTGTCACTGGGCATCGCGCTGATCTTCGCGACCTTCGGCTCCTCGAGCTTCTCGGTCGTCTCCGCGCATGCCCACAACGCGTCCGCCGGCACCCTGACAGCGATCGGCCTGCTGCTGCTGCTCGGTGCCTGCGGCAAGTCGGCGCAGTTCCCGCTGCAGAGCTGGCTCCTCGACGCGATGGAGGGCCCGACCCCGGTGTCGGCGCTGATCCACGCGGCAACCATGGTGACCGCCGGCGTCTACCTGATCACCCGGTCGAACTTCATCTTCAGCATCACCGCGGACGCCCGCACCGGCGTCATCCTCGTCGGCACCATCACGCTGCTGATGGGTGCGATCATCGGTTGCGCGAAGGACGACATCAAGAAGGTCCTCGCAGGGTCGACGATGAGCCAGATCGGCTACATGATCCTGGCCTCCGGGCTTGGCGTGGCCGGCTACGCCTTCGCGATCTTCCACCTGCTGACCCACGGCTTCTTCAAGGCCAACATGTTCCTCGGCGCCGGCTCGGTGATGCACGGCACCGAGGACGACGTCGACATGCGGCACTACGGCGCGCTCCGCAAGGCGATGCCGGTGACCTTCCTGACCTTCGCGATGGGCTACCTGGCGATCATCGGCTTCCCCGGCTTCTCCGGGTTCTGGTCCAAGGACAAGATCATCGAGACCGCGCTCGACCAGAACTGGATCGTCGGGCTGTGCGCCCTCCTCGGTGCCGGGGTGACCGGCTTCTACATGACCCGGCTGATGCTGATGACGTTCTTCGGGGAGAAGCGCTGGGAGCCCGACGTACACCCCCATGAGTCGCCGAAGGTGATGACGATCCCGCTGATCGTGCTCGCTGCCCTGTCGGTCCTCGGCGGTGCCCTGCTGATCAACGACTGGATCGTGACCTGGCTGGCCCCGGTGGTCGGCACCGAGTCGCACGTCGGCACCTCCCTGTCACCATGGGTGCTGAGCCTGCTCGCCGTGGTCGTCGTGGCCAGCGGCGTCCTGGCCGCTTGGTACTTCGTCGGTCGTCGTGAGGTGCCTCGGGTCGCACCCCTCAAGGTCTCCGTCCTCACTCGGATCGCACGCGCCGAGTTGTACGGCGACGCCGCGAACGAGGAGCTGGTGGTCAAGCCGGGGTACCAGCTCGTCCGCGGCTTGACCGCCTTCGACCGCGGGGTCGTCGACGGCGCCGCGATGGGCAGCACGGCCAGCTTCGGCGGGCTGTCGGCCCGTGGGCGGCTCGTCCAGAACGGCTACGTCCGCTCCTACGCGCTCTCCCTGCTCGCCGGTGCCGCCCTGGTGCTGGTGGCCCTGATGGTGGTGAACCTCTGATGAACGGCTTCCCCTGGCTCACCCTGCTGCTGTTCGCACCGATCGTGTTCGCGATCGTGGTGGCCGCCGTCCCCGCGCGCCCGCTGCTGTCCAAGCAGCTTGCGCTGGCGCTGTCCCTGGTGGTGCTCGCGTTCTCGATCGTGATCGCGGTCCGGTTCGATCCGCACGGCGGCATGCAGTTCCAGGAGAGCCATGAGTGGATCCGGAGCTTCGGGGCGCACTACGCCCTCGGCGTCGACGGACTCGGGCTCACGCTGGTTCTGCTCACCACGATCCTCACGCCCGTCGTCATCCTGGCGTCGTGGCACGACGGGGACCGAGTCGGTGGCGCGGGCTTCGGCGCCGGGCTGAGGCCCGAGCCGCGCTGGGGCACCCGCTCGTTCTTCGCCTGGCTGCTCGCTCTGGAGGGGCTGGCGATCGGCTGCTTCATCGCGACGGACGTGTTCTTGTTCTACGTCCTCTTCGAGGCGGTGCTGATCCCGGTCTACTTCCTGATCGGCGGCTTCGGCGGCTTCGGCCGCGCCCGCGCCGCGGTGAAGTTCCTGCTCTACTCCCTGACCGGCGGGCTGATCATGCTCGCCGCCGTGATCGGCGTGTACGTCGAGTCCGCGAAGGTCGCCGGCCACCCGACGTACCTGCTCTCCGACCTGACCCGGATGGACCTCGGCCAGGACGTGAGCCGTTGGCTGTTCGTCGGCTTCTTCATCGCGTTCGCAGTCAAGGCGCCGATCTTCCCGGTGCACACTTGGCTGCCCGACGCCTGCGAGCAGGCGACCCCGGGCACGAACACGCTGCTGGTCAGCGTGCTCGACAAGATCGGCAGCTTCGGCATGATCCGGTTCGGCCTCGAGCTGTTCCCCGGCGCCGCCAAGTGGGCAACGCCGGTGGTGATCGTGCTGGCGATCATCAGCATCATCTACGGCGCCCTGATGGCGATCGGCAGCAACAACATCCCGCGGCTGATCGCCTACACCTCGGTCTCGCACTTCGGGTTCATCGTGCTGGGGATCTTCGTGATGAACAGCCAGGGCCTGGTCGGCGCGAATCTCTACATGTTCGCTCACGGGCTCTCGACGGCCGCGGTGTTCCTCACCGGGGGCTTCCTGGCCACCAGACGCGGATCCGCCCTGATCAGCGACATGGGAGGCATCGAGAAGGTCGCGCCGGTGCTCGCCGGGTTCTTCCTTGTGGCCAACCTGTCACTGCTCTCACTGCCCGGTCTCTCGCCGTTCGTGCCCGAGCTGTTGGTGATCATCGGCGCCTTCGTGCACTCCGCCTGGGCGGCGGCCTTCGCGGTCACCGGCATCGTGCTCGCGGCGATGTACGCGCTGATCCTCTACCAACGCACGATGACCGGGCCGACCCATCCGGAGGCCGCTGGGATGCGCGACCTGAACGTCCGTGAGGTGGTCGCGGTGGCTCCGGTCGTCGCGCTCCTCGTCGTGCTCGGCTTCTTCCCGAAGCCCCTGACGGCGGTACTGAACCCGTCCGTCGACCACACCATGAGCCAGGTCGGCCGCACCGACCCGGCACCGACCGTGCCGCAGGCCACCACCGAGGGGAGCGCCCAGTGATCGGGGCAGCGAACGCCGTCACGCCGATGGTGGCCAGCTTCTCGACGCCGCACATCGAGTACGGCCAGCTCTCGCCGGTGTTGATCCTGCTCGGCGTCGCGGTCGTCGGGGTCCTGGTCGAGGCGAGCGTCCCGCGCGCACGGCGGTACGCCGTCCAGGCGGTCCTCGCCGTGGCGGGCACGGTCGCGGCGCTGGTCGCGGCCGTCCTGGTGTTCGTCGAGCTGCATCCCGGCTCCGCCCATCCCGGGCTGGGCAAGATCGTCGCTGAGGGTGCGTTCGCGCTCGACGGTCCCACCCTGGTCTGCTGGGTCCTGGTCCTGGTGCTCACGCTGTTGTCGGTGCTGCTGTTCGCCGAGCGTCGACTCGAGAGCGGCGTGACCGCGTTCGCCGGCCAGGCTGCGGCGTTGCCCGGCACCGAGGCGGAGCGTGAGGCCTCCACCAAGGGGCTCGAGCACACCGAGGTCTTCCCGTTGCTGCTGTTCTCCGCGTCGGGCATGCTGATGTTCCCGGCCGCGAACGACCTCCTCACCATGTTCGTCGGCCTCGAGGTGCTTTCCCTGCCGCTGTACCTGCTCTGCGGCCTGGCTCGCCGGCGCCGGCTGCTCAGCCAGGAGGCCGCGCTCAAGTACTTCATGCTGGGCGCGTTCAGCTCCGGCTTCTTCGTCTACGGCATCGCGCTGGTCTACGGGTACGCCGGCAGCATGCACCTGTCCGGCATCGCGCAGGCCGTCTCCGGCAGGAGCGGTGCGCACGCGCTGTTGCTCGGCGGCCTCGGCCTGATGGCGGTCGGCCTGCTCTTCAAGGTCGCTGCGGTGCCGTTCCACGCCTGGACCCCCGACGTCTACCAGGGCGCTCCCACGGCGGTCACCGGCTTCATGGCGGTGGCCACCAAGGTCGCGGCGTTCGGCGCGCTGCTGCGGCTCTTCTACGTCGCCTTCGGTGGAGCCCGCTGGGACTGGACACCGATGATGTGGGTGATCGCGATCCTCACCATGGTGATCGGCTCGGTGCTGGCGCTGAGCCAGACCGACATCAAGCGGCTGCTGGCCTACTCCTCCATCGCGCACGCCGGGTTCGTGCTGGTCGGCTTCCTCGGCGCCCGGTCGCTGGGCGACCTGCAGCCGGGCCAGATCGCGCCGGTGCAGGCCGTGCTGTTCTACCTGACGACCTACGGCCTGATGACGATCGCAGCATTCGCGTTGGTGACCGTGGTCCGGGACGGGTCCGGCGAGGCGACTGCGCTGAGCCGCTGGACGGGCTTGGGCAAGGAGTCGCCGCTGGTGGCGGGGCTGATGGCGTTCCTGTTGCTGGCGATGGCCGGCATCCCGCTGACCAGCGGGTTCACCGGGAAGTGGGCGGTCTTCAGCTCGGCGATGTCCGCGGGCGCCTGGCCGCTGGTGATCATCGCGGTGTTCGCCTCGGCGATCGCGCTGGCGTTCTACATCAAGGTCATCGTGCTGATGTTCTTCGTCGACCCGGTCGGCGAGGCCCCGAGCGTGGCCGTGCCGAGCGCGCTCACCTCCCTGGTCGTGTCGGTCGGTGTGGCCGGCACACTGGTCCTCGGAATCGTCCCAGGTCCCCTTCTCGACCTGCTTGGTCGAGTGGGAGTATTCATCAGGTGAACACCGTGAAGGACTCCTCGCTCGCGCTGCCGATCGTTGACACCGCGCTCGAGGAGCGGCTCCGGTCACGCCTCGAGCAGGTGGAGACCGAGCTCCTCGGGCACGTGCAGAGTGAGGCGGGCTTCGTCACCGAGGCCGCCCGCCACCTGCTCACTGCGGGCGGCAAGCGGTTCCGCCCGCTCCTGGTCCTGCTGGCGGCCGAGACCGGCAACCCCGACGCCGACGGGGTGGTCACCTCGGCCTGCGTCGTGGAGCTCACCCACCTCGCCTCGCTCTACCACGACGACGTCATGGACGAGGCCGACCTGCGGAGGGGCGCCGAGTCCGCCAACGCGCGTTGGGACAACCACGTCGCGATCCTGACCGGCGACTTCCTCTTCTCGAAGTCCTCCGAGCTCACCGCCGAGCTGGGCGCCGAGGCGGTCCGGATCCAGGCGCGCACCTTCACCCGGCTCGTCGAGGGCCAGATCCTGGAGACCCTGGGCCCGGGACCGGACGACGACCCACTCCAGCACTACCTGCGCGTGGTGGCCGGCAAGACCGGATCCCTGATCGCGACCTCCGCGCGCTACGGCGCGCGCTTCGCCGGCGCTCCTCTCGAGGTCGAGGAGGCGCTCACCGAGTACGGCGAGAAGGTCGGTGTGGCCTTCCAGCTCTCCGACGACATCCTCGACATCGCCTCGGAGTCGGCGGAGTCCGGCAAGACTCCCGGCACCGATCTCCGCGAGGGCGTCCCCACGCTGCCGGTGCTGATCGCGCGGAAGTCGACCGACCCCGGGGACGCACGGCTGCACGAACTCCTCGACGGTGACCTGAGCGACACCGCCCGGCACGCCGAGGCGCTCGGGCTGCTCCGCGACCACCAGGCGCTGGCCGAGGCGCGCCGCTACGTCCTCGGCCTGACGGCGGATGCGAAGAAGCTGCTCAAGGTGCTGCCGGACGGCCCGGTGCGCGAGGCGCTCGAGGGCTTCGCCGACGTGGTCGCCGAGCGCACCGCCTGACGCTCAACCCCCCGTGACGACCCCGGTGAGTACCCCGGCGATGTCCGCGTCCGGGACCCCGAGCCCGGTGCAGGCGTCCCATCCCGGTCCGGCTGTGTAGGCGCCGTTGTTGCCGCTGGTGATGTCCCGCAGACCCGTGGCCGGCTGGCCGGCGCCGAGGCCGGCGTACAGCACCGGCTGGAGCAACCCGAGCGGCTTGCCGCGGGCCTGGGCGAGTCGAGCGACCAGTCCCGCCCACAGTGGTGCCACCGCGCTGGTGCCGCCGATCACCGCAGCCTTGCCGTCGACGTACACCTGGTAGCCGGTCTGGGGGTCTGCGTCGCCGGCCACGTCGGGCACGCCTCGGCCGCTCTTCTGGGTGCCTGAGCGGTCCGGCACGCCCACCCCGGACTGCCAGTCCGGCACCGGGAACACGTCGCTGACCCCGCCACCGGTTGCGCCGCCCTGCCCGCCGTCGTCCCAGACGGTCTCGGTGGTGGTGCCGCCGGAGCTGTGCAGCGTGGTGCCGCCGCAGCCGAGGGCGTGCGGGCTGGAAGCCGGGAAGTCCGCATGCACACCTGCGCCTGCATCGCTGCTGCCGTTGTCGCCAGCGGCCACGGTGACGGTGACGCCCATCGCCACTGCGTCCGCGATCGCGCCGTCCATTGCGGTGCGCGCCTGGGCGGTCCACTGGTCCTCGCTCTGGCCCCAGCTGATGCTGATCGCGGCGGGCGTCGGGCTCGCGTGCGCGGCCTGGGAGATCGCGTCGACGAAGCCGGAGTCGCTGTTCGGCGCGAAGTAGACGAGCAGGTCGGCCTTGGGCGCGAGCGCTCCGACCACCTCGATGTCCAGCAGCACCTCGCCGTCCGCGCCGTTCGGGTCCTGGCCCGGCTGGTTCGTCGCGCCGTCGACCCCCACCGCCGTGACCGTCGGGGTGGCAAGGCCGAGGCCACCGAAGTAGGTGTCCAGGTCGGACTGTCCGAAGCCGCCACCGAGCTCGATGATCGCCACGGTCTGGCCGCTGCCGTCGCCGTCCGGCATGCCGTAGATGCGTGCGAGGTCCAGCGGTGTGTAGCTCGCCTGCTGTGCCCGGGGGTCGGCGAACACCGAGCGGGTCAGTGCCTGGGGGCGGTCGTCGAGGCCGAGCACAGCGACGACGGCATCGGCGAGCTCGGGCGGCACCGTGAGCGCGCCGGACCTCATCCGCGTCTGCACCCGTCCGTCGTTACGGGTGATCCGGTGCAGCGCCGTACCGAACAGCTCGGAGAGGGTCTGTACGTCGGCCTCGACCCGGAGACGTCGCGACGCGGCGTGCGCGTCGACGACGCGGGCCCCTCGACCCTCGAGGTAGGACGTCACCCGCTCGACATCGGTCGGCTCGGCGCCGTACTGCTCGCCCAGTACCGAGGAGCTCAGCGGCGCCGCATCGCCTCCAGCGTGGTAGGCCGGCGGGTCTCCTTCCGAGCGGCGTCGGAGGACCAGCGTCACCTGGGCCCGCTCGTCGCCGGGGACCGGCTCGATGATCGTCCCGACCGCGGTGCGGTCGCTTCCTGCCAATGGCTGCCGAGAATCAGTCATCTGGCCAGTATGGACCCGACTCCACGGCGGGCAGATCGTCGGCGCGCGCGGCCTCAGAGCGCGACAGCCTCCGCTGACAGCGCCAACTGGCGGCGGTGGTGCCGGAGCGCCTCGACGGTGAAGACAGACAGGGCCAGCCACACCAGCACGAAGCCGACCCAGCGCATCGGCGTCATCTGCTCGTGCAGCAACGCCACCCCGATCACGAACTGCAGGACGGGGGTGAGGTACTGCAGCAGGCCGATCGTGGTCATCGGGATGCGGATGGCGGCGGCGCCGAAGCAGAGCAGCGGGACCGCCGTGACGACGCCGCTGGTGGCCAGCATCACCGCGTGGCCCACCCCGTCCGAGGTGAAGTGCCCGTCGCCGTGCGCGCCCAGCCAGGCGAGGTAGGCGGCCGCGACCGGGACCAGCACCAAGGTCTCGAAGGCCAGGCTCTCGACGGCCTCGACGCCCGCCTGCTTCTTGGCCAGCCCATACGTGCCGAAGGACAGGGCGAGCACCAGGGCGATCCAGGGCGGGTGGCCGTACTCGACCGTCAACCCGACGACCGCGACGCCGGCGATCCCGATCGCGGCCCACTGCCAGCGGCGGAGCCGCTCGTGGAGGATGAGCACGCCCATCAGCACGGTCACCAGCGGGTTGATGAAGTAGCCCAGTGAGGTCTCCACGACCCGGTGGTTGTTGACGCCCCAGATGTAGGTGCCCCAGTTCACCGCGATCACGACCGCCGCGACCAGCAGCAGGCTCCGTCGCCGTCGGTCCGCGATGATCGCTCGCAGCTGCTTGCTACGGCGCAACGCGATCAGCAGGACCAGCACGGTCACCACGGACCAGAGCACCCGGTGGGCGAGGATCTCCAGCGCGCCTGCCGGCTCGAGGAGCGGCCAGTAGAGCGGGAAGAGGCCCCAGATCAGGTACGCCGCGACGCCCAGCACGAACCCACGCCGCTGCTCCGTCACGAGCAAACGCTAGCCGAGCCGCCGGCAGCGGAGACGCGGAGGGCCGGAAATGCTGGCCCTGAGGCTTTACCCGTTCTTCGGTGCACGACCTCAGGGGCGCATCACCTGCGCTTGAGCAGACTGCGCGCGGCGCTCACGGCGCGGGCACTCGTGCCCGGGATGACGGCGCTTCGTCGTTCCCAGGATCAGATGACGGTCCAGGTGTCGCCGGCGTTGATGAGGCCGGCGAGGGCGGTGGTGGGGTCGTCGATGGCTTGGGCGGCGGTGGTGATCTGGTTGCGGGCTTGGTCGTCGTAGGTGGGGCGGTCGATGTCGCGGAAGATGCCGATGGGGGAGCGGTGCAGGACGCCGGCGTCGGTGAGGCGGGAGAGCGCGAACGCGGTGGTGGGGTCGGGCTCGTGGGCGTCGTGGACGAGGATGTCGGCCTGGTTGCTGGGGTTGATCTCGACGACGTCGACGGCGCCGTTGGGCTTGCGGATCACGCCGTACTGGTTGTCGGTGCCGAAGCGGATGGGTTCGCCGTGGACGAGCGGGATGACGGCGTGGGTGGGGTCGGTGTCGTCGGGGTCGGTGCTGCCCGAGCGGGGGCTGGTCTTGAGGGCGTCGAAGGCGCCGTCGTTGAAGATGGGGCAGTTCTGGTAGATCTCGACCAGGGCGGTGCCGCGGTGGGCGGCGGCGGCGGTGAGCACCGAGGTGAGGTGCTTGCGGTCGGAGTCGATGGTGCGGGCCACGAAGGAGGCTTCGGCGCCCAGGGCCAGGGAGACCGGGTTGAAGGGGTGGTCGACCGAGCCGACGGGGGTGGACTTGGTGACCTTGCCGGTCTCGGAGGTGGGGGAGTACTGGCCCTTGGTGAGGCCGTAGATCCGGTTGTTGAACAGCAGGATCTTGAGGTTGACGTTGCGGCGCATGGCGTGGATGAGGTGGTTGCCGCCGATGGACAGGGCGTCGCCGTCGCCGGTGACGACCCAGACCGAGAGGTCGGCGCGGCTGGTGGCGATGCCGGTGGCGATGGCCGGGGCACGGCCGTGGATGGAGTGCATCCCGAAGGTGTCGAGGTAGTAGGGGAACCGGCTCGAGCAGCCGATGCCGGAGATGAACACGATGTTCTCGCGTTTGAGGCCCAGCTCGGGCAGGAATCCCTGGACCGCGGCGAGGACGGCGTAGTCGCCGCAGCCGGGGCACCAGCGGACCTCCTGGTCGGAGGTGAACTCCTTGCGGGTCTGCTTGGCGTCCTCGGGGCCCAGTGCGGGGACCTCGCGCAGGCCGGGGAAGGGCAGCTCGACGGACTGGGTCATCGCACGGTCACCTTCTCGGGGGTGTCCTGGGGGGTGTGGTTGCCCCCGGGTCGTGGCGGGTGGGTCGGGTCGGTGGTGTCGATCAGGTTGGTGATGGCCTCGGCGAGCTCGGCGGACTTCAGGGGCAGGCCGTTGACCTGGTTGTAGCCGACGACGTCGACGAGGTACTTGGCGCGCAGCAGCATGGAGAGCTGGCCCAGGTTCATCTCCGGGACCAGGACCTTGTCGTAGCCCTTGAGGATCTCGCCGAGGTCGGCCGGGAAGGGGTTGAGGTGACGCAGGTGGACCTGGGCGACGTCGTGGCCGGCGGCGCGGACCCGGCGTACTGCGGCGCCGATCGGGCCGTAGGTCGAGCCCCAGCCCAGGACCAGCACCCGGGCGCTCCCGGAGGGGTCGTCGACGACCAGTGGGGGCAGGGACTCCGCGATCCGCTCGACCTTGGCGGCGCGGGTGCGGACCATGAAGTCGTGGTTGGCCGGGTCGTAGGAGATGTTGCCCGATCCGCCCTTGATGCCTTCCTTCTCCAGACCGCCGATGCGGTGCTCGATGCCGGGGGTGCCGGGGATCGCCCACGGTCGGGCCAGGGTCTGCTCGTCGCGCAGGTAGGGCCAGAACTCGTCGGGCTGCCCGTCGGTCGCCTTCGCGCTGGCGTGGTTGGGTCCGGTGGCGAACGCGGGGTCGATGACCGGCAGGTCGGCCATCTCGGGGACCCGCCAGGGCTCGGAGCCGTTGGCCAGGTAGCCATCGGAGAGCAGGAGCACCGGGGTGCGGTAGGTGACCGCGATCCGGGCGGCCTCCAGCGCGGCGTCGAAGCAGTCGCCCGGTGAGCACGGCGCCACGATCGGGACCGGGGCCTCGCCGTTGCGGCCGAACATCGCCTGCAGCAGGTCGGCCTGCTCGGTCTTGGTGGGCAGCCCGGTCGAGGGCCCCCCGCGCTGGACGTCGATGACGACCAGGGGCAGCTCGGTCATCACCGCGAGCCCGATGGTCTCGGACTTCAGCGCGATCCCGGGCCCCGAGGTGGTGGTCACTCCCAGCGAGCCGGCGAAGGAGGCACCCAGGGCGGCGCCGATCCCGGCGATCTCGTCCTCGGCCTGGAAGGTGGTGATCCCGAAGCCCTTGTGCTTGCTCAGCTCGTGCAGGATGTCCGAGGCCGGGGTGATCGGATAGGTGCCCAAGAAGATCGGCAGCCCGGAGGCCACGCCCGCAGCGACCACCCCGTAGGCCAGGGCCAGGTTCCCCGAGATGTTGCGGTAGGTCCCCGGCGGCATCGGCGCCGGCTTGACCTCGTACTGCACCGCGAACGCCTCGGTGGTCTCCCCGAAGTTCCATCCAGCCCGGAACGCGGTCACGTTGGCGTCGCGGATGTCAGGAGCCTTGGCGAACCGCTTCTCCAAGAACGCGATCGTGGTCTCGGTCGGACGCCCATACATCCACGACAACATCCCCAACGCGAACATGTTCTTCGCCCGCGCCGCGTCCTTGCGGGAGAGCCCGAACTCCTTGACCGCCTCGACCGTCATCCCGGTCAGGTCCAGCACCGAGAGGTTGTACCGCTGGGCCAACCCCTCCGCACCCTCCTGCTCCAACGGGTTCGCCTCATAGCCCGCCTTGGCCAGGTTCCGCGAGGTGAAGTCATGAGAGTCCACGATGATCGCCGTGCCCGGCGCCATGTCGGCCAGATTCGCCCGCAACGCCGCCGGGTTCATCGCCACCAACACATCCGGAGCATCACCGGCGGTCAAGATGTCGTGGTCGGCGAAATGGACCTGGAACGAGCTCACCCCCGGCAACGTGCCCTGCGGAGCACGGATCTCGGCAGGAAAGTTCGGAAACGTCGACAAGTCATTGCCGAACGCCGCCGACTCCTGGGTGAACCGATCACCCGTCAACTGCATCCCATCACCAGAGTCACCCGCGAACCGGATGATCACCCGATCGAGCTGCTCGACCCGCTTCGCCACGCCACTCCTTCTTTCGCTCCGGCTCGCACTCGTCCTCCCCAGTGCCACACCGCCATTCCACGATAGTGCGCTGGCCCAGTCGCGACACGCCGTCTCAGCGATCAATGCGCCGTGGTGACCAGCGTCACCTGCGTAAAGTAGCGTTCTCTACGTAATCCGACTAACTTGCTACTATTACTTAGGTTGGTCCGAGGGCAGCATGCCCGGGCCGTTGATCCTCGGAAGGGGAGCTTGATGGAGAAGCTGAACAGTCGCTGGGTACGTCGTGCCGGCACCGCGGTCGCGATCGTGGGCGCCGTGGCGGTGGCGGCCGGTTGCGCCACCGCCTCGGGTGCCGGCACGGGCGCCCGGTCGGTCGGCATCGCCGGCTTCTCGGTGCTGCAGACCGCCAACAAGCAGGTGATCGCCGACTTCCAGAAGACCGCCGCCGGCAAGGGGGTCGCCTTCAGGCAGTCGTACGGCGCCTCCGGCGACGAGTCCCGTGCCGTCCTGGCCGGTCAGAAGGTCGACGAGGTGCACCTCTCGCTCGAGCCCGACGTGGCCAAGCTCGTCGACGGAGGCGTGGTCGCCAAGGACTGGGCCGACGGACCCGAGCACGGCGTCATCACGCAGTCGGTGGTGGTGATGGTCGTGCGCAAGGGCAACCCCGATCACATCACCGGGTGGAACGACCTGGTCCGGCCCGGGGTGAGGGTCGTGACCCCGAACCCCGGCTCGTCGGGCTCGGCCAAGTGGAACATCCTGGCCGCCTACGGGTCACAGATCGCCCAGGGCAGGAGCCCCGCGCAGGCGACGACCTACCTGAAGCAGCTGATCGCACACACCGTGGCGCTGCCCGGCAGCGGACATGACGCGACGACCGCCTTCCAGGGCGGCACCGGCGACGTGCTGCTCTCCTACGAGGACGAGGCGATCGAGGCGCGCCAGGCGGGTGCGGACTTCGACTACGTCGTGCCTGCGCAGACCCTGCTCATCCAGAACGCCGGGGCATTGACCGAGAACGCCAGCCCGGCCGCGAAGAGCTTCCTGGCCTTCCAGCTCAGCAAACAGGGCCAGACCGACTACGCGAAGCAGGGCTTCCGGCCGCTGATCAGCAGCATCCGCGTGCCGGTGGAGGGTGCGAACGACCCGAGCAACCCCTTCCCGCAGCCGCAGACCTTGCTGACGATCGACAAGGACTTCGGCGGCTGGAAGGTCGCCGACCCGAGGTTCTTCGACCCGACGCACGGGATCGTCACCAAGCTCCTCGCGGCGGCAGGGAAGTCCTGACCCGATGAGCACGCTCACCGCTTCGCGCTCGGTCGCGGGTACGGCGCGCCGGCGTCGTACCCGCGGGCACCGCAGCCTCGGCACCGGCTCCACGCTCGCCCTGGGCATCTCCGTCGGCTGGTTCAGCCTGTTGGTGCTGATCCCGCTCGCCGCCGTGCTGGTGTCCGCCGGCGACGGGGGGTGGGCCGCGTTCTGGAGCGTGGTCACCAGCTCCCAGACCGCCGCCGCGATCAGGCTGACCGTCCTCCAGTCCCTGGGCGTCACCGCGCTCAACGTCGCGATGGGCACCGCACTCGCTTGGGTGCTGGTGCGCGACCGGTTCTGGGGAAGACGCGTGGTCGACCTGGTGATCGACGTGCCGTTCGCCTTGCCCACGATCGTGGCCGGACTGGTCCTGCTCGCGCTCTACGGCCCAGGCACACCGATCGGGATCGACATCGCGAACACGCGCATCGCCGTGTTCCTGGCGCTGGCCTTCGTGACGCTGCCCTTCGTGGTGCGGACCGTCCAGCCGGTGCTCGAGACCCTCGAGCGCGACGCCGAGGAAGCCGCCGCCTCGCTGGGCGCCGGCCGCTGGACCACGTTCCGGCGGATCGTGCTGCCCTCGCTGGTCCCGGCGATCACTGCGGGCGCCGCCCTCTCCTTCGCGCGGGCGATCGGTGAGTACGGCTCCCTCGTGCTGCTCTCGGGCAACCTGCCGAACCGCACCGAGGTCGCCTCCGTGCGGATCCTGTCCTTCATCGAGAACGGTGACCAGGCCGCAGCCGCGTCCGTCGCAGCGATCCTGCTGGTGGTCTCGCTGACGGTCATCGTCGCACTCGACCTCATCTCACGACGGAGGCTTCGTCATGGCGACTGACCAGTTGCGCGAACCCGTCGCGGTGCGCTGGGGCCTGCGGGTGCTGACCGTCAGCTACGTCTTCATGCTCGTCGCCTGGCCGACGGCGCTGGTCTTCAGGAACGCCCTGGCCGACGGCATCGGAGGATTCCTGAAGGCGTTCGACGACCCGGCCGTGAGTCACGCCCTCGCGCTCACTCTGACGATCACGGTGTGGGCGGTGGTGATCAACCTCGTCTTCGGGGTCACCATCTCGCTGCTGCTGGTCCGCTACGACTTCCCCGGGAAGCGGCTGCTCTCGGTGTTGATCGACGTGCCGCTGTCGATCTCGCCGGTCGTCGTCGGGCTGGCACTCGTGCTGGTCTACAACGGGCGCAGCGGCTGGTTCGGCCCGACGTTGGAAGCCTGGGGCTACCAGGTCATCTTCTCCACACCGGGCATGGTGATGGCCACCGTCTTCGTGGCACTGCCCCTCGTCATCCGGGAGGTGGTGCCGGTGCTCGAGGAGATCGGCGACGACCAGGAGCAGGCTGCCCGCAGCCTGGGGGCCAACGCCGTCCAGACCTTCCGTCGGATCACTCTGCCGGGCATCAAGTGGGCCGTCGTCTACGGCGTCGTCCTCGCCATCGCCCGCTCGCTGGGCGAGTTCGGCGCGGTCAAGATCGTGTCGGGCAACATCATCGGCCAGTCCCAGACCGCCACGTTGGCGGTCGAGGCCACCTACCAGAACTTCCAGCAGACCTCGGCGTACGCGATCGCCGCGGTGCTTGCCCTCGCGGCGATGGCCTGCCTCGTCGTGGTCTCGATCCTGCGTCCCAAGGAGTCTTCATGAGCATCAAGGTTTCCGGTGTCACCCGTCGCTTCCCGTCCACCGGATCGGGGCAGCCGCCGTTCGTCGCCCTCGACGACGTCCATGTCGACCTGCCCACCGGCCAGCTGACGGCGCTGTTGGGCCCGTCGGGTGGCGGCAAGTCCACGTTGCTCCGGATCATCGCCGGGCTGGAGACTGCGGATGCCGGGACGGTCGAGATCGAGGGCGTCGAGGCGACCCACCTGCCGCCGCAGAAGCGCAACGTCGGGTTCGTCTTCCAGCACTACGCCGCGTTCAAGCACATGAGCGTGGCGAAGAACGTCGCGTTCGGCCTGGAGATCCGTCGTCGTGACAGGGCGGAGGTGCGTCGCAAGGTCGCGGAGCTGCTCGAGCTGGTGCACCTGACGCAGTTCGCCGACCGGATGCCCGCCCAGCTGTCCGGTGGCCAGCGGCAGCGGATGGCGCTCGCCCGCGCTCTCGCGGTCGAGCCGTCGGTGCTGCTGCTGGACGAGCCGTTCGGTGCGCTGGACGCGAAGGTGCGCAAGGAGCTGCGGGACTGGCTGCGCCGGCTGCACGACCAGGTGCCGGTGACGACCGTCTTCGTCACCCACGACCAGGAGGAGGCGCTCGAGGTCGCCGATCAGATCGTGGTGATCAACGAAGGTCGCATCGAGCAGGTGGGCACCCCCGACGAGCTGTACGACGAGCCGGCGAACGACTTCGTGATGTCGTTCCTGGGGCCGACGACCCGACTCGGTGACGAGCTGGTGCGCCCGCACGACATCGAGGTGTTCACCCACAGCCGGACGGCGGGGTCGATGCGCGGCCGGGTCGATCGGATCCTTCGGGTGGGGTTCGAGGCGCGGCTCACGGTCACGCTGCTCGACGACCCGCAAGAGCAGCCGCTGCTGGTGACGGTCACCCGGGCGACCCAGCGCCATCTGAGCCTGGTGGAGGGCTCGGCGGTCTGGCTCGCTCCGACGCACGGAGCGACCACGGTGCCGATGATGGAGCGCGGTCAGACGGTCGCAGCGGCGCCGGATCCGGTCAGTGTGCCGGTGGCGTGACGGTCGCGGGCTCTCGCTCGAAGGCGGGGAACCGACGCGGCACCAGCACGACCAGGATCGCCGCGGTGACGATGCTCGCCAGCAGGACGCCGGTGAACACGGCATGGGCCGACGCGTGCATCGCAGCGACATGGGACTCGTGGGCGTGGTCGCGCAGCACGGTGTTGGTCACCGCGCCGAAGACCGCCGCGCCGATGCTCTGACCCAGGAACCGAGAGAACATCGCGCCGCCGGTGACGACGCCTCGCTGGGACCAGCCGACGGTGTTCTGCAGCCCCACGATCAGTGGGGAGAGCATCAACCCCATCCCCACGCCCATCAGTGCGCTGCCCAGCACCGGCTGCCACACCGGTGCGCCCTGGCCCAGCCGCCAGAACACGACGCCCGCGACCACGGAGAAGGCGGCGCCGACCAGCGCGGTGTCGCGGAAGCCGATCCGCAGGTACAACCGCGATGAGTACGCCGACGCGACCGGCCAGGTCATGCTCATCACCGCGAGCACGAACCCGGCCGCGACCGGGCTGAGGCCGAGCACGGTCTGTGCCCAGTTGGGCAGGTAGACCGACAGGCCGATCACCATCAGGGCTGCGGTCAGGGTGGCGCCGTACGACCCCCCGGTCACGCGGCGCGTCCACAGCCACAACGGCTGCACCGGCTCGGCCGCACGACTCTCGACCGGCACCACGGCGACGGCGGCCACCAGGGCGACGGCGAACACGACGATGCTCTGCCAGGAGAGCCAGGCCCACGCCGTACCGCCCTGCAGGAGGCCGAGGATCAGCATCCCGGCAGCGACCAGCAGGAGTCCGGCGCCGGCGAAGTCGATGCGGTGTCGGCGGCGCTCGACCTGCTCGTGCAGACCACGGACGATCAGCAGCAGTGCCAGCACGCCGATCGGCAGGTTGACCAAGAAGATCCAGCGCCAGGAGACGTACTGCGCGAACACGCCGCCCAGGGCGGGTGCAACCACGGCGGAGATCCCCCACACGCTGGACAGGTAGCCCTGGATCCGGCCGCGCTCCTCCACGCTGTAGAGGTCGCCCGCCACGGTGTTGACCGTCGCGCCGATCGATCCTGCGCCGAGGCCCTGGAGCGCGCGGAAGATGATCAGCGCGGCCATGTCCCAGGAGAGGGCCGACAGCAGCGACCCGACCAGGAACACGACCACGCCGAGGACCAGCACCGGCTTGCGGCCGAACAGGTCGGCCAGCTTGCCGTAGATCGGGATGGTGACGGTCTGGGCGAGCAGGTAGACCGAGAACACCCAGCCGACCTGGCTGAAGCCGCCGAGGTCGTCGACGACCTGGGGGATCGCGGTGGCCACGATCGTGGTGTCCATCGCGACCAGGGCCATCGCGAGGATCAGCGCGAGAAGGACCGGAGTGCGATGGTCCTGCCGCAGTCCGCCCACCCGTTCAGGAAAGCACAGCGTCGCGGACGACGGAGTCAGCGACCACGTCCGCGGGGGGTGAGCAGTGCCAGGGAGTCGGCGAGCCGGCGGATCCGTCGGGCCAGCACGAGCGGCGGATCGACCGCTGCGTCCACGAGCTCGGATACGCGGGTGGCGACCCCCGCCTCGCCGTCGGGGCTGGGGGGCTGGTCACGCAGGTCCGGGATGTCGGCGAGCCGCCGTGCCTCGGTGGCGATCGCCTCGCAGGCCCGGGCGAGCTCGACCGGGGGGTCCGGAGGGGCCGAGAGCACCGCGGGCACCATGCTGCGGGCCGTGCTGGCACAGACGCCCAGCACCTGGACGCGGTAGCGACGACCGCTGCGGTCCGCATCGATGCCGCGCACGCTCATCATCGAGTCCGCGTTGCGCACCAGCTGGCGGGCGGCCTCGTCGAGTCTGATCGCCTCGGTCAGCAGTCCCGGCTCGGACTCGTCGCCACGCAGACGCAGCGCACACTGGTCGGCGAGCACGGCCAGTCGATCCAGCAGCCCGCGGCGAGCCTCGATCAGGGTGCCGCGCGTCGACGTAGGCAATACGAACAGGGAGACCAGGATCCCGGCCGCTGCCCCGGCTGCAGTCTCGGCGAGGCGGACCAGGAGCACGCTGTCGCTGAACCGGTGCAGGATGCCGTAGAGCTCGCCCAGCATCAGCGTGATGAAGAAGATCATCGCCGCGTAGGAGATCGCCTGGAAGTAGAAGGCGAGGAAGATGCACGCGAGCAGGACGGTCAGGGTCACCGCGCTATGCCCGAGGGTCAGCTGGGCCACCCATACGGCGACCACCAGGCCGGCGAGGGTGCCGCCGATCCGGGCCATGCTCTTGCGCACGGTCTCGCCGACGGTGGCGGTGCCGGTGAAGGCGACGAACGCGGCGATCACCGCCCAGTAGTAGCGCTCGTGGGAGATCAGTTCCCCGGCGATGATCGCTAGTGCTGCCGCCGTACCGGCCTGGACGGCCTGGCGGGTGGTCGGGGCCCAGGACGCCGGCGACCAGGACGATGTCTGCTCACCGTCGCCTGCCGGTACGGCGGTGCCGGGGAGCGTGTCGCCGGCGAGAGCGAGGACGGGCTCGAACTCCCGGGCCCCGGTCTCATCGGCCGCACCTGCCCCGAGGTGTCCGGACATCCAGTCCGCGACCGAGCCGAGCAGGGTGTCCGCGGCATTGGCCAGCCGCCGTACGGTCGCGATCCGGTCATGCGGGGACTGCCGGAGTGCGGCGAGCCGTGACCTGGTCGTGTCGAGCTCGCCCCAGCCGAGCAGCTCGAGCACCTCCTCGACCAGCCGGAGCGTGGCCGGCGGGACCGGCTCGGGAAGGGCGGCCAGCTCGACGGCCGCACTGGCCAGCTCCTCACTGCTGATCTCGACCTCGACGATCCAGCGCCGCAACCGGGCCGCGGAGGTGCCTGACGGCAGCGCGTGGACGTCGCTGAGCTGGCCGTCGAAGAGCAGTGTCACCTCGGAGAGCTTCACCAGCTGGGCACGGAGGTTGCGCAGCCGCCGCTCGTCGCCAGGGTCGCGGAGCACGTCGAGGCAGTGGGACACCACCGACCGGGCCCGGGCCCGCAGGGCGGTGACCGTACGACGCAGTCGCCTTCCAGGGTCCTGGTGCAGCACCGTCACCAGCAGCAGCGTGACCCACGTCGTACTGGCTACCGCGGCCACCAGCAGACCGGGCAGTGCCGAGATGGGGGGATGCAGGTAGAGCGTGAAGAAGTACGCCTGCCACACGATGAAGCCGCCGGCGAACCAGCGCGCGCCGTACCGGCGTACCCACACGGCGGCGAAGCAGACCAGCACGAAGAGCGACAGAGCAAGCCATGGACGCGCAGCCGTCACCGTGGCGAGGGTGGCGCCGAGGGCGGCTGCCACCGGCGCCCACACCGCGCTGGTGGCCGTCTGGCGGCGGGTGCCCGGACGGATCACCGTGGACATGTTCATCGCGATGAGCGAGCCCAGCATGAGGTGCAGCGCGCGGGTCTGTCCGCTCACGCCGAGCGCGCCAGCGACCCCGAGCTGGACCACGATCGTGGTGCCGACCGCCACCACGGCGCGCAGGCCCTTGTGCAGCCTCGCCTGGCCGGGATCCGAGGCGACGAACCGGTCCCAGGCATCCTGTGCCTCGAGACCCATCCGCACCCGACCGCGGGCGAGCAGACTCCCGTCGCCGTCTGTCGTGGTCATCCGATCGGGTCAGCGGCTGCGCGGTGGTGGTTGGCGTCCAGCAGGCGCCTCTCAGTCCACGACGGAGCTGGTTCCTGACCTGGGCGCGTCGGTCGAGCCATGACTGGAGAGCGTAGCCGCGGCGAGCAGCCGCACCGGCGGGTCCGAGCGCCGTACCACCGATAATGCTTCGATAGCGAGTGGACTCTCGCGCCCGGTGCCGGTCAGCCGGGTCACCACCTTGGGAATTGGCGGTCGATGGAGGCACAGCCCGAAACCACCGCGCTCCGGCGGCCGCGCGCCCGCCGGTCGCGCGGAGTCGTCCTCGCCGTGGTCATGGTCCTCGTCGCATTGGGCTCCGGCGCGCTCGCCCTCGTGGTCACGCCGACGCAGTCGGTCACGGCCGGGGGACAGACCATCGAGGTCGGCGCGGCGAGTCCGTCGTGGACGCTCTCCGGTCCGGGCGAGCTGAGCCTGTTCGGGCAGCAGATCCCCACCACCGTGGACTTCGTCGGTCCGGTGCGACCCAAGCTTGTGCTGACCCGCATCTCCCTGACCGACCAGCTCGACCAGTTCGTGAGCAGCGGCTTGGGACCGGCAGGGCACGAGCTCGAGCACGCGCTCGTCAGCGGATGGAAGGACTACTTCTTCTGGCAGACCGTCGTGACCGGGCTCATCGCCCTCGCTCTGTTCGGCGCGATGGCCGGCTGGCTTCGACGATCGCCGAAGGCCACCGCCTCGCTGATGGCGGTGGGTCTGGCGCTGGCACTGGCCTTCGACCTCGGTGCGACCATGGTGACGGCATATACGGTGCCGTCCCGGCTGCGCACCGTCGACTCCCTCGAGGAGCTCGTCGGCGGAGCGCCGCCTCCGTCGCTGAACCGGCACATCTCCACTGCGCGCACCACGATCAATCGGGTCGTGGTGGTCGGCGACTCGGTCGCGGCCGGCAAGGGGAACGCGCTGGTGCCGCATGCGACCGAGCAGGACCGGATCTGCAACCGCAGCAGGGACGCGTTCCCCGCGGCCCTGGGTGTCAGCAGCGGATGGCAGGTCGTCAACCTGGCCTGCTCCGGAGCCTCCATCCGCGCGGGCCTGCTCGGGCCCCAACACGCCGCCGGACATCGGATACCTCCCCAGTTGCGCAATCCTGCGGTCGCGAAGGCCGACCTGATCGTCGTGAACGTGGGTGCGGACGATGTGCACTGGGATGTTCTGCTCGGCCTCTGCGCGGTCAGCCGCGACTGCGCCAATTCCGCGCAGCGGGCGTTCCTGCAGCAGCAGCTGGCGAACTTCAGCCGGGACCTGCTGCACTTGTTCTCCCAGCTGCAGCTCCTCGACAACCATCCGACCGTGGTCGTCAACCAGTACTACGACCCGTTCCCGGACGACATCAGCTGCCTGGTCCCGCACGGGCTCACCGAAGCGAAGCGCGGCTCGCTGGAGGATCAACTCGGCGCGCTGAACACGATTCTGAAGAAGGGCGCCGAAGCCGCCGGCTTCCATGTCGCGACGCCGAACTTCGCTGGCCACGGAGTGTGTTCTGCCCAGCCGTACGTCCAGGGGCTGCACGCCGATGCGCCGTTCCATCCCACGCCGAGTGGCCAGCTCGCCATCGCCCTCGCCGTCGAGGATGCGCTGCACCTGCATGTGCTGCCCGAGTCGGCGACGCAGACACCCACCCCGACGCCGACGCCGGTGAGGCCTTCGGGCGGATCGGGCGGCGCTCAGCAGTAGTTGCTGAAGGGCACCGGCGTCACTCGTCGATCCGGCGCTGGCCGCACGGTCGGGGTCGGGATCGGCAAGGCTGGGCTGCTGCAGGGGGCCGGTGAGCGTGTGGCGGCCTCGACCGGCACCTGGCTGGGAGCGCTGTTCGAATCGCTCGTCGCTCAGAGCGTCCGGGTCTATGCATCGGCACACGTGGGCCGCCTGCGCACCAAGGAGACCGACCTGTCGGTTCGGTAGCCCAGGGATGTCTTGGGCGGAAACGCGATAAGTGGGCCAATAGCCATGTTACGTTCCCCTCGCTCGAGGTGGACGTTAACCACGGGTGACTAAGGGGCAGCAATGAGCAAGCCAACGATGCTGGCCGTCGATGACGACCCGCAGGTGCTTGCGTCCATCTCGCGTGATCTCCGGTCGCGCTACGCCGGTGAGTACCGGGTCATGCGCGCCTCCTCCGGCGCGCAAGCCCTCGAGGTGCTTGCCGAGCTCGCATTGCGGGCCCGGCCGGTGGCACTGGTGCTCTCCGATCAGCGGATGCCGGGCATGTCGGGCGTGCAGATGCTGGGCCGGGCCCGTGAGCATGCGCCCGACGCCAAGTTCCTGCTGCTCACGGCCTACGCCGACACCGACGCTGCGATCGCGGCGATCAACGAGGTCGGGCTCGACTACTACCTGCAGAAGCCCTGGGACCCTCCGGAGGAGAAGCTCTTCCCCGTCATCGACGACCTGCTGGGTGACTGGAAGCAGGGCCACCCGGACGACGCCGGCGACGTGCGGGTGGTGGGCCATCGCTGGTCTCAGGCCAGCCACGAGTTGAAGACGTTCCTCTCTCGCAACTACGTGCCGTACCAGTGGCTCGAGCTCGAGCGTGACGACGAGGCGCGTCGGCTCGTCGATCTCGCGGGTGCCGGTGTGGCAGACCTTCCGCTCGTGATCGTTCCGGACGCCGAGCCGTTGCGCGCGCCGAGCATCCTGTCGCTCGCTGAGGCTCTCGGGCTGCGTACTCGCGCGGAGCAGACGCTCTACGACCTGTGCATCGTCGGTGCCGGACCGGCGGGCCTCGCCGCAGCCGTGTACGCCGCCTCGGAGGGGCTGCGGGCGGTGGTCGTGGAGAAGGAGGCGCCCGGCGGGCAGGCCGGCCAGAGCGCGTCGATCCAGAACTACCTCGGCTTCCCCAAGGGCCTGTCCGGCGCCGATCTGGCCCACCGCGCGACTGCCCAGGCCAGTCGGTTCGGCGCGGAGATGCTGTTGGCCCGCGACGTCGTCGGCATCGAGGCCCGTGGTCCGGTCCGAGCTGTGCGCTTCGACCGCTCCGATGACATTGAAGCCCGCGCCGTGCTGATCTCCAGTGGGGTCTCCTATCGCCGGCTGCAAGGCCCCGGTCTGGAGGAGCTTGCCGGTCGTGGCGTCTTCTACGGCTCCTCGGCGAGCGAGGCGGCCCAGTGCCAGGGTGACGACGTCTACATCGTCGGCGCCGCGAACTCTGCAGGTCAGGCCGCGCTGAACTTCGCCCGCTATGCCAAGCGCGTCGTCATCCTGGTTCGCGGGAGGCGGCTCGAGGACTCGATGTCGATGTACCTCGTCGCCCAGATACAGGCGACGGACAACATCGAGGTACGGCTGGGTTCGTCGGTCGTCGCCGCTCACGGCGACGAGCACTTGGAGGCGATCTCGATCGCGACGGGTGACGAGTCTCCCGGGGAGGCGGCCACGAACTGGCTCTTCGTCTACATCGGCGCGCAACCGCGTACGGACTGGCTCGGCGACGACGTCGTCCGTGATGAGCACGGCTTCATCGTCACGGGCAACGACCTGCTCACCTCCGGCACGAAGGCGTGGCCGCTGGCCCGTACGCCGTACGCCCTCGAGTCCAGCCTGCCGGGGGTCTTCGCCGCCGGCGACGTCCGGCTCGACTCCATGAAGCGGGTCGCTTCGGCAGTCGGTGAAGGTGCCATGACGGTCTATCTCGTCCACCGTTACCTGGCGGCGATGTGATCACGACAGCGGAGCTGCGCAGCCTCGCGCTGTTCGAGAAGGTCACTGAGGAAGAGCTCCAAGACCTCCTCGCCCGCGGCGACGAGGTCGTCTTCGAGGCCGGGGACGAGTTGTGGGCGCAAGGCGGCGGGGCGGATTCCTGGTGGGTCGTGCTCGAGGGTCACGTGGACCTGGTCCGTCTTGCCGGCCACGAGGAGACCCGGGTCGGCACCATGGCCCAGCCGGGACAGTGGGCCGGTGGCTTCACTGCCTGGGACGAGCACGCTGTCTACCTGGCGAACGGCCGCGCCTCCACCAACGGCCGCGCGCTGCGCGTGTCTTCCACGGACCTCAAGGAGTGGACCGGCGCGCTGGACCCCTTCGGCAGCCACCTCATCGAGGGGGTGTTCCGGACTGCGCGCACTGTCGAGTCTGCCGCGCGACAACGCGACGCCCTGGTGGCACTGGGCACCCTGTCCGCGGGCCTCGCCCACGAGCTGAACAACCCTGCCGCGGCAGCCGCACGTGCGGTCGATGCACTCAATGGCGCGAGCGGACGGTTGCTGGACACGTTGACCGACCTGGCCACGAATGACGTCACGGCAAGCCAGTTCGGTGCGCTCGACGCCCTGCGGCGTGAGCTCGTGGCCACGTCCGGAGACCCGCTGAGCCCGGTTGCGCTTGCCGACCGGGAGGATGAGCTCGCGAGCTGGCTCGACGACCACGGCGTCGTCGACGGCTGGCAGATCGCCGGGACGCTGGCGGCGGCCGGTATCGACACGTCCTGGTGCGATCGCGTGGCGCAGGTCCTCGACGGCTCGCCGGCCGCCGGACTGGCCTGGGTCACGAGCACGCTGAGCGTCAGCAACCTGCTGGCGGAGGTGAAGGAGTCCACCCGCCGCATCTCCGAACTGGTGGGCGCGATCAAGAGCTACTCCCAGATGGACCGTGCTTCGGTGCAGCAGACAGTGATCTCCGAGGGTCTCGAGAGCACTCTGGTCGTGCTGCGTCACCGCATGCCGTCCGGCGTCACTGTCGTCCGCGACTACGCCCCCGACACCCCGCCGATCGCGGCGATTCCCGCCGAGCTCAACCAGGTGTGGACGAACCTGATCACCAACGCGCTTGATGCGATGGACGGCGCGGGCACCCTGCGACTGTCCATCCGGCCCGAGCGCGACGGCGTCGTGGTGGCGGTCGCGAACACGGGCAACTGGAGCGATGCGGGGTCGCGGGAGCGGGCGTTCGAGCCCTTCTTCACCACCAAGGGGGTGGGGCAGGGAACCGGTCTCGGCCTCGACATCTCCCGGCGCATCATCGTCGGCCGGCACGGCGGCGAGATCAGCATCGAACAGCCCCCGGGCGAAACCGTTCTCCGGGTCTGGTTGCCCAGGCAGGCCACGGAGGCACAGCGCGGGTGAGCCAGCTGGCTCTATGCCGTCAACCACTGCCACCACCCGCTGAGCCTGCCGGGAGGTTGCTGCGCTGGGTGCCGTCGCCGGTGGTGTCGCGCCCAAACCGACACCGCCGACCTGATCATCGGCGCCTTGTGGGAGGCGCGCCGGACGCCGTTGGTGTTCAGCTTGACCGGGTTGATCGGGCGCTGCTGGACCACGTCGACCATCGCGAGGGCACAAGCAACGCCAACGCGCGGTTGATCCGCCTTGACCCGACTGCTGCGATCGCGCCGCCGAAGGTGCCCAGAGCCGAGACCAAGATGCGGATCCCGACCGCCGAGCAGGTGGCGCAGGCTCTGATGGTCGCTGACGGTCGAGCGACAGATCCAGGGACAGGTCGACAGCAGGACCGCCGAGACCTCACCGAAGTACGAGTCCGGCCGTGTCATCTACCTTCCGGACGACCTCGTGACGATGTTGTCGCAACACCTCGACCAAGTCAGGCCAGACGGCGACGATGGCTACCTGTTCTCGCTGGGGGCCTACGTCTACAACCGCAACAGCGCCGGCCACCAGTGGCGGCGGGTCCGCAAGCAGGTCGGCATGGACGAGTTCATCCTTCACGACCTGCGCCACTTCTATGCCTCAGGACTGATCGCTGCCGGCTGCGATGTCGTCACCGTTCAGCACACTCTGGGGCACTCTTCGCGGTCGATCACGCTCAACGCCGACAGCCATCTGTGGCCCAAGGCCGAGGACCGCATCCGCAGTGCTGCCGCGGGCCTGATGTCGATCGTCCTCTACGAGAAACCCAAAAGTCCTGCGGACTCGTAGCAGCCACTAGGCCTCTGACCTTCGCAAACGCCTCCTTTCAGCGGTAGTTGGTGAACTGGACGGCGAAGTCGTAGTCCTGTGCTTTGACCAAGGCGATCACGGCCTGGAGGTCGTCGCGCTTCTTGCTCGACACCCGCAGCTCGTCGCCCTGGACCTGGGCCTTGACGCCCTTGGGCCCCTCGTCGCGGATGAGCTTGCCGATCTTCTTGGCATCGTCGGCGCTGATGCCCTCCTTCAGCGTGATGCTGATCTTCGACTCCCGGCCGGACTGGCGGGGCTCGGAGGCGTCGAGGATCTTCAACGACTGCTGCCGCTTGACCAGCTTCTCCTTGAAGACGTCGAGGACCGCGGTGGCGCGGTCGTCGGCGTTCGCGGAGATCTCGATCCCCTTCTCACCTGACCACTTGATCTCCGCGCCGGTGCCCTTGAAGTCGTAGCGCTGGGAGATCTCGCGCGCCGCCTGGGAGAGCGCGTTGTCGACCTCCTGACGGTCGATCTTGCTGACGATGTCGAACGACGAGTCGGCCACGGTGCCTACCCTCCACCTCTCGATTTAATTCTGGCTCCGGTGCTGCGCTATTCTCGGCTGCGCTGCCGGGCCAGACTATCCGGCAGTGACACGATGGCAGGTTGCCCGAGCGGCCAAAGGGAGCTGACTGTAAATCAGCCGGCATAGCCTACGCAGGTTCGAATCCTGCACCTGCCACCGAAGCGGAAAAGGGCTTCTGACCTGCGGTTATGCCGGGGTCAGGGGCCCTTTTCGCTGTCCGGCCGCTTCCGGCCAGGATCGGCGTTTTTCGGCTGTCTCGGGGGAATAGCGGGGGAAGTTTTGGTGGACAGGCCCGGTTGCGGCCCTGGCTGGGGGCCTGTCATGGCTGTCTCGATTCGTCGGCGTGCGGTCTCCTCGGCTCCGTCGAGGCACTTGGCATACACGTTGAGCAGGACGGCGACGCTGTGGCCGGCCCATGCCGCGACCTGGACGGCCGGCACGCCGGCATTGAGCCAGGTGGAGAGACAAGCATGGCGCAGGTCGTATGGGCGGCCCGCGAGAAGCGATTCGAACTCTTCGCTGGTCAGCGCCGAGCGGCGCGCTCGGGCCCAGGCGCGATAGACGGTGTTCATCGACACCGGCTGTTGGAAGGGTGACGGCAGAGGGCGCCCGGCCCTGCCCGTCCGAGCGACGAACAGTCGGCCGTTCTGCCCGAGCTGGAACGTCGCCATGTGCCGGCGAAGGATCGCGACCAGCTCGGGATGTGCGGGCACCTCCCGAGTGTCGGCGCGGTCGCGATGCTTGAGCTGGCGCTCCTCATGGACTGAGCCGGAGTCGGTCCAGGAGGCTCCGCCTCGCTGATAGGAGCCGCTGAGCAGCAGTTGGCCCCAACCCTGCTCGGGGAGCGTGCAGTCCCGGCGTCGTAGGTTGAGGGCTTCTGCTGGGCGGAGGCCGGCGTAGTAGAGGACCGCGAAGAATGCCTCCAGCTCTGGTGAGTCCGCTTCGACGGCCGCGAGGAGCGCGCGTGCCTGGGTTGGGTTGACGACCCGCCGCCGGTCCACTCCTGCTGGCGGTGGTTGGCGCTTCCTGCGTATACCCGTCAGCGGATTCGTGCGGAGGCGGCCGCGCTCGACGGCGTAGTCCAAACAGTTGTGCAGCGCGGAGTGTCGTCGGGCCATGGTCGACTTAGCCGCCCTGGTGCCGTCCAGGTTCCTCGAGATCGCGTCGAGGACGGAGCGTAGGACGTCGGGGTCGGAGAGGTCCTCGACCGGCCTTGAGTGGCCCTGCATCCACTCGACTGCCTTGGCCACCTCGTCGGGAGGAGGTCGACGTTGCGCGACACCGTTGAATGCCCAGCCGTATAGAGCTTCGCGCAAGTCGCTGTCGCTGGGCCGCGTGGTCGGTGCGCCCTGAAGCATCGGCATCGTGATCAGGGTCAGCGAGCCCGCAAGGCTCTTGCGGTACTTCGGGGCCGCATCGGGCCATTTCATCGCGATGAACTCGATGGCATGTTCGAGCCAGTTGATCGTGACGCTAGCCGTACTCATCGACTGCGGCAGCCCGTTTCGCCTGCTGAACTTCTCGCCTTGTCGGGCGGCTACAACGAGACTGGATCGGAAGCCCTCGGCGAGTTTGGCCGAAGCAAATGTCTGCTGGATGTCCTTACCTCGAACGGTCCAACGCACGGTATAGGTAATACCGCGCGCGCCCTTGTATCGACGGATGCCACGGAATCGGACGTCACCTGTCCACTCGCCGTCGCTCACGGGATGTCCTCCTCGTGTGCCTCGAGCCAGCGCTCCAGCTCGCCGCGCCGGATTCGGATATTGCCGTTGGGCAGCTTGATGCAGCGCGGCGCCTTCCTTGCCGCCCTCCAGTCATAGAAGGTCGAGCGCGCGATGCCGAGTTCGCTGCAGACATCGGTTACCGAGAGCTGTTCACGGTCCTGGACAGTCACGTTGATCACCTCACCTTTCGTGCCACGAGCCGGGCGCCCGTGCCGTCGTCCTCACAGGCATTTCACCGGCGACCTTGTGGACTGACTCGGGCATGGTCGGAGCATGCCGATGACCGGCGACACCAGACGTATGCGGCCGGTGTTCCTGTGGAGAGGGGGCTGCAAACAGCCGCTGTGGTCGCGCACCGCAGCGGCCACGTGGGTGTTCGGGGTGATGTTGATGGCGCCCATCAAGCGACAGCGATCTATCCCCAGTGTCGGCGGCACCGAGTCCGCAACTCGAGCGCGTCGCGAGCGATCGGTGCTCCCCGCGCAGGCATCGACAGGCCCGGATCCTGAGCGGTTGTCCACAGATTCCCGGGCACAAGTTGCGGTCCCGCACGCAGCGCGATCTTCTGAATCTTGGTGTCCACGTATGGCTGGTTGAAATGCCTGTGGCTGGTGTGGAGTCGAGAGGAGGCGTGATGGTGCCGAATCCCGCTGGTGTTCCCAGCGGGCCCGGACTGCTCGTATGGTGGCGAAAGCACCATGCGCCTATCTCGGAGGAGCGTGCGATGCGACGCAGGACCGTTGTCGTGGTGGCATTCATGGTGGCGACGTGTGTCTCGTGCGGGGTAGGCGATCCTGACTCCGCGACGTCCAGACAGCCGTCGATGCCGAGCGCTGCGGGTACGCCGTCGCCGACGACATCCAGTCCTGCCTACCTCGCCGGTTATTCGGCACGGGAGCGAAAGGCGTACGCGGCGGCGGTCGACAGCTATGAGTCGTTCAGCCGCACGCAGGAGGTCCTCCTCGCCAAAGGGAAGGCCACTTCGAGAGCACGAACGTTCTACAAGAAGTACACGGCAGACTGGCGCAGCTATTGGGCGAGGCTGGACCAGCGTCAACAGGCGCACCTTCGCGTGGTTGGTCGCAGCCGCACGATCAGCATCCGCCCCGGGAAGGTCGGGGTTGCGCCTGACGGCAGCGGCGCGATCACGCTCCGCGTGTGTGGAGTCGCCCGGGGCGTGAAGGTCATCCAGCACGGCACCCCCGTCCCCCAACCGACCGCAACGCCGCACCTGGTGAAGGTGGTCATGGTGCGCACGCCGCCCGAGAGTTGGTGGCGGGTGTTTCGCGAACGTCTGGGGACGACATGCTGAGGCATCTTGCGATAGTCGTGCCCGCTCTCGTCGTGGCATCCTTCGCCCTTGCCCCGTTCCGGGCGTCGGCCGATGGCTGTCCGACCGGGGAAGTGCCATCGGCACAGCCTGGAGGCGGCGCCATCTGCATTCCTGTGTCGGCGCCCGGAAGGCCATCGAGCAACGACACCCCGCATGCGGCCCCCACGGGGGATGCTGCCCCGTGCCACCGGCGCGATGGATCAGTGATCCCGTGCGTGACTGATCTGGGCACCTGGAGTGCGGGGCACCAATGTTGGATCCACCCAGTGAAGGATCTGCCCAAGAGCAATCCTTACTGGCACGGCCACACGGACGGATCCCTCTGGATGTGCGGACTGGCCGACGACACGAGCCCGGTCGTCGTCTTCTGGATCCCACCGGGGGGAGCCCCGGCAGCCGAAATCGATCCTGGCGCCCTGGCAAAGCATGCGCTGGCGGTGATGCCGCTGCGCACTGCGTACGTCCAGATCGCGCCCGCCAATCCGGACCCCACCTACGTGGGTGTCCAGAACTGGCTATGGCTGCCAAAGCCGCAGTGGGCCACGTTGAGGAAGACGGTCTCGGTGGGCGGCACGTCGGTGTCGGTGACGGCCCGGCCGACAAAGGTGCTGTGGGACATGGGCCCGCAGGTGCGGACGTGCGAGGGGCCCGGCCGGGCGTGGCATGACGGCATGTCGGATGCGGCACAGACCACGTGCAGCTACGCCTACTCGGTCACGTCGGACGGCCAGCCTGGTCGCATGTTCCATGTGACCGCGCGAATCGGCTACCAGGTGGATTGGACGTGCCGGGGCAGATGCGCTCGCCGCGAGGGCACTCTCGGGGTGATTGAGGCACCCGCCGGCTCGGGTCGCCTGCGGGTCCTGCAGCGACAGACAGTGCTGGTCCAATGACGACGAGCAAGCACACAGCACCACCCACGGGGCTCACTGCACCGGTTGATGGGGAGCGGGTGGGACTGGGCGGCCGAGGCCACGACCTGCCGCGGGTGCCACGCAGGTATGGCCAGTGGGCGGGCACGGTGATGGTGGTCGTCCTTGCTGCCCTGCTTGCCGGCTGGCTGTGGCAGCAGAAGAGCGACCGTGTGGAGGTCTGGCAGGTGCGCACGGCCGTGCCAGCCGGATCGGTTCTGCAGCGCAGTGATCTGAGGACGGTGGAGGTCGCGGGCGTGAAGGATGCGGTTGCGGTGGGCGATGTCGGTCGGCTGGTCGGCCACACGACGGCGGTCGGGCTGGTGCCCGGGGAGCTGTTGACCCCCGAGATGGTCACGGACCAGCCGGTCCCTGGACCGTCGCAGCGGGTGGTGGGCGTGGCTGTGGATGCGTCGCGTTCACCAGCGGGCATGTCGCCGGGCGACGTAGTCGAGGTGCTGGCAGTCCCGCCCTCCGGGGACGCGAGCAATCCCCAGACGCTCCAGAACCCGGCAGTGTTAGCCGGGTCGGCAACGGTGCGATCGATGACGCGGCTCGAGTCCGGTGGATCCCGGCTGACCCTGGTGGTGTCGCGGGCGGAGGCGGACCGTGTCGCCGCGTTCGCGGCAGCAGGTCGGGTTGCGGTGGTGCAGGCGCCGTTGGGGGGCGATCGCTGATGCTGGTGGCACTGTGTTCGGACAAGGGCTCCCCGGGAACGACCACGACCGCCCTTGCGCTGGCGTCGGCGCGCACCTCTGGGAGTGTGCTCGTCGAGGCAGACCTGTTCGGTGGTGACCTTGCGTTGCGTCTGCGCACAAGGGCGGGTACGGCGTTTCCTGAAGCGCCTACGGTGCTGACGTTGTCCTCGGCGGCGCGCACGGTGCAGGCGCCGGATCTGGTCGAGCGGTATGCCCACGAGGTCAACAACCGTGTTTCGGTGGTGCCGGGTCCGCTTGTGGCTGAGCAGGCCGGCACCCTGATGGACTTCGAGCCCCTGGGGCGCGCGTTGGCAGCTTCATCTGGGCAGGTTCTGGTCGACGTGGGGCGTCTGCATGCGGCATCGCCGATGCTTCCTGTGGCTGCCCGGGCCGACGTTGTGCTGCTGGTGGCGAGGACCGACACCGCCTCGGTGATTCGACTGCGCGAACGGGCGAGCCGATTGGTGCCAGCCCTGGCAGCCAGCAGGGGCGCGGCGCCCCGGCTGTTCCCGGTCCTGGTGACCGCCGCCAGGCATGGGGTGGCCGACGCAGCGGATGTGGCTCGGATTCTCTCCGAGTCGCCTGCCGGGCCTCTGGTGGTCGGCTGCGGATTCGTGGCCTGGGATCAAGGTGCGGTGGAACGGCTGGAGGCGGGTGAGGACCCAACCGGACGGTTGGCACGCAGCCCGCTGCTTCGCTCGTCGCGTGAGCTGTGGCACGAGCTGGGCAGTCGGATCGAGCCCAGCCGGCGTACCGCCCCGGCCAGGGTTGGGGAGAAGGCGTGATGGCGGAGTTGGACTACCTGTTGATCAAGCGGCTGCAGGCCCAGCTCGGAGAGCTGCGGCAACGAGACGTGCAAAGGCGCCGCGAGGCAGGTGCGCCGGTGCTGTCTGGGGACGATGCCCGTCAACACGGCAAGGCTCTAGTCCAGCGCGTGGTCTCCGACTATGACTCCTCCCTGGTGGAGCAGGGTGCCGAGGGGCTGACGTGGGAAGCGCGACAGGATCTGGTGGAGGCCTTGGAAGCCCGGCTTTTCGGGGCCGGTGGCTTGCAGCTGCTCCTGGACGACGATCGCGTCGAGAACATCGACATCAATGGCTATCGCAACGTGTTCGTGGAGTACGCCGACGGGTCGGTCGCGAAGGTGCGCCCGGTCGCGGCCTCCAATGAAGAGCTGATCGAGACGATTCAGACCTTGGCAGCCCACGAGGGCCTGTCTGCACGCGCCTTCGATGTCGCCAACGTGCGGGTGAATCTGAGGCTCCCGGACGGATCGCGCCTGTATGCGGTGCAGTCGGTGACCCGTGAGCCTGTGGTCTCGATCCGCCGGCACCGGCACACACGGGTGCGGCTGAAGGATCTGATTGGCTTGGGCACCCTGGACGAGGAGCTTGCCGAGTTCCTGGCTGCCGCGGTGCGTGCGCGCAAGAACGTGATGGTCGCGGGAGGAACCAGTGCCGGGAAGACCACACTGCTGCGCGCGCTCGCAAGCGAGATCGATCCCGAGGAGCGGATCTTGACCGTGGAGCGGTCCTTGGAGTTGGGCCTCGACGAGGACATCGAGGCGCATCCGAATGCGATCGCGTTCGAGGAGCGGCTGCCCAACGGCGAGGGCGCGGGGATGGTCACGATGGCTGAGCTTGTGCGCGACACCCTGCGGATGAACCCCTCGAGGGTGATCGTGGGGGAGGTGCTCGGCGACGAGGTCGTCACCATGCTCAACGCGATGACCCAAGGCAACGACGGATCACTGTCGACGATCCACGCGAACTCTTCGGTCGATGTGGTGCACAAGATCGCCACCTATGCGATCCAGGCGCCCGAACGGCTGCCTTGGGAGGCGACGGTCCGGCTGGTCGCCTCGGGTCTGGACTTCATCGTGTTCATCCACCGCCAACGCCGCCAGGGAAGCAGCAGCGGCGAGGCGTTGCAGCGTCGCGTGGTGGAGGCGGTCCGCGAAGTCGCTGGCATCACCGACGAGGGGCACCTGGCAACCAACGAGTTGTGGGGCCTCGATGTCGGGCAGCAGGCGGCCCGCCGTACCGGAGTGCAGGTGCGCTGCCACGAGGACCTGGTCGCTGCCGGATGGCGGCCGGTCACCGGGACGGCACCGCCGGCAGCGGGGTGGTCGTGATGCAAGCGGCTGGATTCGCGGCCGCGGTCGCGGTTGTCTGCGCAGGTCTGGTGGCATTGGCTCGCCTCGCACTGGGACAGAGCCTCCTGCCCGGGATGATGGCGCGCGGCTCTCGACCCCGGAGCCGTTGGCCGCGGCGGGTCATGGTCGCGCCGCTGGTAGGACTTGTGGTGCTTGGCGTGACACGTTGGCCAGTAGCGGGGGCGGCCGCGGTCGTGCTGGTGGTCATTTGGCCGAAGCTCTTCGGTGGCGCGAGCGAGGGTCGCCACCAGCTGGCCAAGATCGAGGCGCTTGCTATCTGGACCGAATCGCTGCGCGATACAGCCAGCGCAGCTGCTGGGCTGGAGCAGGCGTTGCCGGCGACGGTGGCGGCTGCGCCATCGCTGTTGGATCGGCCACTGCGTGATCTGACCGCTCGGCTCGATGGCCGTGTCCCACTGCCCGAGGCGCTTGCGTACTTCGCTGACGATGTGGACGACCCGGCAGCCGATCTCGTGGTGGCGGCCTTGACGTTGAATGCCCGCCAGCGGGCGGGCGGGTTGGAGCGGATTCTCACCGCGTTGGCCTCCTCGGAACGCTCCGAGCTGGAGATGCGTCGCAAGGTCGAACATGAGCGGGCTGCGTTGCGGCACCAAGCTCAGCGCATCGCTGGCTGTGTGGTGGGGTTCGCCGCCGTACAGGCGGTCTTCGCGCACGGCTGGGTGGCGCCGTACTCCTCGCCGATAGGCCAGTTGGTCCTGGCATTGCTGGTGTTGATGTTCCTGGGCGCGTTCATGCGGATGCGGTCGCTGGCTCGCTCGGAGACCCAGCCTCGGTTCTTGACCGATGCCGACCAGTTCACCGAGATCGCCTCCTACAAGCCGCGTCTCGCCGCGCTCGGAGGCCGCTGATGATCTGGTTCATGCTGGCTGGCGCGCTGATCGCGGTCGCCCTGGTCCACGGCTACCGCCTGGCGGTTCCACCGAGGACGGACCTGGTCGCGGGGGTGGGCCGCTGGGATCAGGCCCGGGCCCGGGCCTCGCGCGTTCAGCAGCTTTCCGCGCCGCCGGCAACCACCTGGACGCAGCGGCTGGTCGAGCGCATCGCCGAGCAGGTCACCCGGCGTGACAGCCGGTTGCCACACCTGGGCCAGGACCTTGCGGCGGCCGGGATCAGGCTCGAGGAGCATCTGAGCAGGCTGCTGGCGCTGGTGGGCGCCGGTTTCCTCGGGCCGATCGTGATCGTCGGCCTTGGCGACGGCATGGGCGTCGGGCTGCCGCTGTCGGCCGGAGTCGCGATCGGCCTGGGCCTTGCTGCGGCAATGGTGTTGGTCGCGCATCGTGAACTGATCGAGAAGGCGCGCCGCCGGCGGGCGGAGTTCCGCCGTACCTTGTCGATCTACCTGGACCTGGTGGCGATGTCGCTGCAGGCGGGACGAGGTCACGCCGAGGCACTGCCCGCTGCGGCGGCGATCGGCACCGGGTGGGGTTTCACCGAGATCCGCGACGCCATCGAGGGAGCCAGGTTCTCCGGCATCACTCCATGGGTGGCGCTGGGCAGGCTGGGAGCCCGGATCGGGGTGCCGGAGCTGTGCGACCTCGAAGGCGCGCTGGAACTGGCCAACGAGGACGGCGCGAAGGTGAGGGCGACCCTTGTCGCCCGTGCCACCACGCTGCGCGACCAGCGGGTCGCCGATGCGGAGGCAGACGCCAACCGAGCGACCGAGTCGATGAAGTTCGCCCTGATCGCCATGGTCTTCGTCTTCCTCAGCTATGAGCTCTACCCATCAGTCGCCCGGCTGTTCTCGGGCTGATCCCACACGTCGACATCAACCACGGGGCGAACGACATCTCGGAAAGGGGAGAACCGTGGACCCAATTGACACCTATCGACTCGCGGTGGGCTGGCTCCGCGCGAGAATCGCAGCCCGCCACGCCGGCCGCAACGAAGCAGGATTCACGGCCCTGGAGTGGCTGCTGGTTGCGCTCGGCGTGATCGCCATCGCCACCATCGCGGTGACCGCGGTCAAGTCCTACGTCACCGGAGAGACCCAGAAGCTCGGCTCTCCCTGACTCCATGCCGATGCGCACACCCACGATGCGACACCACACGGCCCGTGACCAGAGCGGGGCGGTGGCGATCGAGTTCATGCTGGTCATCGGCATGCTGATCCTGGTCCTTTTGCTGATGCTCCAGTACGCCCTGCGCAGCTATGCCCAGCACATCGCCACCGCGGCCGCCGAGCAGGGTCTTGCGGCAGCCAGTGCGTACGACGGATCAGCCAGCCGCGCCCGGGCCGTGACTCGTGACTACCTGACCCACCTTGGCCCGGGTATCGACAACACCGGTGTATCGGTGACGCGCAGCCCGGACAGGGCGTCGATCACGATCACGGGCCGGACCCAGGAGTTCATCCCGTTCCTGCCCGTGCGCGTGCGCGTCCATCTCGAAGGACCGGTCGAACATTTCGTCCCAGCCGCCCAACCACAGGGCGGCCAACCATGAGCCCAGTGATCGGCTGCACTGCCGAGGGGCGGAAGGGTCGGCGTAGCGAGAACGGCTCGATGTCGATCGAGTTGGTCCTGCTCACCCCGATCCTGGTCGCAGCGATCCTGGTGATTGCGGCGGGCGCCCGCTATGTCGATGCCCGGGGACAGTCCAATGCGGCGGCCTACGCCGCAGCCCGGGCTGCCTCACTCACCCAGGACTCAAGTGCCGCATCCGCCGCCGGCGAAGCGGCCGCACGCCGCAGCTTCGCCGAACACGGGCGTTCCTGCGCCCACCTGACGGTGCGCATCGACACCCACGCCTTCAGGCCCGGCGGCCACATCCAAGCTCTGGTCACCTGCACCGCCGACCTCTCCGACATCACCGGATTCGGACTACCCGGCCACCGCGACTTCACCGCATCCGCAGTGGTCCCAATCGAACAGCACCGGACACTGCGATGAACGCCCAGAGACCCGACCAGGGAAGCGCATCGATATGGGCTCTGCTGATCATCGCGGGCGCCTTCACCGTGCTGCTGGGCCTCGTCGTCGACGGCGGCCGACTCGTCGACGCATGTCTGGCCTCGGCCCGCGCAGCCGGCCAGGCCGCTCGGACCGCCGCCGATGCACTGTCTGGTGCATCCGTGCGGTCCGGTCATGACTACGTCGCCGCGGCGCAGGCGCGACAACGCGGCTCCGACTACCTCCGCGCGGCCGGGATGCACGGAACCGTGAGCGTTCATGGAGCCACCGTGAGGGTCACGGTCAACGGGACCTTGCGCACCGGGATCCTGAGCGTGATCGGCATCGGATCGCTTCCCATCCACGAGAGCGCTACCGCCACTGCGATCACGGAAGACACCCCATGACCCAACGCCTGGCACCATGGTTGAAGGCAGTCGTCGCCCTCGTGATCATCGTCGCGATCGGCCTCGGCGTGCCCGCACTGCTGATCGAGACCATCGGCAACCCGCTGCCAGGAACCGACTGGAGCTGGTCCGATCCGGTGACCAACGATGCGCTGCTCGGCCTGCTTGCCGTTGTGGTATGGCTCTTCTGGGCCCAGACGATGCTCTGCCTGTGTGTCGAGGCACTCGCCGAGGTTCGTATCGCGGCCGGTCGTTCCGCACAGTGGATGGCCACCGTCCCCGGCACCTTCGCCAGCCAACAAAGCCTCGCCCGGCTGCTGATCCAGGCCGTGGTAGCCGTCGGCGTTACGGCGACCGTGGCCAGCACCACAGTTCCGCCCGCGCATGGTGCAGCGACAGCGGCGACAACCGCCATCGAGCCAACGGCGCCAGGGCAGCAGGGACCGGACTCCGCCGATGTCGGCGTGCAGCCCGTCGCAAGGCGGTCGCACCAGACCCCATCGGTGAGCCGACTCGTCGAGGTCCGCAAGGGCGACAGCCTGTGGGCAATCGCCGAGCGCAACCTCGGAGCCGGGGAGCGCTGGCGCGAGATCGCTGACCTCAACCAGCACCGGGTCATGCCTGATGGTCGACGATTCGACCCAGCCGGGGATCTCCAGCCAGGCTGGCCGCTGCGCATCCCTGGACGGGCCGCAACCGGCAGGGCTGCCGCATCCAGCGGCTCCGGATGGACTGTCGTGGAAGCCGGCGACACGCTGTCGGGGATCGCCGAGTCCGCCTACGGCGACGGCGAGGAGTGGCCGCGTCTCTACGACGCAAACCGGGGGCGGATCAGCGACCCGGACCTGATCTACCCGGGCCAGCACCTGCGCATCCCCGTCGAGCCCACGTCCTTTCCCACGCCACCAGACGGACGGGCATACGCACACCGCGGGCCGACCACCACGCCGAATGCCCCCGTCCGTCCTCGGTACGACGAAGCCCCGGACCGGCGCACACGCGTCGACGACAACTCAGCGCCGTCCGCCCCGGTGCCGGCCGCCCTACCGAACCAGCGCGTTCCACAGCGGTCGGGCGCGCCCAGCGCTCACCGGTCGAACCGGCCCACCGAGGGCGGCCAGCAGTCATCCCGCGATGCGGCGGCCCGCCAGGCCCCGCGACCGAGCGATGACAGCGGCTTGGTGGCTGCCCTGGCCGGTGGCGGCATGCTGCTCGCCGGCGGGGTGCTGGCTGCGTTCATGGCCGAACGACGTCGGCGGTTCCGCGGCCGCCGGTCAGGGAGCGCCATCGCCCCGACGCGGCACGACCTGGTCCCCGCGGAGTCCGTGGTCCGCTCCATCGGTGCCGCCGGAGCGGCTGCGGCCCATGACCTGGACCTCGCCCTGCGAAACCTCGCGAGCGACATCGCCCGCACAGGAGGCCAGCTTCCCGAGTTACGAGCGGTGCGGCTCGCCGACGACCGGATCGATCTGATCCTCGATCAACCCGCGACGGCACCGCCGCCCGCCCCGTGGAGCAGCGTCGACGGCAATCGGAGATGGTCACTGGACCGCAGCGTCAGATTGCAGGAGACCGACGCGACCGCTCCCTACCCGGCACTTGTCGCCGTCGGCATCGATGCCTTCGGCGCCACCTGGTTGCTGGACCTGGAATGCGCCGGAGTCCTGCACCTGGGAGGCGACGCTGAGCGGTGTGAGAACCTCGCCCGATTCATCGCCGCCGAGCTGGCGCTCAACAAGTGGTCCGATGACGTCGACATCGCGATCAGTGGATTCGCGCCCGAGCTACCCGCCCTGAACCCTTCGCGACTGCACCCCGAGCAGGGCCCCGACCTGGAATCCCTCGGCAAGGCGGTACGACGGATGCGCGAGGCACTCACCATGACCGGTGCCAGCGTGCTGCAAGCCCGCCTCGACGGCCGCGGCGCAGAAGCGTGGACCCCTCAGATCCGGATCACCGCCGTCACCCCGGACCAGGCAGCGATCGCGGGCCTGCTCGACGAGCTGTGCCTGAGCCCGAGCCGCTCGGCCGCCGCGCTGGTCCTGGCCGGCGGCGCCGAGCTGATCGCGGGGGCACGGACCATCGAGCTGGACGCTCACGGACATCTGCTGCTCGACGGCACCGACCTGAGCGCGAACCAACTCACGGCCGAGCAGGGCCGAACCCTGGCTGCCCTGCTCACCGATCCCGCCCGCACCCCAGATGCAACACCCGGCACCGATGCCGACCCAGGCACCGATACCGCAATGCCCGCGGACTCGAGCTCCACCGCGACCGTCGGTATCAGCGACGCCGCCGGCGCCCTACTCCCAGAACACACCAGCCCGCGGAACGCGGATACGCCCGAGCACTCACTGCTGATGGCTCCCACCCAGCGCTACGTCCAAGCGGCTGCAACCACCGCTGATGACGTCGAGGTGCTTGCACCGCAGGTCGACGATGCGACGGCCGAACGCATCAGCAGGCTGGATCCCACCCTCGACGAAGACCTCGACCTGTGGCACAGCGAATCGACGCACCGACCCAGGCTGCGTGTCCTTGGCCCACTCGAGGTCCAGGCCAGCGGCGAACGAACCGTGGATCTAGCGCGCCGGCCCGCGTACTACATCGAGCTGGTCGCGTACCTGGCCCTTCATGACGACGGCGCCACCACCGAACAGGTCGCAGAAGCCTTCGGCGTCCAGAACAACACGATGCACAGCCGAATGAACACCCTGCGCCGGTGGCTGGGCACCGATCCCGACACGGGTGCGCCATACCTTCCGGAAGCGACGCTGTCCTCGCACGCCAAGGCACGAGGCGTGCCGCTGTACCGGATCGACAAGATGCTCTGCGACGCAGGTCTCTTCAAACGGCTTCGGACCCGCGGCCAAGCGCGCGGTGCCGAGGGTATCGACGATCTAAGGGCCGCCTTGGAGCTCGTTGGTGGCGTGCCGTTCGACCAGCAGCGCCCCGGCGGCTATGGATGGCTCGCGCAGACTCCGGTTGATCAGTACCTGACCGCGGGCATCGTCGACGTCGCTCACATCGTCGCTACCCACGGTCTTGAAAGCCGAGACATTGAGTTGGCTGCGTGGGCGAGTCAGATCGCCATCGCAGCCGCGCCGTACGAGGACAAGCCCCGACTCGACCTCGCCGCTACTCTCCGCGCGGGCGGTCATTCAGTCGAGGCCGAGATCTATCTGAGCCGCGAAGTGCTCAACCGCAGCGACGACGACGCGCCTCCACCACCGCCATCCCCGCGAACGGCCACAGTCCTGGGGATGGGACGGTAAGCCGCATCTGCGCTCACCGTAGCCGTGTGGGCACGCCTCTGGTCAACGCGTGGCTAGACGGCGCCTAGTTAGCGCAGGTCACCGTGAGGTAGAAGGGCAGATCGGCGAGGTTGCCAGCCGCGTCGTAGATATCCACTTCGAGGTTCCGGCCACCCCAGCTTCCGGCGATGGCCATCGCAGGGGGGCCATCGTTGATGACCCTCGAGACCGTGACGTTGTACGCGCACGCAGAGACGTCACGGCCGAAAGTGACCCCATAGACGCCAGTGCGACCGGCCTGCACGGCGGTGGCCGTGCCGTGCAGCTGAACTCCGGCGGCGCTCACGACGGCGAAGAGCGGCGACGGCGCCACACCTGCGGGGCCTGCCGGCCCGGTGTCGCCCTTGGGGCCTTGTGGTCCGGTCGCGCCGGTCGCGCCGGTGGCGCCGGTCGCACCGGTGGCGCCGGTCAGTCCTGTCGCGCCGGTCTTACCGGTCAGTCCTGTCGCGCCGGTCTTGCCGGTCAGTCCTGTCGCGCCGGTCTTGCCGGTCAGTCCTGTCGCGCCGGTCTTGCCGGTGGCGCCTGTCGCGCCGGTCTCGCCCTTCGGGCCTTGTGGGCCGACGGGACCGGTGTCGCCCTGGACGCCCTTCTGGTTCCAGCTCAGCGCAACCTCGTTGGACCTGCATGCCGCAGCATCGTCGACCACCCGCAGGTTGGCGTTGCCGCTATTGGCGTAGCAGGCTTGGATGACGCCGTCGCCTCCGGGGATCCCGGACGCGTAGGCCAGACCTCCAGTGATCGCTGCGCCGAACATCACGCCGGCGGCCACCAGAGCCGGAGCACGTCGATTGGTCTTCGTCGGGAACTTCATCAGGACAACCTTCCGTTGGTCCGCACACCAAACCGGTTCCCGCCCCGCAGGCACCGTACTGCGCGCAGGCGATCGCCGTCCGACGTTTGGCTCAACGCCGTCGACTTCGCTCACCCAAGGCATCAGTGCGTGACCAGGCGCGTGCGAAGGGCCGTGCCGCACCCGAGTCCGATCACGTTGGCCCGGGGACCGACGCCAACGCCTTGAGCAGCAGATCGCGTCACGCCGTACGTGTCAGCGGATCGGCAAGACTGATCGACTCCTCGTTGAATGCGAGGGCCTCACGGTCCCAGAGATGACAAATCAGCCACTCACCTGCCGCCACCTGCGCCGCGTGGCTGTTCTGCCGGGCGGCGTCGTACGCCCGCCCGTCGTCATCCTCGGCCACGGCCTGGTCGCCACCCGGGAGATGCGGCTCGACGCGTTCGCCGAACGGTTCGCGCGGGCTGGCATCGCCGCGGTGGGGTTCCCCTACCGGCACTTCGGCGACTCCACCGGAAAGCCGCGGCAGTTGCTGTCCATCAAGAGTCAACTGGTCGACTGGGATTCCGCACCCGACGCCTGAAGGCGGAACGATGACCCCTCACGGGGCTCCTCGCCGGAGCGTCGAGGTGGTTGCGCGCTCCGTTTTGAACTTTGGCGGGCGATGCGACCGCTCGCGCTCTGAGTGTGGATGTGCACACCCTTGCGTTGTTGGTGATCCGCGGAGCTAGGACGGCGGCCCGCGGGTGGATCTACCACTTGTAGTGCGTGTGCATGTTGTCGTTTTGCAGGGACCCGATGTGTGTGTAGTAGTTCAGGGCGCTGAACAACATGAAGACCACGCCGGCGATCAGCCAGGTCCAATAGATGATCGTCCCGATGGTGGCTTGCCTTTGTGGGGTCAACCATCCGGCGTTGCGACCACTGGCCCGTCCGGCCGTCAGCAGGGGAAACAGGAGGGCGCCGAGTGCGACCAGGCCGTACAGGACAAACAGCGGGATGGACTCGATCAGCGGGTGACCGCCCACGATCGTGCCGCTGATCGGTTCTGTCGGCGGTGCGGCGCCGAGCTCATAGCGCCACCAGGAGATAGCGCACGCACCCATCATCAATCCGAGAGCGAAGATGTACAGAGAGACAGGCGTTAGGGTGCGCCAAAGCCTGGCTCGGCTGACGATGCCACGTTCCTTCCACAGATAGAACGCGGCGGCGAGCAGCAGCGCACCGAACCCGAGCGCGGGCTCCCCGAACAGGATGTTCGCGTCGAACACGGCCGGGATGCGGTAGGGCCAGCCGATGGTGATCGCCAGGCCCATCGCCGTGAGGATGAATCCGGCCGGGGCGAAAACGAGTGCCCAGCCCTCCGCGGAGAATCCCTCGACCCAGGTCTCATCTGGGACCGAGGGGGACACCTGCAACTTCCAGACGATTCGGGCGATCCCGATCAGTCCGATTCCCGCGGCCAGCCCGACTATGGTGTTGTTCAGGGGCATGAAATCCATCCGGAACACTCCTCGAGGTCGTTGGTGGAGAGCCAGCACAGGTGGATCAGATTGATCGGCCACGACCAACCTCGGCGGGGTGGTCGCGACGTCCTCAGTTTGGCACTTCATGGCCATATCGGGCCCCCAAACCATGGGTTTTCTTGGCGGATCGCACCAGAATCTGCGCATCGGCGTTCCGGCGTCGGCAGTGCGTGGTGCTCCTCGACGGACGTCTCGCCCACGTCGATCCGGTTCGGGTCGTCACCGGTGGCAGCGAGCTTGCCGGACACCACTTTTGATGGTCGTCTCCCGTTCGAGTCAAGGCGGTCGCGACTCAAGGCAAGTGCGGATCTCTATGGCGTCCCGGCGACCAGCACCCCTGAACTGCGCTCGGGCGGTCCGGAGAGCAGCGGGAGCAGGTGCTCTCGCATCCAGGGTCCGCCGATGTCGGTGGAGACCCGCTCCTCGGTCTCCTTGTCAGGGAAGCTCAGGACGAGGATCGCGTGGCCGTCGTCGACTTGCACGACGCTGACGGATCGTGCGCCTGCGGCGAGGATCTGTTCACAGACCTCGCCGGCAGCACCGATGACCGACTCCGTCAGCGGTGCCGCGAGCCGCAGGTGGTTGACGACCACGCGGGTCATCAGCGCGAGATCTCTTGCAGGATCAGCAGTGTCTCGGGCCGGACGCCGTCATGCTGCATCGCTGCGGGCATCTCCTCATCCGCGAGGACCTTCGGCACCACTGCGAGGTCGGGCACCTCCAGGATCAGCCCGACGCGGTTGGAGCCGTTGGGGTCGGTGAAGGTGCGGATCTGGGTGACGTCGTACTTCCCGAAGAGCTCGGTCCGCTTGGGCGAGGTGAGCCATTGGTCGACGTTCTCGACTTCGTGGAAGGCCAGCACTGTAGGCATCGGGTACTACTTCCCGCGGCGTTGCCGCTGTCATCCGAGATCGATTTTCTGAGCATCCACCCGCGTGGCAATATTGTCAACCATGGTGAACTATTTGTAGCGTGGTGTGATGCCGAAGAGCCTGCAGGTCCTCTTGCGCGATGCGCATGCCGCTGTCGACGCCGAGGTGGCCGCGGCGGCGACTCGCGCCGGCTTCAGCGAGCTCAATCCCGGGCACCACGTCGTGCTGCGCAACCTCGGCGAGCTCGGAGCCCGTCCCAGCGAGATGGCTGCCGCCGCGGGAGTCACCCGTCAGGCGATCACCAAGGTCGTCGATGATCTGGAACGGCGCGGAGTGGTCCGCCGCGAACCGGACCCGGTCGACGGTCGGGGTGTGGTCGTCCGCTACACCGAGCGCGGTCTCGAGGGTCTCGCGGTAGCCCGCCGGCGTATGGCCGCCATGGAGGCCGACTTCTCCGCCAGGATCGGCGCCGACCGCTGGGCCGAGGTGCGCATCGCCCTCGAGATCCTCTTCCCCGAACACCCCAAGACAGTCCGTCCGCGGTGACGGCGCCGCCGAGCGCCGCCCCGACGGCTCCAGAGCCCGCTGCCGGATGATCAATTCAATCGAGCATCGTTCTTGGATTCGCTCGGCGGCACAGGCTCATCACCACCTGCGGGTCGGGTGATGTGGCACGCTGCCCACCGTGGAGCGCAGCTTTGAAGAGGAGAAGCTCGCTGGTGGCAACGTGGGCACAGCAGTGGTGCGGGTCGGAGACACGGTCCGCCGTCCTGCCGGGCCTTGGTCGCGCTCGGTCCACGCGCTGCTACACCACCTCAATGATGTCGGGTACACAGCAGCGCCGCGCACTCTCGGCTTCGATGACCTCGGGCGCCATGTCTTGGAGTACGTCGACGGAGAGATCCAAATGCCCTTCGCGGCAGATGACCACCTCGAGGCGGCCCGACGGGTCGGGGCCTTGATCCGTGACTTCCATGACGCGTCCGCGGAGTTCACTCCTCCGGCCGACGCCGAGTGGAACGTCGTCATCCCCCCGGACGCGGAGGACTTGGTCATCCATCACGACCTCGCGCCGTGGAATCTCGTTCTCGGTAGGAGGCGGTGGGTCTTTATCGACTGGGACAACGCCGGCCCTGGCTCGCGGCTGTGGGACCTGGCCTATGCGGCGCACGGATTTTGCGGCCTGGAGCCGCACGTCCCGACCGCTTCCGCCTGTCGACGGATAGCGGCGCTCGCCGAGGGCTACCGTCTGGACCAGAGCGAGCGCGACCAACTGGCCGATCTCCTCGTTCCTCGCATCATGAGCATGTACAACCTGCTCCGCAACGGGCACGCCACCCGAGCCCAACCCTGGGCACGCCTATGGGGCGAGGGTCACGGTCAGGTCTGGCTTCATCACGCCGAGTACACACAGCGACACCTCGGCGCGATCCGAGAAGCCCTGGTCCACTCCTCATAGGGCGCCGGCTGTGGCGACCACCTCGGGGGGCGACCCACCACGGGTACGCCGGCGACCTCAGGCGCTCGCTGGACGATTCGGCGCCAGCCGACGGCTGGCTCAGGTGCGCATGCCGGTGGGCGGTGCTGGCGGCTCGGCTATGCGCAGGTGACGCACTGGGGTGACCTCATCGGCGACGGCATGGTCGGTGAGGAAGATGACGAGGACCATGCTGCGTGGCCGGGCCGCACTGGGCGCCACCAGGCCGCGCCACCCTTCGGTGTACAGCTGCTCGCCGACGTGTTGGAACTGGCGCCAGTTCCGGCGGCCGGGGAGGGGGGTGGCCAGTCCGACCCGGGCAAGCCGGGCTGCGTCGGAGAGGTCGGCTACCTCTAGGTTGCGGATCCGGTAGGTCCACAGGTCGCGGGGGAGCGCGAAGTTCGGAGGAAGTGCTGCCTCGGCCAGATGTCGGTACCACTCCGCCCACGCGCACGCGGGGCTGTCGGCCAGGTACAGCGCGTCGACGACGTCGCCGCGTTGCCAGCGGTTGTCCGGTGGAGGATCAGGGCGGCCGTTGGGGTCCAGCCCGGCGGGGACATGGCGCACCCAACTGCCTTCGATCCGGATCGGGTCGACGTCCAAGGGCACGGTGGCGTGGTGGCGCTCAGGCGGCGCCGGGTGACTCCAGGGCGCTGATCAGCCGAGCCACCTCACGTGCCTGGCCACGGGCGATCAGCTCCACCGGAGCGTAGTCATCGAGCGCCTCGACCGGTTTGACCAGCCAGAGCGGGATGTAGCGGGCCTGCATCACCCGGGCCAGGCGATCGGTGATCTCGACGAGCTCGGCCAGTCGACGGGCCCGCGGCCCGGTCGGTGAACTGCGCCCGTTGAACCAGTCGCGCACCGTGCTCGGCTTGGCGCCGACCGCTTCGGCGATCAGCGAGTCCGAGAGCGCTGCGGTGCGGTGGATCCGGATGGCCTCCTCGGCGAATGCGCTGGACATGACCCCAGCATACCCATTACCCGTCAACATTCCGTCAAGATTTCGCGCCCCTCGATGGCCCAGCGGCACCTCACCACACATCTACCCCTGCCGCCGGGGCCGGTGGTCAGCCGTGTGGTGAGCCATGTGGTGAGGCCGCCAGCCGAGCGTGAGCCCTTCGCAAAGTTCACCGAAGGGAGCACGACTGTGCGCAACGAAGTGTGGCTGGGGATCTGTCCCGACGAACTGGTCGAACGAGTGTCCGGACCGGTGTGGGAGCGCTGGGTCAGCGCCGAGCCTGAGCTCGCGCCGTACGACGGCCTCGCGGAGGTCCACAGCCTGAGGGGTGCGGATGCCGATGGCCCGTTGGGCGCGCTTGTCCGGCTCGCTGCCTATGACGGTGGCGACGACGAGTTGGCGGCGTATGCGGTGGTGCATCAGCTCGAGGCTGGAGCTCGATGCCTGATGCATGGTCTGGCGGACACGTGTCAGGACAGCGATGCGACGGTGCTGTCCTGCTTGTGGATACGGATCCGTACGTTTCCCTGGCAGCGTCGCCGACGCGCCTATGCCGCGAACATCCTGCGAGATACCCGAGCGCAGGCGGTCAAGTTGCTGTGCCCGCAGCGCTCGATCCGAGAGCTCCATTTCCGGGACCAGGATGGCTGGGACGAGTTCGTCCGCCCGGTTCTTTCGACCCCGGGTGTCGCAGATGCGGCCATCGAGCTGGCCGATCTGCTGGGCTGGGCGCGGAGGAGTCGGGTCATTGGCCGCGCAGAGATGGAGTTCCTCGTCGAGCTGCTCGCGGCTGCGGAGAGTTTCGAGGACCAGCAGCGACCGGCCATGCGCAAGGGTGTGTGCCCCCAGGCGGTGACCCGCCAACTGGCCGAGCGGCGCGGGGTCTGCCCGAAGACCATCTCCCGGGAACGTGACCGCATCCTCGCCCGGCTGCGCGACGCCGTACCGCGCTATCTGCACGAGGCCGCCTGAGATGTGTCCACACCACCTCAGCGCTGCTGCCTTTGGGGTCGTGACGAACAATCAGGACCCTCGAGCGGACCGGCCCGCGACGCCCTATCGGCTGCTCGACGCCAGCGATCGGCACTGGGTTGCCGACCTCATCGAGACCATGCGGCGCGGCGACGTCGAGTCCACGCTGGCAGACCTGGACGCGCTGTCTGATCGGCTACGCCGCGCCGCCAAGGCGCGCCGGATCCTCGCCACGATCGACCCCGAGCTGCTGCGGCTCGGGCTGAAGGTCGGCAGTAGGGAAGACCGCCGATGACACTGGTCGCCACTGACAACAGCGCCGGCATGGCGCGCCCCTCGCCGCTAACCGTGGCCGAGCTGCTCGCGACACTGGCGGACGACAGTGCTCCGGCGACGTGGTCGCCGCCCCGGCCGATCCCGGCCGCGCAGACCTCGTCAGCGAACGGCCCCGAGCCGGCCGCGCTCCGAAGCGCCGCCGACGGCCAGCAGGTCACCGTCGTCGGTGCGGAGCCGGGCGCTGGGACCAGCACCATCGCGCTGGCCATCGCCGAGGCCCTGGCGCAGCGTGAGGGGCCACCTGTCGAACTGATCGACCTGGCGCCCACGCAGCGATCTGGCCTGATCTGCGCCGCGGACCGTGAGCTCGGCACCGACCGGTCCGGCTGGAGTGCCGGCACCCGCGGCAACCTTACGATTCGCCGGGCTCATCCAGAAGAACCGCTCGCGACACCAACAGCCCCCTGCGGGCCACCCGCGCGGCGGGTGATCGATGCCGCGAGCAGTACCGCGGACGCCGATGGCCTGGACGCGAGCAGCGCGAGTGTGGTGATGGTGTGTCGGGCCACCGTGCCCGGCGTACGCCGCGCCGAACTCGCCCTGGAGCAGCTACCGACCACGGCGGTGCTCGCGGCCATCGCACCGCTCGGATCGCGCCGCTGGCAAGGACCCGTGCACGCATCGATGGGTCCGCGCGCCAGGCGGCTCGCCGCCGCCGGACAGATGGTGCTCGTGTCCGGCGATCGACGGCTCGCCATCAGCGGCATCGACAGCACACCGCTGCCCAGGTCAGTACTCGCCGCTGGTGCCCGGCTGGCAGATCTGCTCGCGGCCGAGCCCGCCGAGTCGACACGGACGAACCCCTCGATGAAGGAGCGATGATGAGTCACCTGATCGTGTTGATGTCCAACGTGTGCCCGAAGGCGCCGCCCGGGATGGGGCACTGGGACGACCAGATCCTCGGCTGGGTCAAATGGGGCACCCTGTCCCTGATCGTGATCGGCGGCTTCGTCTCCATCGGAACGATCATCCTGGCGCGAGTGTTCGCACACCCACACGGATCCCGACTCGGTGCAATGGGACTCGCGATCACTGTGCTGTGCGCGGTCATGTTCGTTGCCGTCTACGCGATCGTCACCGGAATCACCGGAGCCGGCTGCTGATGCACAGCCACCAGAACCGCAAGGACGGACCTCAACGCCGGCGATCGGAGACTGCCGGCTCATCGTGGGGACGCGGCCGGCTACTGCTCCTCCTCGGCGGGCTCGTGGTCGCATCCCTGCTCGCCCTGGCCGGCATGGGCCTGGGGATCTACTACATGCTGCACCCCGCCCATCCGGGCACAGCCGGTCGCGACCACGCAGGCGTGGCCAGCAGCGGGGGCGATGCTCGGGACCGGATCGCCGAGCGGCCGATGCCGGCGACGGATCCAGACGCAGCCCGACCCGGTCCGCTGATCACTGCCAAATTCGCAGTCCTGCATCTTCCGGCGCCGAAGCGGCTCGGCCCGGTCGGAGTGTCCACCGGCTTTCCGCACACGCCGGGCGGCGCGCTTGCACAACTGGTCGCCATCGACCAGGCCGCGTTGCAGTCAGCCTCGGTCCCCGTTGCCCAGCGGGTGATCTCTGCCTGGGCCCAACCGGGCGGACCCACGGCGCAGTCATGGTCGGGGGTCAAGGCGATCGCCGACATGCTGGGTACTGCAGGCCTACCGGCCACCGGCTCGACCGACCTGGCCGTATCGGCGAGTCCGGCGATGGGACTGATCAAGGGCACGATCGGCGACAACTACGTCGTGGGATGTGTCGACTTCGTAGTCACCGCCACCGCGTCCCGTACGGCGCGGACCGCCGCCGCGGACTGTCAGCGGATGGTCTGGTCGGCCACCGATGCGCGATGGTTGATCGGGCCTGGAGCCGAGCCCGCCCAACCGCCGTCGATATGGCCCGGCACCGAGGCTGCCCGTGCCGCGGGATACGCGCAGCTGAGCTATGAGTAGCCGACTCCTGGCGCCGCTGTTCGGCTGGAATGACGTGAACCCGCTGCACTGGCTCGGCAGCGCCGCGACCGAAGCGGTGGGCCAGACCTTGACCGCGGCCATGGTCGCCGCCTGGTCCTCGGGCCTGTGGATCCTCAAGCTCGCGTTCAAGGTCATCGATGCGTTCACCACTCCTGACCTGTCCGCCGCCGGGCCGATGGGCGCGGTGTACCCGTACACCTTCGGCATCGGCCTGTCGGTGGCGCTGGTGATGGCGTTTTTCCAGGTGGGGGTTGCTGCGTTCAAGCGCGATGGCCAGTCGATCGCGCGGGTGCTGGTTGGACTGGCCCAGTTCGGCGCGGTATGGCTGGGGTACGTCGGGGTCGCCGGCGCCCTGGTCACGGCCGCCTCCGGGCTCACCCACGGTCTGCTCGAGGGCCTACTGGGCATTCATGGCTTCTCCGGGTTCAACCCCGGGGCTGGGTGGCCACGACAGATCACCGACACCACCACGGCCACGGTGCTGGGGATCTGCTCGTGGCTGCTGATCTGGCCGGCCGCGATCGCCTACCTGCTGATCATGCTGGTCCGCGAGGCCGCGCTGCTGCTGCTGGTCGCCACCTCCCCGATCGCGGCCGGGGGCCTGATGGCGGAGCTGGGTCGAACGTGGTTCTGGCGCAGCCTGCGCTGGTTCCTCGCTGCGCTACTGGTCGCTCCTTTGGCGGCGCTGGTGCTCGGGGTGGGGGAGCGGATCTCCGAAGGAATCACCGCTGGCGCGGGTCACGACACTACTGCTGCGGTCGGGATGGCGGTGGTGAGCAGCCTGCTGATCCTGATCGGCGCGATCTGCCCCTTGGTGCTGTTCCGGCTGCTCGCCTTCGTCGAGCCCGGCACCTCCAGCGGCGCGGCCATGCGCACCTCCCTGGCCGCCCACGGAGGCATCTCGGGGCTGCTCTCCCGAGGCGACACTGCCGGTCCAGCAGCCACCCAGGACGACGGCGCCGGTCGATCCTCGGGCGAGGCAACCGCGGACACCGCTACCAGCAGCCGGTTCGCCGCGGCAGGTGGCCTGCTCGCCGGGGTGGCCCGGATGGCAGCGGGATCGGTCGCGGTGGGCAGTGACATCTTGAGCACCTCAGGCGTTGGACACTCCCACCCCTACTACCCGAGCTACGCCAGCACCGCCACCCCGTCGAGGCATCGCACCGGTGGCACCGCCGCCTCCCAAGATTCTGATCGGCCCGAGCCGTACGACGAGGGCTCCCAAGGCCCCGACGAGGCACCTCCGGGGTCGCTGGGACCACCGCCCGCACTGCCGCCTGGACCGGTGCCGGTGCCGGTGCCATCGGGGGGACGAGGCCTCGGTGCCGGCTCCGCGGGCGCAGGCGATGCCGGCGGCGCAGCAGCGGCGGGATCATCGGCCGGGGCTGGGTCTGCCAGGGGAGCAGCGGGCGCTGCCGGCGCTGCAGCGGCGCTGTGAGCTGCTTTGGAGCGGGGGACATGAGAGGTGATCGACGATGACGGTCTACGGCGAATACATGAAGGACCGCACCGGCTGGTTCTTCGGACTTACCGGCATCCAACTGGCGCTGCTGGTGCTCTCGGGCATCCCGGCATGGATCGCGGTGAACGCTGCGATGTGGGGGTGGCTCGCACTGTGGCTGCCCGCCTGGGCCGGGGTCGCACTGCTGGTAGTCGTCCCGGTGCGCGGCTGGTCGACGGCACAATGGGTCGGGGTGCTCGCTGCGCACGGCCTCGGCGCGCTGATGGGGTGGACGACCTGGCAGTCCAAGGTCGCCGCCGGGATAGCCGAGGACCTGGACCAGGCCGATCTCCCCGGCGTCCTGGCCGGCGTGCAGATCCACGACGGCCCGCCGTACGGACATCTGCTGACCCGGGTCGCGGTCATCCAGCATCAGGCGGCCCGCACCTGGGCGGCCACCGCCCGGATCGAGCACCCCGGGCTCGGGCTGACCGAGGCGGACACCCGAGACCGGATGGGGGCGGGCCTGGCCGAGCTGTGCGAGGCAGCCACCCGCACCGAGCTGGTGGACCTGGTCGCCATCCAGGTGCGCACGGTCCCCGATGACGGTGCCGAACGCGAGGACTGGGTGCGGCTGCATCGCAGGGCGGACGGACCCGACCTGGCCCGCCGTACCAACGACCAGCTGTCCGAACAGCTGATGCCCGCATCGGTGCGCAGCGAGGCCTTCGTGAGCGTCGTGGTCGGCGAGGACCGGATCTCGAGGTCGGCCAAACGCGCCGGCGGCGGCATCGCCGGTCGTGCCCGGGTGCTCTATGGCGCATTGAGCGAGATCGAGGCTCGTCTGCTCGGCCCGATGGGGTGCACGGCCGTGACCTGGCTGGACTCCGCGAGCCTCGCCGTCGCGATCCGCACCGGGTTCGAGCCCGGCGACCGCGCCCTGCTGTCCGCAGCCGACGTCGCCGCCCGATCCCTACCCCAGGTGGCAACCGGAGTGTCACTGGCCGCGGCCGGGCCCAGTACGGCCAGCACCGAGCTGCGCCAATACAGCCATGGAGACTGGAGCAGCATCACCGACACCGTCTTGCTTCCAGAGCAGGGTGCTGTGCTCGGTGCCCTCGCCCCGGTGCTCGTCCCGTCGGCAGCCGGTGAGCGCCGTTCCCTGACAGTCTTCTTCGCGCCGATGTCGACACGGTCGGCGGAGAAGATCACCGGTCGTGAGGAGATGTCGGCGGTCACGGGCGCCGAGCTGCGCCGCCGGACCGGACGACTCGAACGGGCCAAGGAGCGCCGCACCGTCAACCGAGTGCGGTCCACCGACGAGAAGCTCGCCCGCGGTCGCTCCCTGGTCCGGCCCTACGCCGCGGTCTCGGTGACCATCCCGGCCAACTGGCCCACCCAGGAGTTCGGACGACGCCTCGACGCCGCGGTCCGGCTCGCGGGCTATGTGCCGCAACGACTCGACGGAGCTCAAGACGCCGCCTTTGCCGCCGCAAGCGTCCCGCTCGGCGTCGGCGCGCCCAGGAGGCGAGGACGCCGATGAGACGACGCGCACGGGCGGTGTTCGGCCGCGGCATCGACGAGCTGCTCCGCGACAGCGGCGCCCCCGTGCCGGCGCGAACGGCGGCGCCACCTGCGCTCGAGGAGGACCGGCTGTTTGACCAGCACGTCGGCGCGCACGGTCATCGCGCGCGAGCCGCCGGATGGGCGCCCGCGCTCGCGCCCTTCTCGACCTGGCGGATGACCTCCGAGCAGACCCCGGTGCTGTGGCCGCTGATCGCGGCTCAGGGTCTGCCGCCGACCGGCGCCCAGATCGGCATCGACCTGCTGTCCGGCGGCGCGTTCTACTGCGACCCGCTCGGCTGGGTCAAGGACGACAGCATCCCGGTCACCAACCCCAACATCTTCGTCTTCGGGAAGCCCGGCCGCGGCAAGTCCGGGACCGTCAAGATCTTCTGCCTGCGGATGATGGACT